>DATAGO010000087.1:0-10474 GCA_036263675.1 Microvirga sp. | reverse complement strand
GGCGAGGTCGGCGCAGAGCTCCGGGTTGGCGTCGAGCGTGCGGATGCCCTCCGCGATGGCGGCGACGTCGTAGGGGTCGACGAGCAGGCCCGCGTCCCCTGCCACCTCGGGGGTGGAGCCCTCCTTGGAGGTCAGCACGGGAGTGCCCAGCGTCATCGCCTCGAGCACCGGCAGGCCGAAGCCCTCGTACAGCGAGGGGAACAGCACCGCCTTGGCGCCCCGGATCAGCGTGATCAGGATGTTCGAGGGGACGTAGTCGAGGCGGCGCACGCGCCCTCTGAGGGTGCCCCCGTCGAGGGCGGTGAGAAGCCGCAGCTCCTGATCGGACTTCCAGGCCGACGACCCGACCACGAAGAGGGGCGTGTCGATGTTGGTAGCGAGATAGGCCTCGATGAGCCGGCCGACGTTCTTCTTCGGCTCCACGGCGCCATAGAACAGGAAGTAGTCGCGGTAGCCGATGTTGAACAGGCCTTCGAGCTCGCGCCGGACCACGTCGACGGGCTTCGACACCTGGTCCTCCGGCAGGTGCACGGCCTGCGAGGCGTTCGTGACCCGGTCCTCGGAAACCTTGAACAGGTCGCAGATGTCGCGCTTCGACTGCTCGGAGACCGTGACGATGTGGTCCGCGTGGTCGATGATCGTCCGGATCAGCCGGTGATAGGAGCGGGTCCGGTCGAGCGTCGTATAAGGGAGCTTGAGCGGCACGAGGTCGTGCAGGGTGTAGATGTTCTTCGCCCCTGGAGCCCGGATCGGGATCGGATAGGTCCAGTGCGCGATGTGCGGCGCCTCGGGCATATGGACCGGCATCAGCCGGCCGGTCACGTCGAAATAGGCATGCGCCGCGCCGAAGATGTCCGAGCCGTTCCAGATCCGGTCGTAATGCGGCAGCCGGCTGCTGAAGGAGCGCGAGACCACCTGACCCGACAGCGGCACCTCCTGGATCGGATAGCCGAAGGGCGCCCGAACCACCTGTTCGACCCGGTGGCGCGCCAGGCGCAGGCGCCCGTGGGGCCGTTGCGCCGGCGGATTGAAGAAGTAGGCCTCCTGCAGGAGGGGATCGCGGGTGAAGGGCGTCCGAAGCCCGTACAGGACGTCGACGCGGTAGCCGAGACCGCCGGCGGCATAGCTGAGATTGCGCGCGTAGGTCGCGATTCCGGTGCCCTTCTCCAGGCCGAGATTGAATCCGTCGATCAGGACCGTCTGCGTCATCTCGTTCTCTTCCGTTCGGGAGCGGTGGAGCCGTCCAGGGCGGCTCCCGGCGGATGGTCGCCCGCCGCGTAGGGGCCGCCAGCCATGGCATGAACCGGTTTCATCCTCCAGCCCCTGCCGGGCCCGGGAGCGGACGGCGCTGCGCAGGCCGCTCCGGCTCGTGCGGGAGCGGTCATGTCCGAGCGCCCTTCTTGCCCGGCTGCCCGGCTTTCTTGGCCTTGCGGCGGCGGGCCTTTTCGGTCGCCGCGTCGGCCTGGCGCGACGGGGGAGCGGGCGGCGGCGGAGCCGCAGGCCGCTGATCCCCCTGCCGCACCGCCCGGAACAGCGCGTGCAGGTCGCCCTTGGAGACCCGGGCCTCCGCGAAGTAGTGCTCGAACAGGAGGGTCAGGAAACCCGAGACCGCGGGCCGCAGGCGGCGGCAATCCGGGGTCATGGCGCGCGGGATCGCGTAGCGGGCGATGTCGTAGCTCGGGAAGTAGTGGAAGTTGGGGTCGCGCGGGCCCACGACCCGGAAGAACTCGTCGAGGGCGGAGCGCAGCATGCTCTTCGACGACGTGCTCGCCGCGAGGCAGGCCACGTCCCGGAAGGTGGCGGGCGCGGGCGTGGCGCCGAGGCTCGTCACGATGGTGGCGTCGGGACGGTTGCGGCGGACGATGCGGTAGATCTCCATCAGGTTGGAGAGATTCTCCTGGTAGGTCGAGACCCGGAACCGGTGGCGCGCGGGCTCGAACTGGTCGACCGGCACGGCGCCCCAGAACACCCCGCCCGTGGGCTCGTCCTGCCAGATCTCCGCATTTCCGAGGGTCAGGACGAACGCATCCGCCTCGTCGAGAAGCCGCCGCGTGCGCTCGCGCGTGGCCTCGTCCCGCAGCAGCGGCTCTGCGGCGTAGCCGTGCCACAGGTCCACCGCGGGCTCCGTGCCCGCCCAGGCCCATTCGAGCTGCCCCCGGACCGCGAAGGTGTTGCCGATCTTGTCGCCGAACCGGGCGATGTGGGTGCTCTCGTCGGTGCGGCTCGTCACCGTATAGCCCTGGCTCTGGAGATGCGTCGCGACCGCCTGCGCAAAGCAGGGGCCGATCGTCACGATCCGGCTCTCCCGGGTCAGCGGCGGATCGGCGGGGACGAAGCCTTTGACGAGATAGTCCTCGACGGCGTTCTCGGCGTCGAAATCATGCTCCGACGGGTAGAAATGGACCGTGTCGCCGATATGAAACTTGCTGCTCATGGGGCCGGGGCGGTTTCGTCTCTGTGCGAGCCCTGCCGCCGTCGACCGCCGGGGCGAGGGCGGGCGGACCATGCGGGGCGCGGTTTCGTCTCCGTGCGAGCGCTGTCGCCTCGGCTCGACGGGCAGCGACCGGCCTCCAGGGGATGAAGCCGCAAGGAACCTCCGGACATGCGCGTCTCGACGCGCCGGAGAAACGTCCCCGCTGTCATAGCAGGAGATGCTCCGCATGCAACGGCGGGCGGTGCGCCGCCCGGGAACGGGAGGCGGCGGACCGAACCTACCGCGCCGGCGCGCGGGCCCGCGGCATTGCGGTCGGCTCGGGGAGAGCCGCCAGGCACAGGGAGAGGAGGTCCTCGACGCGGCGCGGGTCGCGGCTGACGCCCGGCGGCGTCCGGCCCGTAGGGTCGACGATCACGAAATCGGTCAGCCCTGCCTCCGCCTCGGGGCCGAGCCCGCTCAAGGCGGGCACGTGGTCGCCGTAGAGGCACAGCAGCGTCGGGCCGGCCCGATGCCTCAACCCTGCCATCAGGGCCGCCACCATCGCGTCCGAGCCCTGGAGGTGGTGGAGGTACTGGTCGACCGGGCGGTCGAGGCCCGGCAGTCGGCCGGCGCCCCAGGGACCGTGGTTCTCCATGGTGACCGCAAAAACGAAGGTCGGCCCGCGCGCGGCCTCGGCCTCGCGCAGGAGCAGGCGGGCGACCTCGACGTCCGCGACATAGTGGCCGCGCCGCGCCGCATCCGCGAAGTCCTCCTGCCAGCGCGTCGCCTCGAAGCCGAGCGCCGGCACGACCCGGTCGCGCTCGAAAAAGCGGCGGTCGTAAGGGTGGGCGAACACGGTCCGCCAGCCCGCCGCGCGGAGGCGGGCCGGCCAGACCACGTCCGCATAGGCCGGCGCCGTCAGATAGGGATTGAAGCGGTCGCACCCGAGCGCCCGGTTCGGCAATCCGCTCAGGAAGGCGAACTCGGCCCGCATGGTGTTGGCCGCGAAGGCCGGCACATGGAGGCGGCCCGCATGGACCGCAGTTGCGGAAGCGGCCTCGAAGGCCGCGAGGCCGGGCGCCGCGAGACCCCGCCCCGCGGGGTTGATGAAGGATTCGCACTGAATCGCGATGACGAGCGGCGCAAGCCCAGCCCCGGCGCCGGGAGCGGGCCGGCCGTCGTCGGGCTGCGCATGGGCTCGCACCGCCTCGGGCGGGCGCTCCATCCGGATCCACTCCCCCCAGAGGGTCAGGAGGCTGGCGAGCAGGCCCACGGCGTCGATCGCCGCGTCGATCGCCACGGTCGGGTTGTCCCGGAGTAGGGCCGCGCGGGCCACCGGTCGCGCGCCCGCGAACGCGGTTCCCCAGAGGCCGGCGAGGCCCGCAAGGAGCGGGAGCGGCGCCAGCACGAAGGCCCGGGCTCCCGAAACCAGGAGACTCGGCTCCAGAACGAGCCAGGCCACGGCCGCGGCGCCGAGACCGGCGACGGCAAGAACGACGCGGGGGTCGGAAAAGCTCACATAATAGAGCCGCGGATGCCGGATGATCGTCCGGACCAGGAGCAGGTCCGAAAAGACGACGTTCTCGCGCATGATGCGATGCTTGATCCGGCTCGCTGCCGCGAGTCCGCCCACGATGCCGAGATAGGCGGCGCCGGCCAGCACCGGGCGCCAGGCCAGCCCGAAGCAGGCCAAGAGCAGGCAGAGGTGGGCTGCGAACCGGATCGCGAGGCCGATTCCGGCCGGGATCGCCGCGGCAATCCCCTCCCGGCCCCGCAAGGGGTCCGCAGGCGCGCCGCCCGTCCTCACGGCCCGCTCCAGCGCCATGCCTGCCGGAAGGCAGAAGGCAAGGACCAGAAGGGCAAAGACCATGGACGCTCCCGACCCTCGGGCCGGCCCCGAAGGCGTCGGCTCATAGCGGAAGCGCGGCCGGCGCCAAAGCGCTTTCTCGGCCGGCGCACGGGCCCCGGGCCCGCGTCGGCTGCCCCGGGCGCCCGCCCGGAACGGCGGAACGGTTGCGATTTTCGCCCCGATGCGCCAAAACCCGGGTGACTTTCAGCGACCGGCGGGCGCCCCATCCGGCAGCCAAGCCGCTCATCCGCCGGGGATAACAGACGAAAATCCGCCCCGGCGCCAGGGAGAAGAACACCGATGGCTCACCCCGAATCGGCCGATCGCAAGGGACCCGCGCGCCGTTTTCTCTTCCTCCAGAGCCTCGCGACACCCTTCTTCCGGCGGCTCGGCCGTGAGCTCGGGCGGCGCGGATACGACGTCCAGCGGATCAATCTGTGCCTCGGGGACGAGCTGTTCTGGAATGCGCGCAACGCGACGGCGTACCGGGGCCGCCTGGAGGATTGGGGTCCGTATATCCGGGGCTACCTGACGAGCCGCGGCATCACCGACGTGATCCTGTTCGGCGATTGCCGGCCCTACCACAAGGTGGCCGCGGAGGCCGCGCGGGAGATCGGCCTGCGCCTGCACGTCTTCGAGGACGGCTATACCCGCCCGAACTGGATCATCTGCGAGGCCGGGGGCATCAACGGCTACTCGTCCTTCCCGACCGATCCGGACGAGATCCGCCAGCGGGCGGCGCAACTGCCGCCGCTGCCCAAGGAGCACAGCGTCTCCGGCGGCTTCCCGTCGCGACTCGTGTGGGATTTGTCCTTCGTGGCCGCGAACGTCATCGGGCGGCCGCTCTACCCGCGCTTCCGCTGGCACCGCCCGGACCATCCGCTCATGGAGGCGGTGGGCTGGGTCGGCCGTCTCGCCCGCCGCCCGTTCGAGAAGCGCCGCACGGCCCGGATCATCGCGGAGGTGCAGGAGAGCGGCCGTCCCTACTACCTGCTGCCGATGCAGCTCGAGAGCGACTACCAGATCCGCGTCCACTCGCCGTACAAGAAGCTCGCCGAGATCTTCGAGGCGGTCGTGGCGTCCTTCGCGCGCTCGGCGCCGCAGGACGCGCTTCTCGTGGCCAAGCTCCACCCGCTCGACAACGGCCTCGTCAACCACCGCGGCAACCTGAAGCGGATTGGCGAGAAATACGGCGTCGCCGACCGGCTGCGGCTCATCGACGGCGGCGACCTCAACGCCCTGCTGGTCGGGGCCGAGGGCACCATCCTGGTCAACAGCACGGTCGGGACCTCGGCGCTCGCGATGGGGTCGCCCCTGATCGCGCTCGGCAAGGCCATCTACGATGTTCCGGGCCTCACCTTCCAGGGACCGCTCGACGCCTTCTGGACCGGTGCCGCGAAGCCGGATCCGGAGCTGTTCGAGGCCTTCCGGCGCCTCCTGATCCACTGGAGCCAGGTGAACGGCAGCTACTTCACGTCGCATGGCATCAAGATCGGCATCGCGGGGACGCTGCAGCGGCTCCAGGCCGACAGCCTGCCCCAGGACGAGACGCGCTGGAGCGGCGTCGCCGGAATGGCCGACCACCTTCTCCCCGACGCCTTCACCGAAGTCCGCGCTTGAGCGGACGGGATTCTCCGCGCGCCGTCGTCGTCACGGGGGCGAGCCGGGGGATCGGCGCCGCGCTCGCGGAGGCCTATGCCGGCCCGGGCGTGCGGCTCGGCCTCGTGGCGCGCTCGGCCCCGAGCCTCGCCGGCGTGGTGCAGCGCTGCGAGGCTGCCGGAGCGACGGTGCGCACCGGCATCCTCGACGTGCGCGACACCGGCGCTCTGACGGCCTGGCTCGACGCCTTCGAAGCGGAGGGCCCCGCGGACCTCGTCGTCGCCAATGCGGGCGTGTCGGGCGGCACCGACGCCGGCGGGAGCCCCGAGAGCGGCGAGACCGCGATCCGCCAGGTGCGGGTCAACCTCGAAGGGGCGATCGCGACCGCGGCCCCCTTCGTCGAGCCGATGCGGCGGCGCGGCGGCGGGCAGATCGCGTTCATGAGTTCGCTCGCGGCCTTCCTTCCGATCCCGGATTCGCCGGGCTACTGCGCCAGCAAGGCGGGGGTGCTCACCTATGCCCTTGCCCTGCGGGCGCTCCTCGCGCCTTCGGGCGTCGGCGTGAGCGTGATCTGCCCCGGCTTCGTCGAGACCGACATGAGCCGCCGCTACGGCGGCTGGCGGCCGTTCCTGGTCGGGCCCGAGCGGGCCGCGGCCCGGATCCGGCGGGGCCTCGCGCGAAACGAGCGGGTCATCGCCTTTCCCGGGCCGCTCGCCGCCGCGGTCCAGGCGGCCCGGATCCTGCCCTCCCCGCTCGTCCAGGCCGCCATGATGCGGTTCCGCTTCCATATTGCCGCCGACCCGACCCCTCCTTAAGGAGGGCCGCCCGCGGCCGGGACCGCCGGCATCCCGGCCGGTTCCCTGCGCCCCGAGACCCCGATGAATGCCATGCCGCCGATCACGATCGAACCCGTGACCACCGCAGGTGCGATGCGGGACTTCGTCCGGCTCCCGCGCGAGCTCTACCGGGGCATGCCGGGCTTCGTGCCGCCCCTCGACCTCGAGCGCCACGAGCTGTTCGACCGCAAGAAGGGCCCGTTCTTTAATCACGGCGACGCGCGGTTCTGGATCGCCCGGCGCGGCGGCCAGGCGGTCGGGCGGATCTCGGCCCAGATCGACCCCGCGGCGCCGCCCGGCCTGGCGAGCTTCGGCGCGCTCGACGCGGCGGACGATCGCGAGGCCGTGGCGCGCCTCCTCGCGGAGGCGCAAGCATGGGTGGCCGCGCAGGGCGCAACGACGATCCGCGGACCCTTCACCCTCTCGGTCAACGGCGAGGCGGGGCTGCTCGTGGAGGGCCGCTCCGAAGCGCCCATGATCCTGATGCCGTGGCATCCGGACTATCTCGAGGGCGCGGTGCGGGCG
Organism: Microvirga sp.; assembly: GCA_036263675.1. Classification (GTDB taxonomy): domain Bacteria; phylum Pseudomonadota; class Alphaproteobacteria; order Rhizobiales; family Beijerinckiaceae; genus Microvirga. The sequence continues at coordinate 3,252 of DATAGO010000087.1, read as the reverse complement.
GCCGGCTTCGCGCCCGTGAAGGACCTCCTCGCCTTCACCCTGTCGGTGCCCGATTACGTGAACAGCGCCCGGCACCGGCCCCCGAAGCTCGGCGAGGACGTGCGCGTCCGAGGCCTCGACCTCAAGCGCCTGCCCGATGAGGTCGAGGCGTTCCGGGCGCTCTTCAACGAATCCTGGCGCGACAATTGGGGCTTCGTGCCCATGCAGCCCGGCGAGGTCCAGCGCATGGGCAAGGCCATGCGGCCCTTCCTCTACCCGGACAGCGCGGTCGTGATCGAGGCCGGCGGCGAGCTGGCGTGCTTCTGCCTCGTCCTGCCCAACATCTTCGAGTTCTCGGCCGGCATCGATGGCAGCCTCCTGCCCTTCGGCTGGGCCACCTTCGCCTGGCGCCTCCTGCGCCAGGACTTCCGTTCGGCCCGCATGGTCCTCATGGGGCTCAAGCCGCGCTACCGGCAATCGGCCGCGGGCGCCATGATGCTGATCGCCATGCTCGACGAGCTCGTCCGCCGCGCCTCCAGGCGAGACCTGGAAACCCTCGAGATGAGCTGGATCCTCGAGGACAACCGGGCGGTGATCGGCCTGATCGAGCGTGCGGGCGGGGTGGCCCGCAAGCGCTATCGATTGTATGAGAAATCGGTGACGCCGCCCGCAAAGGCGGTCTAAAGGTACATCCAGCAGGATTTTCGGAAGCACCACGATGAACACCAGCGCCCAGTCGGCCGCGCCCGATCAGGACATCATGACGAGCGAGTTCGCCGGGCGCGTGCTCGACATCATCGCCAAGGAGGGGATGGTCGACCGGGCCAAGTTGACCCCCGAGGCGACGCTCCAGGAGCTCGAGGTCGCCTCGATCGAGGTCGTCATGATCCTCAACGGCCTCGAGGAGGAGTTCGGCATCTACGTGCCGGTCGACCAGACGATCTCCGAGGTCAAGACGGTGCGCGACCTCGTGACCGCGATCCACGGGCTCGTGCAGGCCAAGGGAGCCGCGGCGCAGTGAGGGATGTGGTCATCACGGGACTGGGGGCCGTCTCCGCGGCCGGGTTCGGCGTCGCTGCGCTCTGGGAGGCCGTCCGGGAAGGGCGGACCTGCGTGCGTCCCATCCGCCTCGCCCGCGACGTCGGCCTGAGCGTCGGGATCGCGGCCCAGGTGCCGGAGGGCGAGCCCGAGACGGCGATCACGAAAGCGGATCTCGCCAGCTACGATCCCTTCTCGCAATATGCCGTGCTGGCCGCGGAAGAAGCGGTCGCGCAGGCGGGGCTCGACGGCGAACTGCGCGGGCCGCGCACCGCCTCGATCATCGGCAGCGGCATCGGCGGCTTCAACACGCAGGACGACGGCTTCTATTCGATCTATGCCGAGAAGCAGCGGCGCTCGCACCCCCTCACCGTGCCGCGCAGCATGCCGAGCGCCGCCGCCTCCCATGTGAGCATGCGCCACGGCGCGCAGGGCCCGACCTTCGCGGTGTCGAGCGCCTGCTCCTCGGGCGCCCAGGCGATCGGGGTCGGGTTCGACCTGATCCGCGCCGGCGTCGTCGACCGCGCCATCGTGGGCGGCAGCGAAGCCTGCATCACGCCGGCCTGCATGCGGGCCTGGGAATCCATGCGCGTGCTGTCGCCCGACGCCTCGCGCCCGTTCTCGAAGGGCCGCAACGGCATGGTGCTCGGCGAGGGCGCGGGCGTGGTCGTGCTCGAGGCGGCCGAGGTCGCCGAGGCGCGCGGCGCCACCGTGCTGGCCCGGTTCCTCGGCTACGGCACGTCGAGCGACGCGCGCGACCTGCTGCGGCCGGACCCGGACGGCAGCTCGGCCTCCATGCGCTATGCCCTGGAGAGCGCCGGCCTGAAGCCGGAGGACATCGACTACGTGAACGCCCACGGCACCGGCACGGTGCTGAACGACACGGCCGAGGCCGAGGCGCTGCACAAGGCGTTCGGCGCGCATGCGGGGAAGCTCGCGGTCTCGTCGACGAAGCCGGTTCACGGCCATGCGCTCGGAGCCTCGGGCGCGCTCGAACTCATCCTCACCGTCATGGCGCTGCGCGACCAGTGCGCGCCGCCCACCGCCAATTTCCGGGAGGCCGACCCGAACTGCGCCCTCGACGTGGTCGCGAACGCGCCGCGCCCGATGCCGATCCGCGCCGCCATGTCGAACTCCTTCGCCTTCGGCGGCATCAACGCCGCGCTGGTGGTCGGCGTCGCCTGAGGCGATGGCGGATCCCACGTCCGCAGGAGTCCGTTTCCGCCTCGAAGTCGCGACGGCGCGCGCGGACGTCGCGGCCTTCGCGGACGCGCTCGGGCTCGTGGAGCCCGGCGAGATCCCGGATGATGTGCCCCTCACCTATCCGATCCGCTGGCTCGCGGACGGTGCGGTGCGCGATTGGCTCGTCGGCGTGCTCGGCGGCGAGGGCCTGCCCGTGCACGAGATGCAGGATTTCACCTACTTCGCCCCGCTCGCCCTCGACCGCACCTACGCGCTCGACGTAACCTGCGACGTGCAGGAGGGGGATCCGCCGCGGGTCACGATCGCCGCGGAGATCCGCGACGGCGACGGGGTGATCGGCTCGGCGCGCTCGTCGATCCTCAAGATCCGGCTCGGTGCGGCGTGACGAGCGCGGCGGCACCCGGAACGCTGACGGTGGGGCCCGTCGAAGCCGCGCAGGTGGAGCGCTACGCGCTGGCCGCGCGCGATCACAACCCGGTGCATCTCGATGCCGCGTTCGCGCGGCGGATCGGCCTGGAGGGCCCGATCGTGCACGGCATGTTCGTGATGGGACAGTTCGAGCGCCTTGTCCGCCGGTGGAGGACCGATCAGGCGGTCGAGAATCTCTCCTTGCGCTTCACGAAACCGGTCCCGATCGGCTCCACGCTGACGCTCCAGGCCCGGCTCGCACAGGCGACCCCGCTCGAGGACGGCCGCATCCGCACCCTCCTGCGCGTCGTCGCGACGGTCGATCGCGCGGTCGTGGCGATCGGCACCGTCGGTCTGCTGGGATCGGGCTTCGACCTGACCTGACCTCGAGCGGCCGGTCTCGGGCCGCAGCCGATGGAGCGGCACGCGGATTGCCTGCCGCGGTCGGGCTGTGGATTAGGATTGGCTCTTCGTCGGCCTGTATGGCCTTGTGGGCCGGAGCCCCGGGCGGGACCGGCGCCTATTCGGCGGCGGCCTGCGTGGCCTGGGCGCTGAAGCGCGCGAGGATGTTGAGCGCCTGACGGATCGCCTGCGGCTCGTGCGCCGCCGACAGGAAGAACCTCA
>DATAGO010000086.1:0-18229 GCA_036263675.1 Microvirga sp. | reverse complement strand
GGTGGGGTGTTCGCCGAAGGCGATCTTCCTGCCGCTGACGTGCCGGATGCGCTTCGCGCAACACCCCACCCCGCGCGGCTTCGCCGCGTCGCCCTCCCCTGAGGGGAGGGAGGGGGTCGTCCTGCAACATCGTGCCCGACGCGCGACAGCCCCTCTGCCGACCCCGCTTAAGGGGCCGCCCTCTCCCGCAGTGGGGAGAGGGGAACGCGCGGCGAATGTCCATCCCGCCGCGGGGAGGGTGCTATCCCAACTTCGCGAGCGCCTGCGCGAGGTCGGCGACGAGGTCGTCCGGGTGCTCGATGCCGATCGAGATGCGGATCGTGGCGTCGCTCACCCCGAGCCGGTCCCGGGTCTCCTTCGGGACGCCGGAATGGGTCGTGGAGGCCGGGTGGCAGGTGAGCGATTCGGTGCCTCCGAGACTCACCGCGAGCTTCACGATCTGGAGCGCGTTGAGGACCTTGAAGGCTTCCGGCTCGCCGCCCCTGACGTCGAACGAGAAGGTCGAGCCCGGCGCCTCGCACTGGGCCTCGTAGACCCGCCGCTCGGGCGATCCCTCCGGCAGGTAGGCGAGGTGGTGGACCTTGGCGACCTGGGGGTGCTCGGAGAGGAATTTCGCCACGATCTCGGCATTGCGGTTCGCCGCCGTCATGCGCAGCGACAGGGTCTCGAGGGAGCGCCCGATCATCCAGCACGAATGCGGATCGAGCTGCGTGCCGATCGCGGAGCGCAGCAGCCGCACCGCCTTGATGGCCTCCTTGGACCCCAGGACCGCGCCCGCGATGAGGTCCGAATGGCCGCCCACATACTTGGTCAGCGAATACACCGAGAGGTCGGCCCCGAACTGGATCGGCTTCTGGAAGAGGGGCCCGAGCAGGGTGTTGTCGCAGACCACCATCGGGCGGTGGCCCTGCCTGGCCCCGATGTCGTCCGCGATGCGGCGGATGAGGGCGATGTCGACGAGGGTGTTGAGCGGGTTCGACGGCGTCTCGATCTTCAGGACCGAGACGCGGCCCTTGGCCATGGCCTCGTCGGCGGCCGTGCGGATGTCCGCCTCGTCGACGCCGTTGCCGAAGCCGACCGCGTGCATGCCGAGGTTCTTGAGCGTCTTGGCGACGAGCGTCTCCGTGCCGCCATAGAGGGGCTGCGAGTGCAGGATCACGTCGCCCGGGCGCGCGAAGGCGAGGATCGTGGTCGCGATCGCCGACATGCCCGAGGAAAACAGGAGCGCGGCCTCCGCCTCCTCGAAGATCGCGAGCCGGTCCTCGACGATCTCGGAATTGGGATGGTTGAAGCGGGAATAGACCAGGCCCGCGGTCTCGCCCTTCGGGGGCTCGCGCCGGCCCGAGACGTAGTCGAAGAACTCCTTGCCGTGCTCGGCGCTGCGGAACACGAAGGTCGAGGTGAGGAACACCGGCGGCTTGACCGCGCCCTCGGAGAGCGCCGGATCGTAGCCGTAGCCGAGCATCAGGGTCTCGGGCCTGAGCTTCCGGTTGCCGAGCCGGTCCTTGTGATAGCTGTCGTCGGTCATAGATCTCACCTCTCGTCGGCCCCGGGCTTAACGTAAGCCCGCGGTTGTCGAAAGGGAGGGGCGGCCGTTAGGGTCGCTGCCGGATTTGGAACAGGACCAGGAATGGCGCGCTTCACGGGAACCGAGTCATATGTCGCGACCGAGGACCTGACCGTCGCGGTCAACGCCGCGATCGTGCTGGAGCGGCCGCTCCTCGTGAAGGGCGAGCCGGGCACCGGCAAGACCGTGCTGGCCGAGGAGATCGCCCGGTCGGTCGGCGCGCCGCTGCTCACTTGGCACATCAAGTCGACCACCAAGGCGCAGCAGGGGCTCTACGAATACGATGCGGTCTCGCGCCTGCGCGATTCGCAGCTCGGCGACCCGCGCGTCTCGGACGTGCGCAACTACATCAAGCGCGGCAAGCTCTGGGACGCCTTCGCCGCGGAGGAGCGGCCGGTGCTCCTCATCGACGAGATCGACAAGGCCGACATCGAGTTTCCGAACGACCTGCTGCTCGAGCTCGACCGCATGGAGTTCCACGTCTACGAGACGGGTGAGACCGTGCGGGCGCGCCTGCGGCCCATCGTGATCATCACCTCGAACAACGAGAAGGAGCTGCCGGACGCGTTCCTGCGCCGCTGCTTCTTCCACTACATCCGCTTCCCCGACCCCGATACCATGGCGCGCATCGTCGAGGTGCATTACCCCGGCATCAAGCGCCGGCTGATCGAGGAGGCGCTCGGGATCTTCTTCCAGCTCCGCGACGTGCCCGGCTTGAAGAAGAAGCCCTCGACCTCCGAGCTCCTCGACTGGCTCAAGCTCCTGCTCGCCGAGGACATCGGCCCCGAGCAACTGCGCGAGCGCGACACCCGCAAGCTCATCCCGCCGCTGCACGGGGCCCTGCTCAAGAACGAGCAGGACGTGAGCCTGTTCGAGAAGCTCGCCTTCATGGCAAGGCGGGAGGGACGGTAGGTTCCATCCCCACTCCCCGTGCGGGCCTCCCTCTCCCCGCGAGCGGGGAGAGGGGGTTCGCAGGCGGGTTGGAGAGAGCCAAACGGAGTGACACGATGCGCCGCCTGATGCTCCTGCGCCACGCCAAGTCCGCCTGGCCCGGCGGCAGCGCCGATATCGACCGGCCGCTGGCGACCCGCGGGCGGGATGCGGCGCCGCTCGTCGCGCGGCACATGGCGGACGAGGGGCTCGCGCCGGACCTCGTGCTGGTCTCGCCCGCCCGCCGGACGCAGGAGACCTGGAACCTGGTGCGCGGCTCCGCCGCGGATGCGCAGGTGCGCACGGACTCGCGCATCTACGAGGCGCCGCCCGGGCGCCTGCTCGAGGTCGTGCAGGAGGTGGTGCCGGAGGTGCGCACGCTTCTGATGATCGGCCACAATCCGGGCTTCGAGGGCCTCGCCAGGATCCTGGTCGGCCACGGCGACCGCTACGCCTTCGCACGCCTGTCGCAGAAATACCCCACGGCCGGCCTTGCCGTGATCGACTTCCCCGTCGAATCCTGGCGCGAGGTCGAGCCGAGAACGGGCCGCCTCGACCGCTTCGTCACGCCGAAGACGCTCGGGGCCGACGCGGACGACGATTAGGGCGACACCTTCTCCCCGCGCGGGACTCCCTCTCCCCGTTCTACGGGGAGAGGGCTGGGGTGAGGGGCCGGTCGGGAAAGCTCGACGCATCCGCTTTACGCCTGTCATGGCCGGGCTCGTCCCGGCCACCTCGATCGAAGAGGCGCGCTCGATCATCGCCACCGCGGTCTTCATGTCGGGATGGCCGGGCCGGGCCCGGCCATGACACTGGAGAGATTGCGTTTCTCCGATCGGCCCCTCACCCCAAACCTCTCCCCGCGTGCGGGGAGAGGGAGTAGGACGCCAGGAGAGGCGGCGGGAGGCGGGGAGAGGCGGCATGCCCCGGCTTGCCCGCCCGTCCCCTCGTGCCCACTTAAGCCCCGAACCCGAACCCCGCTCCGGTCACCCCGCCCTTGCCGTCGATCACCGATCTCGCCTCCCGCGCCGGCTCCGCCGCGCAGTCCCTGTGGGAGGCGTCGGGCCAGCTGGTCCGGCCGTCCCTGCGCCTCGGCGTCACCGGGCTCGCGCGCTCGGGCAAGACCGTGTTCACGACCGCGCTCGTGCATCACCTGACCCGCGGCACCAATCTTCCCGCCTTCCGCGCCTCCGCCGAGGGGCGCATCCGCCAGGCGGCGCTGGCGCACCAGCCCGACGACGCGGTGCCGCGGTTTCCTTACGAGGAGCACCTCGCAGCCCTGGTGAGGGACCGGCGCTGGCCGCAATCCACCACCCGGATCTCGGAGCTGCGCGTCGACATCGATTTCGAGCGCAAGGCCGGCTGGCGCCCGGGACCGGCGTCGCTCGCCCTCGACATCGTCGACTATCCCGGCGAATGGCTGCTCGACCTCGCCCTGCTCGACACGTCTTTTGCGGATTGGTCGCACGACACCGTCGCGGCGAGCCGACATCCGGACCGGGCCGCGATCGCGGCGCCCTGGCATGCGAGCCTGTCCGATCTCGATCCGGCCGGGCCCGCCGACGAGGTCGCGGCCGCGCAGGCGAGCGACGTCTTCAAGGCCTATCTCGAAGCGCTCCGCGCCGGGCCCGAGGCGGTCGCGACCACGCCGCCCGGGCGCTTCCTGATGCCGGGCGACCTCGCGGGCTCGCCGGCGCTCACCTTCGCGCCGCTCGACCTCGCGCCCGGGGCGGCGATCGCGCCGAAGAGCTTCGCGGCCCTGATGGAGCGGCGCTTCGAGGCCTACAAGACCCATGTGGTGCGCCCGTTCTTCCGCGACCACTTCCAGCGCATCGACCGGCAGATCGTGCTCGTCGACGTGCTCGCCGCCATCGATGCGGGTCCGGCGGCGCTCGGCGAGCTCGAGACCGCCCTCGACCGGGTGCTGATGTCGTTCCGCACCGGGCGCAACACGATCCTGTCGCGCCTGTTCTCGCCGCGCGCCGACCGGGTGCTGTTCGCGGCCACGAAAGCCGACCACATCCACCACACGGATCACGACCGCCTGGATGCGATCCTGCGCGCGCTCGTCGACCGCGCCGTGCGCCGCACGGAGGCGACCGGCGCGCGGGTTGGCACCGTGGCGCTCGCGTCCGTCCGCGCGACGCGGGAGACGAGCGTGCGCGACGGGTTCGAGACCCTGAAGGCCGTCGCGGGCACGCCGGAGGCGGGCGAGATCGTCGGCGACGAACGTTTCGACGGCGAAGCCGAGGCCGCGATCTTCCCGGGCGAATTGCCCGCGAGCGCCGAGGCCGTGTTCCAGGGCGCGGTGCCGCCGGGCGCGTTCCGCTTTCCCCGCTTCCGGCCGCCGAAGCTCGGTCCCGACGCGGCCGGGCGGCCCCCGAAGCTGCCGCAGATCCGCCTCGACCGGGCGCTCGAATTCCTGCTCGGGGACCGCCTCGCATGACGGCCTTTCCCTCGCGCACGCGCGGCGTCACGGAAGCCCGGGAGGCACGCCCGAGATGAGTCGCAAGCCCCGCGCCTTCCGCCTCGACGATCCGGACGTCGCACAGGTGCAGCCCGGCGCACCTCAACCCTCCGCGCCCGTGGTCGTGGTCGACGAGCCGTTCGAGGCCATCGAGGCCGCCGACGGCGCGCTCGTCCCGATGCCGGAGCGGCGCGGCGCGCCCTGGCTCGGCATCCTGGTCTCCGCTGTCTCGGGGCTGATCCTGCTCGGCCTCGGGCTCGCGCTCGAGAATCTGGTCGTGAGCCTGTTCACGGTCGCGCCCTGGCTCGGCTGGGTCGCGCTCGCGCTGGCGGTGCTCGCCCTCGTCGCCTTCGTCGCCCTCGTGGGGCGCGAGGCCATCGGGTTCTGGCGCGAGCAGCGCATCGAGCGGCTGCGCGAAGCCGCCGCCGACGCGCTCGCCGTGAAGGACCACGCCGCCGCCAAGCGCGTCGTGGCCGAGCTGTCGGCGCTCTACGGCGCCCGCTCTTCGGCGTCGGCCGCCCGCGCGCGACTCGGGGGACTGGCCGACGAGATCATCGATGCCGACGACCGGCTCGCGATCGCGGAGCGCGAGCTCCTCGCGCCCCTCGACGCGCAGGCGAAGCGCGCCATCGCGGCGGCCGCCAAGCAGGTCTCGCTCGTCACCGCGGTGAGCCCGCGCGCCATCGTGGACGTCGCCTTCGTGGTCTTCGCCGGCATGCGTCTCCTGCGCACGCTCGCGCGGATCTACGGCGGCCGCCCGGGCCTCTTCGGCTTCCTGCGCCTCGCCCGCGCGGCCTTCAACCACCTCGCGGTGACCGGCGGCGTCGCGGTCGGCGACAGCCTGATGCAGCAGGTGCTGGGGCTCGGACTCGCGGCGCGGATCTCGGCCAAGCTCGGCGAGGGCGTGCTGAACGGCCTCATGACGGCGCGCTTCGGGCTCGCGGCGCTGGCGGTCTGCCGCCCGCTGCCCTTCGTGCGCGAGGAGGTGCCGAAGATCGGCGACGTGGCGGGCGAACTGCTGAGCCGGGCGGAAGCGGCCGCGACCTGAGATTCGCGGCGCCGCCCGCCCGTGGCGCCGGACTCACGCAGGGGAAGCCGCGCCGTCATGCGATGGCGGCTCTGGTGCAGTGCAGCATCAGGTGCGGCATATCGCGCGCCTTGCCGCAGGCTGGGAAGATCTTTCCCCAAGCCTGCGGAAAGAGAGGCGTTTTCGACGAAACGATGACAGCGATCCGCGTTGTCGCCGACCCGGCGCCGATATATAGGCTCGCGCCAGTGCCATTGGGGAACGGCCAACCATGACAAAGATCATGATCGACGAGGGTTATCGTCCCAGCGACGACGAGCCCTTCATGAACGACCGGCAGCGTGAGTACTTCCGGCGCAAGCTTATCCGGTGGAAGGGAGAGATCCTCCGGGAGGCACAGGAGACCCTGGCGACCCTGCAGAGCGAGAACGAGAACCACCCGGACCTCGCCGACCGGGCCTCCTCCGAGACGGACCGCGCGATCGAGCTGCGCGCCCGCGACCGCCAGCGCAAGCTGATCGCCAAGATCGAATCCGCCCTCTCGCGGATCGAGGACGGCTCCTACGGCTATTGCGAGGAGACCGGAGAGCCGATCGCCCTCAAGCGCCTCGAGGCCCGTCCCATCGCCACCCTGTCGCTCGAAGCGCAGGAGCGGCACGAGCGCAACGAGCGGGTCTACCGGGACGATTGATCCCGCCGCACCGGCAACGAAACGGAAGGGCCCCTCGCGGGGCCCTTTTTCTTTTCCGGTCGTGTCTTCGCTACGGGCGGTCGGTCGGCCGGCCCAGGAGGCGGGCGAACTCGGCCTCGATGTCCTCGACCGAAAACGGATCGGGCTCGCGCTTCGACGCGTCCGGGCCGGCGGCCGGCGGGGGCTCGGCCGCGCGGGCCGGGGCCGCCGGTCGGGCCGGCTCGGGGGCGGGCGGACGTTCGGGTGCCGCGGGACGGGCGGGGGGAGCCTCCCGGTCGCGCGACGGCGCATCGGCGGCCGGCCGCGGCGGCACCACCGGCCGGGCCGGCGCAGCCGGGGCGTCCGTGCGGGCGGGCGGACCTGCGGGCGGGACGACGGGCGCGGGCGTCGGCCGCGGCTCCGGCGGGCGGGGCGTGGGCGCGTCCGCAGCGGGGGTCGGGCGCCGCAGCGCCTGTTCGAGCTGGCGCGCCATGTCGGACAGGATCGCGGCGTCCGGCACGCGTGGCGCGGCCGGGTTCGCGGGGGCGGCCGGCTCGGGCGCTCGCGGTTCGGGAGCCCGGGGTGGAGGCGCGGGCGGGGTCGGGCGCGGCGGCGCCGGACGCAGGTCCGGACGGGGCTCGGGGCGGTCCTGGCGCGGCTCCGGTCGCGGCACGGCGGGCCGGACCGGCTCCGGCGCAACCGGTGCGCTCGCGGTGACCGCGACGGTATCGGGCTTGAGCGCGGGTTCGGTCCGCGCCGGCGTCGGGGTCGGCGGGATCACGGCCACGGGGGCGAGTTCCTCGGCTTCCGGCTCCTCCGCCGCGCGGCTCACGACGGCCGGTGCGGGCCGCGCCGGAGCCGCGGGCTCGATGGCCGGGCGCGCCGGCGGCTCCACGGCCGGCCGCGGGGGCGGGGCGGCGAGCGCCGGCTCCGGCCGCTCGGCCTCGGCCGCCGGAGCGGAAACCCGGTTCTGCGGCACGCGCACGATGTTGGTTTCGATCACCACGTCGTTGGGCCCGCCGATGAGGAGCAGGTGCTCCACATTGTCCCGCCGCAGCAGGATGAGCTGCCGCTGCCGGTCGAGATCGTAGATGTCCACGATCCCGAGCCGGGGCTGGCGCGAGCGCCCGCGATCCTGGCCCGGCAGCATCAGCCGCCCGCCGGTGAGCCGGCGCAGCACGAAGGCGAACAGGGCCAAAAGCGCCAGGATGACGACGAAGGCGACCAGGTACTGGATCGCCGGCGAATCTCCGAGCCCGAACTGAGACAGCACGATGAACTCTCTGCGGTTGTGACGCCCGGCCCGGACCGAAAGGCCCGCGCCCAGCGCCCTTTATCTCGCGCCGGGGCGCCAGGGGCAACGCGGTTAACGAAGCGTTAACGCCTTATCCCCCCGCAATCGCCGGCCCGGGCGGCCGCTTTTACGGCGCGTTAATCTTAACCGATCACACTCGGCCGGTCGTCGCACGGGCCGCGGCCGCAAGTCCCGGCGGCTCCGGCCGCGCTTGCGGGCGGCGCCGGGTCGGCTAGAAGCTCCCCTCCGGGCGGGCCCCTGCGCCGAGAGGGCCCGGACGGCACGAACGACGGCTCACCGGCGCTCCGTCCAGCGCGCCGGCCGGACAATAAGGGAACGCTGGCGCAAGGGCGGTGCCGGCACCGCGGCGGGGTAGGCGGGGTTCATGGCGGACGCGGGCGATTTCGAGCCGGGGGCGCCGGTCGACCGGTCGGAGCGGCACGGCCATATCGGCTGGGTCCTCCTGCTCGCGGGCGTGCTCGTCGGCTCCATCATCGGCCTGCGCTTCGTCACGAGCGAGCAGGCCCAGCCCCTCATCCTCGGCCTCCTCGCCTTCTTCGCCATGGCGGGCGTGTTCTTCCTGTTCGCGGCCGCGATCGGGGTGATCCAGTTCGCGGGCCAGGGCACCCGCAACGACCTCACCAAGATGCTCGCCGACACGAGCTCCGAGGGGATGCTCGTGGTCGCCGACGAGGGCCGGGTCGTCTACGCCAACGCCGCCTACCTGGCGCTCGCCGGCCATGGCGGCGGCGACGTCCGCGACGTGCGCACGGTCGAGCGCCTGTTCACGGGCGCACCCGAGGTCTCGGAGGCGATCTACCGCCTCGCGCAGGCCGCGCGGGAGGGGCGCGCCACGAGCGAGGAGATCCGCCTCTCGCCCTCGCTGAACGGCGCGCAGGAATTCGGCTGGTACCGGGTGCGCGTGCGCCCGGTCCCGCGTCCGGGCGGCCAGCTCGCCGCGCTCTGGTCGGTCGCCGACGTGACCCACGAGCGCGAGCGGCAGGAGAACGTCTTCCAGGAGCTCCAGCACGCCATCGACTACCTCGACCACGCCCCGGCGGGGTTCCTGTCGATCGAGCCCGACGGGCAGATCGTCTACCTCAACGCCACGCTGGCGAGCTGGCTCGACTACGACCTCGCCGAGGTCGGCTCGGGGGGCTTGAGCCTCTCCGACGTGATGCCCGAGAACGTGGTCGCCATGATGGCGGGCGCGGCCGGAGCCCCGGGCGAGGTGCGCACCGAGACCTTCGACCTCGACCTGCGCCGCCGCAACGGCCAGTTCCTGCCGGTGCGCCTGCACCACCGGATCGCCTTCGGCTCCGACGGCAAGCCCGGCCCCTCGCGCACCCTCGTGCTGAACCGCTCGCCCGGCGCCGGCGTCGACGAGGGCCAGCGCGCCGCCGAGGTGCGCTTCGCGCGCTTCTTCAACAACACGCCGATCGCGATCGCGACCGTGAACCGCGCCGGCCGGGTGGTGCGCGCCAACGCGTCCTTCGCGCGTCTCTTCGGCACGGCCCCGCGCGCCGGCGAGGACGGGGAGGGGCCTTCGATCCTCGCCGGGATCGTCGACGGCAACCGCGGCGGGTTCGAGGCCGCGCTCTCCGCCGCCGCCCAGGGGCGCAGCGACATCCAGCCCCTCGAGCTTCAGGTCGCGGGCGAGGGCGGGCGCTCGGTGCGCATGTGGGTGAGCCCGGTCAGCGACGCCGACGGGGAGAGCGAGAGCGCGATCCTCTACGCCCTCGACACCACCGAGCTGCGCCAGGCCGAGGAGCGCCTCGCCCAGGCCCAGAAGATGAACGCGGTCGGCCAGCTCGCCGGCGGCGTGGCGCACGACTTCAACAACGTCCTCCAGGCCATCATCGGCTACAGCGACCTGCTGCTCGCGAATCACCGGCCGACCGACCCGTCCTTCCCGGACATCATGCAGATCAAGCAGAACGCCAACCGGGCCGCGAGCCTGGTGCGGCAACTGCTCGCTTTCTCGCGCCGGCAGACCCTGCGCCCGGAGGTGCTCAACCTCGGCGACACGCTCTCCGAGCTGACGATGCTCCTCAAGCGCCTCCTCGGCGAGCGCGTGGAGTTGGACCTGCGCCACGGGCGCGATCTCTGGCCCGTGAAGGCGGACGTCAACCAGCTCGAGCAGGTGATCGTGAACCTGGCGGTCAACGCCCGCGACGCCATGCCGGACGGCGGCAAGCTCGCGATCCGCACCGCCAACATCCCCGCGGTCGAGGCCTCGCGTCTGGCGGTGACCGGCATGCCGCCGGCCGAATACGTGCTGATCGAGGTCTCCGACACCGGCACGGGCATCGCGCCCGAGGTGATGGACAAGATCTTCGAGCCGTTCTTCACCACCAAGGAAGTCGGCAAGGGCACGGGCCTGGGACTCTCGACCGTGTTCGGCATCGTGCGCCAGTCCGGCGGCTTCATCGACGTGCAGTCGGAGATCGGGCGCGGCACCACGTTCCGGATCTACCTGCCGCGCCACGTGGCGTCCGCCGAGGCGCCCGTCGAGGAGCCGAAGGTCGAAGTCAGGAAGCCCGCCGCCGACATGACCGGGCAGGGCACCATCCTCCTCGTCGAGGACGAGGACCCGGTCCGCGCCGTCAACGCGAGGGCGCTCTCGGCGCGGGGCTACACGGTGCTCGAGGCGGCCTCCGGCATCGAGGCGCTCGAGATCATCGAGGCGCGCGGCGCGCCCGTCGATCTCGTGGTCTCGGACGTCGTGATGCCCGAGATGGACGGGCCGACGCTGCTCGGCGAACTGCGCCAGCGCTACCCCAACCTGAAGGTGATTTTCGTCTCCGGATACGCGGAGGAAGCGTTCCGCAAGAACCTGCCCGAGGGCGAGGAATTCAACTTCCTCGCCAAGCCCTTCTCGCTGCGCCAGCTCGTCGAGGTCGTGAAGCAGGTGATGGGGCGCTAGACGCCTTTGTTTTCAAAGCGTTAACCCTGCGACACCGGGGTGTCCGGAAAGGCCTCGCCCGGGGGTGGCGAACGGCGGAATCAGCTTGCAAATGAGAACAAAAAGAGTACATAGATGATCTCAACCCCCGCGTTGTGATTCACCCCGCCCCCGTGCCATAAGGACCAAGGTTCATGTCTCAGTCCTCCCTGCGACTGGTGGAAAGTTCATCTATGGATAAGGATAAGTCGAAGGCCCTCGACGCGGCGCTCTCCCAGATCGAGCGCGCCTTCGGCAAGGGCTCGATCATGCGGCTCGGCAAGAACCAGAAGCCGGTCGAGATCGAGACCATATCGACCGGTTCGCTCGGGCTCGACATCGCGCTCGGCGTCGGCGGCCTGCCGCGCGGACGCATCATCGAGATCTACGGGCCGGAATCGTCGGGCAAGACCACGCTCGCGCTCCACACGATCGCCGAAGCCCAGAAGAAGGGCGGCGTCTGCGGCTTCATCGATGCCGAGCACGCGCTCGATCCGATCTATGCCCGCAAGCTCGGCGTCAACCTGGACGATCTCCTGATCTCCCAGCCCGACACCGGCGAGCAGGCGCTCGAGATCGCCGACACGCTGGTGCGCTCGGGCGCCATCGACGTGCTCGTGATCGACTCGGTCGCGGCGCTCACCCCCAAGGCCGAGCTCGACGGCGAGATGGGCGACGTGCAGCCGGGTCTCCAGGCCCGCCTCATGAGCCAGGCCCTGCGCAAGCTCACCGGCTCGATCTCGCGGTCGAAGACCATGGTGGTCTTCATCAACCAGATCCGCATGAAGATCGGCGTGATGTACGGCTCGCCCGAGACCACCACGGGCGGCAACGCGCTGAAGTTCTACGCCTCGGTGCGCCTCGACATCCGCCGCGTCTCGACCCTCAAGGAGCGCGACGAGCCGATCGGCAACAGCGTCCGCGTCAAGGTCGTGAAGAACAAGGTCGCGCCGCCCTTCAAGCAGGTCGAGTTCGACATCATGTTCGGCGAGGGCGTCTCGAAGATGGGCGAGCTCATCGACCTCGGCGTCAAGGCCGGCATCGTCGAGAAGTCCGGCGCCTGGTTCTCCTACGACAGCCAGCGCCTCGGCCAGGGCCGCGAGAACTCCAAGCAGTTCCTGCGCGACAATCCGGACGTCGCCAACAAGATCGAGACCTCGATCCGCCAGAACGCCGGCCTGCTCGCCGACCGCATCCTGGACGAGGCGACCCCGACCGAGGAAGACCTCGACGAGGGCGTGGCGTAAGCCCCGCGCCCGGACGGGCTTCGATCAAGCCGCCGCGATCCGTCGCGGCGGCTTTTTTCATGGCGGCCCTCCCGGCTTCGCGCCGCTAAGCCGGATCGTGGCAGCAGACGCAGAGCTTGTTGCCGTCCGGATCGCGGACGTAGGCGCCGTAATAGTTCGGATGGTAGTGCGGCCGCAGGCCGGGCGGTCCCTCGCAGGTCCCGCCATTGGCGAGCGCGAGCGCATGGGCGCGGTCGACCGCCGCGCGGGAGGGGGCGAGGAGCGCGACCATCTGGCCGTTCCCCGGCGCCGCAGGGTTCCCGTCGAAGGGCACGCCGATCAGGAAGAGCGGGCGGATGGAGTCCGCCGAATGCCACCCGGCCCAGCGCTTCTCGGCGTCGCGGAAGCGGAGGACGCGGCCGAGCTCGGCCAGGATCGGGGCGTAGAAGTCGAAGGCCCGGTCGAAGTCGCCGATGCCGATATGGACGTGGGAGAGCATGGTCCGGTCTCCAGGGACCGCCATGCTAGGCGAAGGCCCGGCGGGCCCCAAGCCGGAAGGCCTGCTCGCCGGGCAGGGGAGCCTTGTCTGGCCCGCCCTCACGCGGAACCCGCATCGTGAAGGCGGCGACGGCAGGGCCCGCTGCGGTACAGCCTCAGGCGAAAGCGGCGGGCGCCAGGGTTGCGATCGCGACGGCGAAGACGATGGCGAGACGGACGAGCATGGGGGCCTCCTCTGTTGCGCCCCCGTCGTCGCACGGCTCCGGCCCCCCGCCTGTGCGGGAGCGCACGCTTGCGGCGCCGCCGCGCCCAAGCTAGGCAACGGGGCGCTTTCAAGCCCCGTCAGGCTCCCATGACCCGTACCGCCCTCTACACCGGCACCTTCGACCCCGTGACCAACGGCCATCTCGACGTGGTGAGCCATGCGCTGGGGCTCGTGGACCGTCTCGTGATCGCGATCGGGGTGCATTCCTCCAAGGCGCCGATCTTCACCGCGGAGGAGCGCGCCGACATGCTGCGCGCGGTCTGCGGGCCGCTCGCGGCCGCGCGGGGCGCAAGCCTCGATGTCGTCACCTTCAAGGACCTCGCGATCGACGCCGCCCGCCGGCACGGCGCCACCATCCTGATCCGCGGCCTGCGCGACGGCACCGACCTCGACTACGAGATGCAGATGGCGGCCATGAACGAGACCATGGCGCCGGAGGTCCAGACCGTGTTCCTGCCGGCGAGCCCGGCCGTCCGCCCCATCACCGCCACGCTCGTGCGCCAGATCGCCGGCATGGGCGGCGCGGTCGCGGCCTTCGTGCCGCCCCTTGTCGCGGAGCGCCTGAGCCACAAGTTCGAGCGGCCCGCCGCGCAGGGGGCGTGAGCCCGGAGGGCTCCCGCATCCCGTTCGGGCCGCGACGGCGGTCCGCCCCGTCAACCGTCACGTCGCGCGGGCCGAGAGCCCGCCCGATCCCGAAGGAGACCCCGATGAAGCGTTCGCTCGCCGCCCTGGCGCTGGCTTTTGCCCTCGCCGCCCCGGCCCTCGCCCAGGCCCCGGCCGATCCGCAGAACACGATCTACCTCGACACCAAGGACGGGCGCGTCACCATCCGCCTGCGGCCGGACCTGGCGCCGAAGCACGTGGCGCAGATCAAGGCGCTGACGAAGCGCGGCTTCTACGACGGCATCGTGTTCCACCGGGTCATCCCGGGCTTCATGGCCCAGACCGGCGACCCGACCGGCACCGGCACGGGCAAGTCCGACCTGCCCAACCTCGCGGCCGAGTTCACCCCGACCCAGTACAAGCGCGGCTCGGTCGGCATGGCCCGGTCGCAATCGCCCGACTCGGCCAATTCCCAGTTCTTCATCTGCTACGAGGGCTGCGGCCCGCTCACCGGGCAGTACACGCTCTTCGGCGAGGTGGTGTCGGGCATGGAGGTGGTCGACAAGATCAAGAAGGGGACGGCCGCCAACAACGGCACGGTCACGGCGCCCGACAAGATCGTCAAGATGCAGCTCGCGGCGGACGCCAAGTAATGGGGTCTGCGCGGAGAACCGGCGGGTTGCCGCTCGCCGCAGGCGCCGGCTGATGCGGGGAGGGGCCTCGCTCGTCCTGGCCTTGCTCGTCCCGGCCGGCGTCCTCTCCGGGCCGGCCGCGGCTCAGCTCCTGCGCTACGACGAGTTCGGCCTCTATCCGGGACCGCAGCTCCCCTCGGAGACCTACCGCTATCGCGAGCGGCGGCCGCTGCCCGAGAGCATCTCCGGCGTGGTCCGCCCCGGGCCCGCCGACAGGCTCGGCCGGGTCGACCGCATCCGAGAGGTGTTCGAGGCGGTGAGGGCCTGCTGGCGGCCGCCGGGCGACGGCGGCTATACCGGCGAGGAGATCACGCTGCGGCTCGCCTTCCGGCGCACCGGCGAGGTGCTGGGCGAGCCGAGGATCACCTATTACCGACCCGGGTCCGAACCGGAGCGGCGCGCCGCCTTCACGCGGGCGGTGCGCGAGGCCTTCGAGCGCTGCACGCCCCTTCCTTTCACCCCCGCCTTCGGGGCCGCCGTCGCGGGCCGGCCCTTCACGATCCGCTTCAGCGACACGCGGCCGCTGTAGACAGCCCGACGACTCTCGGCCACACGCGGCCGCACCAGACAGCCTGACGACCCTCGGTCACAGGCGGCCGCTCCGAACCCGGCATGCCGCGCGCCGTTCCCCTCACGAGCCCCAAGGAGACCACCATGGCCCAAGACCCCGAAAACACCCTCGTCCTCGAGACCACCAAGGGCCGCGTCGTCATCGCGCTGCGCCCGGACCTCGCCCCCGGCCACGTGGAGCGCATCAAGACGCTCGCCCGCAAGGGCTTCTACGACGGCGTCGTGTTCCACCGCGTCATCGAGGGCTTCATGGCCCAGACCGGTGATCCCACGGGCACCGGCACCGGCGGCTCGGACCTGCCCGACCTCAAGGCCGAGTTCAGCGCCGAGCCGCACGTGCGCGGCGTCTGCTCCATGGCCCGCACGAGCTATCCCCACTCGGCCAACTCGCAGTTCTTCATCTGCTTCGACGACGCCCGCTTCCTCGACAAGCAGTACACCGTCTGGGGCCAGGTCGTGGAAGGCATGGACAACGTCGACAAGATCAAGCGCGGCGAGCCCGTGCGCGATCCGGACCGGATCGTGTCCATGAAGGTGATGGCCGACGCGGCGTAAATCGAAAACACCCTCCCCCCTGGAGGGGGAGGGTGGCCCGGCCGTGAGGCCGGGTCGGGAGAGGGGGTGCGTCGCGACAGCGACGCTCGCGAAGCGAATGCTTCTGGAGCACAGAGGGTGTCCCTCCCCCTCTCCCGACCCCTGCTGACGCAGGGGCCACCCTCTCCCTCAAGGGGAGAGGGGATCGGTCACGGACCATGCGCGTCGACCTCTTCGACTTTGCCCTGCCCGAGAACCGCATCGCGCTCCGCCCCGCGGAGCCGCGCGATGCGGCGCGGATGCTCGTGGTGCGGCCCGGCGCCGGGCTGGAAGACAGAATCGTCCGCGACCTGCCCGAGCTGCTGAGTCCCGACGACGTGCTGGTCCTCAACGACACCAAGGTGATCCCCTCGCGGCTCTACGGCCTGCGGGTGCGCGAGGACAGCGCCGCGAGGGTCGAGATCATGCTCCACAAGCGCGAGGGCGCCGACCGCTGGCGCGCCTTCGCGCGCCCGGCCAAGAAGCTCCAGCCCGGCGACCGCATCCGCTTCGGCGAGGATGCGGAGAGCACGGCCTGCGAGATCGTGCGCCTGGATGCCGAGGTCGAGGAGAAGGGGGAGGGCGGCGACGTCGCCTTGCGCTTCTCGCTCACGGGCGCCTATCTCGACGAGGCGATCGCGCGCTTCGGCGAGCTGCCCCTGCCGCCCTACATCGCGGGCAAGCGACGGACGGACGCGCGCGACGCCAGCGACTACCAGACCGTCTACGCCAGGGAGGAGGGCGCCGTCGCGGCCCCGACCGCCGGCCTGCATTTCACCGACGATCTCTTTCGCCGCCTCGACCAGCGCGGCATCGCGCGCCACACCGTGACCCTGCACGTGGGCGCCGGCACCTTCCTGCCCGTCAAGGCGGAGGACACCGGCGACCACCGGATGCACGCCGAATGGGGCACAATCTCCGAGGCCACGGCCGCGGCTCTCAACGCGGCCCGCGCCCGGGGCGGGCGGATCGTGGCGGTCGGCACCACCTCGCTGCGGCTCCTCGAGAGCGCCGCGCGGGAGGACGGCACGATCGCGCCGTTTGCCGGCGACACCGCGATCTTCATCACGCCGGGCTACCGCTTCAAGGCGGTCGGCGCGCTGATGACGAACTTCCACCTGCCGCGCTCGACCCTGTTCATGCTGGTCTCGGCCTTCGCCGGCCTCGACACCATGCGGGCGGCCTACGCGCATGCGATCGAAACGGATTACCGCTTCTACTCGTACGGCGATTCCAGCCTGCTGTTCCGGGCCTGAGGAGCCTCGGCGGCGCGCGCGGGCGCGCTATGTTCTCAGAAGGCCGCGCGCCGGCCTGCAGCACGAGCACTCCATGACAGCCGAGATCTTCACCTTCACGGTCGCCAAGACGGACGGCGCCGCCCGCACGGGCGAGATCCGCATGCCGAGGGGCGTGATCCGCACGCCGGCCTTCATGCCGGTCGGCACCGCCGCCACCGTGAAGGCCATGTATCCCGACCAGGTGAAGGCGCTCGGCGCCGACGTGGTCTTAGGGAATACCTACCACCTGATGCTGCGCCCCGGCGCCGAGCGCGTCGCGAAGCTCGGCGGGCTGCACCAGTTCATGAACTGGCCCTATCCGATCCTCACCGATTCCGGCGGCTTCCAGGTCATGTCGCTCGCGAACCTGAGGAAGATCGACGAGCAGGGCGTCACCTTCCAGTCCCACATCGACGGCTCGACCCATGCGCTCAGCCCGGAGCGCTCCATCGAGATCCAGGGTCTGCTCGGCTCCGACATCCAGATGCAGCTCGACGAGTGCGTGAAGCTGCCCTGCTCCGAAGAGGAGGCCGAGCGCGCCATGCGCCTGTCCTTGCGCTGGGCCGAGCGCTGCCGCGTCGCCTTCGGCGAGCAGCCCGGCAAGGCCATGTTCGGCATCGTCCAGGGCGGGGCCGTGGAGCGGCTCAGGGTCGAGAGCGCGCGGGAACTCGTGAACCTCGACCTCAAGGGCTACGCCATCGGCGGCCTCGCGGTCGGCGAGCCCCAGGACGTGATGCTCCGCATGATCGAGACCGTGGAGCCGCATCTGCCAGGCGCCAAGCCGCGCTACCTCATGGGCGTCGGCACGCCCGACGACATCGTCGAGGCGGTGCGGCGCGGCGTCGACATGTTCGACTGCGTGATGCCGACCCGCGCCGGCCGCCACGGCCAAGCCTTCACCCGCTTCGGCCGCGTGAACCTGCGCAACGCCAAGCATGCCGACGACCCGGCGCCGCTGGACGCCGAATCGAAATCCGTGCCGGCCAACACCTATTCCCGGGCCTATCTCCACCACCTCGTCCGCTCGAACGAGATCCTCGGCATGATGCTGCTGACCTGGAACAACCTCGCCTATTACCAGGACCTGATGGCGGGCCTGCGCAAGGCGATCCAGGAGGGCCGGCTCGAGGACCACGTCGCCGAGGTCAAGGAGGGCTGGGCCCGGGGCGAGCGCGAGGCCGGCGCAGAGCCGGCCGCGCACGCCGACAACACGGCGCCGGCCGCGGGCGTGGAGTAGGGGGGCTTCCCTCTCCCCACTGCGGGAGAGGGTGGCCCCGCGAAGCGGGGTCGGGCGAGGGGCTGTCGGACGCTGAGCCCAGCCTTGCAGGGTCGAGCACCTCCCTCCCCTCAGGGGAGGGCGACGCGGCGCAGCCGCGCGGGGTGGGGTGTTGCGCGAAGCGCATCCGGCACGTCAGCGGCAGGAAGATCGCCTTCGGCGAACACCCCACCCGTCGCCCTGCGGGCGCCACCCTCCCTTGAGGGGAGGGAGAAGGGCACGGCACCAACGTGGCTCGCGAGGACCGCCCCTCTCCCGGCTCGCTCCGCTCGCCACCCTCCCCCGCAGAGGGGGGAGGGGGTTCGCGTCACTGTTGCGGCTCGACGATGAAGCGCCGTGCGGCGGCACGG
>DATAGO010000085.1:0-164509 GCA_036263675.1 Microvirga sp. | reverse complement strand
GTGCATGTCCATGCGCGGCGTGCAGAAGCAGGGGGCCCAGACCCTCACGACCCAGTTCACCGGCCTCTTCAGGGAAGAGCCCGCCGAGCAGGTCAGGTTCCTCACCCTCCTCCGACACGGCAGGCCCTGAAAGGCCACGGGGCTTGACGGGCGGGCGCTTCCGCGGTCTTGCGGGCACGTCCCGTCCCTGACCCCGAGCCTCCCATGTGCGCCCTCTGCCCCCCTGCCCCGTCGGCCGCCTCCAAGGCGCAGGTCGAGGAGGGCGCCGCCCTGATGCCGCGCTTCGGCCATGACGGCCTCGTGACCTGCGTGACCACCGAGGCCGACACGGGCGAGCTCCTGATGGTCGCCCACATGAACGCCGAGGCGCTGGCCCGCACCCTCGACACCGGCGAGGCCTGGTACTGGTCGCGCTCGCGGGCCGAGCTCTGGCACAAGGGGTCCACCAGCGGCCAAGTCCAGACCGTGGTCGAGATGCGGGTCGATTGCGACCAGGACGCCCTCTGGCTGAAGGTACGGGTCGCCGGCGACGGCGGCTGCTGCCACACCGGGCGGCGCTCGTGCTTCTACCGGGTGGTCGAGGGAGCGTCCGGCGCCCTCGCCTTCGACCCCGCCGCGGCCGGCGGGGCGTGACGGAGCGGCCCGAATCCCGCTCCGGCCACGCTTCGGCCGCGAAGGACCATAGTCCTGAAACCAAACGCGGCCTTACGGCGTTGGCTCCACGAACGCCCTTGTGGAGCATGCCATGGATATCATCTGGACCATCATCATCGGCTTCATCGCCGGTATCATCGCCAAGTTCATCATGCCGGGCCGCAACGAGCCGTCCGGGTTCATCATGACGACGATTCTGGGCATCGTGGGCGCGCTCGTCGCCACGTTCATCGGCCGCGCGGTCGGCTGGTACGGGCCGGGCGAAGGCGCCAATTTCATCGGCGCCATCGTGGGCGCGATCATCGTCCTCGCGATCTGGGGCATGATCAGCCGCCGTTCCACGACCTCGGCCCGCTACTGAGACCCCTCGTTCGCAGGGAATACGGAAAGGGCGGCCCTCGGGCCGCCCTTTTTGCCGTCCGCTCCGGCTGCCTCGGGCTTCGAGGCGACCGGGCGGCGAGCCGGCCTCAGTGCCGGCGGGCGATCCGCCCGGCGGGCTCCGAATCGTCCTCGACCAGGGCCGCCTTCACGGGGCAGTAGCCGGTGGCGCCGCGATAGGCGAGGTAGGAGCCGATTCCGAGAGCCAGCACGTTGAGGAGCGGGTTCGGCCGCGGCTTCGCGCCGGCGGCCGCAAGCGCGAGCCCCGCCACGACGGAGATGCCGCGCTCGCTCCAGGACAGGTGGGGCGAGCCGTGCGTGAGGTGGTCGTAGGTCGAGGCGATCATGTCGGCCATGGAGGATCCTTCGCGTTCGGGATGACCCTCGCCAACGCGAGGCGGGCGAACGCCGTTCCGGCATCGAACGCCGCAGGCAGGCGCCGCCGGCCCCTGCGCGGCCGCCCCG
This sequence comes from Microvirga sp., assembly GCA_036263675.1. GTDB lineage: Bacteria > Pseudomonadota > Alphaproteobacteria > Rhizobiales > Beijerinckiaceae > Microvirga. The sequence goes on along the minus strand of DATAGO010000085.1, from coordinate 163,012 downwards.
GGGAAGCACAGCACTTTTCCCCATGATCCTTGCGTCCGGCGGCCACGCTCGGGCGTTGTTCATCGGGCTTTCACGGCTCGATGCGATAGTGTGTACGGCGTGATGTGAGGTCCTCATGTTCTGGGACGGCATCCCCCGGCGCGGCGCCGGGATGGGCGGAGGCGGCGGAGGCACCGTCATGACTTCTGGTCAGCCACCCGGCCCGGCGCCGGGTCCGGTCCCCGGCGAGAAGGAGGCCCGGTCGCGCGTGAAGATCGGCCTGGCGCTCGGCGGCGGCGCGGCCCGCGGCTGGTCCCATATCGGGGTCCTGCGGGTGCTGCACGAAGCCGGCATCGTCCCCGACGTGATCGCGGGCTGCTCGATCGGCGCGGTGGTCGGAGGCTGCTACGCGGCCGGCAAGCTCGACGCGCTGGAGGCCTTCGCGCTCTCGCTGACCAAACGCCGGGTGATGGGCCTGCTCGACTTCCACATCTCGGGATCCGGCCTCATCGGCGGAGGCCGCCTGCAGAAGCTGCTGGAGGAAGACCTCACCGACCGGCGCATCGAGACCCTGCCGATGCGCTTCTGCACCATCGCGACCGAGCTCGTCACCGGCCACGAGATCTGGCTCACCAAGGGGCCGCTCGTGAAGGCCATGCGGGCGTCCTACGCCCTCCCCGGCATCTTCGACCCGGTGCTGTTCCGCGGGCGCTGGCTCATGGACGGCGCGCTCGTGAACCCGATCCCGATCACGGCCGCCCGCGCGCTCGGCGCCGACCTCGTGGTCTGCGTCAACCTCAACAGCGAGGTGCGGGCGCGGGGCACGGTGCAGCCCTTCGACGAGGAATCGAGCGACGAACTCGAGATCGAGGTCGCCATGGAGGAGCGGCGCGGCTGGGGCCTCTTCGCCTCGCCGCGGATCGAGCGGCGAAAGCAGCCGAACGCCCCCGGCATCGCGACCGTGATGATCGACGCCTTCAACATCACCCAGGACCGCATCGCGCGGTCGCGGCTCGCGGGCGACCCGCCCGACGTCATGGTCGCCCCGAAGCTCGCCAAGATGGGCCTGTTCGAGTTCCACCGCGCCGCGGAATGCATCGAGCTCGGGCGCCAGGCGGCCGAGCGCGCCCTGCCCGACCTCCAGGAGCTGATCCGGGACTCCGAAGCGACGGTCTAGCGCCGGTTCGGCTGCGGCTTCCCGGGGCCTGCCTCGATTCTGTCTGCTCGTGATGGGAGTCGGGAGGGGCGAGGCTGTCGGCTCCGCGACTCCGTCCGGATGCGATCCTGAAACAGCCTGACGGACTCTAGTCCCGCACCGCGCTCCGGAACGCCGCCGCGAGCGCGGCCAGCGCATCGCGCGACGGGCCGTCCTTCACCCGCGTGTGCAGCAGGACCGGCAGGCGCGGCAGATCGGGAAGTCCGAGCCGGGGGCCTACGTCGACCGCGCCGAAGGGCACCATGCGCGGCGCCAGGGCGGCGACGCCGAGCCCCGCCGTGACGGCCGCGGCCACCGCCGCGACGCCGCCGCCGACGAAGATTTCCGTCCAGGGTACCCCTGCCTCATCGAGCAGCCGCCCCGCCAAGGCCCGCACGCCGCAGGGCTCCGCCATGGTGGCGAGCGGCAGGGGCTCGCCGGCGCGATGCTTCCAGCCCGGCGCCGCGAACCAGCGGAATCTCTCCTCCGCGAGGACCTCCCCATCGCTCCGCCCGGCATGGAGCCGGACGATCACGGTGTCGAGCTCGCGCCGGTCGAAGCTTTGCAGCAGCGGAACCGACGACCCGATCCGGATGTCGATCAGGAGATGCGGGTCCTGCGCGTTCATGCGCGCGATCAGCGCCGGGAGCTCCGGCCCCGCCACGTGGTCGCTGATCCCGACCGTCAGGCGCTTCCGGACCCCGGCGAAGGCCGCGAATGCCCGATCGTGCACGTCCAGGAGCTCGCGGGCATGGTCGAGGAAGGCGGCGCCCCGCTCCGACAGCTCCACGGACCGGGGCGTCCGCTCGACGAGCCGGCAGCCGAGCGCCGCCTCGAGCCGCTTCAGCTTGAGGCTGACCGCCGACTGCGTCGTCCGCATGGCCTCGGCGGCCCGCGTGAAGCTGCCGAGCTCGGCGATGCGCACGAAGGCCTGGACGGAATCGAGATCGAGGGGGCGTCTCGTCATTTCAAAACGTCATTGCTGATATCGCAAACCATAGCGTATCACAATGACTGTCCGGCGTCTAACCTGCAGGCCTCGCCAAAACGGAAAGGCCCCCGATGCCGCTCGCTCACATCTCCCTGCGCTCAGGAAAGCCGGACGCGTACCGGCAGGCGATCTTCGACGGCCTCTACCAGGCCCTGCGCGAAGCGCTGAACGTGCCCGACGACGACCGCTTCATGACCATCACCGAGCATGACCCTGCGAATTTCAGCACCGGCAACGCCTACGGCATCGCGCGCAGCGCCGACGTCGTCTACATCCAGATCACGGTGTTCAGCACCCGCACCGCGGAGCAGAAGAAGGCGCTGTTCCGGCGGATCGCGGAGCTCCTCGGCGAGCGCCCCGGCATCCGGCCCGAGGATGTGTTCGTGATCGTGCACGACGCCCCGAAGGAGAACTGGTCGGTCGGCAACGGACTGGCGCAATTCGCCTGAGGGACGCATCGGCCGCGGCGGCCGACGCGCCGTTCGCCGTGCGAGAGGCGCCCGCGCCGGCGGGCACCGGCCTCCGGTGCGGGGACCGTGCCCTGGCGGCGCGCCGCTACGCCGTCGCGATGTAGTCCCGCATGGCGCGCGACTCCGCCTCCATCTCGGCGAGGCGGTGCTTGACGATGTCGCCGATCGAGACGAGCCCGCCGAGGCGGCCGTTCTCGACCACCGGCACGTGGCGGAACTTGCCGTCGGTCATGATCTGCATGACCTCGTCGATGGCGGATTCGCCCGTGCAGGTCACGACCTTCTCGGTCATGGATTGCGACACCGGCTCGTCGAGCGCCGCCGGGCCCCGCGCCGCCACCGCGCGCACGATGTCCCGCTCCGAGAGAATCCCCGCGACCGGGCGGAACGCGTCCCCGACGATCACGGCACCGATCCGGCGCTCGGACAGGAGCTGCGCGGCCTGGGCCAAGGTCCGCTGCGGTTCGATCGTGACCACGTTCCGGCCTTTGGTGCGCAGGATGTGCTCGACGGTCATGCGTATGGTCTCCCGTGCTTGGGGGAGCTCCCCGGAGAACCGACGCCCGCCGCAAGGAGCATCCCGTGACGGCGGTCCGAAGGCCCCATGGCCCGGCCCGCCGGGGCGGGGCAGGTCCGGCCCGACGGTCCGGAACACCGCGCGCCCCGGGTCATGATCGGGCGATTTGAAACGCCTTGCAAGCCGAGCAGCCGACTAAAGTCGAACGCCTCTGCCGCGAGGCCGACGGAGCGGTCGCCGCCCCCGCCCCGGACGCCGCGCGATCCCGCAGGGGGAGCGGCCTCGGAGCCGGAGATGCGTGCCGCCCGAGACGCCGTGCAAAGCCGCATCGGGACAGGCGTCGGAGCCGAAGGTGCGAGCTGCCGGAGCCGGCATGCAACGCCGCGCCGGAGCGGCCTCAGAGCCGCAGATGCGCGCCGCCCGGGACGCCCTGCCGGGGCAGGGGATCGAGCAGGGGAAACAGCGCGAGCCCGGCGAGGAAGCCGCCCACATGGGCCTCCCAGGCGATGCCGGAATCCACCATGCCGAAGGGCTGAGCGAGCGTCCCGAAGAGGGTGTTGGTCACGAACCAGACCGCGACGAAGATCACGACCTGGCGGTTGCGCACCATGGCGGCGAGGCTCTCGCGCCGGCGCTCGTGCGGGGCCTCCAGGCGCCCTTCGAGCGACCAGCGCGCGGGGGCGAACATGAACCAGGCGGCCGCCGCCGTCATGCCCGAGACGGCGGCCGAGGCGCCGATCATCGGGAAGACGTCGGCGGGATGGGCGATCACGTGCACGGCCGCGCCTGCGACCGCGGTCGCGGCCGCGAGCGCGAGGTAGCGGCCGGCGCCGCAGCGGCGCGCCACCGGGGTTCCGAAGGCCGCGAGCCACACCCCGTTGAAGATCAGATGAGTCCAGGAGCCGTGCAGCGCCGCATAGGTGAGCGCCGTCCATGGCCGCACTCCGTCGCCGTCGAGCACGTAGCGGCCGAAGGCGACGAGCCCGTCCTGCCCGGTCGCCCCGAGGCGGCGGAGCACCTCCTCGGCCGAGGCGGCGCCGACCGCGACCGCCCAGCGCGCCGGCACGACGGCGAGCTCGACGAGAAGCTCGAAATCCGTGGCCTCGTCGAGGACGGCGCGGACGGCGTGGATCGCCACGAGCGCCGCGATCGTCAGGAGGACGACCCGCGGCAGGTTGAAGATCGGCGGATGCGCCGAAGGGCGCGCGATCATCGGGACGGGCGTCCCGGGCGGGGCAGTGAGGGAAGGGTGCGGGGCATCGCTGCCCTATGTCGGGCGCGGACTGGCCGGCGCAAGGCCCGAGGGACACGGCCTGGGGACATCGCCAAAGGGACATGGCCCGAGGGACACGGCCCAGGGGCCATCGCCAAAGGGACATCGCCCGGCGGACGCGGCCCAGGGGACAAGGCCCGAGGGGATCGTGGCCGCGCCCAATCGGGCCGGCTTAAGCGGCCCTTAACGGGCGCTTCCTACCCTGCCGCGGCCCGGCCCCCTCCCCGGCCGGTCCCCCTGCGGTCATGACGATCACCTCCGGCGCTACAGCCTCCTCCCCCGCACCCGTCGAGGACCGGCGGCGCCATCGCCGGATCGCGGTCGCGCTGCTCGGCCGCTACCGCCTCGCGACCCTGCAGGAATATCCGTGCCTGAGCGTCGACGTCTCGCTCGGCGGGATCGCGGTGCTCGCACCCGTGAAGGGGCCGGTGGGCGACCGCGTGGTGCTGCACCTGGAGCAGATCGGGACGCTCGAGGGCCGCGTGGTGCGCCACACCATGACGGGCTTCGCGGCCGAGCTGCGGCTCGGCCCGCGCCAGCGCGAGCGCCTCAAGGCCCAGCTCGACTGGCTCGAGAACCGGCACAATCTCGGCCTGCCCGAGCGGCGGCGGCACCGGCGGGTGGTGCCGCTCCGGACCGCCGTGCGGGTGCGGTTCGAGGACGGGCGCAGCGTCGCGACCCGGCTCCTCGACGTCTCCCGCTCCGGCGCCGCCCTGCTCCTCGACGAGCCTCCTCCGGTGGGCGCGGGCCTCGTGCTCGGCGTGACCCCGGGGCGCGTGGTCCGGCACTTCGACGGCGGGGTCGGGGTGGAATTCCTCGACCTCCTGCCGCGGGACCGCTTCAGCGAGGACTTGGTCCTGTAAGGGGCGCCGGCCCGCTCGGGGCGCAACCTTGCGTCGTCCGGGCCAGGCCCTGCGTCACTTTGCGTCCCCGCGGCGGCACCGGCGGCAAAGGTGTTTCGCGAAGGCGGAAAGTGCCTCTCTCGGCTTGGGAATTCGCGCCACGTACGGCCCCGCTTGCGCCCGAGCATGGAACCAAAGGCGTACGGCCTGCGTTAAGGACCGTTTGAGTTTGGGCTTGAGCGCCCGCCCCGAACCTGTCAGCTTTGGTTAAAAGAAGCTTAACCAGACTAGACGGTGCGGGGCATGCGGCAGAGGCTCTTTGGGGGGTTGGACACGTGCGGGCAGGCGGTGATCGCCGCTGCCGCGACGCTTGCGAAGGCGGCGCTCGTCGGCCTTCCCCTCCTGATCGGCGGCGCCACCGGCCAAGCCCAGACCCAGACCCTGGCCTCCCTGCCCTCCGCGCCGGCGGCGATGGAGCGGCCCGGCTCCGCCAAGCCCGTCCTCGCCTGGGTGAAGTTCTGCGAGCAGTTCCCGGCCGAGTGCGCCGTCGACACCTCCGAGCCGGCCGTCGTGACCTTGACGCAGGACACCTGGAACACCCTCGTGTCCGTCAACCGGAACGTCAACCGCCGCATCAAGCCCGTCACCGACAAGGCCCATTGGGGGCTCGTCGACCGCTGGGAGTTCCCGGACGACGGCATGGGCGATTGCGAGGACTTCCAACTCCTCAAGCGCAAGCTCCTGGCCGAGCGCGGCCTGCCCCGGCGCGCCATGCGCATGACGGTGGTGATCGACGAGATCGGCGAGGGGCACGCGGTCCTGATGGTGCGCACCGACCGCGGCGACTTCGTGCTCGACAACAAGATCCAGGGCGTGGTGCCGTGGAATCAGACCGGCTACGTGTTCGTGAAGCGCGAAGGCCAGGACAGCGTGGCGTGGGTCGCGCTCGGCAACCTCGCCTCCCCGACCACGACCGCGAACCGCTGACCGGCCGTTCGGTCTGTCCATCCACGACGGCGGACCGCTGAATGCGGACCGGAATGGTCCGTTTTGGACCGGAATGGACCGGCCGGTTCAGTCGATCCGGCGCAGCCCCTTCACGAAGCGGAGCCAGTTCCCGACGTAATGCGATGCCGTGCGGCGCATGCGCTCGGCGGCCTCGGCGTCGAGGGTGCGGATCGCCTTGGCGGGCGCGCCGACGATGAGCGAATTGTCGGGAAATTCCTTGCCTTCCGTCACGAGCGCGCCCGCGCCCACCAGGCTGTTGGCGCCGATCCTTGCCCCGTTGAGCACCGTCGCCCCCATGCCGACGAGGCTGTTCTCCCCGATCGTGCAGCCGTGCAGGATGGCGTGATGCCCGACCGTGCAGCCCCGGCCGATCGTCATCGGGAAGCCGGGATCGGTGTGGAGCATGCACCCTTCCTGGATGTTCGTGCCCTCGCCGATCTCGATCGGCTCGTTGTCGCCGCGGATCACCGATCCGAACCAGACGCTGACGTCCAGGCCGAACCGGACGCGGCCGATCACATGGGCATCGGGCGCGATCCAGAAGCGGCCGGCCTCCGGCAGCACGGGGCTCACGTCGTCGAGCGCGTAGAGGGGCATCTTTTCGTCCCGTGTGAGGCGCGGATCAGTCCTCGAGATCGGTGTCGAGGATCGCCATCGTGAAGTTGAAGGAGCGGTCGCCGTCCTCGTCGTCGACGAAGAGCACGCCGACGAATTCCTCGCCGATATAGACCTCGGCGGAATCGGCCTTCTTCGGCCGTCCCACCACGCGGATGGAGTGGTTCGCGAAGGTCTGGCGCAGGTAGCGTTCGATCTTCGCCATCTCGGTCTTGTCCACCGCATTCCCTTTCCTGGTGTGGCGGGCCGTCCGGCCGCGCTCGTGTTCGTGCCGTCGGGCGGGAGGCCGTCCGGATGCCCCTGCCCTTGCCACGGCTCAGCCTGGCCGGCAAGGCGCGGGATCGGGCCCGCGCCCGCACGCCAACGCCAAGAGGCGGGTTGCGGTTCAGGCCGGAACCCGGAGAACGGATCTGCCTCAGACCCCTTCGAGCTGGGAGAGGATCTGGTCCATGGAGCGGGCCGGCTCGGCGCAGCCCGCGGTGCCGACGACACGGGCCGGCACGCCCGCCACCGTCGTGTTGCGGGGCACGGGCTGGAGCACCACCGACCCGGCCGCGACCCGGGCGCATTGGCCGACCTCAATGTTGCCGAGGATCTTGGCGCCGGCGCCGATCAGCACGCCCCGCCTGATCTTCGGATGGCGGTCGCCGCGCTCCTTGCCGGTGCCCCCGAGGGTGACGTCCTGCAGCATGGAGACGTTGTCCTCGATCACGGCGGTCGAGCCGACCACGAGCCCGGTGGCGTGGTCGAGGAAGATGCCGCGCCCGATCTGCGCCGCCGGGTGGATGTCGGTCTGGAACACCTCCGAGGCGCGGCTCTGGAGGTAGAGGGCGAAATCCTGCCGCCCCTGCGACCACAGCCAATGGGCGAGCCGGTAGGTCTGGATTGCGTGGAAGCCCTTGAAGTAGAGCACCGGCTCCGCGATCCGGGTGCAGGCCGGGTCGCGGTCGACGACGGCGACGATGTCGGCCCGGAAGGCGTCGCCGATGGCGGGCTCTTCCTCGATGGCCGCGAGGAAGGTCTGGGCGATCAGGTCGGCGGACAGCGCCGGATGCCCCAGGCGCGAGGCGACGCGGTGGACCACCGCGGCTTCGAGGCTCGGGTGGTTGAGGATGGCGGCGAGCGCGAAGCTCGCGAGCGCGGGCTCGCCGCGCACCATCGCCTCCGCCTCCTGCCGCAGCCGGTTCCAGACGGGATCGACGATGCCGGCCACGGGCTCCCGGTCCTCGGTCTTCAAGCGTGCCTGGGTCATGACCCGTCTCCGATTCGCCTCTCGTCCGATGCCGCCTCGCGCACCGGGCCTTTCCGACAAGGTAAGCCGTCCCGACGCTTCCCCCAAGACCTGGCCCCGCGCCCGCGGCGCGATCGGCAAGGGCACCGGGAGCGGCGCTCGCATCAGCGGCGATACACGTAGTAGCGTCCCGCCTCGGCTCCCGCCTCGGCCGAGATGTCCCGGCAGCGCGGAAGGGCGAGGACGCGATCGGCCAGGACCAGGCCGCCGGGGGCGAGCAGGGGCTCGATCAGCGGCGACAGCCCGGCCGCAAGCACGCGGTTCGCCTCCGCGTCGCCCGAGCCGATATCGGCGTGGACCAGGACGGCCGATCCCGGGCCGACCCGATCGAGAAAGGCCGGCAGGGTGTCGACCATGTCGCCGAGGATGAGCCGATCGCCCGCCGGGCGGCAGTCGGGGTGGGCGGCGAGCTGGCGCTCGAAAGCGTAGATGTCGCGGCCCGGCAGGCGGTCGCGCAGGTGATCGTAGGTGCGCCCGTTGCCGAGACCGAGCTCCAGGACGAGCCCCGGCCGCTCCGCGACGTCCCGCGCCGCCCAGTCGAGGAGCGCCCGCTGCGCGGTGAGGCGCCGGATCACGCTGTCGAGGCGGGTCATGCCCCGCTCTATCCGTGCCGTCGCGCCGGGCGGGCCGCGACTCCGGCCCCGAAATGCGCGTGCAGGAAGCGCAGGATGGCGTCGCCGAACACATCGTTGCGGTCGCCCGCCACCATGTGCCGCGCCTCCGCCACGTCGACGTATTCGGCGCCCGGGACGCCATCGAGGAACTCCGCCGCGGCCTCCTGGCTCACGAGCTCGCTCTGGCCCCCGCGCACGAGCAGCGTCGGCACGGTGAGGCGCCCGGCGATCGCCTCGGCCTCGCGCTCGACCCATTCCCACTCGGCGTTCACGGGCCGCGGCCCGTCGAGGAAGCGCGGGTCCCAGTGCCAGCGCCAGCGCCCGTCCGGATGGTGGCGCAGGTTCTTCTTGAGCCCGTCGAGGGAGGTCGGGCGCGGCCGGTGCGGCAGGTAGGCCGCGACCGCCTCCGCGGCCTCCTCCACGGACGCGAATCCCTCCTCGGCCCGGGCGCGCATGAAGGTCTGGATATGCGTGACGCCGCGCGGGTCCATCCGGGGCACGACATCGACCAGGATCAGTCCCGCGAAGGGCGCTTCGTCCCCCAGATTCTGCGCGAGGAGCGCCGCGATGCCCCCGAGCGACGCCCCGATGGCGATCGGCTTGGCGCCCTGCTCGGCCGCGACGCGCCGGGCTACCGCCGCGGCGTCGGTGGCGTAATCGGGAAACGCATACGCACCGTCGGCGACCCATTCGCTGTCGCCGTGGCCCCGCTGGTCGAAGGCGACCGCGTGGTAGCCGGCCTCCGCGAGGCGGCGGGCGGTGCGGGCCCAGGCGTGGCGGGTCTGGCCGCCGCCGTGGAGGAGAACGACGGGGTGGCCGGCCGCGCCCATCTCGGTCGCGACGAGGCGGTTGCCGGCAGCGCCCAGGAAGGTCCGGCTCATCGGGCGCCTCGCTCGAGCAGCGTGGCAGGAAGGTCAGGCGGAGGTCCGGACGGGATTCGGATCATCGCTTTCCTCAGACTGGTGACGCAGCGAAAGCGCCTGCGTTTAAGCCCGTTCGGCGAGAAAGGCGAGAACCCCTTGCTTGTGGACCCGGTCGCCGACCGCGAGGTTGTGGTCGCGCCCGGGAATGTCGAGCGCGCGCCCGCGGGGGAACAGGGCGGCGAGCGCCGGCCCCGCCCCCGCCACGGTGTCGTTGGTGCCGACCGAGACCAGGGTCGCAGCCTCGATGCGGCCGACATCGGCCGCGGTGAGGGTCTGGCGCGAGCCGCGGATGCAGGCCGCGAGCGCCCTCAGGTCGCTCTTCGTCTGCTCCGCGAAGGCGCGGAACATGCGCTGCATCGGGTCGGTCAGGCTCTCGACCGATGGCGCCTCCATGGCGTCGGCGATGCCGAGGGGCAGTCCGACGCCTTCCACGAGGTGGATGCCGAGGCCGCCGAGGAGCACCGAGCGCGCCCGCTCGGGCGCGAGAAGCGCGAGATGGGCGGTGATCCGCGCGCCCATGGAATAGCCCATCACGTCCGCCCGCCCGATCCCGAGATGGTCGAGGAGGTTGAGGGCGTCGCGGGCCATCTCGTTCGAGTGGTAGGCGGCGGGATCATAGAGCTTCTCGCTCTGGCCATGGCCGCGGTTGTCCAGCGCGATCACCCGGTAGCCCGCCCGGGTCAGGGTCGTGGTCCAGAGGGTGTTGACCCAGTTGACCGCATGGTTCGAGGCGAAGCCGTGGATCAGGAGCACCGGATCGCCGGCGCCCGTCTCGGGCGCCACGTCGATATAGGCGATCCGGACGCCGCCGGAGGAGAAGAACTGCATCGTCGGAGGAGCCGTTCGGAGGGAATGCCGAGGCGCGCCGCGGGGCCGGGAGGGACCCGCGACGGCGGGCTAGGATTGTCGGGGCGACATCATTATGGTGCGCCGCAATCGCTGGCAATCAGGGCACGGACCATGGCCGACAAGGGCACTCCCCACTTCCACAACGACCCGGGCGTCCCGGTGATCCACGTGGGATCGAAGGAGTTCATGTGCATCGGGGCGCGCCCGCCCCTCGACCACCCGCACATCTTCCTCGACATGGGCTACGACACCGAGATCGTCTGCTCCTACTGCTCGACCCTGTTCAAGTACGATTCCGGCCTGAAGGCGGACGAAGCGCGGCCGAAGGAATGCCTCTACGAGGAGGATTTCGCCACCGACCCGGCCTCGCGCTGATCTCCGCAGGGTGAGGGACCTCTCCGTCGCGGTCGCGGGTGCCGGGATCGGCGGGCTCGCCGCGGCCCTGACGCTTGCGCGGAGCGGCCAGCGCGTCACCGTGGTGGAGCGCAGAACGGGCTTCACGGAACTCGGCGCCGGGCTCCAGCTTTCGCCGAATGCGAGCCGCCTGCTGGTCGACCTCGGGCTCGGCCCTGCCCTGCGGCGGATGGCGGGCGAGCCCGACCGGGTGGTGGTCCGCTCCCTTCGATCGGGCCGCATGATCGGCGCGGTCGCCCTCGGCAGCTTCATGCGCGAGCGCTTCGGCGCCCCCTACTGGGTCGTGCAGAGGAGCGACCTCCAGACAGTGCTGCTCGACGCGGTCCGCTCCGAGCCGGCGATCCGGCTCGCGGTCGGGCGCGAGGTGGAAGGCGCGCGCGACGGCGCGGACGGCGTCAGCCTCCGCCTCGGAACATCGCGCGGCGAGGAGACCCTCGCAACGGATCTCGCGGTCGGGGCGGACGGCGTGTGGTCGAAGCTGCGTGCGTCCCTGGGCGACACCCGTGCCCCCGCATTCAGGGGCGCGGTGGCGTGGCGGGCGACGATGGAGCGCGCGGAGGCGCCGCCGGAACTGTCCGGCAACGAGACCGGCCTCTGGCTCGGACCAGCCGGGCACGTGGTCCATTATCCGATCGCGGGCGGGCGCCTTCTCAACGTCGTGGCGATCGAGCGCCGGGACCGGCCCGTCGAGGGCTGGTCGGCGCCCGGCCGACGCGAGGACCTGCTCGCCCGCCTGGCGGGCGCGGCGCCACTCCTGCGCGCACTCCTCGAAAAACCGCCCGCCTGGCTGCTCTGGTCGCTCTACGACCTGCCGGCCCGGACCATGGCGCGCGGGCGGATCGCGCTCATTGGCGATGCGGCCCACCCGATTCTGCCGTTCCTGGCGCAGGGCGCGGCGCTGGCCGTCGAGGATGCCGCCATGCTGGCGGGCGCGCTGTCCCGTTTCGCAAGTGTCCCCGAGGCGTTGAAGGCCTACGAGGCCTATCGGCTTCCCCGGGCGCGCGAGGTGCAGCGGCAGGCGCGACGCAACGGCCGCATCTATCACGCCGGGAGCCTCGTCGCCTTCGCGCGCGACCGCGTGATGCGCCACCTCGGACCGGAGGGCATGACGGAGCGCTATGCCTGGCTCTACGGCTGGCGCGGCGGGGCGGCCTGACGGCGGGGTTCCGCTCCGGCTTGCGCCGGCGCGCCCTCCCCGCTAACCCTTCGACCGACGCGGACGTGGCGAAACTGGTAGACGCAAGGGACTTAAAATCCCTCGGGCTTGCCCGTGCGGGTTCGATCCCCGCCGTCCGCACCAGGTCGTCCGCGCATCGCGTTCCGCCAAAGAAAAAGGCGGCCCCGAAGGACCGCCTTTCCCGATTCGGACGATCGAGCTTACTCGATGACCTGGATCACGCGACGGGTCTGCGGGTCGACCAGCACCGTACGGTCGTTGACGACCGAATAGCGGTAGGTGGTCTGCACGCCGACGTCCTGCGGGAGAGCGTAGAGCTCGACCTGCTGCGGCAGGGTCTCGCCGACGACCACGCGCTCCTGGACGCGCACCGACGGGGTCTTCTGGCGCACGACATACTGCTGCACCTGCGTGGCCTGCGGAGCGGCAAGCGCGCCGCCAGCCGCCGCGCCGGCGACGCCGCCGACCACCGCGCCGACCGGGCCGCCCACGATGGCGCCCGTCGTGGCGCCAGCCGCAGCGCCGGCAGCCGCACCGCCCGCGCTCTGAGCGTGCGCCGCAAACGGGGCGGCGAGGAGCGCCGCAAAGGCGCCGACAGCAAGAAGACGATTGCTCATGGAAACTCCTTCGAATTTCAATCGACGGGGGACATGTCGATGGGGGAAGAACGCCGCGATGGGCGAAAGCGTTCCTGCCGGGCTCACGGTCGCGTGAAGAAAGCGCCGAACAGCCTCATCTTTCAGCACATTTCCGGCTCGGCGATATGCGCCGCCGGCCGGGTCCGCCGTCAGCAGGCCACCCGGGCGAGCCGGGCGGCCCGATTGCTCCTATGCGTGGCCGGCGATGCGGCCGTTGTAGCTCTGGACCTCGACGGTGACGTCGGGAACGGCGGGGCGATCCGCCGGGGCAGCCCCGGCGCCGAGCACCTTCGCCTTGTCGACGGGGATGCCGTCGAAGGCCTGGGGCTTCGGTGCCGTGCCGGGCTGGGCCGGCGCCTGCGCCGCTTCGGGCATGAGGTACTCGTACTGCGCCATGAAGTTCGGCCGGAAGCGCATGTCCATGAGCGGCCGCAGCTCGGGAGCTGCGAGGTCCATGAGCGTGGCGTTGCGCCAGCGCTTGCGGAAGGGGCCCTTGCGGGACATCGGCCATACAGCCTTCACCTCTTCCTCGAGCTGCAGCACGATCTTGCCCGTCAACGTCCGGCGAAAGGTAAACCGCCCGGTCAGCGCCATGTTACTCTCCTCAACTCGTCCCGAACCGGGTGCGCTTCGTGAAACCGATGGCTCCGCGTCGGTATCGTGGGTTCCATCGCCCGCCACATCCGCGAGGAAAGCACAGCGGGCCTTTGCAAGAACAAGCCCGTGTGCCCGCAAGCGTTCCCGCGATTTTCTAACGAGGGCGTGAAGCCGTTCGCGGACCGGGCGCAGCAGGGGATCAGGACCGGCCAAGCTCTTCCGGCCGCGCAGGAGCGCTACAGAATCGGCCGCAGGTTCCTCGCCATCTCGACGGTCGCGGCGTAGTCGATCTTGCCCGATCCCATCACCGGGATCTCCGCGACGAGGATCGCCTTCGGGAGCCAGAGCTCCGGCACGCCCTGCGCCCTCGCACGGGCCTGGAGCGCCTCGCGGTCCGCATCCGCCTTGTCGGTGACGAGCACGATCTGCTCGCCCTTGCGCGAGTCCGGCAGCGCGACGGCGACATGGCTCGCCTCCGGCCAGAGGCCCTGGACCATGGCCTCGACGGCCGCGAGCGACACCATCTCGCCGCCGATCTTGGCGAAGCGCTTGGCCCGGCCCCGGATCGTCACGAAACCGTCGTCGACGCTGACGATGTCGCCGGTGTCGTGCCAGCCGCCGGGCGGGGGCGCGAGCCCGTCCGGTGCCGCGGGATCGAGATAGCCCCGCATGATGCTGGGACCGCGGAGAAAGAGGCGCCCGCCCTCGTCGATCCCCTCGACGGGGTCGAGCCGCCATTCGATCCCGGGCAGGAACGGGCCCACGGTGCCGGGCCGGTGCGCGTCGGGCAGGTTGACCGCGATGACGGGCGAGCACTCGGTGGCGCCGTAGCCCTCCAGGATCGTGGTGCCGGTGCGGTCCCACATCCGGCGCGTCTCGTCCTTCACGCGCTCGGCGCCGGCGATCACGTAGCGCACGCTCGCGAGGTCGCCCTCGTCGGCCGCGCGGGCGTAGCCCTGCAGGAAGGTGTCGGTGGCGAACAGGATCGTGGCCCTGGTGCCGCCGATGAGCTTCGGGACCTGCCGGTAATGCAGCGGGCTCGGATAGAGCACCACCTTCATCCCCGTCACGAGCCCGAGCAGCAGGCCCGCGGTGAGGCCGAAGGAGTGGAAGACGGGGAGCGGGTTGAACAGCACGTCGGCGGGCGACAGGGCGCGGGAGGAATGCGCCGCGATCTGGAAGGCGTTGGCGAGGATGTTGGCGTTCGAGAGCGCCACGCCCTTCGGCACGCCCTCGGAGCCGGAGGTGAACAGGATCACCGCGGGATCGTCCGGCTTCATGCCCGTACCCCGGTGGACCCAGCGCGCGAGGACGCCCTCCAGGACGCCACGGATCTTGTCGAGGCTGGTGATCCCCTTCCGGAGATCCTCGGTCCAGACGATCCGCCGTCCTTCGCCGAGCGCCGCCACCACGTCGTCGAGCTTGCCCTGGTCGACGAAGCGGCGGGAGGTCACGATCGTACGGATTTCGGCCAGTTCGCAGGCGGCGCGGAGATTCTTGAGCCCGGCCGTGAAGTTCAGCATGGCGGGCACGCGGCCGAAGGCGTTGAGGCCCATCAGCACCACGGCGACGCCCTGGACGCTCGGAAGGAGCACCCCGACCCGTTCCCCCGGCACCGTGACGCGGTCGAGCGCGCGGCCGAGCACGAGGGCGCCGAGCACGAGCCGGCCATAGGTGAGCGGCTGCCGCTCGTGATCCTCGAGGGCGACCCGGCCGGACCCGAAGCGGCCACGCGCGTCGAGCAGCGCGCCGAACAGGGTGGTGCGGGCGGAGGCGGGATCGAAGGCGGCGTCGCTCATGGCGGCCTCAGGGGTTCCGGCGCGGACGCTCGGGAGCGGGCCCTGGCGCGCCCCGACAGGGTAGCCGATGCGGGGCCCGCGGACAAAAGGCGATGGAGCCCGGCGGGTCCACGTGCCCCCCGCCTTGGCGTGCAGGCGGCGCCGAGGCAAAAAGGATTCATGACGATCCGAGACGAAGACCCGGCCGATGCCCCCGGGATCCGTGCGCTCGTGGCGAGCGCGTTCGGGCAGGCCGCCGAGGCCGACCTGGTCGATCGCCTGCGCCGCGACGGCGACGGCGTGATCTCCCTCGTGGCGGTCGAAGACGGCGCGTTCGTCGGCCATGTGCTCCTGTCGCGGATGCGCGCGCCGTTCCGGGCCCTCGGCCTCGCGCCGGTCTCGGTGACGCCGGAGCGGCAGCGGGCCGGCATCGGCAGCCGCCTGATCCGCGCGGCACTCGACCGGGCGCGGGGCGAAGAATGGCAGGGCGTCTTCGTCCTCGGCGAGCCGGCGTACTACCGCCGCTTCGGCTTCGATTCCTCGCTCGCGGGCGGCTTCGCGTCGCCCTATGCCGGTCCGTATCTCATGGCGCTGGCGCTCCGCGGCGAACTGCCCGCCCGGACCGGCAGGATCGTCTACGCGCCTGCCTTTGCGGCGCTTGGATAAGCGTCCCGGCCCGGCCGGAGAAGCGGCGGACCTCAGCCCGTCGCACCTTCCTTGATGGGCGCCTGGTAGGTGAGCCCCATGTCCCAGGGGAAATAGATCCAGGTGTCCTGGCTGACCTCGGTCACGAAGGTGTCGATGATCGGCCGGCCGGCGGGCTTGGCATAGACGGTGGCGAAATGGGCGTTCGGGAGCATGTCCCGCACGACCTTGGCGGTCTTGCCGGTGTCGGTGAGGTCGTCGATCACGAGGACGCCCTTGCCGGTCCCGTCGCCGATGCGCTTCACCGCTGGCGCGATGTCCTTCAGGACCACGAGTTCGCCCTGGTTGGCGTAGTCGTGGTAGCTCGCGATGCAGACGCTCTCGATCAGCCGGACGTCGAGTTCCCGGGCCACGATCGCGGCCGGGACGAGGCCGCCGCGGGTGATGCAGATGATCGCCTCGAACGGGCCTGCGGCGGCGAGCCGCCAGGCGAGCGCCCGCGCATCGCGGTGGAACTGGTCCCAGGAGACCGGGAACGCTTTCGGGGACGAGGGCGACATGGCGGGGATTTCTCCGGGAACGCTGTGACGGGAGGGATCAGGTCCGGGACGTGGACTGGAGCCTGGCGATGAGGTGGCGCACCGCATCGACGGCGGCGGCGACCGCGGCGGCGTCCTTGCCGCGCACCACGATCTGGTTGCGGAAGCCGGCTGCCGTGAAGGACGGGTAGGAGCCGATGGAGACGCCCGGATGCGCCTTCGCGACCTCTCCGAGCCCCTCCGCATAGATGCCCTCGGGCAGCCCCTGGGCCTCCAGGGTCTCCACGATCATCCGGGCGCCGGTGTTCAAGGTCGGCGCCACGTTGTCGAGCATCGCCTGCATGATCGAGGGCACGCCCGCCATGACGATGACGTTGCCGGTCCGGAACCCGGGCGCCTTGGAGATCGGGTTTTCGATGAGGTCGGAGCCGGCCGGGATGCGGGCCATGCGCAGGCGGGCCTCGTTGAGGTCCTCGGGCTTGTAGCGCTCCAGCATCATGGCGCGCGCCCGCTCGTCGATGTCGATCGGCACCCCGAAGGCCTTGGCGACGCAATCGGCCGTGATGTCGTCGTGGGTCGGGCCGATGCCGCCCGTGGTGAAGAGGTAGGTATGGCGGGCCCTGAGGGCGTTGATGGCCGCCACGATCTCGGCCTCCTCGTCCGGGACGACCCGGACCTCCTTGAGGTCGATGCCGATGTTGGTCAGGTACTCGGCGATGTAGCCGATGTTCTTGTCCTTGGTCCGGCCCGACAGGATCTCGTCGCCGATGACGAGCAGGGCGGCCGTGACGGAAGCTTCGGACATGGGACGGATCCTTTTCAGCGCCTTTAGCGCCTGAGGCCCGGATGCTCAAGCGAGCGGTGAGTTGAAGGAGGGCCCTGTCCCCTGCTACGGCGCCCCTTTGCCCGTGGATGCGTCGACCATGCGATTTGCCGAACCCCTGATCGAAGGCCGTCTGGTCGAGCGCTACAAGCGCTTCCTCGCGGACGTGGACCTGCCCACCGGCGAGCGGGTGACGGCCCATTGCGCCAATCCCGGCGCCATGATGGGCCTCAAGGCGCCGGGCCTGCGCGTCCTGCTCTCCCGGTCCGACAACCCGAACCGCAAGCTCGCCTATAGCTGGGAGTTCGTCGAGGTGGCGGCCGGCGGCGGGCCGGAGCAGCTCGTCGGGATCAACACCTCGCGGCCGAACCACCTCATCGCGGAGGCCCTGCGCGAGGGGCGTCTCGAACCCTTCCGCGGCTACACGAGCATCCGGCCGGAGGTGAAATACGGCCGCAACAGCCGGGTCGACTTCCTGCTCGAGCGCGAGGGCGACCCGCCCTGCTACCTCGAGGTCAAGAACTGCCACCTGATGCGCGAGGCGGGCTTCGCGGAGTTCCCGGACTGCGTCGCGGCCCGGAGCGCCAAGCATCTCGACGAGCTCGCCGACATGGTCCGGGCCGGCGCCCGGGCGGCGCTCGTCTACGTGATCCAAATGCAGGCGGAGCGCTTCGACGTCGCCCGCGACATCGATCCCGCCTACGACGCGGCCTTCCGCGACGCGCTCGCGGCAGGCGTCGAGTCCTACGCCTATGTGTGCCGGCTCAGCCCCGAGGAGGTCGCCGTCGAGCGGCCGATCCCGATCGTGACGCCGCCCGGCACCGTGGCACGACCCCGCCGCCGCCGGCGCTGAGGGCGGCCCCGCCCTCAGGCGGCCCGGGAGGGGGCCTCCGCGGCGGAAGCGCGCTCGTAGATGAGGTTCGAGCGGGTCTGCTGGAGCAGGCGGTAGCCCTTCTCCTCCAGGATCCGCGGCAGGTCGACCTGCCATTGCTTGCGCTCGTCCTCGACGATCAGGAAGGCCGGATAGAGCGCGGGCGGCGCGTCGCGGAAGAAGGG
Organism: Microvirga sp.; assembly: GCA_036263675.1. Taxonomy (GTDB): domain Bacteria; phylum Pseudomonadota; class Alphaproteobacteria; order Rhizobiales; family Beijerinckiaceae; genus Microvirga. The sequence goes on along the minus strand of DATAGO010000085.1, from coordinate 144,778 downwards.
CTGGAGGATGAGGTCCTCGGCCCCCTCGACGTCGAGCTTGACGGCATCGACGCGGGCGAAGCCCTCGGCCTTGACCAGGTCGAGCAGGGTCACGGCCTGGACCTTGACGCTGCTGGCATGGGCCGAGCCCACGATCTGCACGCTCGACTCGCCCTTGTTGCGGGCATCGAGGAACAGGGTCAGCTCGCCGCAGCGGTCGGCGATGGCGCAGTCGATCGCCTTGATGGTCCCGAACGGATTCTGGCGGATGTTGAAGGTCAGCCTGTCGAACACGTCGGGCTGCGGCTCGACCGACAGGATCCGGGCCTTCGGTCCGGCCAGCGACGCCACGAACAGGGAATAGGGCCCGACGCTCGCCCCGATGTCGATGAAGGTGAGGTCCTCGCGCATGCGGCTGCGCAGGAACGCGAATTCCTCCGGATCGAAGAATTGCGGCGTGAACAGCACCTTCTTTTCGCACAGGTTGTTGTCCGGGTAGAGCCGCATGCGCGTCCCGAAGGCCTCCACGTCCACCGGCGTGCCGCCGAGGGAGCGGATCGCCAGGCGCCGGAGGACATGCGCGACCCGGCGCGCCGCCCAGCCGTCGGGCAGGCGGCGGGTTCTCTCGATCGCCCAGAGGGCGAATCCGGTCGGCGCATAGGCCCCGAAGGGGCGTGAATCGGTCATCCAGTCACCCGGCCGCCAAGGCGGCCGTCAAGCCGTGGGAAGGACCCGTGGTTTGACACCGCCCGGCCCGGATCGCAAGCGAGGCCGTTGGCAGGCGCAGCCCGCAGGGCACCCGCGACACGCCTGCGCTTGGCTTCCCGCCGGCCGCTCCCTACATTCCGCCGGTATTCAGGACCCTTCCATGACTCAGGACGAAGCCCTTCTCGAGCGCAAGCGCGCCTCCGACGTGCCGATTCACGGGCCCGAGGCCTTCGAGGGCATGCGCCGCGCCGGCCGCCTCACCGCGGCAGCCCTCGACATGCTGGCCGACCACGTGAAGCCCGGCACGCCCACCGAGGAGATCGACCGGCTCGTCTTCGAGTTCGCCCTCGACCACGGGGCCTACCCCGCGACCCTGTTCTACCGCGGCTACACGAAGTCGACCTGCACCTCGATCAACCACGTGGTCTGCCACGGAATCCCGAACGACAAGCCGCTGCGGGACGGGGACATCGTCAACATCGACGTGACCCTCATCCTCGACGGCTGGCACGGCGATTCGAGCCGGATGTATTATGTCGGCGACGTGCCGCGCCGGGCCCAGCGCCTGTGCGAGATCACCTACGAGGCCATGATGCGCGGCATCGCGGCGATCCGCCCGGGCGGCTCCACCAACGACATCGGCGCCGCCGTGCAGGCCTTCGCGGAGGCCGAGCGCTGCTCGGTGGTGCGCGACTTCTGCGGCCACGGGGTCGGCCGCGTGTTCCACGATTCGCCCACCATCCTGCACTACGTCGAGCCCTCCTACAGCGTCGAGCTCAAGGCCGGCATGATCTTCACGGTGGAGCCGATGATCAATCTCGGCCGCCCGCACGTGAAGGTGCTCGCGGACGGCTGGACCGCGGTCACCCGCGACCGCTCCCTCTCGGCCCAGTTCGAGCACACGGTCGGCGTGACGGAGACGGGGGTCGAGATCTTCACCCTCTCGCCGAAAGGCTACGACAAGCCACCCTACGCCGCCGCACGAGCCTAAGGGCTCCGGCAGGGACCCCACGGCGCCGCACAGGCCCGCCGGCGGTCGGCATTTGACGCCCCCGGCCGCTTGCGGGCATCGTCACGGCCAGGCTTTCGGGCCGCCGGCCGGGATCACCTGCGGCGGGCCGGCGAGCCCCGTCACGGCGACCCGGCATGAGCGGCGACAGCACCCCCCATTACCACGGCCACCGCGACCGCCTGCGCGCCCGGTTCACCGAGGTCGGGGGCGACGCCCTGCCCGACTACGAACTTCTCGAACTCGTCCTTTTCCGCTCGATCCCGCGCCGGGACGTGAAGCCGATCGCCAAGGAGCTGCTGAAGCGCTTCGGCACCTTCGCGGAGGTGCTGGCGGCCGCGCCGGCCCGCCTCATGGAGGTGGAGGGCATCGGCGAGAGCGTGGTCACGGACCTCAAGATCGTCGAGGCCTCCGCGCGCCGGCTCGCGAAGGGCGCGGTGGCGAAGCGCCCCGTCCTCTCCTCCTGGTCGGCGGTGCTCGATTACTGCCGCACCACCATGGCGTTTGCGGACGTCGAGCAGTTCCGCCTGCTCTTCCTCGACAAGCGCAACGCTCTCATCGCCGACGAGGTGCAGCAATCCGGCACCGTGGACCACACCCCGGTCTATCCCCGGGAGATCGTCAAGCGGGCGCTCGAGCTCTCCGCCACGGCCCTGATCCTGGTGCACAACCACCCGTCCGGCGACCCCACGCCCTCCTCGGCCGACATCCGCATGACCCGGGAGATCATCGACGTGGCCAAGCCCCTCGGCATCACGATCCACGACCACATCATCGTGGGCCGGGAGGGGCATGCGAGCTTCAAGGGCCTGCGGCTGATCTGAGCCGGGCCCGTCCCGCAACCCTGGCGCAAATCGGTTCTTTCGGCCTTTTCGCGCGGCGGATCCTGCTTCCCCTGGAACGGGAATTGCGTCTAGGCTGTTGTCCGCCATAGGAACGGCAAAGGAGTCCCGATGGGGCGTGCGGCGTTCGACGAGATGAACGGCTTCGTGAACGGGTCCGGCTCGGAGGAGGTCCGCTCCGCCTATGACGGGCTCCGGCGATGGCTCGACACCACGCCCCCGGACGTGTTCGACACGCGGCGAAGCCAGGCCGAGCTCTTCTTCCGCCGGATCGGCATCACCTTCGCGGTCTACGGCGACAACGAATCGACCGAGCGCCTGATCCCCTTCGACATCATCCCCCGCGTCCTCACCATGCCGGAATGGTCCGGTCTGGAGCGGGGGCTCAAGCAGCGGGTCACGGCTCTCAACGCCTTCCTGGCCGACGTCTACGGCCCGCAGGAATGCATCAAGGCCGGAATCATCCCCGCCGATCTCGTCTTCCGCAACCCGCATTACCGGCCCGAGATGATCGGGTTCGAAGTGCCGCACGGGCTCTACATCCACATCGCCGGCATCGACATCGTCCGGGTCGACGAGTCCACCTTCTACGTGCTCGAGGACAACGCCCGCACCCCCTCCGGGGTCTCCTACATGCTGGAGAACCGGGAGGTCATGATGCGCCTCTTCCCGGAGCTCTTCGCCCGCCACCGGGTGGCTCCCGTGGAGAACTACCCCGACGCGCTCCTCGCCACGCTGCGGTCCGTGGCGCCGCGCTCGGCGAGCCGCGACCCGACCGCGGTGCTCCTGACGCCCGGCCGCTTCAACTCCGCGTTCTACGAGCACTCGTTCCTGGCCGACAAGCTCGGAGTCGAACTCGTCGAGGCCACCGATCTGTTCGTCAAGGACGACACCGTCTTCATGCGCACCACGGAGGGGCCGCGCCGCGTCGACGTGATCTACCGCCGCATCGACGACGACTTCCTCGACCCGCTCGTCTTCCGCCCCGACTCCGTGCTCGGCCTGCCCGGCCTGATGAGTGCCTACCGCGCGGGCAACGTGACGCTCGCGAATGCGGTCGGGACCGGGGTCGCCGACGACAAGGCGGTCTATTCCTACATGCCCGAGATCGTCCGCTTCTTCACCGGCGAGGAGCCGATCCTCGGCAACGTGCCGACCTGGCGCTGCCGCGAGAAGGACGCGCTGTCCTACGTGCTCGACCACCTGCCGGAGCTCGTCGTCAAGGAGGTGAACGGCTCGGGCGGCTACGGCATGCTCGTCGGGCCGCACGCCTCGAAGCGCGAGATCGAGGAGTTCGGCCGCAAGCTCCGGCACACACCCGACAACTTCATCGCCCAGCCGACGCTGGCGCTGTCGACCTGCCCGACCTTCGTGGCCTCCGGGGTCGCGCCCCGTCACGTGGACCTGCGGCCCTTCGTGCTCTCCGGGGCCGACGGCATCCGCGTGGTCCCGGGCGGCCTCACCCGGGTCGCCCTGAAGGAGGGCTCGCTCGTGGTGAACTCGAGCCAGGGCGGGGGCACGAAGGATACCTGGGTGCTCGATGGCTGACGCCGCACCCGTCGTCCTCGGGCGGAACCCGAGGACCTCGCGGACACCCATGCGTAATCCCCAGATCCTCTGCTCCGTTTCGCCCGAGGATGACGGAATTCTGCCGATGCTCTCCCGCACCCCTCCCCGTCGCAACCCCGAGCACCCTCCCCTCATCCGAGGATGACGGATTTCCCCCATGCTCTCCCGCACCGCCGACAGCCTCTACTGGGTTTCCCGCTACACCGAGCGGGCCGATTTCGTGGCTCGCATCCTCGACGCCACCATGCGCTTCGCGGCCCTGCCCACGAGCTACGGCGGCGAGCGCAACGAATGGGAAGGCGCCGTCGCCTCCGCCGGGAGCCTCGACGCCTTCCGCCGCCTATACGACGTCGCCAACGAGGACACGGTCCGCGATTTCCTGGCCTTCAGCCCGAACAATCCCTCCTCGATCCGCAACTGCATCGAGACCGCGCGGGACAATGCCCGCGCGGTGCGCACCGCGCTCACGACCGAGATGTGGGACGCGATCAACAGCGCCTGGCTCGAGCTGCGGCGGATCCAGTCCGCGGACATGAGCCACGAGGAGTTCGCCCGCTTCATCGAGTGGGTGAAGGGCGTGGCGCTCGCCTTCGACGGCTCGGCCTACCGCACGATGCTTCGCAACGACGCGTTCTGGTTCACCCGGCTCGGACTCGCGATCGAGCGTGCCGACAACACCGCGCGCATTCTCGACGTGAAGTACCACATGCTCCTGCCGGCATCCGAGCGGGTCGGCGGCACCCTCGACTATTTCCAGTGGACCACGATCCTGCGGGAGGTCTCGGCCGTCACGGCCTATCACTGGGTCTACCGGGAGAGCGTGAAGCCCTGGCTCGTGGCGGACCTCCTCATCCTCAACAAGCAGCTCCCGCGTTCGCTCGCCAACTGCTACGAGATCCTGGTCCGCCACCTCGACCTGATCGCGGACGCCTACGGGCGCCGCGGCCCGAGCCAGCGCTGCGCCAGCAACACGCTCGCCCGCCTGTCCGCGACCGACATCGATTCGGTGTTCGAGAAGGGGCTGCACGAGTTCATCACGGAATTCGTCACCGACAACAACCGCCTCGGCTCGGCGATCACCGAGCAATACCTGACGTAATCCGCGCCCTTCGGGGAGCGCGAAGGCCGGCGACGAGCCGCCGCGAGGTCCCATGCGCATCCGCATCGCCCACGAGACCGTCTACCGCTACGACCAGCCCGCGAAGGGCCTGATCCAGGCGCTGCGGCTGACGCCCCGCGACCACGACGGCCAGCACGTGCGCCATTGGCGCATCGAGCCCAGCGCCGACGGGCTCCTGCGCCGGGACGAGGACACCTTCGGCAACCTGATGCACCTGTTCTCCGCGGACGGGCTCGTGGAGGAACTCGTCATCCGCGTCGTCGGCGAGGTCGAGACGCACGAGACGCATGGGGTGATCCGCGGCGTGGTCGAGCGGCTGCCCGACCTGTTCTACCTCCGCGACACGGCCCTCACGGAAGCAGACGAGCCCATCCGGGCCTTCGCGGCCGAGGCTGCCGGCGACCTCGGCCGGGATCCCTTGAGCGGTCTGCACCGGCTGCTGGCGGCGATCCACGCCGGCGTGGCCTACGACACCAAGCCCACTCACTCGACCACCACGGCGGCCGAGGCCTTCGCGCTCCGCCGCGGCGTCTGCCAGGACCTCACTCACATCTTCATCGCGGGCGCACGCCATCTCGGCATCCCGGCCCGCTACGTCTCGGGCTACTTCCATCGCGCCGACGGCGTGACCGAGCAGGAGGCGGGCCATGCCTGGGCGGAGGCGAAGGTGCCGCATCTCGGGTGGGTCGGCTTCGATCCCGCGAACGGAATCTCGACGGGCGAGGCCTATGTCCGGGTGGCGGTCGGGCTCGACTATCTCGGCGCGGCCCCGGTCCGCGGCAGCCGCTACGGCGGCGGGACCGAGACCCTGAAGGTCCGGCTCACGGTCGAGGACGCCCCGGCTCAGACGCAGAGCCAGGGCCATGGCATGAGCCAGGTTCAACGCCAGGGCTCGCAGGTGCAGTCGCAAGGGTAGCCGGCCGTCATCGCAGCAGGGGCGCGGCGCAGGCAAATCGGAGCGGGCACGACCGGCCTCCGTCCAAGGTCGGGACGCGGAATGTGCGGCCGAGCCTTGCCTCGGAGGCCAGCGGCTTGCTACGCCCGCCGCCACCCCCTCACGCAGGCGCGCCTGCCGCGGAACCCTCTCCCATGACCTATTGCACCGGCATCCTCGTGGATCAGGGTCTCGTGATGATCGCGGACACGCGCACCAATGCGGGCCTCGACAACATTTCGACCTTCCGCAAGCTCCACACCACCATCGTGCCGGGCGAGCGGGTCCTGGCGCTCGCCACCGCGGGCAACCTGTCGGTGTCGCAATCGGTCTGCAGCCTGCTCTCGGAGGGGCTTGAGAACCCGGCGACGGGCGAGATCGAGACCCTGGACAAGGCCCCGACCATGTTCCGGGCCGCGCAGCTCGTCGGCCGCGCGATCCGGCACGTCCGGGCGAACGACGGCAGGGGCCTGGAGGAGGCGCGGCTCTCCTTCGACGTCTCGTTCCTGTTCGGCGGGCAGATCAAGGGCGGGGCGATGCGGCTCTACATGATCTACGCCGCCGGCAACTTCATCGAATGCGGGCAGGACGCCCCCTTCCTGCAGATCGGCGAGCACAAGTACGGGAAGCCGATCCTGGACCGGGCCGTGACCTACCGGACCGACCTCTACGACGCGCTCAAGATCGGGCTGATCTCGATGGATTCGACCATGCGCTCGAATCTCGGGGTCGGGCTGCCGATCGACATCGCGGTGATCCGCCGCGATGCCTTTCAGCCCGAGGTCGCCCACCGGATCGAGGCCGGGGAACCCTATTTCCACGATCTGCGCGAGCGCTGGTCGGCGGCCCTGCGGGCGGCCCACATCGCGATCCCGCGCCCGCCCTACGGGCCGAGACCCTGAGGGCGGGGAAATGGGGTAGGATCAGAGGATCGTGCCGAGTCCGGCGACGATGGCGTAGACGAAGCCGAGGCTCAGGGTGAGGCCTGCGGAGCCGATCACGAGGCCGCCCAGGACCACGACGCCATCGCGCTCCACGAGGCCGAGGCCGACGAGGCAGACCGCGAGACCGAGCGGGATCTGCCCGATCAGGGGCGGCGCAAAGACCAGGCCGACGGCGAGCACCAGCAGCAGCACCCCCATGAGCCGCATGGCGAGCGAGGAGTCGAAGGCGCTCATCCGCGGCCGGGAGAACCGCTCCAGGCGATGGAAGGCCGGCAGCGCCCGGGCGACGGCGCGCTCGACGTCGGAGCGCTTGATCGAGCGCCTGAGCAGCGCCTTCGGCAGCCAGGGCGCCGGGCGCCCGAGCATGAGCTGGAGCGCGACGAGCGCCAGAAGCAGGCCACAGAGCAGCGGGATCGGCGGCGGCATCGGCAGGCAGTTCGGCAGCCCCAGCAGCACCACGAGCAACGCAAAGGCCCGGTCGCGCAGCACGCCGACGATGTCCTCGACCGTGATGCGCTCCTGCGGCTGGGCCGCCAGCGCCATCAGAACCGCCGAGGTTCGGGCTTTGGGGGAGAGTTGGGGAGACAAGGAGCCCGGGCGGGTTCGAGGAACACGAGGGGCGTTCCTCTAGCCCAGTCCGGGTCGATGGCCAAGATCGTCCGGTGGCGATTGCCCGCGGCGCAACGCCCCCGCCCCGGCGATTCGCGGCGAAGTTGCCGGCGCTCGTGCAAGGGCTGCGGTGCCGGCGGCGCAGCCCGCCGCCGGGGCGCGGCGCCGGCGGTCAGTGCACCGAGATGATTCCGTCGACCGCCTGGTACTCGGTCGGCTTGATCAGCCTCGCATGGGCCACGGTCACCGAGTGGAGCGGCCCCTCGATCTCGCGCTTCCAGAAATCCAGGAACTCGATCAGGACCGGGAATTTCGGGGCGAGGTCGTAGTCCTGCCAGATGTAGCTCTGCAGGACGCTCGGGTGGTCGGGCAGCCGGTAGAGGATGGTCGCGGTGGTGAGCCCGTAGCCCTCGAGCTGCCGGATGAAGTCCTTGGAAACCATGGCGCCTCCTTGGGAGGGCGGAAGGCTCCACGATCGAGCGCTCCGCCCGGATCCGAGTGTGGCAAGATCGGCGCTTGCCCTCAAGGTCAAATGCATGAATTCCTCTTAAGTTCCAATATGTTAGCAGCATATCGAGGGGAGTGCTGACAAGCTCCTGCCAACGGCGCTTACGGTCATGTTTGGCACTCTCCGAGAGGAGTGCCAAAAAATTTCGCCGCACCTCTTGAACACGGATTTGCGGCCGCCTACCTCGCGCCCCGAAGCGGGACGGTTCGGCGATCCGCGGGCCCTCCCCTTCGCTCGTTTGTCTGTCTCGAGATCAAAGGAGGACCGAGATGAAGTTCCGTCCCTTGCACGACCGTGTGGTGGTCCGCCGCATCGACGCCGAGGAGAAGACGGCCGGCGGCATCATCATTCCCGACACCGCCAAGGAGAAGCCGCAGCAGGGCGAGGTGATCGCGGTGGGGCCCGGCGCCCGTGACGAGAACGGCAAGGTTCAGCCCCTGGACCTGAAGCCCGGCGACCGGGTGCTGTTCGGCAAGTGGTCCGGCACCGAGGTGAAGATCGACGGGGAAGACCTCCTCATCATGAAGGAGTCGGACATCATGGGCGTGCTGGAAGTCACCGTCGCCCAGAAGAAGGCCGCCTGATCGGGGCCCTCTCCGGACCAAGAACCATAACCGTCATGTCTCTTGAGGAGTGACAAGCATGGCTGCGAAAGACGTGAAGTTTTCGGCCGACGCGCGCGAGAAGATGCTCCGCGGCGTCGACATTCTGGCCAATGCCGTGAAGGTGACGCTGGGCCCGAAGGGGCGCAACGTCGTGATCGAGAAGAGCTTCGGCGCGCCGCGCATCACCAAGGACGGCGTAACGGTCGCCAAGGAGATCGAGCTCGAAGACAAGTTCGAGAACATGGGCGCCCAGATGGTGCGCGAGGTGGCCTCGAAGACCAACGACCTTGCGGGCGACGGCACCACCACCGCGACCGTGCTCGCCCAGGCGATCGTGAAGGAAGGCGCCAAGGCGGTGGCCGCCGGCATGAACCCCATGGACCTCAAGCGCGGCATCGACCTCGCCGTCGAGGCCATCGTCTCCGACCTCAAGACGAACGCCCGCACGATCACGAAGAACGACGAGATCGCCCAGGTCGGCACCATCTCGGCCAACGGCGACGCCGAGATCGGCCGCTTCCTGGCGGAAGCCATGCAGAAGGTCGGCAACGAGGGCGTGATCACCGTCGAGGAGGCGAAGTCGCTCGCCACCGAGCTCGACGTGGTCGAGGGCATGCAGTTCGACCGCGGCTACCTCTCGCCCTATTTCGTGACCAACGCCGAGAAGATGCGCGTGGAGCTGGAGGATCCCTACATCCTCATCCACGAGAAGAAGCTCTCCAACCTCCAGGAGCTGCTGCCCGTCCTCGAGGCCGTGGTGCAGTCGGGCAAGCCGCTGCTCATCGTGGCCGAGGACGTGGAAGGCGAGGCGCTGGCGACGCTCGTGGTCAACAAGCTCCGCGGCGGCCTGAAGATCGCGGCCGTGAAGGCGCCGGGCTTCGGCGACCGCCGCAAGGCCATGCTGCAGGACATCGCGATCCTCACCGGCGGCACCGCGATCTCGGAAGACCTCGGCATCAAGCTCGAGAACGTCCGGCTCGACATGCTCGGCCGCGCCAAGAAGGTGGTGATCGAGAAGGAGAACACCACGATCGTGGACGGCGTCGGCAAGAAGGCCGACATCGAGGCCCGCGTCCAGCAGCTCAAGGCGCAGATCGAGGAGACGACCTCCGACTACGACCGCGAGAAGCTGCAGGAGCGCCTCGCGAAGCTCGCGGGCGGCGTCGCGGTGATCCGCGTCGGCGGCGCCACGGAGGTCGAGGTCAAGGAGAAGAAGGACCGCGTGGACGACGCCATGCACGCCACCAAGGCGGCGGTCGAGGAGGGCATCCTCCCCGGCGGCGGCGTCGCGCTGCTGCGCGCCGTGAAGGCGCTCGACGGCGTGAAGCCCGCGAACGAGGACCAGCGCACCGGCGTCGAGATCGTCCGCCGCGCCATCCAGGCGCCGGCCCGCCAGATCGCCCTCAACGCGGGCGAGGACGGCTCGGTGATCGTGGGCAAGATCCTCGACCGGAGCGACTACTCGTTCGGCTTCAACGCACAGTCCGGCGAGTACGGCGACATGTTCTCCCTCGGGATCATCGATCCCGCGAAGGTCGTCCGCACCGCGCTGCAGGATGCCGCTTCCGTGGCGGGTCTCCTGATCACCACCGAGGCGATGGTGGCCGAGCTGCCGAAGAAGAAGGCTCCCGCCGCGCCCGCCGGTGCCGGCGACATGGACTTCTGATCGGCGCAGGAATGCGAGACACACGGCGCGGGCCCCCGGCTCGCGCCTTTTTTCAGGGACGTGACGCAATCGAGGGTAGACCTCCGGCGCCTGACCCCTATCATTCCGGTCGCAGGTCCGGGGTGGCCCACGATGCTGCATCTGTCGAGGAACACCGTGCGGCGCGTCGCGGCAGCCGGCACCCTTGCGCTCTGCGCCGGGGCAGGCGAGGCGCCGGCTGCGGACGAATCCTCCGCGGCCCCCTCCCGGCCGCCCCTCGACGAGCCCCGGACGATCCTCTTCAACGCGACCGAGATCGGCGCCTCCGCCTATTCCAACACCGGATTCAAGCGCACGCTCGGGCCGTCGCTCCACCGGAACGGGTTCGTGCTGATGGGCAATGCCGGCGCGGGCCGGCAGAGGGAGGCCGTCACCCATCTCGGCCGCCGGGCCACGGTCGATTACTGGTCCGCCGAGGCGGGCCTGCTCCTGGGCTACCAGTGGCGGACGGATCGCGCGACGCTCTCGCTCCTCGCCGGCCCCGAGGCCGCGTTCGACCAGACGCTGGTCGACGGCCGGGTGCTGGCGCCGAGCCGGCCCGGCTTCGGTGCCCGCGCGCTCGCGGAGGTCTGGACCCACCCTGTCGACGACGCACTCCTCGTCGGCACCCTCTTGATCGGCACCGCACCGCAGCGGGCCTGGGGCCGGGCCATGGCGGGGTGGCGCGTCTGGGGCTCGGTCTTCGTCGGGCCGGAGGCCGTCGTGTCGGTCGAGGAGACCTACCGCGAAGGCCGCTTCGGGCTCGCCGCGACGGGCCTTTCCTTCGGCCGCTGGACCTTCACGCTCTCCGCGGGCCTGCTGGCGATCGAGGGCGAGCGGCCGGGCGCCTATGGCGGGCTGACGATGGTGTATCGGCCGTGAGACGGCGTGGGATACCGGGGTGACATCTGCGGCCGGAGGAGGAAGGGGAAGCCCCAGTGTCATCCCCGGCCGGAGCGCGACAGCGCGGAGGGGAAGGGGATCCAGGACCCTCAGTGTCATCCCCGGCCGGGGCCCGTCAGGGTGCAGGGGAAGGGGATGACACAGTGGGTGTCCTATTGCGCGAGGGCTCCGGCCGGGAATGACACCGTGCCGTACCGGCCACCCCAGGGGACGACACTTCGCGCCCTTGACCCCGACCCGCCCCTCGGCAAGGGTCCGGCCATGACCCGCGTCCTCGTCATCGACAATTACGACAGCTTCACCTGGAACCTCGTCCACCTCGTCGGGCCGCTGGTCGGGCGGGTCGACGTGGTGCGCAACGACGCAACGACCGCCGCGGCCGTGCTGGCGGATCGGCCCGATGCCGTTGTGCTCTCGCCCGGGCCCTGCACCCCGACCGAGGCCGGCATCTGCCTCGATCTGGTGGCGCAGGCGGGCGGAAAGATCCCGATCTTCGGGGTGTGCCTCGGGCTGCAGACGATCGGCCAGGCCTTCGGCGGCGCGGTGGTTCGAGCGCCCTTGCCCATGCACGGCAAGGTCTCGGACGTGGAGCACGGCGGGCGGGCGGTGTTCCGCGGCATCAACGGGCCCCTGAAGGCGACGCGCTACCACTCCCTCGTCGTCGCGCGCGAGACCTGCCCGGCGGACCTCGAAGTCACGGCCGAGACCCGCGACGGGCTCGTGATGGGCCTGTCGCACCGGTCGCTCCCGATCCACGGGGTGCAGTTCCACCCCGAGAGCATCCTCTCGGAGCATGGCGCCACCATCATGCGCAACTTCTTCGACCTCGCCGCCGCCTGGAACGCGCAAAAGCGTGACAAGGCCGCCCTCGCCGTGCATTGAAGGCCGCCGTGCCACGCGCCTCGACGGTGCGTGACGTGGCGTGCCCTGCCGTGAACTGAAGCCGATGGACTCCTTCAAACCCTATCTCGCCAAGGTCGCCACCGGCGCGTCGCTGACGCGCGAGGAGGCTCGCTCCGCTTTCGACGACCTGCTCTCCGGAGAGGTGACGCCGGCCCAGAGCGGCGCCTTCCTGATGGCGCTCCGGGTCCGGGGCGAGGCCCTCGAGGAGATCGTGGGTGCGGTCTCGGCCATGCGGGGCCGCATGACCCGCGTGACCGCGCCGCCGCGCGCCATGGACATCGTCGGAACCGGCGGCGACCATTCGGGCAGCTACAACATCTCGACGCTCGCCTCGATGATCGTGGCGGGCGCCGGCGTGCCGGTCGCCAAGCACGGCAACCGCGCCGCCTCCTCGCGTTCCGGCGCCGCGGACGTGCTGACGGCGCTCGGCGTCAAGATCGGCCTCGACCCGGCAGCGCTCGAGCGCTGTCTGCGGGAAGCGGGCCTCTGCTTCATGTTCGCCCAGGCCCACCACGCCTCCATGCGCCACGTGGCGCCGGTGCGCGTGGAACTCGGCACCCGCACGCTCTTCAACCTGCTGGGCCCACTCTCCAATCCGGCTGGCGTCGGCCGCCAGCTCCTCGGCGTGTTCTCCGAGGCCTGGCTCGAGCCCCTGACGCAGGTCCTCAAGGAGCTCGGCTCCGAGCGCGTCTGGACCGTTCACGGCACCGACGGCCTCGACGAGATCACGACCACGGGCCCGACCCATGTCGTCGCGCTCGAGAACGGCGCCATCCGCCGCTTCACGGTGAGCCCCGCCGAGGTCGGGCTGAAGACCGCGCGGCCCGAGGACCTGAAGGGCGCCGACCCGGAGCACAACGCCGCGGAACTGCGCCGCGTCCTCGACGGCGAAAAGACCCCCTACCGCGACATCGCGGTGCTGAACGCGGCCGCCGCGCTCGTGGTCGCGGGAGAGGCCGCCGACCTGCAGGACGGCGTGGCGCGCGCGGAGCAATCGGTCGACAGCGGCGGTGCCAAAGGCGTCTTGGACCGTCTGATCCGCGCCTCGAACGCTTAGAGCGGATTTGATGACGGACGTTCTCGCCCTCAAGGTCGCCGCTCCGCTGCGGCCGGTGCTTTCATGACCGACGTTCTCGCCCGCATCGAGGCCTACAAGCGCCGCGAGATCGAAGCCGCGAAGGCCGCCACCCCCCTGCGCGAGATCGAGCGCCGGGCGCTCGCCGCGCCGCCGCCGCGGGGATTCGCGCAGGCGATCGCCTATCACCTCTCCGAGGGCCGCCCGGCGCTCATCGCCGAGATCAAGAAGGCGAGCCCCTCCAAGGGCCTGATCCGCGCCGATTTCGATCCCCCGGCCCTCGCCAAGGCCTATGCCGAGGGCGGTGCCTCGTGCCTGTCGGTGCTGACCGACGAGCCGTCGTTCCAGGGACGGCCGGAATACCTCGCGCAGGCGCGCGAGGCCTCGGGCCTGCCGGCTTTGCGCAAGGACTTCCTGTTCGAGCCCTACCAGGTCTTCGAGGCCCGCGCCTGGGGCGCCGACTGCATCCTCGTCATCATGGCGAGCGTCACGGACGCGGAGGCGCTGGCGCTCATCGACACGGCGCATGCGCTCGGCATGGACGTGCTCGTCGAGGTGCACGACCGCACGGAGCTCGAGCGGGCGCTGCCGCTCGGCACCAAGCTCGTCGGGGTCAACAACCGCAATCTTCGCACCTTCGAGGTGTCGCTCGAGACGAGCGAGGAGCTCTCCGCGCTGATCCCGGGCGACCGCATCGTGGTGGGCGAGAGCGGCATTTCGACGAAGGCCGACATCGACCGGCTGACGGAGGCCGGCATCCGCACCTTCCTGGTCGGCGAGAGCCTGATGCGCCAGCCCGACGTGGCCGCCGCGACCCGCCGGCTGCTGTTCGGGGACGCGGCATGAGCGAACGCGCCTCCCTCGACGCCTTGCCGACCGAACCCTTCCTGCGGCGCCGCAGGGGCCGCACGTCATGAGCGAGCTCACCCACCTCGACGCCTCCGGGGCCGCCAACATGGTGGACGTGTCCGAGAAGGATGTGACCTCCCGGACTGCCATCGCCGAAGGCGCCGTCGTGATGCTCCCGGAGACGATCGCCCTCATCCGTCAGGGCGATGCCAAGAAGGGCGACGTGCTCGGGACCGCGCGCCTTGCCGGCATCATGGCCTCGAAGCGCACCCACGAGCTGATCCCGCTCTGCCACCCGCTCCTGATCTCCAAGGTGCGCGTCGATTGCGAGATCGACGAGGCGCTGCCGGGCGTGCGCGTGACCGCGGAGGTGAAGGTCGCGGGCCAGACCGGGGTCGAGATGGAGGCGCTCACCGCCGTGTCGGTCGCGTGCCTGACGATCTACGACATGGTGAAGGCCGCCGACCGCGGCATGCGCATCGAGGGCATCCGCCTCAGGATGAAGAGCGGCGGCCGCTCCGGCACCTACCAGGCGCCCTGAGAGGACCATGAGCCTGCCTCCCGCTGCCCTGCCGAGCCCCCCGTCCCGCGGCGCGGCGCATCCCGGGGGTGAGGCATGAGCCTGCTCCCGGTCGATGAAGCCCTCCGGCGGATCCTCGCCGGTGTGGATCACCCGGTCGAGGCCGAGAGCGTCCCGCTTCCCGACTGCGCCGGGCGCACGCTTGCCGAGGACCTGGCCGCCTTGCGCGACCAGCCCCCCTTCCCGGCCTCCGCCATGGACGGCTACGCGGTGCGCCTGGCCGATCTCCCCGCCATCCCTGCGACCCTGCGGGTCGTCGCGACGAGCGCCGCGGGGCGCGGCTTCCATGGCGCCGTCGGCCCGGGCGAGGCAGTGCGCATCTTCACGGGCGCGCCGGTGCCCGCGGGCGCCGACGCCATCGTGATCCAGGAGGACACGGAGGCCGCGGACGGGCGGGTCGTCGTCAAGGAGCGGCCCCAGCCGCAGCGCTTCATCCGCCCCGCCGGGCTCGACTTCCGCACCGGTCAGGCGCTGCTGCGCGGGGGCGAGCGCCTCGACGCCCGGCGCCTCGCGCTGGCTGCCGCCATGGGCCACGGGCACCTGCCCGTCCGCCGCCGCCCCCGCGTCGCGATCCTGGCCACCGGCGACGAGCTGGTGCGGCCGGGCGAACCTACGGGGCCGGACCAGATCGTGGCCTCGAACCCCTACGCGGTCGCCGCGATCGTGCGGCGGGCGGGCGGCGAGGCGATCGACCTCGGCATCGCCGCGGATACCTTCGAGGCCCTGGAGGAGCGGATCCTCGCCGCACAAGGGGCCGGCGCCGACCTGCTGGTGACGCTCGGCGGCGCATCGGTCGGGGATCATGATCTCGTCCAGTCCGCGCTCGCCCGTCAGGGCATGGAGCTCGGCTTCTGGCGCGTGGCGCTGCGGCCCGGCAAGCCGCTCATGCACGGGCGGCTCGGCCGCATGGGTCTGCTCGGACTGCCCGGCAACCCGGTCTCGTCCATCGTCTGCGCGATCCTCTTCCTCGTGCCCGCGCTGCGCGCGCTGCTGGGCGATCCTCTCGCCGGGCAGGACCCGAGCGAGCCCGGAATCCTCGGACGCGACCTTGCCGCCAACGACGGGCGCCAGGACTACCTGCGCGCCGTCCTGCGGCGGGACCCGGATCGGCTCCCCACCGCCACCCCCCTGCCGAAGCAGGATTCCTCCATGCTGGGCGTGCTCGCGGAAGCCGGTTGTCTCGTCGTCCGGGCGCCCCATGCCGCTGCGGCGCGAGCGGGCGAACCGTGCCGGACCATCGATCTGGAGCGGTTCTGCTGAGCGGCGCGGCCCGCGCGAAAACCGAGTTGCACGGCTTTTCGGCGAATGGCCACGCTCGTTGCTTGCAGAACACAGCGGGAACGACTAGCATGTTCTCGCTTTGTTTTCAGAATCGCTCCTCGCGGAGCCCTCGTGACGGATCGGCCCCATGCTGACGCGCAAACAACATGAACTTCTCCGCTTCATCCACGAGCGGGTGCAGGAAACCGGCGTTTCGCCGTCCTTCGACGAGATGAAGGACGCGCTCGACCTCAAGTCGAAGTC
Source organism: Microvirga sp. (assembly GCA_036263675.1). Classification (GTDB taxonomy): domain Bacteria; phylum Pseudomonadota; class Alphaproteobacteria; order Rhizobiales; family Beijerinckiaceae; genus Microvirga. The sequence goes on along the minus strand of DATAGO010000085.1, from coordinate 128,433 downwards.
GGGCATCCACCGCCTGATCACCGCGCTCGAGGAGCGCGGCTTCATCCGGCGCCTGCCGAACCGGGCGCGGGCGCTCGAAGTCCTCAAGATGCCGGAACTGGCGGCCAAGCCCGCGAAGCGCTTCACGCCGAGCGTCGTCGAAGGCGGGCTCGGCCGGGTCAAGGTGCCCGCCCCGGCCGGCTCCGAGGAGCGCGGCCGCGACCTCTCGATCCCGGTCATGGGCCGCATCGCCGCCGGCACACCGATCGCGGCGATCCAGAACACGAGCCATTCCATCACCCTGTCGGCGGACTTCCTGGCGCAGGGCGAGCACTATGCCCTCGAAGTGCGCGGCGACTCGATGGTCGAAGCCGGCATTCTCGACGGCGACCTGGTGGTGATCCGCAAGCAGGACAACGCCAACACTGGCGACATCATCGTGGCGCTCATCGACGACGAGGAGGCGACCCTGAAGCGCTTCCGCCGCCGCGGTTCGTCGATCGCGCTCGAAGCCGCGAACCCGCAATACGAGACCCGCGTGCTCGGACCCGATCGCGTCAAGATCCAGGGCCGCCTCGTCAGCCTCGTCCGCCGCTACTGAAGCTTTCCGGACCCGTGCCGGCCACATCGTGATCGTATCCGTCGCAGCCGCGGCGGATGCCGATCCCTTCGTCGGCCGCGTCCGCGGCACCTGAGGAGGGTTCGAGCGGTGCATACCGCCGCTCCGGGCCCCCTCGCGGCGGCACCACACCCTCGTCCCTCACCTGTCGTCGGGCGTGAGGCCCGGCTCGGGCCCGTCCTCGTCGTCCTCCGGCGAGGGGGCGGGCCGCCGTGCCGGCACCGGCCGCGACGGCGGAGCGGCCGGGGCGGTCCTCGTCCAGGGGCGCGGATCGCCGGTCGCCCGCGCGGTCCGGATTTCCGGAGTGCCGCCCGCGGGGAACAGAACCGCGGTGGCAGCGGACAACTGCAGCTTCGGCCGGTCGAGGACGAGCGTGGCGCCGCAGCCCGGCGGCGCCGCGAGCCGCGTGACGACGATTGCGGCGCGGCGGCAATCCTCCGGGAAGGCGCGGGAATCCTGCACGAAGGCGACGGCGCGGCCGTCCGCGAGCGTCACCACGCAGCCCAGCCGGTCGCAGCGGGCGCCCTGCCGCAGCGTGGCATCGTCGGCCCGGCGCGGATCCCCGTCGGCGCGCAGCCATTGCTCGGTCACGAAGGCGGAGGGCCGGCCGACGAGGTGAAGCCGCCCGTCCGCGCCCCGGATCGCTGCGCCCGCCCCCTCGCGGTCGACGAAGAGGTCGAAGCGCTCCGGCGTCGCGGCCAGCGCCAGCCCTACGCCGGCCGGCAGCACGGCGAGCCAGCGCAGCGACGATGCGGGCAGCACGGCAAGAAGGAGCGCGGCGCTCATCAGGACGAGAGCGGCCGTCCCGAAAGCCGCGATCGGTACCGTCGAGCCCGAAAGTCCCTCCACCCACTGCGACACCGCCAGCACCGCATCGACCGCCCGGCCCATGACGAGCCAGACCCAGCGGTCGAGCCCGAACGGATAGGCGAGCGTCCCGATCACGGCGGCGGGCATCACGACGAGGGAGACGAGCGGCAGCGCCAGCGCGTTGCCGATGAGGCCGAGCGGATTGAGGACCTGGAAATGGTAGGCTGCGAAAGGCGCGGTCGCGAGGTTGGCGACGATCGTCATCGCGACGAGCCCGACGAGCCCGCGCCAGGCCCAACGCAGCGCCCGGTCGATCCAGCCGGAAGGCGGCTCCGCCGCAAGATGCCCCTGCATGGCGTGCGAGAGGGCGATCAAGGCCGCGACCGCCCCGAAGGACATCTGGAAGCTCGGGCCGAGCAAGGTCTCGGGCTCGCGGGCGAGCACGATCAGGGCCGCGACCGCGAGGTTGCGCAGGCTCAGCGCGGGCCGGTCGGCGAGGATCGCGCCCAGCATCACGAGGGTCATGACGAGGGAGCGCTCGGTCGCGACCTCGGAGCCCGAGAAGACGCAGTAGGCGGCGGCGCCCGCCATCGCGATCACGGCCGCGATCTTCTTGACCGGCCACAGCAGGGCGGCCTGCGGGGAGAGTGCCAGGAGCGCACGGGCGAGCCAGAAGAAGGTGCCGGCGGCGAGCACCATGTGGAGGCCCGAGATCGACACGATGTGGTAGATCCCCGCGGCCCGCAGCGTCTCGTTGGTGGGCTCCTCGATGAAGCCGCGCTTGCCCGTGACGAGCGCCGCCGCGACCGCGCCGGCCGGACCAGCGACCGCGTCAGCGATGCGCCGCGCAAGCGCGTTGCGGGCCGCGTCGATCGTCGCGGCGAGCCGCAGGTCCCAGGGCGCCGGCGCGGGCGGCGCGACGAGGGCCGGTCGCCCGACGAGGGAGCCGACCGCGCCGATGCCGCGGAACCAGGCGTCGCGGGCGAAGTCGTAGCCGCCGGGCCAGGCCGGCTCGGGCGGCGGCAGGAGCCGGGCATGGGCGCTCAGGAAACCGCCGGGCGTGAGGCCCCGCCCCTCGCGCACGCTCACCCGCACCCGGTCCGGGCGCTCGGCGGGGGCGAGGGCTCCGATGGCATGGACCCGGATCGTGAGGCGTGCTCCCTCCGGCCGCTCCTCGATCCCCTCGACGAACCCGGAGAGCGGCGCGATGATCGTGCGGTTCAGGGCCGGCGCCTCGACGCTCCGGCTGCGCACGACGGCCGCCGCAAAGCCCGCGAACACCGACGCGAGCGCGATCAGGGCGGCCAGCCCCCAGAGGGTCCCGCGCAAGGCCACTGCGCCCGCCGCCGCGAGCGCGAAGCCGAGCACCGGGGCCCACAGCGCCGGCTGCCCGTCGGCCTGGAAGAACAGCAGGATGCCGATCCCGAAGAAGACCGCGATCCAGGGAAAGAGCCGGCGCTGCTCCACTTCGCGGTCGAGGCAGCGGGCGAGCCCGGCGCGCCAATCCCCGAATCCGGCCGCCGGCCAGGGCGAATCCAGGAGCCCGGCCGGCGCGAGGCCTGCCGCCGCAGCGCGGATCCGCGGGCCGCGTCTCGGGTTGTCCTTCGCCATCGCTTCTGCTTAACGCGGGGCTCAGGCCCATGTTAGACGGGCGCGCGCTCCGGGAAAGGGGCGCCTTCCTCCATCCAAGGTTCCCTCCCCGATGCCCGGCTCCGTCGTCACCCGCTTTGCCCCGTCGCCTACGGGCTTCCTCCACATCGGCGGCGGCCGCACGGCCTTGTTCAACTGGCTCTACGCCAAGCGCCACGGCGGACGGATGCTGCTGCGCATCGAGGACACGGACCGGGAGCGCTCCACGGAACCCGCCATCACGGCGATCCTCGACGGCCTCTCCTGGCTCGGGCTCGATTGGGACGGCGACGTGGTCTACCAGTTCTCCCGCGCGGCGCGGCACCGGGAGGTGGCGGAGAGCCTTTTGGCCTCGGGCCGCGCCTATCACTGCTACGCAAGCCAGCAGGAACTCGAGGAGATGCGCGAGTCCGCGCGGCGCGAGGGCAGGCCGCTGCGCTACGACGGGCGCTGGCGCGACCGCGACCCCTCCGAGGCCCCGAAGGACGTGCGGCCCGTCATCCGCCTGCGCGCGCCGACCGAGGGCGAGACCGTGGTCGAGGACGAGGTCCAGGGCCGCGTGGTCTGGCAGAACAAGGACCTCGACGACCTCGTGCTGCTGCGCTCCGACGGCACCCCGACCTACATGCTCGCCGTCGTGGTCGACGACCACGACATGGGCGTGACCCACATCATCCGCGGCGACGACCATCTCACCAACGGGGCGCGGCAGACGCAGATCTACCAGGCGCTCGGCTGGGACGTGCCGAGCATGTCGCACATCCCGCTGATCCACGGGCCGGACGGCGCCAAGCTCTCGAAGCGCCACGGGGCGCTCGGCGTCGACGCCTATCGCGGCCTCGGCTACCTGCCGTCCGCCCTGCGCAACTACCTCGTTCGCCTCGGCTGGAGCCACGGCGACCAGGAGATCTTCTCGACCGAGGAGATGATCGCGGCCTTCGACCTCAAGCAGATCGGCCGCTCGCCGGCCCGCTTCGACTTCGCCAAGCTCGAGAACCTCAACGGGCACTACATGCGCCACGCCGCGGACGAGGATCTCGTGCGGGCGATCGAGGTGATCCTGCCCGAGATCGGGCCCTCCCGCGGCCTCGGGCCCGAGCTCCCGCCGGACCTGCGCGCGAAGCTCGTCGCCGCCATGCCGGGGCTCAAGGAGCGCGCCAAGACGCTCGTGGAGCTCGTCGACAGCGCCTACTATCTCTACGCCGCCCGCCCGCTCGGCCTCGACGACAAGGCGCGCGCCCTGCTGGCGCCCGAGGGGCGCGACCGCCTGCGCGGCCTGCCCGAGACCCTTTCCAGCCTGCCCGATTGGAGCGCGGGCGCCATCGAGGAGGTGGTGCGGGTGCATGCCGACGGGGTCGGGGCCAAGCTCGGCCAGGTCGCGCAGCCCCTGCGCGCGGCGCTGACGGGGCGCGCGACCTCGCCCGGGATTTTCGACGTCATGGCGGTGTTGGGGCGGGAGGAGACCCTGGCGCGGCTCCGGGACCAGCTCGGCGGCTGAGCCGCGGCGGCATGGACCGGGCGGACCAAAGCGGACCATTTCGGACCAAACCGGTCCGATCGGCTCGGGGAACGCTGCCCCGCGCCGCGTGCATACAACCCCGTGATGAACCTTTAGGCGCGCTTGAACGGGCGTCACGGATAAGCTACCGACACCCCACTTCCCATCCACCGGCGGAGCCGTTGGCTGGCGCCTCGGGAGGCCTCAGGACAGCCCCCGCCCGCCGCCTTTGCGATCCGCACCGGCTCATGCGTTGAAAGGGCCTGAACCGATGACCGACAATGCCAGCACGATCCACGTCGGCGACAAGCAGGTCGAGATGCCGGTGAAGCAGGGCTCGATCGGGCCGAGCGTCGTCGACATCTCGAAGCTCTACGGCCAGACGGGCATGTTCACCTACGACCCGGGCTTCACCTCGACGGCGGCCTGCGAGTCCGCGATCACCTACATCGACGGCGACGAGGGCGTGCTGCTCTACCGCGGCTACCCGATCGAGCAGCTCGCCGAGCACGGCGACTTCCTCGAGACCTGCTACCTCCTGCTCTACGGGGAGCTCCCGACCGCGGCCCAGAAGGCGGATTTCGACTACCGCGTCACGCGCCACACCATGGTGCACGACCAGATGAACCGGTTCTTCACCGGCTTCCGCCGCGACGCGCACCCGATGGCCATCATGGTGGGCTGCGTCGGCGCGCTCTCGGCGTTCTACCACGACTCCACCGACATCTCGGACCCGCACCAGCGCATGGTCGCCTCCATGCGCATGATCGCCAAGATGCCGACGCTCGCGGCCATGGCCTACAAGTACCATGTCGGCCAGCCCTTCGTGTATCCGAAGAACGACCTCGACTACACCTCGAACTTCCTGCGCATGTGCTTCGCGGTGCCGGCCGAGGAGTACCGGGTCAACCCGGTGCTCTCCCGGGCGCTGGACCGCATCTTCATCCTGCACGCGGACCACGAGCAGAACGCCTCGACCTCGACGGTTCGCCTCGCGGGCTCGTCGGGCGCCAACCCCTTCGCCTGCATCGCGGCCGGCATCGCCTGCCTCTGGGGCCCGGCGCATGGCGGCGCCAACGAGGCGGCGCTCAAGATGCTGGACGAGATCGGCACGCCCGACCGCATCCCGGAGTTCATCGCCCGCGCCAAGGACAAGAACGATCCGTTCCGCCTCATGGGCTTCGGCCACCGGGTCTACAAGAACTACGACCCGCGCGCCCGCATCATGCAGAAGACCACCCACGAGGTGCTGAACGAGCTCGGGATCAAGGACGACCCGCTCCTCGACGTCGCCATGGAGCTCGAGCAGTTCGCGCTCAAGGACGAGTACTTCATCGAGAAGAAGCTCTACCCGAACATCGACTTCTATTCGGGCATCACCCTCAAGGCGATGGGCTTCCCGACCTCCATGTTCACGGTGCTGTTCGCGCTCGCCCGCACGGTCGGCTGGATCGCGCAGTGGAAGGAGATGATCGAGGATCCGTCCCAGCGCATCGGCCGCCCGCGCCAGCTCTATGTCGGCGCGACGCAGCGCGACTACCTCACGGTCGACCAGCGCGGCTGAGGCCGGCCGGAATTGCAGCCAGGACAGAGGGGCCTCACGGCCCCTTTTTCCGTTCCGCCTTCAAGACCTCGGCGACGATCCGGGCCGAGCGTTCGCTCGGCGTCTCGTCGCCGATGCGCATGAGTTCGTCGAGGCGCGCCAGGGCTTCGGCCTGACGGGCCCGCTCCGGCGTGTCGCCGAGGAGCGGCAGGAGCGCCGCCGCGAGGGTCTCGGGGGTGCAATCGTGCTGGATGTATTCGGGGACCGCGTTCTCGGCCAGGATCAGGTTGGTGAGCACGATCGAGCGCACGGTGATGAGGTATTTCAGCAGTTCCTCGGGCTTCGAGACCCGGTAGGCCACCACCATGGGCACGCCCGCCAGCCCGAGCTCCAGGGTCACGGTGCCGGAGGCCGCGAGCGCCGCATGGGCGCGGCGGAAGGCGGCCCATTTGGCGGCCTCCCCGCGCACCAGCTCCGGCGCCACGGGCCAGGCCTTCGCGCGCGCCTCGATCTCGGCCGCCAGATGCTCGACCGCGGGGAGCGTCACCCGGATCGGCCGCTGCGACCGCTCCCGGACGAGCCGCAGCGCCTCGCCGAAGGGCGCCATGAGGCGGGAGATTTCCGAGCGGCGGCTCCCCGGCAGCACCAGCAGCTCCAGCGGGCCGTCGCCGAGCGGGCGGCGCTCGCCGGGCGCGGGCCGCAGCTCCGCCAGGCGCTCGATCAGCGGATGCCCCACATAGGTGGTCGGCGGGCCGCCGAGGCGCCGGTGCGCCTCCGGCTCGAAGGGCAGGAGCGCGAGGAGGTGGTCCACGTAAGACCGCATCTTGCGCGCGCGGCCGGGACGCCAGGCCCAGACGCTCGGGCTCACGTAATCGACGATCGGCAGGCCCGGCAGCGCCCCGCGGACCCGCGCGGCGACCCGGTGGGTGAAGTCCGGGCTGTCGATGATGACGAGCCCGTCCGGCCGGTCCGCCACCACGGCGCCCGCGGTGCGGCGGATGCGGTCGAGGATCGTCGGCAGACGGCCGATCACGGCCGTGATCCCCATCACCGCGATGTCCTCCATGGGGAACAGGCTCGGCACCCCCTCTCGCGCGAGCGCGTGCCCGCCGACGCCGGAGAAGCGGATCCGCTCCGGGCCGAGGCGCCGCCGCAGCGCCTGGACGAGCTTGGCGCCGAGCTGGTCGCCGGATTCCTCGCCCGTGACGATCCAGAGGTGCAGCGGCGCCGTCATGGGCGCTCTCCGCTGGACCATCGGCGCCGGATCAGGATGACCGTGACGGGCGCGGCGCGGAGCATCTTTTCGCCAGGAGGAGCGCAAGGGTCGGAGCCATACCCGATGGCCAAGGCAGGCAATGCGTTCTGCACGCGGGACCGCATTCAAATGATGTCGTCGTGGCTGAAACCTGCGCCGGACCCCGCCCCCTTCAGGACGACGCCGGTGTCGAACCCGCCGTCGCTGTTGGTGTCGGAGAGGAGATACCCGGTATCGGTTGCCGTGTTGTAGAGGAACACATGTGCGACCTGATCGCTCGTGAAGGTCGCTTCCGCAAATGCGGCCGCAGCTTTGATCGAACCCGCACTGGTGCTGCTCTCGCGATAGTTCGAGACGGTGCCGGCCGCGGATATGTCGATCTGGTCGTCCTTCGCCCTCCAGTCCGTGATGGTCTCCACCGTCGATTTCGTGATGCCCGCGTAGCCCCTGGAGAAAAAGAACACGTCCGGGCCCGCACCGCCGGTGAGAACGTCGCGGCCGGGGCCACCGCTGAGGCGATCGTTGCCGTCGCCACCCGACAGTTTGTCGTTGCCCTCCCCGCCATAGAGGAGGTCCGCTCCTCCCGCTCCGAAGAGCCGATCGTTGTCCACGCCTCCGTAGAGGCGGTCGTCTCCGTCCAGGCCCAGAACCTTATCGTTGCCTTCGGTACCGTACATGGTGTCGGCACTGCTCGTGCCCGTCAGCGTCTCGGATGCGGAGGTGCCGTAGATCAATCCCATGGTGCGTTCGCCTCTTTCTGCACGCGCTCGTGGAAACTGCCCGCGAAGCGGCCCGGATTTCAATTCGGCCAGACGACCTCGTCGGGCCTAGGCTGGAGCGCCAGTCGTTCCGGTGCGCGGCGCCAGCTTGCCTCGGACGTTTCGCCCTCCTGGGCCGGGACCAGACAGGCTGAGGTGGCGCGCCGTCATGACGCCTCCCCCATCCAGGGCAGGCGGACGCTGATCACGAACAGGCCCGCCCGTTCGGCGGTCCGGACGGTCTCGGCGCGGTCGAGCACGAGGGTCGAGCCCGCCCCGACCGCGATCCCGGAGAGACCCGCGCGCTTCGCCTCCACGACCGTGCGCGGGCCGATCGCCGGCATGTCGACGCGCAGGTCCTGCCCGCGCTTGGCCGCCTTCACGAGCACCCCGCCCTCATGGGTCCGGCGGAACCACGAGCGCCGCAGCGCCGCGACCCGGCGCAGCATGCGGTCGGTGCCCTCCGGCCCTTCGACCGCGAGCACGCGCTGCCGCTCCACCACCGCGGCTTGGCCGATGTCGTAGGGCGAGAACGTCTCGAGCAGCGTGAGCGCGGTCGCGATCGCGCTGCGGTCCTCCTCCCCGATCTCCGGGCCGCCGCGGAACCCGGCCGGGACGGCGAGGTCGGGGGCGAGCTCGTGCGGGCCGACCACCCGATGGCCGTGGTCCTCCAGGAGCCGGACCGCGCCGCGCAGGAGGTGATCGTCGCCGCGGGCGAGCAGGCCCCGCACTTCGGCGCGGTTGCGGAAGGCCGCATAGGCGCCGAGCAGCGCCGGCAGGCCGGGGCGGCCGACGGCGCCCACGAGCGTCACGCAGGCGGGCGCCCAGCGCTCGAGCTGGCGCAGGATCGCGGCGGGGTCGAGCAGGTCGCAGACCGCATCCGCCCGCCGGCGCAAGGGCCCGTCGGCGAAGCCCCGGAAGGCGAGGAGCCGATGGTCGCGGCCGCGCGCCTTGAGGTGGTCGGCGAGCTCGAGCGGCAGCCGCCCGGATCCGGCGAGGATTGCGACCGGCTTTCCCGCGGGTTCGGGCGGCCGCCGCGCGGGTCCGGCCGGGTCGGCGACCGGGCCGCCCGCTGCCATCATCCGGCGCCGCCCGCGTCGCGCGGCGTGCAGAGCGCGCGGTCCTTGCCGTCGCGGATGAAGGCGAGGATCTCCTGCACGGACGGGTGCGCGGCGAACTCGCTCGCCAGGTCCTCGACGCGCTCCGCCAGCGTGCCCTCCTGCGCGAAGAGCAGGCGGTAGGCGCGGCGGAGCTCGTGGATCTGCTCGCGCGAGAAGCCGCGCCGGCGCAGGCCGATGATGTTGAGGCCGGCAAGGTGCGCCCGGTTGCCGATCGCCATGCCGTAGGGAATCACGTCGTTCTCGAGCGCCGACATGCCGCCCACGAAGGCATGCGAGCCGATGCGCACGAACTGGTGCACGCCCGCGCCGCCGCCGAGGATCACGTAATCCTCGACCGTGCAATGGCCCGCGATCATGGCGGCGTTCGACAGGATGACGTTGTTGCCGATGCGGCAATCGTGCGCCACGTGCGCGTTGGCGAGGAAGACGCAGCGGTCGCCGATCGCGGTTGTCATGATGCCGCCGGCGGTGCCGGGGTTCAGGGTCACGCCCTCGCGGATCAGGCAGTCCGACCCGATCGTCAGGGTCGAGGGCTCGCCGGCATATTTCAGGTCCTGCGGCGCGTGCCCGACGGAGGCGAAGGGATAGATCCTCGCCCGCGGTCCGATCGTGGTGCGTCCCGCGACCACCGCATGGCTGAGGAGCTCGCAGCCCTCGCCGAGCTCGACCTCGGGCCCGACGAGGCAGAAGGGGCCGATCCGCACCCCCGCCCCGATCCGCGCGCCGGCCTCGACGACGGCGCTCGGGTGGATGAAGGGCGCCGCGCTCACGCGCCCGCCCGGGTCGCGGATCGCCGGCGAGCCGGGGCGTTCGCGCGGACGCCGGCCCGGCGCCGGGCTCCGCCTCCTGGACCGGGCGGGGACGGGCCGTTCACTCGGTCACCAGCATGGCGCTGAGCTCCGCCTCGCAGACCAGGTTGCCGTCGACCCGCGCCTCGCCGCGGTACCACCACATGTTGCGGCGGTTGTTGAGCTTCGTCATGTGGAAGCGCACGGTGTCGCCGGGCTCGACGGGCTTGCGGAACTTCACCTTGTCGATGGTCATGAAGAAGACCTGCTTGGGCCGCGTCTGCTCGGCGGCGCGCGAGGCGACGCAGATGGCGCCGGCGGTCTGCGCCATGCCCTCGATCAGGAGCACGCCGGGATAGATCGGCCGGGTCGGGAAATGGCCGGTGAACTGCGGCTCGTTGAAGGTGACGTTCTTGATCCCGATGCAGGAGCGGTCGCCGTCGATCTCCACGATCCGGTCCACGAGGAGAAAGGGATACCGGTGCGGGAGCAGGTCCATGATGGCGACGATGTCGGCCGAGTCGAGCCGGGTCGGCGTGTCGGACATGGGCGTGTCGGACATGGGCGTGCGCTCCGATCGTTACTGCGGCTCGTCCTGCGGCGGGGACGGGTCCTTCGCGCCACCCCGGCGCGCCGCCAGGTGTTTTAGCGCGACCGTCGAGCGGTGCCAGTCGCGGATCGGCTGAGCCGGAGTGCCGCCCCAGCGGGCGCGGGCCGGAATGTCGGTGATCACGCCGCTGCCCGCCGCGATCTGGGCGCCCTGCCCGATCCGGACATGGCCCACGGTGCCGGCCTGGCCGCCGACCACGACGAAATCCTCGAGGCGCGTCGAGCCCGAGATGCCGACCTGGGCGACGATCACGCAATGGCGGCCGATCACCACGTTGTGGCCGATCTGCACGAGGTTGTCGATCTTGGTGCCCTCGCCGATCACGGTGTCGCGGCTCGCCCCGCGGTCGACCGTGGTGTTGGCGCCGATCTCCACGTCGTCCTGGATGATGACGCGGCCGATCTGGGGCACCTTGAGGTGGCCGCGCGGGCTCATGTCGAAGCCGAAGCCGTCCTGCCCGATCCGGACGCCCGGGTGCAGGATCACCCGGTTGCCGAGGAACGCGTGCAGCACGGAGGCGTGCGGGCCGATCGAGCAGTCGCGGCCGATGCGGCAATGGGGGCCGACGACCGCGTGCGCCCCCACGACCGTGCCGGCGCCGATCTCCGCGTGCGGGCCGACCACCGCGCCGGGATCGACCGTCACCCCGTGTTCGAGGCGCGCCGTCGGGTGGACGAAGGACCCGGGCGAGACGCCGCTGGCGCTGAAGGCGGAGCCCGGCCGCATGGCGCCGGGAAACAGGAGCGCCAGCACCTGGGCGAAGATCCGGTAGGGCTGCGGCGTCACGAGGGCGGCTGTGGCGGCGGGCACCCGGGCCGCGAAGCGCGGCGACACCAGGCAGGCGGCCGCCCGGGTCGCGCCGAGGGCGGCGGCATAGGCCGGATTGTCCATGTAGGCGAGGTCGCCGGGCCCCGCGCTCTCCACGGGCGCCACGCCCACGATCGCGGCCTCGCCGTCGAAGCCGTCGGGAACCGCAAGGCCCGCCATCTCCGCGACCCGACGCAGGGTGAGCGTCTGGCTTTGCGGAAAGAAGTTGGGCTCCGTCATGTCGGCGGGATCGGAGGGCGCCCTTGCCGGGCGCCCTGCGGATCAGAAGCGCGAACCGCCGCTGAAGCGGAATTCCTGGGTGCGGTCCTCGCCGACGCGGTAGCCATCCTTGTTGATGAAGCCGTCTTCCTTGGTGAGCGCCCAGGCGTAGTCGAAGCGGATCGGCCCGAGCGGCGACGCCCACAGGAGGCTGGCGCCGACCGAGGAGCGGATCGTCTTCTTGTCGTAGACCCGGATGCACTCGGCCTGCACGTCCGTGCGCCTCACGTTGCAGCCCGGCGCCGTGCCTTCGAGGAAGCCGTTGCGGTTGGTGTCGAACCGGGTCTCGCCGTCGTAGCCGAACAGGGTGCCGGCATCGGCGAAGACCGCGCCCTTGAGTCCGAGCTCGCGCGGAAGCCCGAACAGCGGGAACTGCATCTCGGCCGAGGCGCCGGCATAGGTGGTGCCGCCGATCGCGTTCGAGTTGAGGTTCGAGACGTCGCGCGGGCCGATGCCGGAGGTCGCGAAGCCGCGGACCAGCGAGGGGCCGACGAAGTAGTGGTCGACGATGCGCAGGGTGTCGTCGAAGCTCCGGATATGGCCGGCCTGGACGCGGGCGATGCCGACGATGTTCTCGAACAGCTCGTGGTAATAGCGGGCGTCCGCGCCGACGCGGAGGTAGCGCGCGTCGCCGCCGAGGCCGGCCACGTCGGGCTTCAGCTCCATGTAGACGCCGTTGCGCGGGTCCTTGAGGCTGTCGAGGTTGTTGTAGGACAGCGTCACGCCGGCGAGGGAGGTCCAGGACGAGCCCTCGGATTCCTTGAGCGCGATCGAGGCCTCGCCGTTCTCTTCGCAGCCCAGGCCCTTGAAGCGGCCCTTCTCCACGATGTTGGCGGGCGTTCCGTCCGGATTGAGCGGCGTGAACCCGCGGATCGGGCGCGAGCAGTCGTTGTAGGGCTGCTCCCGGTCGTTCGGGATGTTGATGTCCTGCTGGTACAGGGAGTAGCGCAGGGTGAGCCCGATCTCCTCGCTGATCGGCAGGCCGAGGCGGAGCTGGCCGCCGGTGGTGCGGTTCTCGTAGAGCGAGTACTGGGTCTGGTCGCTGTACTTGGAGAACAGGTCGAAGCCGGCCGCGAGGCGGTAGCCCAGGAAGTACGGCTCCGTGAAGGAGAAGTCGACGCCGTGCACGCGCTCGCCGTAGGTGCCGGCGACGCGGACGAAGTGGCCGCGGCCGAGGAAGTTCGATTCCGTGACCGAGACCTCGCTGATGAAGCCGTCGGCCGTGGAGTAGCCGCCCGACACCGCGAACGAGCCGGTGGCCTGATCCTCGACGTCCACGTTGAGGACGACCCGGTCGGGGGTGTTGCCGGGCTCGTTGGTGATCCGCACGCGCTTGAAGTAGCCGAGCCCGTTCAGGCGGCGCTCGGCCCGGTCGACCAGCACCTTGTTGTAGGCGTCGCCCTCGCCGAGGTCGAACTCGCGCCGGATCACGTAGTCGCGGGTGCGGGTGTTGCCCCGCACGTTGATGCGCTCGATGTAGACGCGCGGCCCCTCCTCGATCACGTAGCCGAGGGAGATCGTGCGCGTCGCCGGGTCGCGGGTGCCGACCGGGCGGACCTGGGCGAAGGCGTAGCCCCGCCGCGCCACCTCGGTGGTGATGTTCTGGAGCGAGCGCTCGACGCCCTGCGCGTCGTAGACGCTGCCCGCCGACGTGGCGAGGCGGCTGCGCAGCGCGGCGACGTCCAGGTCCGGGATGCGCGACTCGATGTTGACGGCGCCGATCCGGTACTGGTCGCCCTCGTCGACCGCCATCGTGATCACGTAGCCGCCCTGGCCGGCGTCGAACTGCACGTCGGTCGAGACGATCCGGAAGTCGGCATAGCCGTTCTTCAGGTAGTAGCGCCGAATCAGCTCCTGGTCGGCCGCCAGGCGGTCGGGATCGTAGACGTCGGTGGACTTCAGGAAGCTGAGGAAGTTCGTCTCGGTCGTGACCATCACGCCGCGCAGGCGGCTTCCCGAGATCGCGTTGTTGCCGACGAAGCGGATCTCCTTCACCCCGGTCTTGGCGCCCTCGACGATCGTGAACACCACGTCGATGCGGCCGTTGGGGAGGTCGACCACGCGGGACGTCACCTGGGCGAGGCCGCGCCCGGTGCGGCGGTAGACCTCGGTGATGCGCTGGATGTCGGCCGCGACGGTCTCGGGGTTGTAGGGGCCGCGGGCGCGGGTCTGGAGCTCGGGCTCGAGGGTGGCGCGCTCGACGGCCTTGTTGCCCTCGAAGGCGACGCGGTTGATGACGTTGTTCTCGACGACCGACACCACGACCTGGGCGCCGCGGCGGGAGACGGTGACGTTGGAGAACATGCCGGTGGCGAGAAGGGCGCGGCGCGCCTCCTCGACGGACCCGCCGCCGCTGCCGACCACGTAGGAGCGGATCGTCTCGGCATCGACGCGGCGGTTGCCCTGAACCACCACCTGCTGCGCGAACGCGCCGCCTGCCGTCGTCAACACGGCCAGCATCGCGGTCGTGGCGAGGACTGCCGTTCTCGCCGCCTTGCGCCGGCCCTTCATGGTCGTCGACATCATCAACTGGCCCGTCTCTTTATCTTTCTGCCTTGCGGGGGGACCCCGCCGGGGGGCGATCGTAAGCCGCCAACCTTGTCGGTTCGTTCCCGCTTGTACAAAGTTTCAACGACGATGCAAACGGCGGGGCTCCGGGGGAGGAGGCATTTTGGACAGGCGTGTCCTCCGGGTCACGTCCGCCCTTCGAACCTATGACGGTCGGGATGAACGATGCGTTGCCAAGGGGTGGAAACCGCCCAACCCCATGATGCGACAGGGTGAACGAAGGGTTTCCGGGCGGCGGGACCGCACCGCCGGGCATGGTGGTGACGCTGGGGAAGGACGGGGCCGCGGGGGCGTCGTGGTGACGCTGGGGAAAGAGCGGGCCGCCGGAGCGGGTCCGGGATGGCCCCGGACCGGACGCGACGGGCAGGCCGGGCCAGGCCGGGCCGGAGGGCATCCGGCCCTCCGGCGGGAAGCGCCGGCCGCGCGGCCGGGCGGGCGTCAGGTGCCGCGGCCCGTGAAGGACGCGCCGAGGTGGACGATGTCGTTCCAGGTCGCGAACAGCATCAGCATGACCACCAGGGCGAAGCCGATTCGGAAGCCGATCTCCTGGGCGCGCTCGCTCAGGGGCCGGCCCCGGGCCGCCTCGATGCCGTAGAAGAGCAGGTGCCCGCCGTCGAGGAGCGGGACCGGGAACAGGTTGATGAGGCCGATCGACACCGACAGCACCGCCACGAGGCCGATCAAGCCCCCGACGCCGCCGATATTGGCGACCTGGCCCGACACCTGGGCGATCCGGATCGGCCCGGAGAGCTGGTCGGTGGACTCCCGCCCGGTCACCAGCTTGCCGATGTAGTTGAAGGTGCGCTCGATGACGTACCAGGTCTCGCCGACGCCGGCCTTCAGCGCCCCCCAGGGGCCGTAGGTCACCCGGCGCACGTCGGCGGGATCGCGCGAGGCCTGGAGGCCGAGGAGGCCGATCCGCTGCTTGCCGAAGGGGGTGCTCTGCTCCTTGAGGTCCGGGACCGCCTCGAGCGGCACCTCGCGCCCGCTGCGGTCGACCGCGATCACGAGGGTCTCGCCCGGGCTCGCGCTCACCCAGCGCTGCATGTCGGCGAAGCTCTCGATCGGGGTGCCGTTGATCGAGACGATCACGTCGCCGGGCTGGAACCCGGCCCGCTCGGCGGCGCTGCCCGGCTGGATCGCCTCGATCCGCGGGGTGAGCACCTGGCGGCCGTTGACGTAGGTGACGCCGGCGAAGATCGCGATGGCGAGCAGGAAATTGGCGATCGGCCCCGCGGCCACGATGGCGGCCCGCTTGGCGACGTTCTGGTACGGGAAGCTGATCGCCCGCAATTCGGGGCTCATGCGGTTGAGCTCGTCCGAATCCGGCACGCTGGCGGCGTTCACGTCGCCCACGAACTTGACGTAGCCCCCGAGCGGGATCGCCGAGAGCTTCCAGCGCGTGCCGCGCCGGTCGGTGTAGCCGACGATCTCGGGACCGAAGCCGACCGAGAACGCCGTCACGCCGACCCCGCACCAGCGCCCGACGAGGAAATGCCCCATCTCGTGCACGAACACGACGACCGTGAGCACGATCAGGAAGGGGATGATGTAACCCAGGAGCGACCCGGCCGCGCCCGTCACCGTACCGAAAAAGTCCATGTCAACCTCGTCCGCCCGTCCGACCCGCGCGTGGCGCGTTCACTGGGCTGCCTCGAGCCGGGGCGCCCGCTCCCGGGCCATCCGCCGCGCTTCCTCGTCGATCGCCAGGGCCTCCTGCACCGAAGCCGGCGCCCTGGACGCATGAGCCGACATCGCGGAGCACACCGCCTCGACCATGCTGGAAATCCCGTAGAACCCGATCCGCCCCGCCATGAAGGCCTGGACGGCGATTTCGTTGGCCGCGTTGAGGATCGTGGGCAGCGCCCCGCCCGCCCGCAACGCCTCCCGGGCCAGGCGAAGGCACGGGAACCGCTCCTCGTCGGCCCGCTCGAACGTAAAGCGCCCGATCGCGGCAAGATCGAGACGGGGCAGAGGCATGGTAAGGCGCCCGCCGTGCTGGAGGGCGTTGGCGATCGGGATCTTCATGTCGGGCGCGGCAAGGCCCGCGGTCACCGCCCCGTCGCGCCACTGCACCAGGCCGTGGACGATCGACTGGGGGTGGACGACCACGTCGAGGCGGTCGGCTTCAAGTGAGAAAAGATGATGCGCCTCAATGAGTTCGAGGCCTTTGTTCATCAACGTCGCGGAGTCGATGTTGATCTTGTTGCCCATGGACCAGACCGGATGCGCCGCGGCCTCCGCGGGGGTGCATCCGGCGATGCGCTCGCGCTCCCAGGTCCGGAACGGGCCGCCCGAGGCCGTAATCGTCGCGACCAGCACGTCCGCGTTGGTTCCGGCCGCGAGCGCCTGCTGGAGCGCGTTGTGCTCGGAATCCACCGGCACGATCTCGGCCCCGATCCGCTCCGCGGCGGTCATGAAGGCCTGGCCGGCGCAGACGAGGCTTTCCTTGTTGGCAAGCGCGATCCGCCGGCCTGGCTTCATGGCGGCGTGCGTCGGCTTCAGGCCCGCGGTGCCGCTGATCGCCGCGAGCACCACGTCGGCCTCGCGCTCGACCGCCTCGAGGACGGCGCTCTCCCCGGCCCCGCAGGCGATGCCCGACCCCGCGAGCGCGGCCTCGAGCTCCGCTCCGCCCTCCGGGTCGGCGAGGGCCGCGAACCGGGCGTCGAGGCGTTTCGCGACCGCGGCGAGGGCCCCGGCGTCGCGGCCCCCCACCACGGCCTGGATCTGGAAGGCGTCGCGGTGGGCGAGCACCACGTCGGCCGTCGAGCGGCCGATCGAGCCCGTGGCGCCGAGGATCGTGAGGGTCTGGGTCATGGAGCTCCTAGAAAAAAGACGGGCGGAGGGCTCGTCGGCAGGGTGCGCCCGGGATCGCACAGGGAGGATGGGTTCGTCCGCATGGTGCGCCCGGCATCAGAGCGAGGCAACGAGGAGCGCGAGGCCGAGGAGGGCCGCGACCGACCAGAACCCGTCGAGCCGGTCCATCACGCCGCCGTGGCCGGGGATGAGGTGGCTCGAATCCTTCACCGCGAAGGCGCGCTTCATGGCGGATTCGCCGAGGTCGCCGAGCTGGCTCGCCACCGAGGCGACCGCCGAGACCAGCGTGACCACCGCGAAATCCACGGGCGGCGTCCAGCCGTAGCGGTTCGCCGTCCAGGCGACCCCGAGCCCGCACAGGGTGCCGCCGATCAGGCCGCCGCCGAAGCCCGACCAGGTCTTCTTCGGGCTGACGCGGGGCCACAGCTTCGGACCGCCGAGCCGCCGCCCGGTGAAATAGGCCGCGATGTCGGTGATCCACACCACCGCGAACATCCACAGGAGCCCGACCATCCCGAGCTCGGGATGGTCGCGGACCAGCGGCGGCACCACGCTGATCACCGCGGCGTAGACGAAGCCCGAGACGGTCCAGAGCCGGTCGCGCCCGCTCCGGGCGATCAGCGCCCCGAGGACGATCGCCGCGAAGGCGACGAGGCCGGAGGCCGCCGGGCCGGCGCCGGTGAGATAGAGGAAGGTGAGGAGGCCGAGCGCCGCCCCGAGCAGCACCTGGAGCGGCAGACGCGGGCGGACCCGCGTCATCGCGATCCATTCGGCGAGCACCGCGGTGCCGGCGAGGAGCCAGAACAGGGCGAAGAGCCAGCCGCCCTGCCAGGTCGCGATGAGGGCCGCGAAGGCCATCACGAGGGCCGAGACCACCCGGGCGCCGAGCTCGGTCGCCATCCAGCGGCGCGGGGCCGCGCGCCCGCCGGGGTCCGGCATCGGCGTCGCGGGCGCCGGAGCCCGGGTGCTTTCGGGGGCGGGCATGCTAGCCGGTCCGGACGCTCAGGCCCCCGAACCGGCGGTCGCGGCGGCGATACTCGTCGATGGCGGCCTTGAGGGTCTGGTGGTCGAAGTCCGGCCAGAAATCCGGGACGAACACGAACTCGGAATAGGCGGACTGCCAGGTCAGGAAGTTCGACACCCGCTGCTCGCCGGAGGTGCGGATCACGAGGTCCGGGTCCGGGATGCCGCTGGTGTCGAGGGCGGCCTCCAGGCGGTCCATGTCGATGTCGGCCGGATCGAGCGTCCCGGCCGCGACCTGCTCGGCGAGCGTGCGGGCCGCGCGGGCGATCTCCTGCCGGCCGCCGTAGTTGAAGGCCACCACCAGGGTGAGGCCCGTGTTGCGGCGGGTCAGGTCCTCGGATTCCTGCAGCAGCGCGCGGATGTCGGGCTGGAGGCTGTCCCGGTCGCCGATGATCCGGACCCGCACGTTGTTGGCGTGGAGGTCGGCGAGGTCGTGCCGCACGAAGCGCTTGAGCAGCCCCATGAGGTCGGCGACCTCCTGGGCCGGGCGGCGCCAGTTCTCGGAGGAGAAGCTGTAGACCGTCAGGTAGCGGATGCCGAGGTCGCCGGCGGCGCGCACCGCCCGCCGGATCGCCTCGATGCCGCGGCGGTGCCCCTCGACCCGCGGCAGGCCGCGCGTCGCGGCCCAGCGGCCGTTGCCGTCCATGATGATGGCGACATGGGCCGGCATTCCCTCTCCGTGCCCGGAGGAAGGAGGTGCCGTCGCCGTGCCCGCCGTGTCGCCGTTCATGATGATGCGCCGATCATGCGAGGCCCTCAGACCTGCATGATCTCCTTCTCCTTGGAGGCCAGCGCCGCATCGATCTCGGCGACGGACTGGTCGGTCGCCTTCTGGACCAGGTCGGCCTGCCGCTTCTCGTCGTCCTGGCTGATGGAGCCGTCCTTCTCGAGGCGCTTGAGGAGGTCGAGCCCGTCGCGGCGCACGTGGCGCACGGCGATGCGGGCTTCCTCCGCGTATTTGTGCGCGACCTTGACCATCTCCTTGCGGCGCTGCTCGTTCATCTCGGGGATGCGCAGCCGGATGACCTGCCCTTCCGTCTGCGGATTGAGCCCGAGATCGGATTCGCGGATCGCCTTCTCGACCGCCGCGACCATGCCGCGGTCCCAGACCTGGACCGAGAGGAGGCGCGGCTCCGGCACGCTCACCGTCGCGACCTGGTTCATGGACATCGCGGAGCCGTAGGCGTCGACCTGGAGCGGATCGAGCAGGCTCGGCGAAGCCCGGCCCGTGCGGAGGCTGTTGAGGTCGTGCTTGAGGGCATTGATGGCGCCCTGCATGCGGCGCTTCACGTCACCAAGGTCAAACGTCGGTGTGCTCATCGCTTTTCATTCCTCACGCGAACGTCGTACGGGCTTACGCCGACCCGGGTTGAGCTTCAAGGGGCGTCGCGGAGCGCGGATCGCGCTCCCGCGCGGCGGTCGCGCCGCCGGGGCGCGAGGCGCGCCGCGGGCCGTCAGGGCGCCACAACCGTGGAGGGTGCGCGCCCGTTCAGGATCGCCGAAACCGAGCTCGGCGGGTGCAGGCTGCCCACGATGATGGGAAGCCGGTTCTCGCGGGCGAGGGCGAAGGCGGCGGTGTCCATCACCTTGAGGTCGCGGGTGATGGCCTCGTCGTGGGTCAGGCGGTCGTAGCGGGTGGCGTTCGGGTCCGCCTTCGGGTCGGCCGAGTAGACGCCGTCGACCTGGGTGGCCTTGAGGACGGCGTCGCAGCGCAGTTCCGCGGCGCGCAGCACCGCCGAGGTGTCGGTGGTGAAGAACGGGTTGCCGGTGCCGCCGGCGAGCACCAGCACCTGGCCCTTCTCGAGGTGGTGCAGGGCGGGCTGCCGGGCGTACGTCTCGCAGATCGTCGGCATCGACACCGCCGACATGGTGCGGGCCTGGACCCCGGCGGCGTTGAGCGCCGTCTCGAGGGCGAGCGAGTTCATCACCGTGGCGAGCATGCCCATGGAATCCGCGGTCGCCCGGTCGATCCATCCGGCCGCGCTCATGCGCGCGCCGCGGATGATGTTGCCGCCGCCGATCACGAGGGCGATCTCGGTGCCGGCGCGGGTCGCCGCCGCGAGGTCCTCGGCGAGCGCCGCCAGGGTCTGGGGATGAAGCCAGAAGCCGTCCGGCGCCATGAGGGCTTCGCCGGAGAGCTTCACGAGCACGCGCCGGAAGGATTGAGTCACCGCCAACCTCTTGTCGTTCGAAATTCAGGAGCACGCGCCGGAAGGATGGGATCGCCGCCTGCCTCTTGGTGTTCTTCGGGTCCGGCGGACCCTTCCCGATCCCGGAGGTGCGGGCCGCCGCCGGCCCGGTGCCTGTCCCGGACCATGTGGGGCGGCGCGACCGGGAGGCGAGACCCGATCGCGGGGTGCCGTCCGATAGGCGAAGACGCGGGCGAGGGCCAGATCGAAATTCGGGATTTCCGCGAAAAGGCGCCGGATACGAAAACGGCGGCCTTCCGGCCGCCGTTTCGGTGTGGCTCCGTTCGAGCCTCAGGCCTTGGTTCCGGCCGCCGCGGCGACCTCGGAGGCGAAGTCCGGCCCCTCCTCCTTCTCGATGCCCTCGCCGAGGGCGAAGCGCACGAAGGCCTTGAGGGCGACGGGCTTGCCGACCTTGGACTCGGCCTCCTTGAGGATCTGGGCGACGGTCTTCGAGGGGTCGTGCACGAAGGACTGCTCGAGGAGGGTGACCTCCTTGTAGTAGCTCTTCAGGCCGCTCTCGACGATCTTCTGCATCACGTGGTCGGGCTTGCCGGCATTCTTCTCGCGCAGGATGTTCGACTCGCGCTCCAGCGTCGCCGGGTCGAGGCCCGAGGCGTCGACCGCGAGCGGGCTCGTGGCCGCGACGTGCATGGCGATCTGGCGGCCGAGCGTGGCGAGCGCGGTGACGTCGCCCTCGGACTCGAGCGCCACGAGCACGCCGATCTTGCCGAGGCCCTCGCTGACCGCGTTGTGGACGTAAGACGCGATCAGGCCCTTGGAGACCTCCAGCTTCTGGAGCCGGCGCAGCGTCATGTTCTCGCCGATCGTGGCGATGAGCTCGTTGAGGCGGTCCTTCACGGTGGTCTGCGAGCCCGGGAAGTGCGCACCTTCGAGCGACTCCACGGTGCCGTCGCCCATGAGGGCGATCTTGGCGGCTTCGCGGGCGAAGGCCTGGAAGGCGTCGTTGCGGGCCACGAAGTCGGTCTCGGAATTGACCTCGAGGATCGCGGCCTGGTGGCCCGAGGACTCGACGGCCACGAGGCCCTCGGCCGCGACGCGGCCGGCCTTCTTGGCGGCCTTGGCGAGACCCTTCTTGCGCAGCCAGTCCACCGCCGCTTCGATGTCGCCGGCCGTCTCGTTGAGGGCGGCCTTGCAGTCCATCATGCCGGCGCCCGTCTTGTCGCGCAGCTCCTTCACCAGCGCAGCGGTAATGTTCGCCATGGTCGGTCCTTTCAAAGGTCGGAATATGGGGAGCCCGGCGTCCGCGGGGAGCGCCGGGCTTGTCAGGTCGTCGGCTGCACGCGGAGCCGGCCGGGCCGGCTCCGGTCGTCGGGCCGGGTGCTTTTAGGCGGCCTCGATCAGCGTGCGGGCCTGGGTCATCCAGCCGTCGCGGTCGATGCGGCCGTTGAGCTTGAGGTCGGCGTCGAGCTTGGCGACGTCGCCGGGCTGCATGGCGGCGAGCTGCCAGTAGTGGAAGATCCCGGCGTCGTTGAGCTTCTGGGCGAGCTGCGGGCCGACGCCCGTGAGCTTGGTGAAGTCGTCCGGCGCGCCGCGCGGGGCGGCGAGGCGCTCGAACTGCTCGGTCTGCTCGGGCGTGCCGGCGTCGTTCGCGGGCAGCTCTTCCATCATCGGGTTCTCGGAGGCGCCGACGTCGATGCCGACGTCACCCTGGCCGCGGGCGATGCCGTCGATGGCGGCGCGGGCGACCATCTCGCAATAGAGCGAGATCGCGCGGCCGGCGTCGTCGTTCGCCGGGACCGGGAAGGTGATGCCGTCCGGGTCGCAGTTGGTGTCGACGATGGCGGCCACCGGGATCCCGAGGCGCTTGGCCTCCTGGATCGCGAGCTGCTCCTTGTTGGTGTCGATCACGAAGATCAGGTCGGGGATGCCGCCCATGTCCTTGATGCCGCCGAGAGCCCGCTCGAGCTTGTCCTTCTCGCGGGCGAGCATCAGGCGCTCCTTCTTGGTGAGGCCCTGGCCGCCGCCGGCGAGGATCTCGTCGACCTTGCGCAGGCGCGAGATCGAGCCCGAGATGGTCTTCCAGTTGGTCAGCATGCCGCCGAGCCAGCGCGAGTTCACGTAGTACTGCGCCGAGCGCTTGGCCGCGTCGGCGACCGCATCGGCGGCCTGGCGCTTCGTGCCGACGAAGAGCACGCGGCCGCCGCGGGCGACGGTGTCGCTCACGGCCTGGAGGGCGCGGTGCATCATCGGGACCGTCTGGGCGAGGTCAATGATGTGGATGTTGTTGCGGGTCCCGAAGATGAACTGCGCCATCTTGGGGTTCCAGCGGTGGGCCTGGTGGCCGAAATGGGCGCCGGCCTCCAAGAGGTGGCGCATCGAGACGTCGGGAAGGGCCATCGAAGTTCTCCGGTTAAGCCTCCGCGGAGCAGTGGACCGGCCAGGCCGGTCACCGGGACGCCCCATTAGGATCATGGGGCAGGCTCCGCGTGTGGGATGGGCGCGCCTATACGCCGAAAGCCGCGCCATTGCAAGCGAACGCAACGAAAGCCGCGCGCGCGCGTTGTCTTCCGTCATATAGTTGTTCCCCGCCCTCCATCAAGGCTTCGGGCCGGCCGGGACAAGCTCCGCAGCGATGTGCGGAAAGTAACATCGCCCTCCCCCGCCCCACGGTATCTCCGGTCGCACCACGCCAACTTGGCGGAACTCGCCTCTCGACCCCGAGTTGGCTTCTCAAAACCAGATCGCAATGGAGATCACCGTGGGTGTTGCGTACCGAATCCCGAGCCTGGCTGCTGCGAGCGTGGCGGCGCTGCTGCTCGCCGCCCCCGCCCCTGCCCTTGCGGGCACGGTGGCGGAGAACCAGCGCTCGACCCAGCGCACCGCCTTCACGGCCGCCGAGAGCGTCCAGGCCGAGGTCGGCCGGATCCGCCAGGCCCGCTTCTTCGCCGATTCCGTCGAGGAATACCGCGCCGCCCTCGCCCCGGCCGCCCGCGCCGCCAAGGAGCCCTGGCTCGTGCTCTCGGGCGGCGGCGAGAACGGCGCCTACGCGGCGGGCCTCCTCAACGGCTGGAGCGAGGCCGGCACGCGGCCGCGCTTCGGCGTCGTGACCGGCATCAGCACCGGCGCCCTCATCGCGCCGCTCGCCTTCGCGGGTGCCGAGGCGGACGCGGCCCTCAAGGAGGCCTACACCACGATCTCGGCCGCGGACGTGTTCGAGTTCGGCGGCACGGGCCAGAGCCTCACCGACACCTGGCCGCTCACGAAACTCATCGCCCGCTTCGTGACGCCCGAGCTTCTCGCCCGCGTGGCCGAGGAGCACCGGCAGGGCCGGCGCCTGTTCGTGGTGACCACCAACATCGACGTGCAGCGGCCGGTCGCCTGGAACATGGGCGCGATCGCGGCCGAGGGCTCGGAATCCTCGCTCAAGCTCTTCCGCGACATCCTGCTCGCGTCGGCGGCGATCCCGGGCATCTTCCCGCCGGTCGAGATCGGGGTCGAGGCGAACGGCAAAGCCTTCACCGAGATGCACGCGGACGGCGGCATCACGACCCCGTTCTTCGTGGCGCCCGAGCCGGTGATCGCCGGCCTCCAGAGCGCCCGCAACGCGCTCACGACCCAGCCGATCTACGTGGTCGTCAACGCCCAGCTCCAGCCGGAATTCCAGGTCACGGAGCGCTCGACGCTGTCGATCCTCGGCCGCTCGCTCGGCGTCGCCGTGAAGGCGGCGAGCCGCGCGGCGCTCTCCGCCCATGCGGGCTTTGCCCAGCGCAGCGGCGCCAGGATGCAGTTCACCCATATCGACGAGCGCTTCACCCAGTCCACCAAGGCGCCCTTCGACCAGGACTACATGCAGGCCCTGTTCGCCTTCGGCGAGCGCGTCGGCCGCGACGGCTCGGCCTTCCGGGCACGCCCCTTCGAGGATCCGCAGGTCCGCACCGCGCAGCGCCGGTAGACAGCCCCTCCCCCCAAAGCGAAAGCCGCCGGACCCGGTCCGGCGGCTTTTTCGTCGTCCCTTGGTTCCCGGGCTCAGTGCATCTGCACGTCCACCACGCCCGGGACGGCGCGGAGCGCGCCCGCGACCTGGGGCGAGGTGGCGTAGCGCCCTTTGAGCTTCACCTCGACCTCCCGGTCGCCCTCGTCGAGGATGATCACGATCGAGACCTCGCCCTCGCCGCGGCCCTTCAGGCGCTCCTGCACGCTCGGGATCGGGCGCTCGTCGCGCAGGAAGATCGTCATGCCCTTCTGGTGCTTGGCGACCGCCTCGTCGAGAGGCTCGGCGTGGCCGATCCGGGCGCGCACGTCTTCGCCCTCGAGCCCGGCCTGGAGCATCAGCACGACCGGGCGGCCCGGCTCCAGGATGTCGCGGTAGATCTGAAGGCCTTCCGAGAACACGATGGCCTCGAAATGCCCGCTCTGATCCGAGAGCGTGAGGATGCCCATCTTGTTGCCGGTCTTGGTGCGCCGCTCGGTCCGGTCGAGCACGGTCGCGGCGACGCGGCCGGCCGCGTTGCCGGCGCGCACGGAGCGGCAGAACTCCGCCCAGGTCTGCACCCGCAGGCGCTGGAGCAGGTGGCCGTATTCGTCGAGCGGATGGCCGGAAAGGAAGAAGCCGACCGCGTCGTATTCCTTCTGGAGCCGGAGCGCCGCCGGCCAGGGCTGGTATTCGCCGACGCGCAGTTGCACGTCCGCGTTGGCGACGCCGCCGAACATGTCCATCGTGCCGCCGTTCGCGGCCTCGTGGGCCTGCTGGGCGAGGCTCAGCATGGCGTCGATCGAGGCGGTGGCGCGCGCCCGGTCGGGCTCGAGCTCGTCGAAGGCGCCGGCGGCGATGAGGTTCTCGAGGATGCGCTTGTTGAGGATCCGCGCGTTGATGCGCCGGGCGAAGTCGGCGAGGTCCTTGAAGGGCTTGTCCCCGCGCGTCTCGACGAGCGCCTCCATGGCCTGCCGGCCGACGCCCTTCACGGCCGCGAGCGCGTAGCGGATCGCGCCCTTGCCCTCCGCGTCGTAGGCGACGTCGAAGACGACGCCCGAGCGGTTGACCGAGGGCGGCTCCACCGCGATCCCGAGGCGCTGGGCCTCCGAGCGGAAGTCGGAGAGCTTGTCGGTGTTGTCGAGGTCGAGCGTCATGGACGCCGCCAGGAACTCGGTCGGGTAATTCGCCTTCAGGTACGCGGTCTGGAACGCGATGAGGGCGTAGGCCGCCGCGTGGCTCTTGTTGAAGCCGTAATCCGCGAACTTTGCGAGGAGGTCGAAGATCTCGTCGGCGAGCGCCTTGGAGAGGCCCCGCTCCTGGGCGCCGGAGACGAAGCGGCCGCGCTGGGCGTCCATCTCGGCCTTGATCTTCTTGCCCATGGCGCGGCGGAGCAGGTCGGCGTCGCCGAGCGAGTAGCCGGCGAGCTCCTGGGCGGCCTGCATGACCTGCTCCTGGTACACGATGATCCCGAAGGTCTCGCGCAGGATCGGCTCCAGCTTCGGGTGCAGGTACCAGTCTTTCTTGTTGTGCTCGTCCTTGCCGAGCTTGCGCGCGCAATAGACCGGGATGTTGGCCATCGGGCCCGGGCGGTAGAGCGCCACGAGGGCGATGATGTCCTCGAAGCGGTCGGTCTCCATCTCGACGAGCGCCTTGCGCATGCCCGCCGATTCCACCTGGAACACGCCGACGGTCTCGCCGCGCTTCAGGCAGTCGTAGGTGTGCTTGTCGTCGAGCGGCAGGGCCGAGAGGTCGATCGTGGTGCCGCGCGCTTTCAGGAGGTCGGTCGCGGTGCGCAGCACCGTGAGCGTCTTGAGGCCGAGGAAGTCGAACTTCACGAGGCCGGCCTGCTCGACCCATTTCATGTTGAACTGGGTCACGCGCATCCCGGTCTTCGGGTCGCGGTAGAGCGGCACGAGCTCCTGCAGCGGCCGGTCGCCGATTACGATGCCGGCGGCGTGGGTGGAGGCGTGCCGGTGCAGGCCCTCCAGCTTCCTGGCGATGTCGATGAGGCGGGCCACCACGGGCTCCTCGGCGATCGCCGCCTGGAGGCGCGGCTCGCCCTCGATCGCCTGCGCGAGCGTCACCGGATTGGCCGGGTTCTGCGGCACCATCTTGGTGAGCTTGTCGACCTGCCCGTAGGGCATCTCGAGCACGCGGCCGACGTCGCGCAGGACGCCGCGGGCGAGGAGCGTCCCGAAGGTGATGATCTGCCCGACCTGCTCCTCGCCGTACCGCTGCTGCACGTAGTCGATCACGCGCTCGCGGCCCTCGACGCAGAAGTCGATGTCGAAGTCCGGCATCGAGACGCGTTCGGGGTTGAGGAAGCGCTCGAACAGCAGGTTGAAGCGTAAGGGGTCGAGGTCGGTGATCGTGAGCGCATAGGCCACGAGCGAGCCCGCGCCGGAGCCGCGGCCGGGGCCGACCGGGATGTCGTGGTCCTTGGCCCATTTGATGAAGTCGGACACGATCAGGAAGTAGCCCGGGAACTTCATCCTCTCGATGACGCCGACCTCGTAGGCGAGGCGGTCGCGGTAATCCTGCTCGGTCAGGCCCGGCGCCGGGCCGTGGGCGGCGAGGCGCTTTTCGAGGCCGGCCTCGGCCTGGCGGCGCAGCTCGCCGGCCTCGTCGAGGAACTCGGCCGCCTCCGCCCGCGATTCGCCGGGCGGCAGGCCGAAGCTCGGAAGGATCGGCTTGCGGGTCGCGACCCGGTAGGCGCAGCGCATGGCGATCTCGACGCTGGCCGCGAGCGCGTCGGGAAGGTCCTTGAACAGCGCCATCATCTCGCGGCGCGACTTGAAGCCGTGCTCCGGCGACAGGCGGCGCCGGCTGTCGTCGGAGACGAGGCGCCCTTCCGCGACGGCGAGCAGGGCGTCGTGGGCCTCGTAATCGTCGGACTTGGCGAAGAACGGCTCGTTCGCGGCGACGAGCGGCAGGCCGTTGCGGTCGGCGAGCGCGATCAGCTCCGCCTCCACGGCCCGCTCGTGGTCGAGGCCGTGGCGCTGGATCTCGACGTAGAGCTGCGGCCCGAAGGCGCGCTTCAGGACCTCGAGCCGCGCCTGCGCGAGATCGGCCTTTCCTTGCGCGCGCAGCGCCGAATCGAGCGGCCCCGTGGGCCCGCCGGTGAGCGCGATCAGCCCTTGGCAATGCCGGCCGAGGACCTGCGCGCTCACGCGCGGCGAATCGCCGAGCGGCACGTCGAAATAGGCCCGGCTGCCGAGCCGCATGAGGTTGCGGTAGCCCTCCTCGCACTGCGCCAGCAGGACAATGTTGTGGAAGGCGGGAAACGCCGCCTGCCGCGCGGCCGGATCGGGCTCCTCGAACTGCACCGAGAGCTGCAGGCCCGCGATCGGCTGGATCCCCATGCCGGCGAGCTTCTCGGAGAATTCGAGTGCGCCGAAGAGGTTGTTGGTGTCGGTGAGCGCGAGCGCCGGCTGCTTGTCGGCCGCCGCCATCTTGGCGAGGTCGGCGACCTTCACGGCGCCCTCGAGCAGCGAATACGAGGAGTGCACGTGCAGGTGGACGAAGCCGATTTCGCTCAAGACACGCATTCACACCCCCGACCGGCCGGTCCCATCATGCCACGGCGACCCGCCGCGACCGAGTCGAGTCTGCGCCCTCGCGCAGGCCCCTGTGGAAACCGGATCGGCGTCCGCGTCGAGGCGACGCGAGCGCGCAGCACCCGAGGGAGAAACGCCGGGGACCCGGGCGCCGCCGATCCGGCGGCGCGGAGTCCTGTGGACAAGGCCGGCGGGGAGACCCGCCGGCGCGCGTCGGGAGCGGAGTCCTGTGGACAAGTCTCAGGCCAGGATGAGCGCCCAGAGGGCCACCATGGTGCCGAACGCCGCGAGCGAGGTAAGCTCCGCGGTGGCCGTGAGAACGGTGCGCAACATGTGAACCTCCGTGTTCCTTGTCTGTTCATCTTTGTGCGCCGTTTGTTCTCAGTAAAGATGCCAAAAGCTGCTACCTGCCGGCAGGGTCACCGGAGCGTTAACGGCCCGGCGCCCTGTTGACGGGCGGTGCATGGCGGCTGGACGGATCGGGGAAGCGGGATTCCCGCAGGCGCGGACGGACCCGGAACAGGCTCGCTGTCGCTCAGGGGAGCTGGACGACCTTGCCCTCGCGGATCGTGACGCGGCGGTCCATGCGCGCGGCGAGCTCCAGGTTGTGGGTCGCGATCAGCGCCCCGACGCGCGAGGCGCGCACGATGGCCACCAGGGTCTTGAACACGTGGCCCGCGGTCGCGGGATCGAGGTTGCCGGTCGGCTCGTCGGCGAGCAGCACCCGGGGCGCGTTGGCGACCGCGCGCGCGATCGCGACGCGCTGCTGCTCGCCGCCGGAGAGCTCCGCGGGCCGGTGGTCGAGGCGCTCGCCGAGGCCCAGGAACCCGAGGAGCTGGCGGGCGCGCTCCTGCGCGTCGCCCTTCTTCAGGCCGCGGATGATCTGCGGCATCACCACGTTCTCGAGCGCGGAGAACTCAGGCAGAAGATGGTGGAACTGGTAGACGAAGCCGATCTCCTGGCGGCGCAGGGTCGTGCGGCCGGAATCGTCCATCGCGGCCGTCGCCTCGCCCGCGATGTAGACCTCGCCGCCGTCGGGCTTCTCGAGCAGCCCCGCGACGTGGAGGAGCGTCGACTTGCCGGTGCCGGAGGGCGCCACGAGGGCGACGATCTCGCCGGGCCAGATCGCGAGGTCGGCCCCGCGCAGCACGTGCAGGAACCCCTCACCTTGCGGGTAGCGCCGCTCGACGCGGGAGAGGAAGAGCGAGGGTTGCGGGCGCGCCTCGGCCATGGCCTCACCGCTCCCCGGCCGCGCGCGGGTGCACGAACCATCCGCCCATGAGAAAGACGCGCATCCTCAACCGTACCGGAGCGCCTCGACGGGGTCGAGTCGCGCCGCCCGCCAGGACGGATAGAGGGTCGCGAGCAGCGACAGGAACATCGCCATCACGAGCACCGAGACCACCTCGGCCGGGTTGATCTGCGCCGGGATCTCCGAGAGGAAGCGCATGGTCGGGTCCCAGAGCTGGCGGTTCAGCGCCCAGGACAGGAAGTTCTGCAGGCCCTGGATGTTGGCCGCGATCAGGAGCCCGAGCGCGAAGCCCGCCAGCGTGCCGAGGATGCCGATCGACGCGCCCGTGATCAGGAACACGCGCATGATCGCGCCCCGCGTCGCCCCCATGGTGCGCAGGATCGCGATGTCGTGCGACTTGTCCTTCACGAGCATGATGAGCCCGGAGATGATGTTGAGCGCGGCGACGAGCACGATCAGGGTCAGGATGATGAACATCACGTTGCGCTCCACCTCGAGCGCCGCGAAGAAGGTGCGGTTGCGCTGGCGCCAGTCGGTGAGCAGCACCTGGCGCTCGAGCGAGCCCTCGATGGCCTCGCGCGCCTCGTCCACGCGGTCGGCGTCGTCGAGGAACACCTCGACCACGTTCACGTCGCCCTCGCGGTTGAAGTAGCCCTGCGCTTCCCCGAGCGGCATGTAGACGAAGCTGGCGTCGAACTCCGACATGCCGATCTCGAACACCGCGACCACGGGATATCCCTTGATGCGCGGGGCCGTGCCGAAGGGGGTCGTGGCGCCGCGCGGCGTGACCAGCGTGAAGGTGTCGCCGACCTGGAGCGACAGCGACTCCGCGAGGCGCCGCCCGAGCGCGACGCCGCCGCGGGCGTCGAAGTCCGCGAGGGTGCCCTGGCGCAGGTTCTTCGACACCGCCTCGATGCGCAGCATGTCCTCGCCGCGCACGCCGCGCACCAGCACGCCGCTGCCGTTGTACTGCGACGAGCCGAAGGCCTGGCCCTCGACCATCGGGATGGCGCGCCGCACGCCCGGGATCCGCGCCACCTGCGCCGAAACCTCGGCGAAGTCGGTGAGCGGCTTGTCCATGGGGGCGATGAAGATGTGGCCGTTGATGCCGACGATCTTGCCGAGGAGCTCGTGCCGGAAGCCGTTCATCACCGAAAGCACGATGATGAGCGTCGCGACCCCGAGCATGATGCCGATGAACGAGAAGCCGGCGATCACCGACACGAAGCCCTCGCGCCGGCGCGTGCGGAGATACCGGCCGGCGAGCAGCCACTCGAAGCCCGCGAAGGCCCTGGTGGATCCGGTGCCGGCGACGGCCACGGGGTTTAAGCCTTGCGTCCGAGCCGCGCCGCCACGTCGGCGAGCGGCAGGGATTCGCGCTCGCCGGTGGCGCGGCGCTTCAGCTCCACCTTGCCCTCGGCGAGGCCCTTCGGCCCGACCACGACCTGCCAGGGGATGCCGACGAGGTCGGCGGTCGCGAACTTGGCGCCCGGGCGCTCGTCGCGGTCGTCGTAGAGGACGTCGCGGCCGGCCGCGGAGAGGTCGCGGTAGAGCCCCTCGCAGGCGGCGTCGGTGCCGGAATCGCCGGTCTTGAGGTTGAGGATCGCGACGTCGAAGGGGGCGATCGCCTCGGGCCAGATGATCCCGGCCTCGTCGTGGCTCGCCTCGATGATCGCGGCGACGACCCGGCTCGGGCCGATGCCGTAGGAGCCCATATGGACCTCGCGCTCCTGGCCGTCCGGCCCCGTGACCTTGGCGCCCATGGGGGCGGAGTACTTGGTGCCGAAATAGAAGATGTGGCCGACCTCGATGCCCCGCGCCGAGACCTGCTTGTCGGCCGGGATACCCTCGTAGGCGGCGGCGTCGTGCATCTCGGAGGTGGCGGCGTAGCGCGAGGTCCAGTGGTCGACGATCCCCTGCAGGCCCGCGACGTCGTCGAAATCCGTGTCGATGCCCGGGGTCTCGAAGTCGAGGTAGTCGCGGTGGCAGAACACCTCGCTCTCGCCCGTGGAGGCCAGGATGATGAACTCGTGGCTCAGGTCCCCGCCGATCGGGCCGGTGTCGGCGCGCATCGGGATCGACTTCACGCCCATGCGCGCGAAGGTGCGCAGGTACGCCACGAACATCCTGTTGTAGGCGTGGCGCGCGCCCTCCTGGTCGAGGTCGAAGGAATAGGCGTCCTTCATGAGGAACTCGCGGGAGCGCATGACGCCGAAGCGCGGGCGCACCTCGTCCCGGAACTTCCACTGGATGTGGTAGAGGTTCAGCGGCAGGTCCTTGTAGGAGCGCACGTAGGAGCGGAAGATGTCGGTGACCATCTCCTCGTTGGTGGGCCCGAACAGCATCTCGCGCTCGTGGCGGTCCTCGATGCGCAGCATCTCCTTGCCGTAGGCGTCGTAGCGGCCCGACTCGCGCCACAGGTCGGCCGACTGGATCGTCGGCATGAGGAGCTCGATCGCGCCGGAGCGGTTCTGCTCCTCGCGGATGATCGCGTTGACCTTGTTGAGCACCCGCAGGCCCAGCGGCAGCCAGGAATAGATCCCGGCCGATTGCTGCCGGATCAGGCCGGCGCGCAGCATCAGCCTATGGGAGACGATCTCCGCCTCCTTCGGGGTCTCCCGGAGGATGGGCATGAAGTAGCGGCTCAAACGCATGGAACGCCTTCGGATTCGCGGCCGGGGAGACGGCCTCGGGAGGGTCGAGGCCTGCACACAACACACACCTCCCGCAAAAGACAAGCTCCATTCCGGGTCGCACCCGGCGGGAGGGCGCGGCGGCGGCCCCCTCCGGATGCAGCCTCGCCAGCGGGACCGGCCGTGCGAAAAGGTACAAAAAATCGCCGTTATTTCACAAGCGACGAGGTGACAACGGAAATCGACGCCGCTATAAGGCTGCTACTGAACGCCATAAGGCAAAGACCTGAGGCGGCGGTCCGAGTTTCGGGAGGAACAAAAGCCCTCGATCCGCTCTCGCTAAGGGCGGCGGCCGGTCCATAGGCCACGGGTTAGAAATGCCACAAGGCATTTGAGCAAGGCGGGAGCCTTGCTTTTTTGTTTTCAGGGCTCCGAATTCCGCCCCCTCACAGCCCCGCGAGCGGCAGGAGCCAGGCCGCCGCCACCAGGACGATTGCGGCCACGAGCGTGGTCCAGAGCGCCTTTTCGCGCAGGCCCGGCAGGGCCGGCGCCCCCGGCTCGGTCCCGGCCGTGACCTCCCCGGCCTCGGCCTGGCTGCGCGCCCCGAAGGGCAGGACCGCGAACAGGCTCGTCCACCAGATCACGAAATAGAGCGCGATCCCGCCGCTGATTCTCAGGCCGAAGGCCTGGACCGCCACCGCGATCGCGGCGGCCGAGATCAGGACCGCGACCGCGAGGGTCGCCCAGAAGGAAGCGGCGATGCGGCGGAGGAGCGCCATGGCGTCACGCCTGCTCGAGCTCGACGAGGGTGCCGCAGAAATCCTTCGGGTGGAGGAAGAGCACCGGCTTGCCGTGGGCGCCGGTCTTCGGCGTGCCGTCGCCGAGCACCCGCGCGCCGCCGGCGACGAGCCGGTCGCGGGCGGCCAGGATGTCGTCGACCTCGTAGCAGAGGTGATGGATGCCGCCGGCGGGGTTCTTCTCCAGGAAGCCCGCGATCGGCGAGGCCTCGCCCAGCGGCTCCAGCAGCTCCACCTTGGTGTTGGGCAGGGTGACGAACACCACCGTGACCCCGTGCTCCGGCATCGCCTCGGGGGCCGAGACCTCCGCGCCCAGCGTGTCGCGGTAGGTGCGCGATGCGGCCGCGATGTCCTTCACCGCGATGGCGACATGGTTCAGGCGTCCGATCATCATTTGCCCCCGGCCATCGTCCCCTGCCCTTCGGGTCGGGGATCCATGGCTCCGCTATACCTCGATCACGAGCACGTGGCAGGCGGGCTTCTTGCCCCAGACCTCGTTCACCTTGGCCCGGATCGACCGCACGACCGCGTTCTCGACCGCCTCGGGGTCGCGGCGCTTGGGCTTCGGCAGCGAATCGAGCACGTCGCCGACCGCGTCCGCGATCAGGTCCGCGATCTCCTCGCCGCTGCGGCTCTTGGCCGGGATCCCCATCAGGTCGACGATCGGATCGCCGGCGACGTCGCCGCGGTCGTCGATGGCGATCGCGACGCTGACGATGCCGGCCACGGCGAGCTTGCGCCGCTCCGGCAGGGCCCGGTCCGTGGATTCGGTGACGATGTCGCCGTCGCGGTAGAGGCGTCCCACCGGGACGTTGTCGATGATCTCGGCCTTGCCGGGCGCGAGGCGCACCATGGTGCCGTTCTTGGCCCGCACGACCTCCGGCACCCCCTGCGCCTGCGCGAAGCGCGCGTGCTCGGCCAGATGCAGGGCCTCGCCGTGGGCGGGAATGGCGATGCGGGGCCGCGTCCACTCGTACATCTTCGCGAGCTCGCCCCGGCGCGGGTGGCCCGAGACGTGGACCATGTGGGTGCGGTCGGTGATGACCTCGACGCCGTTGGCGATGAGGCTGTTGATGATCGTGCCGATCCCCTTCTCGTTGCCCGGAATCGCGCGGGAGGAGAAGATCACCCGGTCGCCCGGGGAGAGCGCGATGTCGGGATGCTCGTCGTTGGCGATGCGGGCGAGCGCGGCGCGCGGCTCGCCCTGCGAGCCGGTGAGCAGGCACACGACCTTGTCGCGCGGGAAATAGCCGAAGGCGTCGGGGCGGCGGAATTCCGGCAGGTCGTCGAGGTAGCCGCATTCCTTGGCGACGTCGACGACGCGCTCCATGGCGCGGCCCACCACCACGACCTCGCGCCCCGCCTCCCGCGCGGCTTCGGCGACCGAGCGCAGGCGCGCCACGTTCGAGGCGAAGGTCGTGATCGCGACGCGCTCGGGCGAGGCCTTGATGAGCTCGGCGAGCGAACGGGACACGTCGGCCTCGCTCGGGCTCACGCCCTCGCGCACCACGTTGGTGGAATCGCACACGAGCGCCAGCACGCCTTCGTCGCCCAGCGCCCGGAAGGCGTCTGCCGAGGTGAGCGAGCCGAGATAGGGCGTATCGTCGATCTTCCAGTCGCCGGTATGGACCACGAGGCCCGCCGGCGTGCGGATTGCGACCGCGTTCGATTCCGGGATCGAGTGGGCGACGGGCACGAACTCGATGTCGAACGGCCCGAGCTTGAGGCGCTGGCCCGGCACGATCTCGTTGAGCTTCACCTTCGGGGCGCCGGGCTCGGACAGGCGGCGGGTCTCGAGCAGGCCGATCGCAAAGCGGGTGGCGTAGACCGGCGCCTTGAGGCGCGGCCACATCTCGACCAGCGCGCCGATATGGTCCTCGTGGGCGTGGGTGATGAGGATCCCGAGGAGGTTCGGCCGGTCCTCCTCGATGAAGCGCAGGTCGGGATAGACCACGTCGACGCCGGGCAGGTTCTCCTCGCCCCCGAAGCCCATGCCGCAATCGACCAGGATCCATTGCCGGTCGTCCGCGGGACCGAAGCCGTAGAGGGCGGCGTTCATGCCGATCTCGCCGAGACCGCCGAGGGGAACGAAGACGAGTTCGTCCGTGGAAGACGCCATGAGGTCAGGATCCTGTGGTGCCGGCAGGGAGCTCGGCGGTTCTGGGGTGCGGAGCGGGAAAGTAAAGATCGCCCGCGTCGATGAGTTCCAGGCCTCGGCCCGTGTCGAGTTCGAGGCGCCCGGCCGGGTCGAGCCCGGCGAAGCGTCCGCGGCGCTCGCCGGACGGGAGCCGCAAGGTCACCTCGGTGCCGATCCCGGCGGCGCGCGCGAGCCAGAGACGCCGGGTCGCCGCGAACGGGTCGGGATGCCCGGAGCGGTGCGCCTCCTGCCAGGCCGAGAAGCAGCGCGCGAAGGCGGCGGCGAAAGCCGGAAACAGGGCCTCGCGGGTGAGGCCCGGTCGCAGATCCTGGAGCGAGGCGGTCCGATAGGGCGTGCCCTCGGGCGCGCTCGCGACGTTGACCCCGCAGCCGACCACGACCGCGAAGCGGCCGTCGATCCGGTGGCCTTCGAGCAGGATCCCGGCGAGCTTGGCGCCATCGAGGAGGAGGTCGTTCGGCCATTTCAGCGCCAGCCGCGGCGCGCCCGTGCCGGCGAGGCCCTCGATCGCCTGGTGGAGGGCGAGCCCCGTGACGAAGCCGAGCTGGGGCGCGAAGCGCGGCTCGCACGGGTCGATCAGGAGCAGGGAGGCGTAGAGGTTGCCGGGCGGCGAGGTCCAGCTCCGGCCGTGCCGCCCCCTCCCCGCCTGCTGCTCCGCGGCGACGATCCACAGGGGCCCCGGGTCGCCGTCCCGGGCGGCCCGAAGCGCGTCCTCGTTGGTCGAGCCCGTGACGGGGAGCGAGATCAGCCGATAGCCGGCGTCCTCCAGCTCGGGCGCCAGGCGGAGGTCGGAGGGGCCGGCGCGGTCGGTCTCGGGCGATAGGTGCACGTCAGAACAGCGACCGGGCCGCGGCGCTCGCGGCGCTCACGAGCGGCCCGGGCACGAGGCCGAACAGGATCACGACGACGCTCGCGGCCGCGAGCACCGCCTTGACGCCGCCCGGCATCGGATCGAAGGCGCCGCGCGGCTCGTCGAAGTACATCACCTTGACGATGCGCAGGTAGTAATAGGCGCCGATCACGCTCGTCACGACGCCGATGACCGCGAGCGTCACCAGGCCGGCCTCGATCGCGGCGGCGAAGACGTAGAACTTGGCGAAGAAGCCGGCGAGCGGCGGGATGCCGGCGAGCGAGAACATCATCGCGGCGAAGCAGAACGCCAGCACCGGGTGGGTGCGCGCGATGCCGGAGAGATCCTCGACGGTCTCGAACATCACGTCGCCGCGGCGCAGGGCCAGGATGCACGCGAAGGTCCCGAGCGTCATGGCGAGGTAGATCGCCATGTAGACCGCGACGCCCCGCACGCCCTCTTCGGTGCCGGCGGCGAGCCCGATGAGTGCGTAGCCCACGTTGGCGATCGAGGAATACGCCATCAGACGCTTGATGTTGCGCTGGCCGATCGCCGCGAAGGAGCCGAGCGCCATGGAGGCGATCGAGATGAAGACGATGATCTGCTGCCACTGGTCGAGGATGCCCGGGAAGGCGTCCATGAAGACCCGCACCGCCATCCCCATGGCGGCCATCTTGGGCGCGGCGGCGAAGAACGCGGTGACCGGGGTCGGCGCGCCCTCGTAGACGTCTGGCGTCCACATGTGGAACGGCACCGCCGAGATCTTGAACGCGATGCCGGCCGCCACGAAGACGAGGCCGAAGGTGAGGCCGATGCCGACCGGGCCGATGAGGCTCGTCGCGATGGCCGGGAACGAGACCGTGCCGGTGAAGCCGTAGATCAGCGAGGCGCCGTACAGGAGCATGCCGGACGAGAGCGCACCGAGGACGAAGTACTTCAGGCCCGCTTCGGTGGAGCGCACGTCGTCGCGGTGGAAGGCGGCGATCACATAGGACGAGAGCGAGAGCAGCTCGAGGCCGAGATAGAGCGCGATCAGGTCGTTGGACGAGATCACCATCATCATGCCGATGGTGGAGAGCAGGACCAGGATCGGGAACTCGAAGCGGTCGATGCGCTCGCGGCGGAAGTAGTCGCCCGACAGGATGATGCCGGCGGCGGCGCCGATGAGCGTCAGGACCTTCATGAAGCGCGCGAAGGCGTCGACGATGAAGGAGCCGTTGAGCGCGAGCGTGCGCCCGGACGGCAGCGTCAGCACCACCACGAGCGCCAGCGCCAGGAGAGCGAGCGCGCCGCCGGTGACGGCCTCGGTCGAGCGCTCGCCGCGGAGCGCACCGAAGAGGACGAGGATCAGCACGCCGCCCGCGAGGATGATCTCGGGGAGGGCCGGGCCGAACACGTAGGGAGTCAGGGCGGGGTTCATGATGCGCCTTTAGGGAGCGGAGACGGCGGCGGTCTTGACGGTCGCGAGCGCGGCTTGCGTGCCCTTGAGGAGGTTGTCGGTCGAGGCCGCGAAGGCGTCGAGGATCGGGCCCGGGTGCACGCCGTAATAGATCACGAGGATCACGAGGGGCGCGAGGATCGCGATCTCGCGGCCCGTGAGGTCCCGGATGCCCTGGAGCGCAGGCTTGGTGAGTTCGCCGTAGACGACCCGGCGGTAGAGCCAGAGCGCGTAGGCCGCCGACAGGATCACGCCCAGCGTGGCGAAGAACGCGACCCAGGGGTTGGCCCGGAAGCCGCCGAGCAGCGACAGGAACTCGCCCACGAAGGCCGAGGTGCCGGGCAGGCCGACGTTCGCCATGGTGAAGATCAGGAACGCGACCGCGTAGAGCGGCATCCGGTTCACGAGGCCGCCATAGGCGGCGATCTCGCGGGTGTGCATGCGGTCGTAGATCACGCCGACGCAGAGGAAGAGCGCGCCCGAGACCAGCCCGTGCGAGATCATCGTGAACATCGCCCCCTGGATGCCCTGCGCGTTCATGGAGAAGATCCCCATGGTCACGAAGCCCATATGGGCCACGGACGAATAGGCGATGAGCTTCTTCATGTCCTCCTGCATGAGGGCGACCAGCGAGGTGTAGACGATCGCGACCACGGAGAGCGAGAACACCAGCGGCGCGAACTCGGCGGAGGCCTCCGGGAACATCGGCAGCGAGACCCGGATGAAGCCGTAGCCGCCCATCTTCAGCAGGATCGCGGCCAGGATCACCGAGCCCGCGGTCGGCGCCTCCACGTGGGCGTCGGGCAGCCAGGTGTGGACCGGCCACATGGGCATCTTCACCGCGAACGAGGCGAAGAAGGCGAGCCAGAGCCAGTATTGCAGGTTCGCGCCGAGCTTGCGGGGCGCCTCGGCGAGCAGGGTCGGGATGTCGGTGGTCCCGATCGTGAACCACATCGCCATGATGGCGAGGAGCATCAGGACCGAGCCGAGAAGCGTGTAGAGGAAGAACTTGAAGCTGGCGTAGATGCGCCGCTTGCCGCCCCAGATGCCGATGATGAGGAACATCGGGATCAGGCCGGCCTCGAAGAACAGGTAGAACAGCACGAGGTCCAGCGCCCCGAAGACGCCGATCATGGTGGTCTCGAGCACCAGGAAGGCGACCATGTACTCCTTGAGCCGGTGCTCGATCGACTCCCAAGAGGCCAGGATCGCGAACGGCATCAGGAAGGTCGTGAGCAGGATGAACGGCATCGAGAAGCCGTCGACCCCGAGCTTGAAGCGGATCGCGTCGGTGAGCCAGCGGTGGCTCTCGACGAGCTGGAAGGCGGGCGTCGCGGGGTCGAAGCGGCCCCAGGCCACGAGCGAGAGCAGGAAGGTCACCACCGTGGTGGCGAGCGCCACCCAGCGCACGTTGGAGCGCACGGCCTCGCCGTCGCCGCGCAGGCACAGGATGATCGCCGCGCCGACGAGCGGCAGGACCAGAAGTCCGGAGAGGATGCCGAAACCAAACATCTAGAGGGCTCCTGCCGCGGCGGACCGGGCAACGGAAAGGCACGGGCCGGGCATCGGAGACGTCCGGGCGCAGGCGATGCGAGCGGAAGGCGCCAGAGGGGACCGGGCCAAGGACGTGTGCAGGCGGGACATCAATGGCGCCCCGCCACGAGGTACCAGCTCACCAGGGCGGCGACGCCGATCAGCATCGCGAAGGCGTAGTGGTAGACGTAGCCGGTCTGGACCCGCACGACGCCCCGGGTCACGTCGAGCACCCGGGCCGAGATGCCGTCGGGCCCGAGGCCGTCGATGATGCGCTGGTCGCCGGTGCGCCAGAAGAAGCGGCCGATCCACATGGCGGGACGCACGAAGATCCGGTCGTAGAGCTCGTCGAAGTACCACTTGTTGAGGAGGAAGCGGTACAGGAACGGGTGCTGGGCCGCGAGCGCCGCCGGGCGGCGGGTGTCCCGGATGTAGAACAGGTAGGCGAGCGCGAAGCCGAGCCCCATCATGATGGTGGGCAGCCACGGGATCAGCGGCGGCAGGTGGTGGATGTCCTCGAGGATCTTGTTCTCGGGACCCGTGTACAGCGCGCCCTTCCAGAACCCCGCGTAGTCGTGGCCGATGAAGGCTTCCTTGAAGGCGAAGCCCGCCACGACCGCCCCGAGCGCCAGCACGCCGAGGGGGATGAGCATCACGAGCGGGCTCTCGTGCGGGGTGTGCGCGCCGTGGTGGCCGTGCTCGTGGTCGGCGTGGACCGCCGGCTCGACGTCGCGGCTATGGTCGTCGTGCTCCACGCCCTCGTGGTCGCCGTGGGTGTGGTGGGTGTCCCGACCCCAGCGCTTCATTCCCTCGAAGGTGAGGAAGAACAGGCGCCAGGAATAGAACGAGGTCATGAAGGCCGCGAGCACGGTGGCGAGGAAGGCGAAGTTCGCCCCCGGCCGCTGCGAGGCGAAGGCGGCCTCGATGATGGCGTCCTTGGAATAGTAGCCCGCCGTGAAGGGGAAGCCCGTGAGCGCCAGCGTGCCGATCGCCATCATGGCGGCCGTGAAGGGGATGTAGCGGCGAAGCTGCCCCATGTTCCGGATGTCCTGCTCGTGGTGCATCGCGTGGATGACCGAGCCGGCCCCTAAGAACAGCAGCGCCTTGAAGAAGGCGTGGGTGAAGAGGTGGAAGATGCCGGCCGAGTAGGCCCCGACGCCGAGCGCCACGAACATGTAGCCGAGCTGCGAGCAGGTCGAATAGGCGATGACCCGCTTGATGTCGTTCTGGACGAGGCCGACGGTCGCGGCGAAGAAGGCCGTGATGGCGCCGATAACCGTGACCACGGAGAGCGCGGCCGGGGCGTACTCGAACAGCGGCGACAGGCGCGCGACCATGAAGACCCCGGCCGTCACCATGGTGGCGGCGTGGATCAGGGCCGAGACCGGGGTCGGGCCCTCCATGGCGTCGGGCAGCCAGGTGTGGAGCAGGAACTGCGCCGACTTGCCCATGGCGCCCATGAAGAGCAGCAGGCAGGCGAGCGTCACCGCGTTCCAGTCATAGCCGATGAAGTGGAAGCGGGCGTTCGCGACGTCGCCGACGCGGGGGAAGATCTGGTCGAACGAGACCGAGTTGAACAGGACGAAGACCAGGAAGATGCCGAGCGCGAAGCCGAAATCGCCGACCCGGTTGACGATGAAGGCCTTCATGGCCGCCGCGTTGGCGGATTCCTTGTGGTACCAGAAGCCGATGAGCAGGTAGCTCGCCAGGCCCACGCCCTCCCAGCCGAAGAACATCTGGACGAGGTTGTCCGACGTCACCAGCATCAGCATCGCGAAGGTGAAGAGCGACAGGTAGGCGAAGAAGCGCGGCCGGTGCGGGTCCTCGTGCATGTACCCGATGGAATAGAGGTGCACGAGCGCCGAGACCGTGTTCACGACCACGAGCATGACGGCCGTGAGGGTGTCGATCCGGAACGCCCAGTCGACCACGAGGTCGCCGGAGGCCATCCACTGGGCGACCTGGACCCGCGTCGCGCCCGAGCCGAAGCCGACCGAGAAGAACGCGACCCAGGACAGCGCCGCCGATACGAAGAGCAGGGCCGTGGTGACGATCTCGCTCGGGCGCGGCCCCAGCACGCGCCCGAACAGGCCCGCGATGAGGAAGCCGACGAGCGGCAGGAAGACGATCGCGTGATACATGA
The DNA here is from genome assembly GCA_036263675.1 of Microvirga sp. Lineage (GTDB taxonomy): Bacteria > Pseudomonadota > Alphaproteobacteria > Rhizobiales > Beijerinckiaceae > Microvirga. The sequence continues at coordinate 87,848 of DATAGO010000085.1, read as the reverse complement.
CCGATCCGTTCGAGAGGGCTTCAGCCCCGCATCATGTTGATGTCCTCAACCGCGATGGAGCCGCGGTTGCGGAAGAAGACCACGAGGATGGCGAGCCCGATGGCTGCTTCCGCGGCCGCGACCGTCAGGATCAGCAGCGCGAAGACCTGGCCGACGATGTCGCCGAGATGGGTCGAGAAGGCCACGAAGTTGATGTTCACGGCGAGCAGGATGAGCTCGACCGACATCAGGATGACAATCACGTTCTTCCGGTTGAGGAAGATCCCGAACACCCCGAGGGTGAACAGGATGGCGGCGACGGTCAGGTAATGGCTGAGGCCGATGTCCATGGCGGCTCTCCTCAGAGGCCTTGGCGGAAGGGGACCTTCCGGACTTCAAGGGTGTCGGCGGGCGTCCGCGCGTTCTGGCGCGAGATGTCCTGGCGCCGGACGCCGACCCGCTCGCGGAGCGTCAGCACGATGGCGCCGATCATGGCGACGAGCAGGATCAGGCCCGCGGCCTGGAAGAAGTAGAAGTAGCGGGTGTAGAGCACCTGCCCGATCGCCTCGGTGTTGGTCATGACGTGGGCGGGCGGGATCGGCACGGCCGGGGAGAGGATGAGCTCCGGGTTCACGGTCCAGGTTCCGACCACGAGGACGAGCTCGAGCAGGAACACGATCCCGATGAGCGCCCCGACCGGCAGGTACTGCAGGAAGCCCTGGCGCAGCTCGGCGAAGTCCACGTCGAGCATCATGACGACGAAGAGGAACAGAACCGCGACCGCGCCCACGTAGACGATGACCAGGATCATCGCCAGGAACTCGGCCCCCATCATGAGGAAGAGCCCCGCCGCGTTCACGAAGGCGAGGATCAGGAACAGCACCGACTGCACGGGATTGCGCGAGGCGATCACCATGAAGCCCGAGGCGACCGTGATGGTCGCGAAGAGATAGAAGAAGGCGGCGTTGACCGTCATGGTTCACGTTCTCGTCGGCCGGCGGGGCCGTCTATAATGGGGCGAATGGCGAATGGCGAGTGGCGAATGGGTGTGTTCACGGCCCCTCCATTCGCCATTCGCCACCCACCATTCGCATTACCGATACGGCGCGTCCTTCTGGATGTTGCGCGCGATCTCGCGCTCCCACCGGGCGCCGTTCTCGAGGAGCTTGTTCTTGTCGAAGAGCAGCTCCTCGCGGGTCTCGACCGAGAACTCGAAGTTCGGGCCCTCGACGATGGCGTCCACCGGGCAGGCCTCCTGGCACAACCCGCAGTAGATGCATTTCACCATATCGATATCGTAGCGCGTGGTGCGCCGGGTGCCGTCGTTGCGGCGCGGCCCCGCTTCGATCGTGATGGCCTGGGCCGGGCACACGGCCTCGCAGAGCTTGCAGGCGATGCAGCGCTCCTCCCCGTTGGGGTAGCGGCGCAGCGCATGCTCGCCCCGGAAGCGGGGCCCGCGATGGCCCATCTCGAAGGGGTAGTTGATCGTCGCCTTCGGCTTGAAGAAGTACTTCATGGCGAGGAAGAACCCCGACACGAACTCCTTCAGGAGGAGGGCTTTGGCGGCCTGGTCGAGCTTCATGGGCCCGGTCTCCGATGACGTCTGTTGCGGCCTGGAACACCGGGCCGAGAAGCTTGGTCGAGCTTCATGGCCCGGTCTCCAGAGGTTAGGATGCGACCCGCGGGGCGAGGTCGAGGAGTTTCAGGACGAAGGCCACGGCCACCACCATGAAGAGCGAGATCGGCAGGAACACCTTCCAGCCGAGGCGCATGAGCTGGTCGTAGCGGTAGCGCGGCACCATCGCCTTCACGATAGCGATGAGGAAGAACAGGAAGCTGGCCTTGAGCACGAACCAGACGATCCCGGGCACCCAGGTGAAGGGCGCGAACGGGATCGGCGAGAGCCAGCCGCCCATGAACAGGATGGCGCCGAGCGCGCACATGGTCATGATGGCCACGTACTCGCCGAGCATGAAGAGGAGGTAGGGCGTCGAGGAGTACTCGACCGCGAAGCCCGCCACGAGCTCGGATTCGGCCTCGGGCAGGTCGAAAGGCGGCCGGTTCGTCTCGGCCATGGCCGAGATGAAGAAGATCACGAACATCGGGAAGAGCGGCAGCCAGTACCAGCCCAGGATCCCCAGCGCCGTGTCCTGGGCCATGACGATCCGGGACAGGTTGAGGGAGCCGGCGCACATCAGCACCGTGACGATCACGAAGCCGATCGAGACCTCGTAGGACACCATCTGGGCGGCCGAGCGCAGCGCCCCGAGGAAGGGGTACTTCGAGTTCGAGGCCCAGCCCCCGATGATGATGCCGTAGACCCCCAGCGACGAGATCGCGAAGATATAGAGGACGCCGACATTGATGTCCGCGAGCGCCCAGCCGTAATTGACCGGGATCACCGCCCAGGAGGCGAGCGCCAGCACGGCGGTCAGGAGCGGGGCCAGCAGGAACAGGCCCTTGTTGGCCGAGGCCGGGATCACCGGCTCCTTCAGCACGAACTTCAGGAGGTCCGCGAAGCTCTGCAGCAGGCCGAAGGGACCGACCACGTTGGGGCCGCGCCGCAACTGCACGGCCGCCCAGATCTTGCGGTCGGCGTAGAGGGCATAGGCGATGTAGGTGAGGAGCAGGACGATCAAGAACAGGCTCTTAATCGCCATGAGGGCCACCGCCAGGAGCGTATCGGTGAGATCCATCGTCGTGCCGCCTTATTCCGCCGCCTGGAGCCGGTCGCCCCGGGCCAGCGCCGAGCACTCCGCCATCACGCCGGAGGCGCGGGCGATCGGGTTGGTGAGGTAGAAGTCGCCGATCGGGCCCACGAAGGGCTCCCGGCCCGGCTCCCCGCCGATCCCGGCGAGGCCGGCGAGCGCGCCCGCCACGTCGGAAACCGCGATGCTCTCGAGGGCCGCGAAGTGGGGGTGCTCGCCGTAGAGCCTCTTGCGCAGAGCGTTGAGCGAATCGAACGGCAGCTTGTGGCCGAGAACGTCCGAGAGCGCCCGGATGATCGCCCAGTCCTCGCGCGCGTCGCCCGGCGCGAAGGCGGCGCGGTTCGCAAGCTGCACCCGGCCTTCCGTGTTCACGTAGGTGCCGGACTTCTCGGTATAGGCGGCGCCGGGGAGGATCACGTCCGCCCGGTGGGCGCCGCGGTCGCCGTGGGTGCCCTGGTAGATCACGAAGGCGCCCGGCGCGATCTCGATCTCGTCGGCGCCGAGGTTGAACAGGACGTCGACCCCACCGCCCTTGGCCATCTCGGCCGCGGTGAGGCCGCCCTCGCCGGGCACGAAGCCGAGGTCGAGCGCGCCGACGCGGGCGGCGGCCGTGTGCAGCACCGAGAAGCCGTTCCAGCCCTCCGCGACGGCGCCGACATCTTGGGCGAGCCGGGCCGCCATGGAGAGGACGGCGAGCCCGTCGGGGCGCATGAGAGCCCCCTGCCCCACGATGATCAGCGGGCGCTTGGCCTCGCGGAGCTTCTCGGCGAAGGAGTGGCGCCCGGCGAGCACGTCGGCCAAGGTCTCGGGGCCGGCGCCGAGGTAGTCGTAGGCGTAGGTGAGGTTGACGGCCTCGCCGATCACCCCGATCGGCGGCGGAGCGACGCGCCAGCGCTTGCGGATGCGCACGTTGACGAGGGAGGCCTCGATGCGCGGGTTCGCGCCGACGATCAGGATCGCGTCCGCGTCCTCGATGCCCGCGATGGTGCTGTTGAAGATGTAGCTCGCGCGGCCGTAGGCGGGTGAGAGCACCGTGCCGTCCTGGCGGGCGTCGATGTTGGCGACCCCGAGGCTGCCCATCAGGAGCTTGAGGGCGTAGGTCTCCTCGACCGCGGCGAGGTCGCCCACGATGGCGCCGATGCGGTTCGGGGCGGTGCCCTTCACCCGGGCCGCGATTGCCGCGAACGCCTCGCCCCAGGTGGCCTGGCGGAGCTTGCCGTCGACGCGCACGAAGGGCCGGTCGAGCCGCTGGAGGCGAAGCCCATCGACCACGTGGCGGGTCTTGTCGGTGATCCACTCCTCGTTGATGGCCTCGTTGACCCGGGGGAGGATGCGCATCACCTCGCGGCCGCGGGAATCGACCCGGATGTTCGAGCCGACCGCGTCCATGACGTCGACGGAATCGGTCTTCGACAGCTCCCAGGGGCGGAAGTTGAAGGCCTCGGGCTTGTGGACGAGGGCGCCCACGGGACAGAGGTCGGCCGCGTTCGACTGCAATTCCGAGCCGAGCGCCCGCTCGAGATAGCTCGTGATCTCCATATCCTCGCCGCGCCAGAGCGCGCCGAGATCCTCCACGCCCGCGACCTCGGTGGTGAAGCGGACGCAGCGGGTGCAGTGGATGCACCGGTTCATGGCGGTCTTGATCAGCGGCCCGAGGTACTTGTCGACCACGGCGCGCTTGTTCTCGTGGTAGCGCGAGGTGTCGACCCCGTAGGCCATGGCCTGGTCCTGGAGGTCGCACTGGCCGCCCTGGTCGCAGATCGGGCAGTCGAGGGGGTGGTTGATGAGGAGGAACTCCATCACCCCTTCGCGCGCCTTCTTGACGCTCGGCGTCTTGGTGTTGACGACCGGCGGCTCGCCGTTGGGTCCCGGCCGGCAGTCGCGCACGGACCAGGCGCAGGAGGCCACGGGCTTCGGGGCGCCTTTCAGCTCCACGAGGCACATGCGGCAGTTGCCCGCGATGGACAGGCGCTCGTGGAAGCAGAAGCGCGGAATCTCGGCACCCGCGGCTTCTGCCGCCTGGAGCAGGGTGAATTCCGGCGGAACGTCAACCTCGATGCCGTCGACGATGAGTTTGGTCATGGTCAGCCCTTAATGGGTCGTCTCTGCCAGATCGAGGCGCTTTTCGATGCGCTCAATCCGCAGTTCAAGACGGTCGATCCGGCGGTGAACGCCGGCCAGATTCTCTTCCACCGCGGCCAGACGCGCCTTTATGTCGTGGTTGTCCGCGATCAGCCGGTCGACCTTCTCGTCGAGCCGCCTGAGGTAGACCAGGACCAGGTTGTCGGGATCGCCCATGGCCTCCCCCTACTCCGCCGCCATCGGGATGGGCTCCATGTGCGGGTTCGCGGCGTAGTCGTCGATGCGGCGCTCGATCTCGTGGCGGAAGTGGCGGATCAGCCCCTGGATCGGCCAGGCGGCGGCGTCGCCCAGCGCGCAGATCGTGTGGCCCTCGATCTGGGTCGAGACCTCGAGCAGCATGTCGATCTCGCGCTTCTGGGCGCGGCCTTCCGCCATGCGGTGGACGACGCGCCACATCCAGCCCGTGCCCTCGCGGCAGGGCGTGCACTGGCCGCAGGATTCGTGCTTGTAGAAGTAGGCAATGCGGGCGATCGCCCGGATCACGTCGGTGGACTTGTCCATGACGATCACGGCCGCAGTGCCCAGGCCCGACTTCATGTTCCGGAGCGTGTCGAAGTCCATGTGGGCGTCGGTGATGTCGGCCGCCGGGATCATGGGCACCGAGGAGCCGCCGGGGATCACGGCCAGGAGGTTGTCCCAGCCACCGCGGATGCCGCCGCAATGGCGGTCGATCAGCTCGCGGAAGGTGAGACCCAGCTCCTCCTCGACGTTGCAGGGCTTGTTGACGTGGCCCGAGACGCAGAACAGCTTCGTCCCGGTGTTGTTGGGCCGGCCGAGCCCGGCGAACCACGCGCCGCCCCGGCGCAGGATGGTGCCCGCCACCGCGATCGATTCCACGTTGTTGACCGTCGTGGGGCAGCCGTAGAGGCCCATATTGGCCGGGAACGGGGGCTTCAGGCGCGGCATGCCCTTCTTGCCCTCCATGCTCTCGATGAGAGCCGTCTCCTCGCCGCAGATATAGGCGCCGGCGCCGTGGTGGACGTAGAGGTCGAAAGCGTGGCCGTGGACGTTGTCCTTGCCGATGAGGCGCGCCTCATAGGCCTCGTCGACCGCGCGCTGGAGCGCGATCCGCTCGGCGATGTACTCGCCGCGGACATAGATGTAGGCCGCGTTCGCGCCCATCGCGAAGGAGGCGATGAGGCAGCCCTCGATCAGGAGATGCGGATCGTGCCGCATGATCTCCCGGTCCTTGCAGGTGCCGGGCTCCGACTCGTCGGCGTTGACCACGAGGTAGTGCGGCCGCCCGTCCGATGCTTTCGGCATGAACGACCACTTGAGCCCGGTCGGGAAGCCGGCGCCGCCGCGGCCGCGCAGGCCCGACTTCTTCATCTCGTCGATGATCCAGTCGCGGCCCTTCTCCAAGAGGAACTTGGTCCCGTCCCAGGCGCCGCGCATCTTCGCGGCCTGAAGGCCCGGGGAGTGGAACCCGTAGAGGTTCGTGAAAATCCGGTCTCGGTCCTGAAGCATCTCACATCACCTGGGGTCAGGACTTGTTGAAAGGCGCTTTGTCGTTCTTGGGAACGACCACGTCGGGCTTGCTCTCGCTGCCGTCGCGGCGGGTCTCGGCTTCCGCGGGCGGCGTGCCGGCGACCGGGGTCGTCTCGGCGGCGGGCACCACCTTGCCGTCCTCGGGCTTGGAGGGCGTCGCCACGTAGGATTTCGAGCTCTGCGGCGCCGGCCGCACGCCGTCGGCCGAACCCGGCTGCACGACGGTGGCCCGCGAGGGATCGGCGGCGTTCTTCTGGTCCACCGGGTCGATCGGGCGCTCGCCCTCCTTGGCCCGCTCGGCCGGGGTGTCGGCCACGGGGCTCTCGATCGCGCGGCCGGCGGTGGGCTTCGCCGCCTTCACCTGCTCGGGAATGCTCGCCTTCGCGGCGGCTTCCTCGCCGGTGGCCTTGGCGGCCTCCTCCTCGAAGCGCTTGCGCCAGGCGCCGACGAGGGAGCCGTCGAAGAGGGCCGGGTCCGTCAGGGTGCCGACCGCCTCGTGCGGCTCCGAGGCGTTGCGGCCGATCTGCGAGCCCTTCTTCACAGGGCGCCCGGCCGCGAGGTCGTCGAGAAGCGTCTCGAAATTCTCCCGGTTCAGGTCCTCGTAGTAGTCGTCGTTGATCTGCACCATGGGGGCGTTGCAGCAGGCGCCGAGGCACTCGACCTCGAGCCAGGAGAACAGCCCGTCCGCCGAGACGTGGCGCTCGTCGCCGACCCGGCGCTGGAGCACCTCCTTGATGGCGCCCGCCCCGCGCAGCGCGCAGGGCGTCGTGCCGCAGAACTGGATGAGGTATTTCCCGACCGGGTCGAGGTTGAACATCGTGTAGAAGGTCGCGACCTCCATGACCCGGATCGAGGCCATGTTGAGCTTGGCCGCAACCGCCTCGATCGCCTTCTGGGGCAGCCAGCCGCCGTTCTGCTCCTGGGCCCGCCACAGGAGCGCGATCACCGCCGAGGCTTCGCGACCCGGCGGGTACTTGGCGATCTCACGGTCCGCGAACGCCTCGTTTTCGGGCGTGAACGCGAACGATTCCGGCTGAAGCTCTGGCGGAGCGAGCTTGCGAACGGCCATTCCACTTCTCTCCTCATCGTCATGGCCGGGCCTTAGCCCGGCCATCCACGACTTGAAACCTGTCGGCGCCGAGGGGGCGCGGTCGCCCGGCCCGGAGCCGGGCACGAAAACTACCGGTCGACCTCGCCGAACACGATGTCGAGCGACCCCAGCACGCCGGCGACGTCGGCGAGCATGTGGCCGCGGCACATGAAGTCCATGCCCTGGAGGTGGGCGAAGCCAGGGGCGCGGATGTAGGCCCGGTAGGGCTTGTTGGTGCCGTCGGCCACGAGGTAGACGCCGAACTCGCCCTTCGGGGCCTCGACCGGCACGTAGACCTCCCCGGCCGGCACGTGGAAGCCCTCCGTGAAGAGCTTGAAGTGCTGGATCAGCGCCTCCATGGAGCGCTTCATGTCCCGGCGCGACGGCGGCACGACCTTGCCGTCCTCGGTCGAGATCGGCCCCTGGCCGGCGGGCTCCCGCAGCTTGGCGATGCACTGGAGCATGATGCGCACGCTCTGGCGCATCTCCTCCATGCGGACGAGCTGGCGGTCGTAGTTGTCGCCGTTGCGGCCCACGGGGATGTCGAAGTCGAGCTCCTCGTAGCACTCGTAGGGCTGCGACTTGCGCAGGTCCCAAGGAGCGCCGGAGCCGCGCACCATCGGGCCCGAGAAGCCCCATTTCCAGCAATCCTCGAGCGTCAGCACGCCGATGTCGACGTTGCGCTGCTTGAAGATGCGGTTGTTCATCACGAGCGCGTCGAGGTCGTCGAGCGTCTGCGGGAAGGTGTGGCACCACTCCTCGATGTCGTCGACGAGCTGGGGCGTCATGTCCTGCCGCACCCCGCCGACGCGGAAGTAGTTGGCGTGCATGCGCGAGCCCGAGACGCGCTCGTAGAAGATCATGAGCTTCTCGCGCTCCTCGAAGCCCCAGAGGGGCGGCGTGAGCGCGCCGACGTCCATGGCCTGCGTGGTCACGTTGAGGAGGTGCGACTTGATCCGCGACAGCTCGAGCCACAGCACCCGGATGAGCTGCCCGCGCCGGGGCACCTGGATCCCGAGCAGCTTCTCGATCCCGACGCAGAAGCCGTGCTCCTGGCTCATGGGCGAGCAGTAGTCGAGGCGGTCGAAATAGGGGATCGCCTGGAGGTAGGTCTTGTACTCGCAGAACTTCTCGGTCCCGCGATGCAGGAGGCCGATATGGGGATCGACCCGCTCGACGATCTCGCCGTCGAGCTCCAGCACCAAGCGCAGAACGCCGTGGGCCGCAGGATGCTGCGGCCCGAAATTGATCGTGAAGTTCCGGATGTTGTGTTCGGTCATGGGGCAACCGGCGAATGGCGAGTGGCGAATGGCGAATGGAAGGAGGTCATGGTCGGTTGTCCGCCTGCCTTCGCTGGAGGGATCGGATGAGGGTCCGTAGCCTTTTGCCGAGAACCTCGCAGCTGTCGAGCAATGGTCCGGCTGCCTCCGGCGCCGCTAAGCCGACGCGCTGCGACAGGATGATGTGTGTCTCGAGCTCTTTCAGCGAGCCCTGGGCGATCCGCAGGAAGTGGACGAAGGACGCCGCCCCCTCCCGTCCGTGGCCTTCCGCGATGTTGGCCGCAATGGAGGCGGACGAGCGCCGGATCTGCGAGGTCTGCCCGAACATCTCCTCCCGGGGAAACTTGGCCGTAAGAGCGTAGCTGGCCTCTGCCAGCGCCATGGCATCCTGCCAGACGCGAAGGTCGCGGTAGGAACTGATCGACGACTCCCATCGCTCGCCCTCCTCTTCCATTCGCCATTCGCCACTCACCATTCGCTTCTTCAGGCCTTGGCCTTCTCATCCCCCGGCAGCACGTAATCCGTGCCCTCCCAGGGCGAGAGAAAATCGAAGTTCCTGAATTCCTGCGGGAGCTTGACGGGCTCGTAGACCACGCGCCCCTGGGCGTCGTCGTAGCGGACCTCGACGAAGCCGGTGAGCGGGAAGTCCTTGCGCAGGGGGTGGCCCTCGAAGCCGTAATCGGTGAGCAGGCGGCGCAGGTCCGGGTGACCGGAGAAAAGGACGCCGTAGAGGTCGTAGGTCTCGCGCTCGTACCAGTTCGCGGCGGGGAACAGGTCGACGATCGAGGGCACCGGCGTGACGTCGTCGGCCTCGACCTTCACCCGGACCCGCCGGTTAAACTGCGGCGCCAGGAACTGGTAGACCACGTCGAACCGGCGCTCGCGGCCGGGGTAGTCGGCGCCGCAGATGCTTACGAAGCACACGAACCGGCATTGCGGATCGTCGCGCAGGAACTCCACCACCCGCACGATGTCCTCGCCGCGCGCCACTAGGGTGAGTTCGCCGAAGGCGACCGCCTTGTCGGAGATCGCCTCGCCGAGCGACGAGGCGATGTGGTCGCCGAGGGCTTCCAGTTCCGGGTTCATGACGTCTCTCGGAGTCTCTCGCCCGGGCGGCCGGCCGGAAGGGCCGGGTCGGGCTGTGAATGGTCTCGTCCGGGACCCCGTCCGGAGGCGGGGCGGAGGAAGGCCGGGCCGCGCCTCCCCGGGGTCCCGGGGCCGCGCCGGTCCGGCCTAGCGTTCGATGGTTCCCGTGCGGCGGATCTTCTTCTGCAGCAGCAGCACGCCGTAGAGGAGCGCCTCGGCGGTCGGCGGGCAGCCCGGCACGTAGATGTCCACCGGCACGATGCGGTCGCAGCCCCGGACCACCGAATACGAATAGTGGTAGTAGCCGCCGCCGTTGGCGCAGGAGCCCATGGAGATGACGTAGCGCGGCTCCGGCATCTGGTCGTAGACCTTGCGGAAGGCAGGCGCCATCTTGTTGGTGAGCGTCCCGGCCACGATCATCACGTCGGACTGGCGCGGGCTCGCGCGCGGGGCGAAGCCGAAGCGCTCGGCGTCGTAGCGCGGCATCGACATGTGCATCATCTCGACCGCGCAGCAGGCCAGCCCGAAGGTCATCCACATGAGCGAGCCGGTGCGCGCCCAGGTGATGAGGTCCTCGGTCGAGGTCACCAGAAAGCCCTTGTCCGCGAGCTCGTCGCGGACATTGTTGAAGAACGGGTCGGTGTCCCCGATCCGCCGGCCGGTCGCCGGATCGATGGCGTCCTCGGGCTGCGGAGCGATCACGCGGGACTGGGAATTGGCGATCAATCCCATTCAAGGGCTCCCTTCTTCCACTCGTACACGAAGCCCACGGTGAGCACGCCGAGGAACAGCATCATCGACCAGAACCCGAACCAGCCCAGATCCCCGAAGGTGATCGCCCATGGGAAGAGGAAGGCGACCTCGAGGTCGAAGATGATGAACAGGATGGCGACCAGATAGAACCGCACGTCGAACTTCATGCGGGCGTCGTCGAAGGCGTTGAAGCCGCACTCGTAGGCCGACAGCTTCTCGGTGTCGGGCCGGCGGAAGGCCACCAGGAACGGGGCCACCAGGAGGATGAGCCCGAACGCGGTGGCGACGCCGATGAAGATCACGAGGGGCAGGTAGTCGGCGAGGAGATTCGTCATGCGACACCTAACAGGACGGAACCCGGCGCGTCCGGCCGGCCGGCAGACCCGGATCTAGGCCCGCTCGGACGCTTGTCCAAGCCGGTGCGGCAATACGTGGAATGCGCGCGTGGATTAGCTCAGCACCCCTCCCCTGGCAAGCTCCCCCGGCAAGTGTTTGCCGCGCCGCACAATCCGGAGGTTCCGCGGGCTCCCGCTCTCACGTGGTGGCGCGCTCGGCCGAGCCGCACAAGCGGGTGAATCCGCAGGCGCCCGCCCTCACGAGGTGGCGCGCTCGGCCGCCTGCGCGGCTCGGCGGTTGGCGGCGTCCTCGGCCCGGTCGGCAGCGGCCTCGGCCTTGGCCTTGGCCTCGCAGCGGGCCCGAATCTCGTCGAGCTCTTCCTGGGTCAGCCGCTCGATGCCGATGAACACGTTCTGAGCGGCGCTCGCGCGGATGAGTTCGTCGAGCTTGGCCTGGATCGCGGCCCCGTCCCGGTTCTGGGTGTTCTGGATCAGGAACACCATCAGGAAGGTCACGATGGTGGTGCCGGTGTTGATGAGGAGCTGCCAGGTGTTCGAGAAATGGAACAGCGGTCCGGTCAGCGCCCAGAGCGCGATCACCCCGGCGCAGAGGATGAAGGTGACGGGCTTGCCCGTCGCATGGGCCACCCGGGCCGAGAAATCCGAGAAGAGCTTGGAGAACCACATGGTCGGCGCCTTCACCCGTGAACGGCGGCGCAGCCGCGGGGGCAAGCGGGGCCGTTACAGCCCATTAACGCAGATCAATCGAAAATCGCCTCAACGCGGCACCGGTCCGGGCGGAAGGGCCTGCGCGGACCGGACAGCCCCGTTCCGGTCCGGCACAACCTAGACCATATGGCCTAGGCTGGAATCGCCCTTGCCTGACGCGGGAGGACCGACGCTAGGGTGTAGGCACAACCACGAGGCAGCGCAAATGTTGATCCTGGCGATCTTCCACCTGACCTGTCTGGCGGCCGTCCTCGAGATCGTGGCGCGGGCCCCGGACGGCAGGACGCTCGACGGCTGAGCCTCCGCTTTCCGGCTGTCCCGAACGGAATACGGCAACGCTCCGGCAGGCCCTCCGCCGAGCCGCGCCGGCGCGGCCTTGCGCAGCCATCGGGCGCGGCACCGCGGACCTGCATGAACGGATCGGTTGTCGGAGGGATAAGTGGCGCGGGCGACGGGGCTCGAACCCGCGACCTCCGGCGTGACAGGCCGGCACTCTAACCAACTGAGCTACGCCCGCGCAAAGAACCGCTGCACCAGCGGTGTGGCGGCGGTTTACGGGGCGCCTCCCCCCCTGTCAAGCGCCTCTTGCGGCGATCGTCCGACATTGTTGCAGGGCCCCATGCGGATCCTTGGGCGAGGCCTGAAAACCCGTTGCGGCAGAAGACCTTGGCGGCAGGCGCGCCCCTGCGGCGTCGGGTGCGGCGCGGCGGATCTGGTGGGCGGTGACGGGCTCGAACCGCCGACCCGCTGCGTGTAAAGCAGCTGCTCTACCAACTGAGCTAACCGCCCATCCAGCCCTGCGGCCGCGCCGGAGCATCCGGCTGCCCGTCTCAGATAAAAAGAGAAGGCCGACAACGCAAGCGCGGTCGGCTCTTTGCGGCGCCCGCCCCGAAGCGGGCCACCCGTCCGCTCAGCCGTTCAGGGCCTCGACGAGGGCTGGTCGTGGCCCAGTCGGGCCACCCGTCCGCTCAGCCGTTCAGGGCCTCCTTGAGGCCGGTGCCGGCGCGGAACTTGGGGCTGCGGGAGGCCGGGACCTGCACCTTCTCGCCCGTTTTCGGGTTGCGGGCCTCGCCGGCGGCGCGCTGCGTCACTCCGAAGGTGCCGAAGCCGACGATCTTGACCTCCTCGCCGCGCTTCAGCGCCTCCGTGATGGCCTCGAGCGCGGCGTCGAGCGCCTCGACGGCCTGGCCCTTCGAGACCCCGGCCTTCTCGGCGACGGCGCTGACGAGTTCGCCTTTGTTCATTGCATTCTCCTTGAAACGGGACACGCGGGCCGCGCGGGAAGCGCCGGCGGCGGCTCGCGGGGTGCCTCCTCTGGCGCAAAGCCCGGGCCTGCGCAACCCTCAAAAAACACTTTCGAAAACGAAAGGATTTGCTTGAATCCAAAAGAAAAAGCCCCCGGATCCGATCCGGGGGCTCTTGACGTTCGGGGGCGTGCGGCTAGTGCGCCACGACGCCGGAGGCGTCCTCGTCCGGGGAGGCCGGAGGAGCCGCCTTGGCGGCCGCCGCGGCGCTCGCCTCGTCCCATTCGATCGGCTCCGGCATCCGGACCAGGGCATGCTGCAGCACCTGGTCCATGCGCGACACCGGCACGATCTCGAGCCCGTTCTTCACGCTCGCCGGGATGTCGACGAGGTCCTTGGCGTTCTCCTCCGGGATCAGCACCTTCTTGATGCCGCCGCGGAGCGCCGCGAGGAGCTTCTCCTTCAACCCGCCGATCGGGAGCACGCGGCCCCGGAGCGTCACCTCGCCGGTCATCGCGATGTCGCGGCGCACCGGGATCCCGGTGATCACCGACACGATCGCGGTTCCCATGGCGATGCCCGCGGAGGGGCCGTCCTTCGGGGTCGCGCCTTCCGGCACGTGCACGTGGATGTCGCGCTTGTCGAACATCGGCGGCTCGACGCCGAAGTCGAGGGCGCGGGAGCGGACATAGGACGCCGCCGCCGAGATCGACTCCTTCATGACGTCGCGCAGGTTGCCCGTGACGGTCATCTTGCCCTTGCCGGGCATCATGATGCCCTCGATCGTGAGCAGCTCGCCGCCGACCTCCGTCCAGGCCAGGCCCGTGACGGCGCCCACCATGTCCTCGGTCTCGGCCTCGCCGTAGCGGAAGCGCGGGGGCCCGAGGAAGTCGGGCAGGTTCTCGGGGGTCACGTCGACCCGCTTGACCTTGGAGAGCAGGATCTCCTTGACGGCCTTGCGGACGAGGTTGGCGAGCTCGCGCTCGAGGTTGCGCACGCCCGCCTCGCGGGTGTAGCGCCGGACCAGCATGAGCAGGCCTTCGTCGTCGATCGACCACTCCTTCACGTCCAGCCCATGCTTCTTCATGGCGGACGGGATGAGGTGCTTGCGCGCGATCTCGGCCTTCTCCTCCTCGGTGTAGCCGGCGATGCGGATCACCTCCATGCGGTCGAGGAGCGGGGCCGGGATGTTGAGCGTGTTCGCGGTCGTCACGAACATCACGTTCGAGAGGTCGTAGTCGACCTCGAGGTAATGGTCGTTGAAGGTCGCGTTCTGCTCCGGGTCCAGCACCTCGAGGAGGGCCGCCGAGGGGTCGCCGCGGAAGTCCATGCCCATCTTGTCGATCTCGTCGAGCAGGATGAGCGGGTTCGACGACTTGGCCTTGCGCATCGACTGGATGATCTTGCCGGGCATCGAGCCGATATAGGTCCGCCGGTGGCCGCGGATCTCGGCCTCGTCGCGGACGCCGCCGAGCGACATGCGCACGAACTCGCGGCCCGTCGCCCGGGCAATCGACTTGCCGAGCGAGGTCTTGCCGACGCCGGGCGGGCCGACGAGGCACAGGATCGGGCCGGTGAGCTTGTTGGCGCGCTGCTGCACGGCCAGGTACTCGACCATCCGCTCCTTGACCTTCTCGAGACCGTAATGGTCGTTGTCGAGCACGTCCTGGGCGGCCTTGAGGTCCTTCTTGATCTTCGAGCGCTTGCCCCACGGGATGCCGAGCATCCAGTCGAGGTAGTTGCGCACGACCGTGGCCTCGGCCGACATGGGCGACATCTGGCGCAGCTTCTTGAGCTCGCCCATCGCCTTGTCGCGGGCCTCCTTCGAGAGCTTCGTCTTCTCGATCTTGTCCTCGAGTTCGGCGAGCTCGTCGCGGCCGTCCTCGTCGCCGAGCTCCTTCTGAATGGCCTTCATCTGCTCATTCAGGTAGTACTCGCGCTGGGTCTTCTCCATCTGCCGCTTGACGCGGGTGCGGATCCGCTTCTCGACCTGGAGGACGGAGATCTCGCTCTCCATCAGGCCGAGAACCTTCTCGAGCCGCTGGGCGACGGTCGGGATCTCGAGGATCGCCTGCTTGTCCGCGATCTTGATCGCCAGGTGCGAGGCGATCGTGTCGGCGAGCTTGGCGGGCTCCTCGATCTGGGTCACCGCCGAGACGACCTCGGGCGAGACCTTCTTGTTGAGCTTCACGTAGTTCTCGAACTCGGAGATCACCGAGCGGGCGAGCGCCTCCGCCTCGATCTGGTCGCCGAGCGAATCGGGGAGAACCTCGGCCTCCGCCTCGTAGAAATCGTCGGTGCGGGTGTAGCCCTTGACGCTCGCGCGGCTGCCGCCCTCGACCAGCACCTTCACGGTGCCGTCGGGCAGCTTCAGGAGCTGCAGGACGCTCGCCAGCGTGCCGACCTTGTAGATCGCGTCGGTCGCCGGATCGTCGTCCGTGGCGTCGATCTGGGTCGCCAGCAGGATGTGACGGTCGCTCTTCACGACCTCCTCGAGGGCACGGATCGACTTCTCGCGGCCGACGAAGAGCGGCACGATCATGTGCGGGAAGACGACGATGTCGCGCAGCGGCAGGACCGCGTAGGTTCCGCTCTCGCCGGGAACGAGGGGCTGGCGGGGCTTGGACTGTGTCATGGAATGACATCCTTTCGCAGCGTTCGCGGATGGCCCCTCGGGAAGAGCAGGCCTGCGAACGAGTCACCGGTACGCTCAGGCTGTTCTTGTTCGCTGCGCCCGGTCCGCGGGGCCGCCCCTCGGGGGATGAGCGGGGGCCGTCGCGTAAGGGTTTAAGTGGCGAGGCGGACGGCTCTTTTCAAGCCGGGACTCCGCCCCGCGGAGGGGTCGCGGGGGCGCGGACGGCGTCCCCGATCAGGCGCTCGCGCTGGCGGTCTGGTCGGCCCGGTCGCCGTGGATGAAGAGCGGCTTGGCCTTGCCCTCCACGACCTCGGGGCCGATCACGACCTGCTCGACCGAATCGAGCCCGGGCAGGTCGTACATGGTGTCGAGCAGGATCGCCTCCATGATGGAGCGCAGGCCGCGGGCGCCGGTCTTCCGCTCGATCGCCTTGCGGGCGATCATGCTGACGGCCTCGTCCTGGAACGTGAGGTTCACGTTCTCCATCTCGAACAGGCGCTGGTACTGCTTGACGAGCGCGTTCTTGGGCTCCTGCAGGATCTTCTTGAGGGCGCTCTCGTCGAGGTCCTCGAGGGTCGCGAGCACCGGGAGACGGCCCACGAACTCGGGGATGAGGCCGAACTTGAGCAGGTCCTCGGGCTCGACCTCGCGGAACACCTCGCCGGTGCGGCGGTCGTCCGGGGCCTGGACGGTCGCGCCGAAGCCGATCGAGGTGCCCTTGCCGCGGGCCGCGATGATCCGCTCCAGCCCCGCGAAGGCGCCGCCGCAGATGAACAGGATGTTCGTGGTGTCGACCTGGAGGAACTCCTGCTGCGGGTGCTTGCGGCCGCCCTGCGGCGGCACGGAGGCCACGGTGCCCTCCATGATCTTCAGCAGCGCCTGCTGCACGCCCTCGCCCGAGACGTCCCGGGTGATCGAGGGGTTGTCGGACTTGCGCGAGATCTTGTCGATCTCGTCGATGTAGACGATGCCGCGCTGCGCCCGCTCGACGTTGTAGTCGGAGGCCTGGAGCAGCTTGAGGATGATGTTCTCCACGTCCTCGCCGACGTAGCCGGCTTCCGTGAGGGTCGTGGCGTCCGCCATCGTGAAGGGCACGTCGAGGATCCGGGCCAGCGTCTGCGCCAGCAGGGTCTTGCCCGAGCCGGTCGGCCCGATCAGCAGGATGTTCGACTTGGCGAGCTCGACGTCGTTGTGCTTCGTGGCATGCGCCAGGCGCTTGTAGTGGTTGTGGACCGCGACCGAGAGGACCCGCTTGGCGTGGTCCTGGCCGATCACGTAGTCGTCGAGGACGCGCCGGATCTCCTTCGGGGTCGGAACCCCGTCGCGGGACTTCACCAGGGAGGACTTGGACTCCTCGCGGATGATGTCCATGCACAGCTCGACGCATTCATCGCAGATGAAGACGGTCGGGCCGGCGATCAGCTTGCGCACCTCGTGCTGGCTCTTGCCGCAGAACGAGCAGTAGAGCGTGCTCTTGGAGTCGTTGCCGCCAGCCTTGCTCATGGTCTTTCTCCAATCGGGCCTGCGGCTGACCGAGCAAGCCGCCGACCACTCTCTCACCCAACATTAGGAGCGTCAGGCCTACCAAAAGGTTCCGACGCCCGGATTCCAACGCAACGTTTTCGCCCTGCCCCCCGAATCCCCATGCAATCACGCGGTGTCCGCGCGATCAATAGAAACGGGTCCGGGGGCCAAAAAGACGCAGATCGCGACAGGTTGTCCCCAGGCATCCCCGAACCGGGGCCGTACGGCGGGCCGGCCGCCCGGCGAAGCCGCCGTCCGGCCCGCCGCCGCGACTCAAGGTTGCTGGGCCGGCTCCGGCCGCTTCACGAGCACTTGATCGATGAGCCCGAACTCCTTGGCGGCGTCCGCGGTCATGAAATTGTCGCGCTCCAGGGCCTGCTCGATCGTGGCGTAGTCCCGGCCCGTGTGCTTGACGTAGATCTCGTTCAGGCGCCGCTTCAGGCTCTCGACCTCGCGGGCATGGATCAGGATGTCGGTGACCTGGCCCTGGTAGCCGCCGGAGGGCTGGTGGACCATGATCCGGGCGTTCGACAGGGCGAAGCGGTTGCCCGTGGCGCCGGCGGTCAGGAGGAGCGAGCCCATGGAGGCGGCCTGGCCGACGCAGAGCGTCGAGACCGGGCAGCGGATGAACTGCATCGTGTCGTAGATCGAGAGCCCCGAGGTCACCACGCCGCCCGGCGAGTTGATGTAGAAGGAGATTTCCTTCTTGGGGTTCTCGGCTTCCAGGAACAGAAGCTGCGCCACGATGAGCGAGGCGGAATAGTCTTCGACGGGACCCGTGAGGAAGATGATCCGCTCGCGCAGGAGGCGCGAATAGATGTCGAACGCCCGCTCGCCGCGGTTCGACTGCTCGACCACCATCGGGACGAGCGTGTTGTTATAGACCTCGATCGGATCTCTCATCGTCTCACTCTGCTCCTGAAATCGGCCGCGCGGACGCGCGGCCGAGACGAAAAGGGCCAGCGAGACGCTTCTTGAAGGAGCGTTCTGCTCGCCCGTTTAGGCGCCCGCCTCGGCCGTGGCGGCCCCGGCGGATCCGGCCTCTTCCGACTCCTCGTCGGCGAAGAGAGCCTCCTTGGTGACCGTCTGGTCCACCACCTTCACCTGGCCCAGGATATGGTCCACGACCTTCTCCTCGAACAGGGGAGCGCGGATCTCGGCGAGAGCCTGGGGGTTCTGGCGGTAGAAATCCCAGACCTGCTTTTCCTGGCCGGGGAACTGACGGGCCCGCTCGACGAGGGCCTGGGTGACCTCGTCGTCGGACACCTTGATATCGGCGTTCTCGCCCATCTGCGCAAGCACCAGACCGAGGCGCACCCGACGCTCGGCGATCTTGCGGTAATCGGCGCGGGCCTCCTCCTCGGTGGTGCCCTCGTCCGCGAAGGTGCGGTTGTTGCGCTTCAGGTCGGCCTCGACCTGGGTCCACACGCCCGAGAACTCCTGCTCGACCAGGCTCGGGGGCAGCTCGAAGGCGTACTTGGCGTCGAGCGCGTCGAGGAGCTCCTTCTTGACCTTGCGGCGGGCCTGCGCGTCGAAGTCGCGCTGGATCGCGGAGCGCACAGCGTCCTTGAGCTTGTCGAGGGATTCCATGCCGAAGCCCTTGGCGAGCTCGTCGTCGATCGTGAGCGCGCCCGGCGCCTGGACCTCGGTCACCGTGACGTCGAACTCGGCGTCCTTGCCGGCGAGGTGGGCCGCGCCGTACTCGGCCGGGAAGGTGACCTTCACGAGGCGGGTCTCGCCGGCCGAAGCGCCGACGAGCTGCTCCTCGAAGCCCGGGATGAAGGTGTTGGAGCCGAGCTCGACCTGGACGCCCTCGCCCTTGCCGCCCTCGAACTCGGTGCCGTCGACCCGGCCCACGAAGTCCACGATCACCCGGTCGCCGGACTCCGCCGCGCCGTCCTTGGCCGCATAGGAGCGGTTCTGGGACGCCATGCGCTCCAGGGTCTGGTCGATGTCGGTCTCGGGCACCTCGGCCATCGGGCGCGTCACGGACACGTCCGAGAGGTCGGCGAGGTCGAAGGTCGGCAGCACCTCGAGGGAGACCGTGAAGGCGAGGTCGGCCTTGGCCTCCATGGCCTTCTCGACCTCGTCCTTGTTCTCGGGGAACTGGATCTGCGGCTCGAGCGCGAGCTTGAGGGAGTTCTCCTCGACGATCTTCCGGTTCGCCTCGTTGACGGCGTTCTGGAGCACGTCGCCCATGACGGAGCGGCCGTAGACCCGGCGCAGATGCGCCACCGGCACCTTGCCGGGGCGGAAGCCGTTGATGCGCACCCGGTCCTTGATGTTCGAGAGTTCGGTGGTGAGGCGCTGCTCCAGCTCGGTCGCCGGGAGCACCACCTTGAACTCGCGCTTCAAGCCCTGGGACAGGGTTTCCGTCACCTGCATGATCTCGTCCGCCTTCTCGAAATGAAATTCTGTTGCTGTCCCAAGCCCCGATCCGTGGCCTCGATCCGTGCGGCGCCAGAGCGCCGGCGAGCCGGTCGAGCGGAGCCCCTTGAACCAATCCATGACGGGATTGGTGCGGGCGGAGGGACTCGAACCCCCACGACTTTCGCCGCTGGAACCTAAATCCAGTGCGTCTACCAATTCCGCCACGCCCGCGCGGAAGGTGGCGCGGGAGCGCCCCTCCTTCGGGACGGGGCTCTATAGCATGCCCGCCGGGCGGTGCACCAAAAAAGTGGGGGGCGCGGCACTTGGCGCCGGAGGGGCGGCAGGGGAAGAGGCCGAATCGCGATCAAGTCCCTGCGAGGTGCGGCGCTTTCCGCGCCCGCCCGGGCAACGGACTTGGCCGTCCGGCGTTCCTGCGCTTAAACACGGACACCCCTCCGGACCAGGTTTCCCCATGCCCTCAGACCCCTCCGCCCCGACCCGCCGGGCCGTCGCGGCCGGCCTCGCCGTCACGCTCGCGGGCCTTCGCCGGCCGGCATGGGCGCAAGGGGGCGCCGCGGGGGCGCCGCCCGCCGCCCCGCCCGAGCCCACCTTGCGCGCCGCGCCGCTCGCCCGGCGCCTGCGCCCCGACGCCCCGGGCGAGGCCGCGCTCTGGGGCCTCGACGGGCAGGTGCCCGGACCGGTGGTGCGCATCCGCCAGGGCGCGGAATTGCGCCTCAGGCTCGTCAACGAGACGCCGGCGCCGCTCGCCCTGCACTGGCACGGATTGCGCGGCCCCGGTGCCATGGACGGGGTCGGCGGGCTGACCCAGGCGCCCGTCGCCCCGGGCCAGAGCTTCACCTACCGCTTCACGCCCCCCGACGCCGGCACCTTCCTGATCCGCCCCTGCGTGATCGGCGGCACCGCGGAGCCGCTGGAGCGGGGGCTGTCGGGGATCCTCGTCGTCGAGGAGACGAACCCGCCGCCCGTGGACGCGGACATCGCCGTCGTGATCGACGACTGGCGCCTCGCCGAGGACGGCGCGCTCGCGCCCTTCGGGGCGCCGGCGGACGCGGCCGCCGGGCGCCTCGGCAATTGGCTCACCGCCAATGCCCGGCCGGTGCCGGAGCGGATCGAGGTCGCGCCCGGGTCGCGGGTGCGCCTGCGGCTCGTCAACGCCGCCAACGCCCGGGCGATGCGGGTGCGGTTCGACGGGCTCAAGCCCTACGTGGCGGCGGTCGATTCGACGCCCACCGACACCTTCGAGCCCCTGCGCGCCTCCCTGCCCTTCGTCCCCGGCTCGCGCTACGACCTCCTCGTCGACATGCCCGAGGAGGCCGGCGCCGCGGGCAGCATCGTCGCCCTCCTCGGCGAGGGCATCCCGCTCGTGACGCTCGCGACCGCGGGCGAGCCGGCGGGGAAGCGCCGCCCGGCCCTGCCCCCCATCGGCCCCCTGCCCCGCACCGCCCGGCTGCCGCCCGCGATCCGGCTCCAGAACGCGGCCCGCAAGGACGTGGTGCTGCGCACGTCCCTCAAGCCCGGCCAGGCCCCGCCGTCCGACCCGCGGGGGCTCTGGACCGTCAACGGCGCCCCCGGGACCGCCGGGATGCCGCCGCTCCTCAGCGTGAAGCGCGGCTCGCCCGTGGTGCTCGCGCTGGTCAACCAGACCCCGGCGCCGCAGCCCTTCCACCTCCACGGCCACGCCTTCCGCCTGCTCCACCCCTTCGACGACGGCTGGGAGCCCTACTGGCTCGACACCGTCCTGATCCCCGAGACCAAAACGGTCCGCATCGCCTTCGACGCCGACAACCCGGGAAAATGGCTGCTGGAATCGATGGTGGCGGAACGCTTCGACGCGGGGCTGTGGACCTGGTTCGAGGTGACGTGAGGGGGGCCTGCGTACCCTCTCCCCTTGAGCGGGAGAGGGGCTGTCCGGCGTCGATCGCCAAGCCGCAGAACGGAGCCCCTCCCGCTCAGGGGAGGGATGCGGATCAATCGCGCTCTACCGACCGGCCCCTCACCCTAACCCTCTCCCCGCGGGCGGGGAGAGGAGATCCGAAGGCTGGCCGCCCCCGGTGCCATCCCCGGCCGGAAGCGGCGTCAGCCGCTGGAGGGGAAGGAGATCCAGCACGATGAAGCTGCCGCGAAGCGGCTCCTTCTGTGGACCCCATAAGGTGCTGCTTCGCAGCAGGTCGTCGTGCTGGATCCCCTTCCCCTGCGCGCTTCGCGCTCCGGCCGGGGATGACATGGCGGGTGTCACCCGGTCAGCGGCCCGGCAGCCGCCGCAGCACCCCCGGCACCTGCTCGGGCAGATCCTCCGCGATCAGTCCCGGCCCGAACGCCGCCCCGGCTTCCGCATGGATCCACACCCCCGCGCAGGCGGCCTCGAAGGCCGGCATCCCCTGCGCCAGGAGCCCTGCGACGAGGCCGCAGAGCACGTCGCCGGAGCCGGCCGTCGCGAGGTCCGGGGTGCCGTTCTCGTTGATCGCCGCCCGCCCGTCGGGGGCGGCGATCACCGTGTCGGGGCCCTTGTAGACCACCACCGCGCCCGTGTAGGCGGCGGCGCGCCGCGCCTGGTCAAGTTTGGATGGCGCTTCGAGGATCTCGCCGATCCCGCTGAACAGGCGGGAAAATTCGCCGCCGTGCGGGGTCAGCACCGCGGGTGCGGCGGCGAAGCGGCCGGCGAGGTCCGCGGCCATGCCCTCGAAGCTCGTCAGGGCGTCGGCATCCAGCACCAGGGCGCGCCGCGCCTGGAGCGCCGCCCCGACCATGGCGCGGGTGCCCGAATGGATGCCGAGCGCCGGCCCGAGCACGAGCGCGTTGAAGCGCCGGTCCTCCAGGATGGCGGCCAGCCCCTCGGCCCCGTCGCAGCCGCGCAGCATCACGGCGGTGAGCTGGGCTGCGTTGACGCCGAGCGCCTCCGGGGGCGAGGCGAGGGTCACGAGGCCCGAGCCGATCCGCAGGGCCGCGCGGGCGGCAAGCCGCGCCGCGCCGGTCCGGGTCGCGCCCCCGGAGGCCACGAGGGTGTGGCCCCGGGTGTATTTGTGCGCGTCGAGCCCGAGCCGGGGCAACTGCGCCGCCCACAGCTCCGGCGCGTTCGCGAAGGCCTGCGCCCCGACACGGCCGAGGATCTCCGGCCCGATGCCGATATCCGCGACCGCGACGGGGCCGCAGAGGATCCGCCCGGGCAGGAGCAGGTGGCCGGGCTTGCGGGTCACGAAGGTGATCGATCGGGCGGCCCGGATCGCGGCCCCGCGCACCTGCCCGCTCTCCCCGTCGAGGCCCGAGGGCACGTCGACCGCGAGCACCGGGCGCTCCGCAGCGTTGACCCGCTCGACCAAAGCCCGGGCGAGGCCCTCGACGTCCCGGGACAGGCCGGCGCCGAAGAGCGCGTCGATCACGAGGTCGAAGCCGCGCGGGTCCGCGGTCTCGGCGCGGGAGGCCGGCCCGGGCCAGCGCTTCGCCGCCGCGCCGGCGTCCCCCGAGAGCCGCTCGCGGTCGCCGAGCAGGGCGAGGCGGACCTCGAAGCCGCGCTCGGCCAGGATCCGGGCGGCGACGAAGCCGTCGCCGCCGTTGTTGCCCGGCCCGCACAGGACGAGGATCCGTCCGCCCGCCGGCGCCATCGCGGCGGCGGCATCCGCAACCGCGAGGCCCGCCCGCTCCATGAGGTCGAGTCCCGGGGTCCCGGCCGCGATCGCCCGGCGGTCGGCGTCCTGCATCTCGCGCGGGGTCAGAAGCGGCTCGGGCATGGTCTCCATCACGTGCGGCGCAGGCCCCCCGGCCGGGCCCGATGCGGGCCGCCTGCCGATTAAGCTAGCGCGCGGCCAGGCTTGATCGGAGAGGACGCAGATGCACAAAATTTGGGCGGATTCTGCCGCCGCGTTGAGCAGAATCCGGCCTACATGCCCGGGCGGGCCGTGGAAGGCCGCCAGGCTTGATGCTAGAAGCGGCAGGCATCCCAGCGAACCCCCAACGGACCCCCTCGCACCCGGCCATGAAGAAGATCGAAGCCATCATCAAGCCGTTCAAGCTCGACGAGGTGAAGGAGGCGCTCCAGGACGTGGGCCTCCAGGGCATCACGGTCATCGAGGCCAAGGGCTTCGGGCGCCAGAAGGGCCACACCGAGCTGTACCGCGGCGCCGAGTACGTGGTCGACTTCCTGCCCAAGGTGAAGCTCGAGATCGTGCTCGCCGACGAGCTGGTCGAGAGCGCCGTGGAGGCGATCCGCAAGGCGGCCCAGACCGGCCGCATCGGAGATGGCAAGATTTTTGTATCGACGGTCGAGGAAGCGATCCGCATCCGCACCGGAGAGACCGGGTCGGACGCGATCTGAGCCGGGAAACCGGACGTCGCGCGACCGATCGCCGAACCCGCCGCGGCGCCAAGCCGTCGGACGAAGCCAAGGGCAGTAGAAGAGGACCTGTACGACCATGAAGACCGCCAACGATGTGCTGAAGGCGATCCGCGACAACGACGTCAAATACGTCGACCTGCGCTTCACGGACCCGCGCGGCAAGTGGCAGCACCTGACGTTCGACGTTTCGATGGTCGACGAGGACATGTTCGCCGAAGGCACGATGTTCGACGGCTCGTCGATCGCGGGCTGGAAGGCCATCAACGAGTCCGACATGACCCTCATGCCGGACCCGGCCACCGCCCAGATGGACCCGTTCTTCTCGGCCGCCACCATGTCGATCGTCTGCGACATCCTCGAGCCGGCCACCGGCGAGCCCTACAGCCGCGACCCGCGCGGCATCGCCAAGAAGGCCGAGGCCTACCTGAAGTCCACCGGCATCGGCGACACCGTCTATGTCGGCCCCGAGGCCGAGTTCTTCATCTTCGACGACGTGAAGTTCATGGCCGACCCGTACAACACGGGTTTCAAGCTGGACGCCGCCGAGCTCCCCATCAACGGCGACACCGACTACGAGGGCGGCAACCTCGGCCACCGCATCCCGGTCAAGGGCGGCTACTTCCCGGTGCCCCCGCTGGATAGCGCCCAGGACATGCGCGGCGAGATGCTGGCCGCCATGGCGGCCATGGGCGTGAAGGTCGAGAAGCACCACCACGAGGTGGCCTCGGCCCAGCACGAGCTCGGCATGAAGTTCGACACGCTCGTGCTCATGGGCGACCAGATGCAGATCTACAAGTACTGCATCCACAACGTGGCCCAGTCCTACGGCAAGACCGCGACGTTCATGCCGAAGCCCGTCTACGGCGACAACGGCTCGGGCATGCACGTGCACCAGTCGATCTGGAAGGGCGGCAAGCCCCTGTTCGCGGGCAACAAGTACGCCGACCTCAGCCAGGAATGCCTGTGGTACATCGGCGGCGTCATCAAGCACGCCAAGGCGCTGAACGCCTTCACGAACCCGTCGACGAACTCCTACAAGCGCCTGGTGCCTGGCTACGAGGCCCCGGTGCTGCTCGCCTACTCGGCCCGCAACCGCTCGGCCTCGTGCCGGATTCCGTGGACGACCTCGCCGAAGGCCAAGCGCGTCGAGGTCCGCTTCCCCGATCCGATGGCGAACCCCTACCTCGCCTTCGCGGCCCTGCTGATGGCCGGCCTCGACGGCATCCAGAACAAGATCGATCCCGGCCAGGCCATGGACAAGGACCTCTACGACCTGCCCCCGCGCGAGCTCAAGAAGATCCCGACCGTGTGCGGCTCGCTCCGTGAGGCGCTCGCCAGCCTCGACAAGGACCGCGCCTTCCTCAAGGCTGGCGGCGTCTTCAACGACGACTTTATCGACTCGTTCATCGAGCTCAAGATGACCGAGGTGGCCCGGTTCGAGATGACCCCCCACCCGGTCGAGTTCCAGATGTACTACTCGCTCTGAGGGGTCTTCGGACCTCCTCCCGGCTGCGGTTCCCGCCAGCCCGCCATCGCCGGAGCCCGCAAGGGCTCCGGCTTTTTCGTGGTCCCTGCCTAGCGAAAAAAAGTTCGGAAATTTCTGGAACCGGCCGGAACCCGCCGCCGGCTGCTGCGTTGTAGCCATATCGCCGGCCATTTCTGCCCCCACGGGCCGGTCCCCTTCAAAGGCTCCCTCGCGGAGCCTTTTTCTTTGTGCTGTCGGCCTTCGCGCGGCCGGCCTGGATCCGGACGCCCCCCTTCCGCGTCATCCTGGAGAGGTCCCGGGCAAGCTTGGCCGTATACGGGCCGGCATGCCACAAGGGCCCGGGGGCCTCCGCTCCTCCTGATCGCGAGTCCGACCTTGGCCAGACGACCCAAAGACGCCGCCCCCGCCCTGCCTTCCCGGGACGAGCTCGTCCGCTTCATCGCCGAGGCGCCCGGCAAGGTCGCCAAGCGCGACATCGCCAAGGCCTTCGACATCAAGGGCAACGACCGGATCTGGCTCAAGCAGACCCTCAAGGCGCTCGAGGCCGAAGGCGTGGTCGACCGGCGCAAGAAAACCCTGCACCGGGCCGGCAGCCTCCCGAACGTGGTGCTGGCCGACATCAAGACCCGCGACCGCGACGGCGAGCTCGTCGCCGAGCCGGCCGAATGGGATGTCGACGCCGGACCCGTCCCGAAGATCCTCGTGACGCTGCCCCACAAGCCCCGTCCGGGAACCCCGGTGCCGGGCGTCGGCGACCGGGCGCTGCTGCGCGTCAACCCGCTGAAGGAGGGAGGCCCCTTCGCCTATGCGGGCCGGGTCGTGAAGATCATCGCCAAGCAGGCCCCGCAGGCGCTCGGCATCTTCCATGCCCTGCCGAACGGCGGCGGCCGGATCGTGCCGGTGGAGAAGCGCGGCCAGGGGCGCGAGCTCCTGGTGCAGCCGGGCGACGAGGGCGGCGCCCAGGACGGCGACCTCGTCTCCGCGACGGTGGCGCGCAACGACCGGCTCGGCCTCGCCCAAGCGAAAATCCGCGAGCGCCTCGGCTCGCTCAAGTCCGAGAAGGCCGTGAGCCTGATCGCGATCCACGCCCACGGCATCCGGCACGAATTCCCCAAGGATGTGCTCGCGGAGGCCGAGGCCGCCAGGCCCATGAGCCTGGAGGGCCGCGAGGACTGGCGCGACCTCCCCCTCATCACCATCGACCCGGCCGACGCCAAGGACCACGACGACGCGGTTCACGCCGCCCCCGACCCGGATCCCGACAACGCCGGCGGCTTCGTGATCACGGTCGCGATCGCGGACGTCGCGGCCTATGTGCGCCCGGGCTCGGCCCTCGACCGGGAGGCGCTGGAGCGCGGCAACTCGGTGTATTTCCCCGACCGGGTCGTGCCGATGCTGCCCGAGCGGATCTCGAACGACCTCTGCTCGCTTCGCCCGCACGAGCCGCGTCCGGCGCTCGCGGTCCGCATGGTCGTCGGGCCGGACGGGCGCAAGCGGCGCCACGCCTTCCACCGGGTGATGATGCGCTCGGCCGCCAAGGTCGCCTACCAGCAGGCTCAAGGAGCCATCGACGGGCGGCCCGACGAGATCACGGGGCCGATCCTCGAGCCGATCCTCAAACCCCTCTGGGCGGCCTACGCGGCGGTGCGCAAGGCCCGCGACGTGCGCTCGCCCCTCGACCTCGACCTGCCCGAGCGCAAGATCCTGCTCAAGCCCGACGGCACGGTGGACCGCATCCTGGTGCCCGAGCGCCTCGACGCCCACCGGCTCATCGAGGAGTTCATGATCCTCGCCAACGTGGCCGCGGCCGAGGCGCTCGAGAAGGCCGGCTCCGACCTGATCTACCGCGTCCACGACGAGCCCTCGCTCGAGAAGATGCGGGCCTTGGGCGAGGTCCTGGCCTCGATCGGCATGAAGCTCCCGAAGCAGGGCGCGCTCCAGCCCGCCTTGTTCAACCGCATCCTCAAGAGCGTCGAGGGCTCCGAGCACGAGCTCTTCATCAACGAGGTGGTGCTGCGCTCGCAGGCCCAGGCCCTCTACGCGGCCGAGAACCTCGGTCATTTCGGGCTGAATCTACGCCGCTACGCCCACTTCACCTCGCCGATCCGGCGCTACGCCGACCTCGTGGTCCACCGGGCGCTGATCACGGCCCTGAAGCTCGGAAAGGACGGGCTGCCGCCGCACACCACGCGGGAGGGGCTCGCCGAGATCGGGGAAAAGATCTCGATCGCCGAGCGCCGCGCCATGACGGCGGAGCGCGAGACCGTCGACCGCCTCATCGCCCACCACCTCGCCGACCAGATCGGCGCCACGTTCCAGGGCCAGATTTCCGGCGTCACCAAGGCGGGCCTGTTCGTGAAGCTCGCCGGCACCGGCGCCGACGGCTTCATCCCGGCCGCCACGATCGGCGCGGATTTCTACCGCTACGACGAAGCGACCCATGCGCTCGTCGGCGACCGCACGGGCGAGACCTACCGGCTCGGCGACAAGGTCGAGGTGAAGCTCGTCGAGGCCGCGCCGGTCGCGGGTGCGCTGCGCTTCGAGATCCTCTCGGAGGGCCGCTTCTCCGGCAAGGCGCAGCCTTCGCGCGGCGCGCGGCCCGGGCGGGTCGCGAACCGCACGAGCCGCCCGGCGGGACGCACCACCCCGCGGGTGAAATCGAAGAGCCGGCGCCCCGGCGCCTGAGGACCCCGCGATGGACCATGCCCCGCGCGCCTTCGCGGCCGAGGAGCCCGCCCGTCCCGAGACCGTGGCGGCGACCGACCAGCCCGGCCGACTCCAGGCGATGGGGCGGGGCCTGCGCGGGCGCTGCCCGGCCTGCGGCCGGGGGCGGCTCTTCGGCCGCTTCCTCAAGGTGGCGGATCGCTGCGATTCCTGCGGCACGGACTTCCACCACCACCGCGCCGACGACCTGCCGCCCTACCTCGTGATCTTTCTGGTCGGGCACATCATCGGCTATGCGATCCTCACCGCCGAGACCCGCTTCGACGACGTGCCGCTCTGGTTCCACCTGGCGCTCTGGCCGGCGCTCACGCTCGTCCTGTGCCTCGGGCTGCTGCAGCCGGTCAAAGGCGCTGTCGTCGGGCTGCAATACGCGTTAGGGATGCACGGCTTCGGGGCCGCCCGCGCGCAAGCGGCGCAGGCCGGATCGCATGGGGAGAGCACGGGTGTCGGACACGAAGACGCAGAGCATCACGGATCGTCTCACCTCCACCGCCCGTGACCGCAGCTCCCCGAACGTCCGCCCGCGCGACGCCGCGACCCTCATCATCATCGACCGCTCGGGCAGGACCCCCAAGGTCCTGATGGGCCGCCGCCACCCCGGCCACAAGTTCATGCCCGGCAAGTTCGTGTTCCCGGGCGGACGCATCGAGCCCGGCGACCGCTCCATGCCGGTGGCGGGCGCGCTGCATCCGCGCGCCGAAGAGGCCCTGATCGCCCGCACGGTGAAGCCGTCCGTGCAGCGCGGCCGGGCGCTGGCCCTCGCCGCCATCCGCGAGACCTTCGAGGAGACGGGCCTCCTGCTCGGCACCAAGGAGCACGGGGCGCCTTCCGGCGCGCCCGAGGGGGCCTGGGCCACCTTCGCGGCGCGCGGCGTCTTTCCGGATCTCGAAGGCCTCCAGCTCGTCGCCCGCGCGATCACCCCGCCCCGGCGCCCGAAGCGTTTCGACACCCGCTTCTTCGCGGTCGACCGCACCGCGATCTGCGACGAGGTCGGGGACGTGGTCGGGCCGAACTCGGAGCTCGTCGAGCTCACCTGGGTGACGATCGAGGAGGCGCGCTCCCTCGACCTGCCCGTCATCACCCTCACGGTGCTGGAGGACCTCGAGGACCGCACCGCCAAGGGCTTCGCCCACGAACTGCCCGTCCCCTTCTATTACGAGCGCCGCGGCCGCTTCGTGCGCGAGATGCTCTAAGAGCCGGATGGATCCGGCCGCGTCGTTCACCCGCGAGCGCAAAGCCTCGCTCACGGCCGCGATCGCCTGCGCGGCCGCGGTCGGGGTGGGCCTGAGCCTGACGATCCCGCTCCTCTCGCTCGAGATGGAGCGCATGGGGGTTTCGGGCGGCTGGATCGGCGCCAACACGGCGGTCGCGGGCGTCGCGAGCCTGATGGTGGTGCCCTTCGTGCCGCGGCTCGCCGCCCGCTTCGGCGTGCTGCCCCTGCTCTGGGCCTCGGTCGCGCTCGTGGTCGTGAGCCTCGTGGCGTTCCGGGTGCTGTTCGGCTTCGCCTGGTGGTTCCCCTTGCGCTTCGTGTTCTCGAGCGGGCTCGGGGTGCTGTTCGTCCTGTCGGAATACTGGATCGCCAGCGCCGCGCCCCCGGCTCGGCGCGGCCTCGTCATGGGGATCTACGCCACGGTGCTGGCGCTCGGCTTCGCGGCCGGCCCCGCGATCCTGCTCCTCGTCGGAACCGCGGGCTGGGCGCCGTACCTCACGGGCGCCGCCGTCTTCGCGCTCGCCGCCCTGCCGCTGGTGCTGGCCCGCGGCCTGTCGCCGGAGGTCGGGCACGGCACCCGCCGGGGCATCGCCTCGTTCCTGGTCGCCGCGCCGGCCGCGACGCTCGCGGCCCTCGTCTTCGGCGCCATCGAGACCGGCGCCTTCGCGCTCCTGCCCGTCTATGCGCTCCGGCTCGGCTTCGACGCCGAATCGGCCGCGACGCTGGTGAGCGCGCTCGCGGCCGGGAACGTGGTGTTCCAGATCCCGCTCGGCCTGCTCTCGGACCGGATCGACCGCCGCCTCGTGCTCCTCGGGGCCGCCGCCTCCGGGGTCGTCGGCGCGGCGCTCCTGCCCGCGATCGCGGCGCACCCGGCGGCCCTGATCGCGGTGCTCTTCGCCTTCGGGGGGCTGACGGGCGCGCTCTATACGGTGGGCCTGGCCCATCTCGGCGCCCGCTTCACCGGCGCCGACCTCGTCAGCGCCAACGCGGCCTTCGTGCTCCTCTACAATGTCGGTCTCATCGTCGGGCCGCCGGTGGTGGGAGGCGCCATGGACGCCCGGCCACCGCACGGCTTCGCCGGAGCGTTGGCCGCCTTTTGCGCCCTCTACCTCGCGGTCGTGCTGTGGCGATATCTCTCGGAGCGGCGCCGGCAGCGGGGTACGGTCCCTTGACGAAAACGGCCCGATCGGGCAAGGAACCGCCTCACGTTTTCGGCCGGGCCTGCCCGGCCCTTTGCGTTTCGGCTCGACGCCGGCGCTGAACCCGAAAGGTCCCGACCATGGCCAAGGCCGCAACGATCAAGATCAAGCTCATCTCGACCGCCGACACCGGCTACTTCTACGTGACGAAGAAGAACACGCGCACGAAGACCGACAAGCTGTCGATGAAGAAGTACGACCCGGTCGCCAGGAAGCACGTCGAGTTCAAGGAAACCAAGATCAAGTAAGGCCCGCCCCCTTGATCTGACGACCGGAACCGCCCCAATGGGGCGGTTTTTTGTTGGCGCGGAGCGACGCCCGTGGAACTCAGCGACTGGCTGCGCCTGTTCGTCGTGGTCGGACTGGCCTACGGGGCCTGGACGAGCTGGAAGCGCCTGCCCGTTCCGGTCAGGCTGAACGGCCGGCGCTACTACCCCCAGCCGGACGGGGGCTTCCGCACCCTGTGGGGGCGCCGGGTCCGTGACCCGGCTCTGCTCGCGGCGCTCAAGCGCGCGGCGCCGGCAACCCCCGGGGCCGCCCCATGACCCCGAAGCTCGGCGGCGTGGTCGAGACCGCCCTCTACGTGGACGATCTCGCCCGGGCGCGCGCCTTCTACGAGACCGTGCTGGGGCTCCGGCCCCACTTCGCCGACGCCCGCCTCTGCGCCTTCGATGCGGGCGGGCGGAGCGTGCTGCTGCTGTTCCTGCGCGGTTCGACGCTCGAGACCGTCACGATGCCGGGCGGAACCATCCCGCCCCATGACGGATCGGGGCCGATCCATGTGGGCCTGGCGGTCGCGGCCGAGGACCTGCCCTCCTGGGAGGCGCACCTTGCCGCGCACGGGGTCGCGATCGAGGGCCGCGCGACCTGGCGCCGGGGCGGGACGAGCCTGTATTTCCGCGACCCCGACGGGCACCTGCTCGAACTGCTGACGCCGGGGCTCTGGCCGACCTACTGAGGGGCCGGACACGAAAAAGGCGCCCGCGAGGGCGCCTGCTGCGGCAAACGAGGGGTGGCCGGCCGGGTGCGGCGATGAGGAGGTCACCGTCCGCTCCCGGCCGGCCTAGCCTACGAAAACCCAGGAGATGCGGCGGACCTGAGCATCCGTAGGGCATCGGGTTCCCCGCCGAGGCGGGACCGGATGGGCGAAGACTATCGCGGCCGTTCCCGCGCGCAAGGCTTTCCCGCCGACGCGCGGACCAAAATCCCATCAAGGTTAAGGCGCCCGGCCCCGGCCCGCAAGGGAAGGGCCGGGCCTATCCCCAGGAGCAGGGCCGGCCAGGATCTCCTTGAGAGCGCCGTGCCCTTCGGTGCGAACTGCGCGTTCCGCGACGTCACGTCGAAGCCCGCGATGCCGGATTCCTGCACGGTCGGCACCTTCGGCAGCGCGGCCGTCGCCGCGCCGCTCAGCCGCCGTCGGCGTCGAGGTAGGTCTTCACGGTGGCGATGAACTTCGCGACCGAGATCGGCTTCGAGAGATAGGCCTCGCAGCCGCCCTCGCGGATGCGCTCCTCGTCCCCCTTCATCGCGAAGGCCGTGACCGCGATCACCGGGATCGACTTCAGCTCGTCGTCCTGCTTGAGCCAGCGCGTCACCTCGAGCCCGGAGACCTCCGGGAGCTGGATGTCCATCAGGATGAGGTCCGGCCGGTGGGCGCGGGCGAGCTCCATGGCCTCGATGCCGTGACCGGTCTTGAGGGTCGCATAGCCGTGCGCCTCGAGCAGGTCGTTGAAGAGCTTCATGTTGAGCTCGTTGTCCTCAACGATGAGCACGGTCTTCTTCATCGTCGTTGCCCCCAAAGACTCACAGGCAAGCTCCGGACTCGGCGGGATGGCACTTCACGGACCCGCTCTCCTGTCGGATGATGAGGCTACGGTCGAACCTGTTGACGAAATCCAAAACCCCGGTGCCATGACGCCCCTCAAGAAAGTCACGGTTAAGGAAGCCGAAACGGTCGCCCTCGGCGCCCTGTCGTTTCTGGCTGCCGACGACGACCGTCTCGCCCGCTTCCTCGACACCACGGGCCTGCGGGCCGACACCATCCGGGCGGCGGCCTCCTCGGCGGGGTTCCTGGCGGCCGTGCTCGACTACGTGGCGCACGACGAGCCCCTCCTCCTCGGCCTCGCGGGCTTTTTGGAGACCAAGCCCGAGAGCATCATGGCGGCGCGCTGGACCCTGTCGCCGTCCGAGTTCGAGTAGGGTCGGGGCATGGCGGCGAACCGATGACCGTTCGGGCCGCCCGAGTTCGAGGCACAATCCAGGCGCGGCATCGCCTGGCCCGCCCCGGTTCGAGGCACCATCCCGGCGCGGCGGCGAACCGATGACCGTTCGGGCCGCCCTGCCCTTCTGCCGCGACTGCCTCACCGAGGCGCCGCCGGGTGCGCGCTGCCGCCGCTGCGGCTCGCCGCGCCTGCTCGCGCATCCGGAACGCGACCAGCTCTCGATCGCCCATATCGACTGCGACGCGTTCTTCGCGGCGGTGGAGAAGCGGGACGACCCGAGCCTCATCGACAAGCCGCTCATCATCGGCGGCGCCAAGCGCGGGGTGGTCGCGACCGCCTGCTACATCGCCCGGACCTACGGGGTGCATTCGGCGATGCCGATGTTCAAGGCGCTCAAGGCCTGCCCCGACGCGGTGGTGCTGCGGCCCAACATCGACAAGTACCGGATCGCCGGCCGCGAGGTCCGCCGGCTGATGCTGGAGCTGACGCCCCTCGTCGAGCCGATCTCCATCGACGAGGCCTTTCTCGACCTCTCGGGCACCGAGCGCCTGCACCACGCGAGCCCCGCGCTGACCCTGGCGCGGTTCGCCAGGCGGGTCGAGGACGCGGTCGGGATCACGGTGTCGGTCGGGCTCGCGCCCAACAAGTTCCTGGCCAAGATCGCCTCCGACCTCGACAAGCCGCGCGGCTTCTCGATCATCGGGAGGGCGGAGGCCGCCGACTTTCTCGCGGACCGGCCGGTCGGGATCATCCCGGGGATCGGCGCTGCCGCGCAGGCGCGGCTTGCGCGCGCCGGCGTGACCCACATCCGGCACATCCGCGACATGCCGGACGCGGCCCTGTTCCAGGCGCTCGGGCGCGACGCGGCGCGCCTGCGCCGTCTCGCCCGCGGGGAGGACGCCCGGCCCGTGAAGCCCGAGCGGGAGACGAAGAGCCTGTCGGCGGAGACCACCTTCGAGACGGACCTGCGCGCGTTCGACGATCTCGAGCCGGTGCTCTGGCGCCTGACGGAGAAGCTCTCGCGCCGCCTGAAGGGCGCCGGCCTCGCGGGCCGCAGCGTGACCCTGAAGCTGAAGGATTCCGAGTTCCGCCTCACCACCCGCCAGCGCTCCGGCCTGCCGCCGACCCAGCTCGCCGGGCGCCTGTTCGAGCCGGCCCGCGCGCTGCTCCGCGCCGCCTGCGACGGCACGCCCTACCGCCTGATCGGCATCGGGGCCTCGGACCTGTGCGACGCCGCCCAGGCCGACCGGGGCGACCTCGCCGACCAGACGGCCGTGCGCCAGGCCCGGATGGAGGCCGCGATCGACCGCTTGCGCGACCGCTTCGGCGTCGGAATCGTCAACAGGGGGCTGGCTTTGCGCGGGCCGCGGCGGTGAGGCCGGCGCTGCTGGAGGCCGATCACGCAGCGCAGCCGTGACCCGCGATCCGGGCTGGCTTTGCGCGGGCCGCGGCACCCGGGAGCGGAGCCGCCGAAGGATGGGTCCGGCGAAGAGGAGCGGCGGCTACCGGCTGCAAGGCGTCGGCGCCGACACCTCCAGGCTCTGGAGCTCGCCCTTGAGGGCGAAGTCGCCGTAATCGAGCCTGAGGGCGCGGCTGATGCCGTTCTCGTAGAGCTCGAAGGCCAGCCCGTAGACGGGCGTCTGGTCGCCCGCGCCGGCCTTGAAGTAGCTGATGCTCACGGGCCAGCGCGGCAGGCGCGCGACGGCGTCCTGGGTCGCGGGCTTCTCGAGGATCCCGCCCGCGCCCGCCTCGATGCGCCGGCCGATCACCGCATAGGTGTCGTATACCTTCTTGCCGTCGTCGGAGCCGTCGAACACCTTCACGGCGAGCGAGGTCTCGCCCGCCCGGCCGGCCTCGATCAGCCGCTTCATGTGGGCGCTCGGGAACACCGGCTGCGCGCTGACCCGAAGGGTCTCGCTGCGGGGCTGCTTGAGGCGGATCGACAGGCTCCCGTCGGTGACGTTCGCCTCGCCGTCCACGGCCTCCTCGGCGCGCCCGTCGCGCGAATCGGTCTTGAAGCGCATCGCCGCCCCGTCGGCGGCCTCGAAGGTGGTGGTGCGGGTGTCGATGGTGCGCGGCCCCGCCTCGCTGCTCTCCAGGATCGTGACCTGGCGGAACTTCGTGGTGTAGCCCTCGCAGGCGTCGCCGCCGAACTCGATCGCGATGCGCCCGCGCGCGCTGTCGAGACCGTTCGAGCCGCCCGAGCGCAGCAGGGAGAGGTCGTAGACCGCCCGGTGCGGCACGAGCTCGACCGGCTTGTCCGCGGCCGCGACGCACGGCGCGGCGAGCCCGGCCAGGACGGCGCTCAGCAGTATACGACGGACGGGCATCGAACCTCCCTGCAATGACGCGGCCTAGATAGGATGCCCGCGCCAGGCCGGCAACGCCGCCCGGGCGGCCGCCTTCGGGTGCGGAGCGTCGGCCATCTTGCGCCGGGCGTCATCCTTCGCCACTAATCCACGCGCCGCAAGCCGGCGCTGCGACGACTTCACACGTCTCAAGCTGAACGAGGCTGGAATGAACGCCATCGAGACGAAGCTGCACGACCTCGGGATCACCCTGCCGAATCCCGCTGCGCCGGTCGCGAACTACGTTCCCTTCGTGCGCACCGGGAACCTCGTGATCGTCTCGGGCCAGCTCTGCCTCGGCCCCGACGGCAAGATCGGCGACGCCCACAAGGGCAAGCTCGGAGCCGAGGTCTCGATGGAGGCCGGCATCGAGGCCGCGCGCCTGTGCGCGATCAACCTGCTCGCGCAGCTGAAAGCGGCGACCGGCGGCGATCTCGGCGCCGTGGTGCGCTGCGTTCGCCTCGGCGGCTTCATCAACGCGGTCCCCACCTTCGCGCAACTCGCTCCCGTGATGAACGGCGCCTCCGACCTCATGGTCGCGGTCCTGGGCGACGCCGGCCGCCACGCCCGCTCGACCATCGGGGTCGCGGAACTGCCCCTCGACGCGGCCGTCGAGGTCGAGGGCATGTTCGAGGTGCGCTGACGGCGCCCATCTCTTCTCCAGCCTCCTCCATCGCACCGGACCCGCCATGACCGACCTCTCCTGGATCGTCGCCAAGCCCATCGCCCATCGCGGCCTGCACGACCGCGCCGCCGGCGTGATCGAGAACACGCTGACCGCCGCGGATGCCGCGATCGCGGGCGGCTTCGGGATCGAGTGCGACGTCCAGCTCACCCGCGACGGCGAGGCGGTGGTGTTCCACGACTTCACCCTCGACCGGCTCACCGCCGAGAAGGGCGAGGTGGTGCAGCGCTCGGCCGACGAGCTTGCGCGCACCGCGATCGCGGGATCGGCGGGCGACCGGATCCCGACCCTCCAGGCCTTCCTCGACCGGATCGACGGCCGCGTGCCGCTGGTGGTCGAGATCAAGAGCCGTTTCGACGGGAACACGGCGCTCACGCGGCGCACCTGCGAGATCCTCGCCGGCTATTCCGGTCCGTTCGTGATCAAGTCCTTCGATCCCGACGTGCTCGCCACGGTCCGCGAGATCGCGCCGGGCGTGACGCGGGGCATCGTGGGCGAGGGCGACTACAGCTATTCCGCCTACGATTCCCTGAGCGCCGGGCAGAAGCACGCGCTCGCGAACCTGCTGCATTACGACCGCTCCGGGTTCCAGTTCGTGTCCTGGAAGATCGCCGACCTGCCCAGTGCCGGCCCCTATCTCGCCCGTACCCTCGGGCGCATGCCGCTGATGGCCTGGACGGTGCGCACCCCCGAGGAGCGGGCGCGTGCCGCCGCGCATGCGGACCAGATGGTGTTCGAGGGCTTCGTGCCGTAGCGCCCACTCCCCCTCTCCCCGTTCACGGGGAGAGGGGGTTCGCAGGCGGGGAGAGGGAGGGCGTCGCCGCGCCGCATGCCCTTGCGGCGGCGCGGGGTTCGGCTAAGTCCGGGCTGTGCCGTTCACGATCAAAGCCGTCCAGTCGCTGTCCACCGTATCGCCCGAGGAATGGGACCGCTGCGCCCATCCCGGGAGCGCGCCCGGCGACGAGGACCCCTCCAACCCGTTCGTGACCCACGCCTTCCTGTCGGCGCTCGAGGAGTCCGGCTGCGTCGGGTCGAAGGCGGGGTGGCTGCCGCTCCACGTCCTCGTCGAGGACGAGGCGGGCCGGCTCGCGGCGGCGGCCCCCGCTTATCTGAAATCCCATTCCCAGGGCGAGTACGTGTTCGACCATGCCTGGGCGGACGCCTACCAGCGCGCCGGCGGCTCGTATTATCCGAAGCTCCAGGTCTCGGTTCCGTTCACGCCGGTCACCGGCCCGCGGCTCCTCGTGGCGGACGGGCCGCAGGCCGAGGACGCGCGCGCGCACCTGATCGCGGGCCTGCGCGCGCTCCGGCACCAGACGAAGGCCTCCTCGGTCCACGCCACGTTCCTGGCGGAGCGCGACGCCGAGGCCCTCGCCGCGGAGGACTTCCTCCTGCGCCACGACCAGCAGTTCCACTGGTTCAACGAGGGCTACGCCACGTTCGAGGATTTCCTCGGCGCGCTCGCCTCGCGCAAGCGCAAGGCGATCCGGCGCGAGCGGCGGGATGCGCTGGCGAACGGCATCACGATCGATTGGGTGACGGGGCGCGCCATCACGGAGGCCCACTGGGACGCGTTCTTCGCCTTCTACATGGACACCGGCTCGCGCAAATGGGGCCGGCCCTACCTCAACCGCCGCTTCTTCTCGCTCGTGGGCGAGCGCATGGCGGAGCGCATCCTGCTCGTGATGGCCTCGCGGGGCGGGCGCCACATCGCGGGCGCCATCAACTTCATAGGCGCCACGCGCCTCTACGGCCGCAACTGGGGCTGCGTCGAGGACCACCCGTTCCTGCATTTCGAGGTCTGCTACTACCAGGCGATCGACTTCGCGATCAGCCGCGGCCTCGCCCGCGTCGAGGCCGGGGCGCAGGGGGAGCACAAGCTCGCCCGCGGCTACCGCCCGGTGATCACCACCTCGGCGCACGACCTGCCCGATCCGGCCTTCCGGCGCGCAGTGGCGGCCTATCTCGAGCAGGAGCGCGCCTACGTGCGCGACGCCGCCGACGAACTCGCGGCCGCGACGCCGTTCAGGCACGGGGACGAGCAGGAATAGTCCGGGGCTGCGGACGGGCGGCCGCCGGCCGGAGAGTCGACCTCAAGGGGTGCCCTTGCCGGCAGCGGCCATGCGCCGCCGGACACGCCCGGCGAGAGGCCGCAAGAATCGACCTTAAGGGGCGCCCTTGCCCGAGACGATCGCCTGCAGGCCGGCGATGACCTGGCCCGTGGAGGTGCCGAGCGCGCCCAGCATCGTCTCGACGAGCCAGTAGGTCGCGACCACGATCACGGGGACGAGGATCCAGCCCAGGATCTCCTCGAACCAGATGCGCCGGCGCCGGCGCTCCCAGCGCTTCTCGCGCCAGGTCTTCTTGACGGGCTGGGCGTGGACGGCCGGCACGGCTTCCAGCGGGCCCTCTTGAACATCGGTCGTCATGGCGCGGTCGATACCCCCTCCTTGCCGGTCCGCCCGCAGGCCTCCCGGCGACGTGACAAGAGGCGGCCGTGCTCCGGCCGCCCCTTTCGATCCTTCAGGAAGAGAGCGCTCGGCCGGCGCGGCGGGTCCCGGTCAGGGGACCGTGCGCCGGCCCGTCAGGCCCGCACGAGCGGGACCTTCGGGACCGTGCGGACCGATCCGCCGCCGCCCGAACCGCCCGGGCCCTTCGGCTTCGTCGCCTTCTTGCCCTTGGCGTAGGAGCGCGGCTTCGCCCGGCTCTTCTTCCTGGCCGCGTTGGTGACGTCCTTTTCTGGCTTTGGTGTGACCGGGCCGTCCGGATATTCGAAGCCGAGCGACTTGAGCCCGATCTCGTCCGTCTGCACGATCACCCGCACCGCGCCGCCGTTCTTGAGCCGCCCGAACAGCACGTCGTCGGCGAGCGGCGTCTTGATGGTGGTCTGGATCAGGCGGGCCATCGGCCGGGCGCCCATGGCCTCGTCGTAGCCGTGCTCGGTGAGCCAGTCGCGCGCCTCGTCCGAGAGCTCGATCGTGACGTTGCGGTCGGCGAGCTGGGCCTCGAGCTGGAGCACGAACTTGTCCACGACCTTCTGGACCACGTCCTTCGGCAGGTGGCCGAACGAGATGGTGGCGTCGAGGCGGTTGCGGAATTCCGGCGCGAAGAGCCGGTTGATCGCTTCCATGTCGTCGCCCTCCCGCTTGGCGCGGGTGAAGCCGAAGGCGGGCTTGGCGAGATCGGAGGCGCCCGCGTTCGTGGTCATGATGATGATCACGTTGCGGAAATCCACCTGCTTGCCGTTGTGGTCCGTCAGCTTGCCGTGGTCCATGACCTGCAGGAGGATGTTGTAGAGGTCCGGATGCGCCTTCTCGATCTCGTCGAGCAGCAGCACGCAGTGCGGATGCTGGTCGATGCCGTCCGTGAGCAGGCCGCCCTGGTCGAAGCCCACATAGCCGGGAGGCGCGCCGATGAGGCGGCTGACCGTGTGGCGCTCCATGTACTCCG
The DNA here is from genome assembly GCA_036263675.1 of Microvirga sp. GTDB lineage: Bacteria > Pseudomonadota > Alphaproteobacteria > Rhizobiales > Beijerinckiaceae > Microvirga. The sequence goes on along the minus strand of DATAGO010000085.1, from coordinate 48,810 downwards.
ACATGTCGAAGCGCAGGAGCTCGACCCCGAGAGTCGTGGCGAGCTGCTTGGCGACCTCCGTCTTGCCGACGCCCGTGGGGCCGGCGAAGAGGTAGGAGCCGATCGGCTTCTCGGCGTCGCGAAGCCCGGCGCGGGCGAGCTTGATCGAGGAGGTCAGCGCCTCGATGGCCTTGTCCTGGCCGTAGACCACGCGCTTCAGCATGGTCTCGAGGTTGGACAGAACCTCGGCGTCGTCCTTCGACACGGTCTTCGGCGGGATCCGGGCCATGGTCGCGATGGTGGCCTCGATCTCCTTGACGCCGATCGACTTCTTGCGCCGGTGCTCGGGGAGCAGCATCTGCGAGGCGCCGGTCTCGTCGATCACGTCGATCGCCTTGTCGGGCAGCTTGCGGTCGTTGATGAACCGCGCCGACAGCTCCACGGCCGCCTTGATGGCGTCGTTGGTGTAGCGGAGCTTGTGGAACTCCTCGAAATAGGGCTTGAGGCCCTTCACGATCTCGATCGTGTCGGGGATCGACGGCTCGTTGACGTCGATCTTCTGGAAGCGGCGGACGAGGGCCCGGTCCTTCTCGAAGTACTGGCGGTACTCCTTGTATGTGGTCGAGCCGATGCAGCGCAGCGTCCCGGAGGCGAGCGCGGGCTTGAGGAGGTTCGAGGCGTCCATGGCCCCGCCCGAGGTCGCACCCGCGCCGATGACGGTGTGGATCTCGTCGATGAACATGATCGCGTTCGGGTGGGCCTCGATCTCCTTCACGACCTGCTTGAGGCGCTCCTCGAAGTCGCCGCGGTAGCGGGTGCCGGCGAGCAGCGTGCCCATGTCGAGGGAGAACACGGTGGCGTTCTCGAGCACCTCCGGGACCTCGCCCTTGACGATCTTGCGCGCCAGGCCTTCGGCGATCGCGGTCTTGCCGACGCCGGGCTCGCCCACGAGGAGCGGGTTGTTCTTCTGCCGGCGGCAGAGGACCTGGATCGTGCGCTCCACTTCGGCCATGCGGCCGATGAGCGGGTCGATCTTGCCCTCCTTGGCCTTCTTGTTGAGGTTGACGCAATAGGCATCGAGCGCGTCGCCCTTCTTCTTGGGCCGCGACTCCGGATCCTCGCCGGTGGGACGCTCGTTGGAGGATTCCTCCTCCGAGCCCCGCGGGGGGCGGCCCTCGCTGAGGCCCGGGCGCTTGGCGATGCCGTGGCTGATGTAGTTGACCGCGTCGTAGCGGGTCATGTCCTGCTCCTGCAGGAAATACGCCGCGTGGCTCTCGCGCTCGGCGAAGATCGCCACGAGCACGTTGGCGCCGGTGACCTCCTCCCGGCCCGAGGACTGGACGTGGATCACCGCGCGCTGGATCACGCGCTGGAAGCCGGCGGTGGGCTTCGAATCCTGCCGGCCGTCGGCCACGAGGTTGGCGAGTTCCGAGTCGACGTACTCGACGAGGTTGCGGCGCAGGACGTCGAGGTCGACGTTGCAGGCCCGCATGACGGCGGCGGCGTCTTGGTCGTCGACGAGGGCGAGGAGGAGGTGCTCCAGGGTGGCGTATTCGTGGCGGCGTTCGCCGGCCAGCGCCAGAGCGCGGTGGAGGGCTTGTTCAAGGCTGCGAGAAAAGCTCGGCAAGGGGTCCTCGGATCTGTGAGCGCTGTCGGAGCACGGGTCGTGTGGGGGGCAGGAACTCCGTCGGCACGGGGAGAGAGGGGTCTCGGGGCAGGAAGGGTCTCGGGGCAGGCTTGGCGGTCAGTTCTTTTCCATAACGCACTGGAGAGGATGTTGATGCTTGCGGGCAAAGTCCATGACCTGCGTCACTTTCGTCTCCGCAACCTCGTAGGTGAAGACGCCGCACTCCCCGACTCCGTTCTGGTGAACGTGCAGCATGATGCGGGTGGCATCGTCCCGGCTCTTGTTGAAGAACCGCTGCAGCACGTGCACCACGAACTCCATGGGGGTGTAGTCGTCGTTCAGGAGGAGAACGCGGTAAAGGTTGGGACGTTTCGTCCGCGGCTTCGTCCGCGTCACGATCGCGGTGCCGGAGCGCCCGTCATCGTCGCCGCCCGGCGAGCGGGGAGCGGCGGCCCGCGTCCGTGACGCCGCGGCGCCCGCGCAGCGGCGCGCGGACGACCCGCCGGCTTCGGCGATCGAGAGCCGTTCGGACGGAGCGGTCTCCCCCTGGGCGGTCGGCAGCATGGGTCCCGATTGATCCTCGAAGCGTGGTGGGGCGGCCGCGCGATGTCCGCCCGCGCGGGACGGGATCGGTTGCGCCTCGTGTGAAATGTATAGTCGCCCCAACCGGTCCGCCAGATCAACCCGCCACCGCGCCGCGCCCGGAGGGGCAAGAGGGCAGGCCCGCCAAGGGCTTGCATGAATGGTCGCGGCTCCGTGATCGGCCGCCGGCGGCCGCAGGGCCGGAGGCGCCCCGTTCCGCGGGGCCCAAAAGAAAAGCGCCCGGCCGGGGCCGGGCGCTCGGTAGCCGGTGAGCTGCGGGCAGCTTACTTCGCGGCGACGGTCGCCTTGGCGACGAGGCCCTCGTACGGCTTGAAGGCGTCCTTGGCGAGGTTCGCGTAGAGCTCGCCGAGCTTCGTGGACTGGGCCATGAAGCCCTCGTAGGCGCTCTTCATGTAGTCGGTCTGGACCTCGAGGGCCTTGTCGAGGGTCTTGACGCCGAGGAGCTTCTCGAGGGTCGCGGTGGACTGCTCGAAGCTCTTCTTGGCGTAGTCGGCGGTCTCGACCGCGATCGCCTGGGCGCCCTTGGAGACGGTGCCGAACGCCTTCATGGCGGCGTCCACGTTCTCCTGGCCGAACTTCTGGATTTGATCGAACTGCTGCATTGTCGTCGTCCTTTGCAGCGCCGGGCGCTGCCCCTTGAAGATCTTGATCCGGGCGGTAGCCTGGATGGGCTTAATATGTGCACTGCACAACGAATGTCAAGAATTATTGTGCACTGCACCATAGGCCCGACGGCGCGCCGTCCACAGGCGAATTGCCGATTAACCGTCGCGTAACCGCGAACACCTAGCGTCCTGGACTGTGTTGCGCCGGACACGCCTGCCCCGCAGGCCGATCCGGCGCCGAACCGCACGAACCACGACACCAGGGACGGTTTCACGATGGCATTGGCGAAGGTCCGGTCTCGGCACGGCAGCGCAGTCGCGATGATGGGGGTCGCCGCATCGGTTCTCGTCGCCCTCTCCTCCCCCGCGGAGGCGGCCCGCCGCAAGGCGAAGCCCGCGGGCGGCGGCTACAACCCGCCCTACGCCGCCATGGTGGTCGACGTGAAGACCGGCCGCACCCTCCATGCCGAGAACGAGGACGCGCTGCGCCACCCGGCCTCCGTCACCAAGGTCATGACCCTCTACATGCTGTTCGAGCAGCTCGAGCGGGGCAAGCTCACCCTCGACTCGCCGCTCAAGGTCACGCCTCACGCGGCGCGGATGTCGCCCTCCAAGCTCTACCTCAAGCCCGGCGAGACGATCTCGGTCGAGGACGCCATCAAGGCGCTCGTCACGAAGTCCGCCAACGACGTCGCCGCCACCGTGGCCGAGAACCTCGCCGAGTCCGAGGACGAGTTCGCCGAGATGATGACCCGGAAGGCCCGGGCGCTCGGCATGAGCCGCACGGTGTTCCGCAACGCCTCCGGCCTGCCCGATCCCGAGCAGGTCACGACGGCGCGGGACCTCACGGTCCTGGCCCGCGCGGTGCAGGACCGCTTCCCCGCCTATTACCGCTACTTCCAGACCCGGGTCTTCACCTACGAGGGCCGGGCGCACGCCAACCACAACAAGCTTCTGGGCCGCGTCGAGGGCGTCGACGGCATCAAGACCGGCTTCACCAATGCCTCCGGCTTCAACCTGATGACGAACGCCAAGTCCGACGACCGGCACATCGTGGCGGTGGTGCTGGGCGGGCGCTCGGGGGCGAGCCGCGACCAGATCGTCGCCAACCTGGTGCGCCAGAACCTGCCGCGGGCCTATGCCGGCGCCCGGACCGCGCCGGCCGTCGCCGAGGGCACCAGCGCCCGGGCGATCGCGGCGGCGGAAAGCGCCCGCCCCGCGCCGCAGCCCGAGCGCGTCGCCTCCGCGGACGTGGAGACCACGGCCGGCACCACCCCGGCGCGGCGCCCGATGGATCCCGCGACCGTCCGCCCCGTCGTCGCCTCCGCGACCGGGGCGGCCTCGACCACGACGCCTTCGTCCGTGCGCTGGGGCGCGTCCTCCGGCCCGCTGCCGCTCAACGCCCATGCCTATGCGGCCGTCCAGGCCCCCGAGGCCCCGGCGCCGCGGCCGGCGCCCGCCGCTCCGGTCGCCAAGATCGAAGACCGCCTCCCAGCCGCGACGGTCGTGGCCGCCAAGGCCGACCCGAAGCCGGAGCCCCGCGTCGAGGCCAAGGCCGAAACCAAATCCGAGACCAAGTCCGAAGCCCGCGTCGCGCCGCGTCCGTCCGTCCCGGTGTCGGAATGGGTGATCCAGCTCGGCGCCACCGACGAGGAGGACAAGGCGAAGCTCATCCTCGACGAGGCCAAGGCCCGCACCGGCCGCGTGCTCGCCAAGGCCGCGCCCTTCACCGAGAAGGTGAACCGCGACGGCTCGACCCTCTACCGCGCCCGCTTCTCGGGCTTCGACGAGGCCGAGGAGGCCCAGGACGCCTGCAAGGCGCTCAAGCGCAGCGGCTTCGCCTGCTTCGCGACCCGCAGCTAGTCGCGCACACTACCAGGCGGCGGCGCCCGTCGGCGCCGCCCGGCCTGTTGCCGAGTACCAAGTTCCCTTTCCGGAATCGCGCGTGGAGTATCAGCGATGTCGGGCCAACCGAATCTCTTCGTCCGTCTGCGCCGCCGCGCGCCCCTGTCGACGCCGGCCGATCTAGCGCCGTCGGGCCAGCAGGACCTCCTTGGCCTGGTTGACCCGGGCCGCCAAGTACGTCGACCCCCCCTGGTCGGGGTGCAGCTTCTTCATGAGCGAGCGGTGGGCGCGGGTGATCTCCTCGGGACCCGCCCCCGGCTCAAGCCCCAGGATCTGGTAGGCTTCCTGTTCCGTCATCGCGCCCGCGTGCGCGCCGCCGCCCGGCCCCGGGTGCGGATCACTCTCAACGTCCTCGCGCCATCCGGCAAACCGGCGGTCGAGATAAGCCTCTAGCAGGCGCACCCCGTCCGGGTCGGACGCGCGGCAGGCCTCGTAGAGGCTCTTCAGGGCGGCCTCGTCGAGATCGGCGAGGCGGCGTCCCGCGAAGGCGCCGGCGAGCACGGAGCCCTCCATGGCGCCGCTGTCGTGGTCGAGCTCCATCTCGACCATGGCCGAGCGGACGCGGGAGACGCGGCCCGGACTCGGGACCGCGCGGGGGCCGAAGCCCGGCAGCGCCCCGAAGCCCGGCATGCGAAAGACGCTCCAGCCGAGAAGCCAGCCCGCGACGCCCGCGAGCAGGAAGGCCATGTCGATGCGCCCGCGCAGGCCCAGCACCCCCGCGGCCCCGAGCGCCAGCACCCCTCCCACCACCTTGACGGCGCGCGCCAGCGCGGCGGTGTTCGAGCGGGCGAAGACCTTGGAGAGCCACCAGACCGCGAACACGGCCGCGGCGCCGTACATCAATGTCACCATGGGGAAACGGGATCTCCGGCGGGCTTCGGACCCTGCATCATGGCCGACGCCCCGGGACGGTGAGAAGGCCCTTCCGACACCGCCCGCGGGACCATGGCCGTCGCCCCCCGGCGGTGAGAAGCCCTGCCGGTCCCGCCCACGGGATCACGGACGGCGTCCCATGGCGGTGAGGAGCCGGCGCGCCTCGGAATCGCGCGAGGCCAGGCGGTTCAGGGCGTCGACGCCCCCGCTGGCATAGGCGGCCGCCGCGCGCAGCAGCCCCGCGAGCGAGCCCGGGGCGTTGGCGTCGAAGCGGGCATAGGCGCCGCCGGTGAGGCGGGCGATCTCCTGGAAGGCCTGGGCGGCGGCCGGATCGTGGCCCTCGTGGAAGAGGAAGCCCTTGACCCCGAGCAGGCCGAGCTCGCCCGCCACGGCGCAGAGCGCATCGACGTCCTCCTCCATGGCGTCGCCCACGAAGACGAAGGCCTTGACGGGCACCTTGCCGGCCTCGGTCCTGACGTGGCGCAGCACCCGCAGGATCTGGGTCTGGCCGCCGCGGCAATCGATCCCGCCCATGAGGCCGGTGAGCGCCTTCGGCTCCGCGACCCAGCGCGAGGCCCGGCACTCGTCGAAGCCGCGGAAATAGACGAGCTGGACCGCCAGGCCGCCGACGCTGGAGGCGGTCGCGAACATCTCGCTCTGGAGCCGGCAGGCGAGGTCCCAGGTGGGCTGGCGGCTCATGGTGGCGTCGAGGGCGAAGACGAGGCGCGCCCTCGGGACCTCGCCCGGCGCGGGCGCGACCTTCTTGGCCTCCGCGAGGAACGAATCGATCAGGGCCCCCGGGGCGGTCGCGCGGGCGACGTCCTTCTTGTCGGTCATGCCTGAGGATGTGGGCCTCGGCGGCGCGGTTGTAAATGCGGGCGCCCCGCGCTTCTCATGCAAAAGCCGCCAGCGCCGGAGGCGGAGGCGGCTCTCGGGACAAGCTTCGCTGCGGCCGGGCGCGCCCAGCCGCCGGCGTCAGTGGAGGCGGCGCACCGGCTCGGCCTGACGCTCCTGGGCGATCTCCCAGGCCCGGATCGCGACCGTGTTGACGCCCGCGTCGTGCAGGCGGTCGCTCAGCGCGATGAACTTGCTCTCGCTGGCCTCGAGGTCGATCTCGATCGGCTCGTCGTCGGCGGGCTCCAACTCGGCCGCCGCGAAGCGCTCGAACGCCGCCGACATCTCCGCATAGGCGAAGGCCACCGGCATGGTGCGGAAGACCGTGGTGAATTCGTCGTCGAGCTCGCCGGTGGTGAGGTCGCGCATTTGGACGAGGTACCCGTCCGGATGCTCGCACACTTCGTAACGCCAGTGCCGGCCTTCAGTCGCCGAAAGGAGCATCGGAACCTCCACACAACTTACCTGCCGAGCCAATGCGGATCGAGGCCGTGGGGTTCCAAGCCGGCAGGGGGCGACAAGGTCGCGGGGGACGGGGCCGGCGAAGCGCGGCGCTAGCGTTGGCCGAGGGCGTCGACGCGGACGCGGCCGCCGATCCGGATCTCGGTGCCGTCGTCGAGGACGATCGCTCCCGGGCTGCGTCCGCTCCGGACGCTCGGCTGATCGGGCTTCCGGTCGGACCGGGACGAGCCCTCGCACCCCGCCGGGGGCGGCACCCGGACGCCCGGAGGCGCGTCGGGGGTGCGGCAGTCGCGGGCGGCAGCCGGCCCGGCGGCGAGGAGGAAGGCCGCGGCGAGGATGGCGAGGCGCATCGCGGCCCTCACAGGAGCCCGAGATCGGCGAGCTCGCGCCGCAAGCCCTCGGGCATGGCGGCGATGTCCCCGAGCCCGGACCCTAGGTCGACCGGCGCGTCCTTGGCCTCGAGGTAGCGCCAGCCCTGGAACGGGCGGCAGGGCCGCGGCTGGACCGGGATCACGGTCGGCTCCAGCACGAGATGGCAGCGCCCGATGCCGCCGGAATCGGTGAAGGGGCGGATGCCGAGAAGCGCCTGCCGGCAGGCGACCTGGCCCTTCACGACCCAGTAGAGCGAGCCGCCGCCGAGATCGCCCATGCGCTTGGGCACCATCCGGGTCGTGTGGGTCTGCTCGTAGGTCCTCCCCAAACGCCGGTGCAGCGTCCGGTTCTCCTCGATCCAGTCCTCGAGGTCACGGATCGAGTCGCAGCCGACGCAGAGCTTGAGGAGGTGGAGGGGCATGGGGGAAAGGCGAATGGCGAGTGGCGAATGGCGAATGGAGGGGACGCTACAGGGTCACGCCGCGAGCGGCCACCACCGCCGTCGCCGCACCCACATCTCCGCCCCCATTCGCCACTCGCCATTCGCCATTCGCCAAACCGCTATTCGCCACTCGCCCTCAAGACAATCAGCCGCGCCCCTTCCGCGACCTGCGCGCCGACCTCGCCCGTGACCTCGGCGACCTCGCCGTCGGCGGGGGCCACGAGGGCGTGCTCCATCTTCATGGCCTCGACGATCGCGAGGCGCTGGCCCTTCTCGACCCGGTCGCCGGGCTGCACGAAGAGCGCGACGAGCTTGCCGTGCATGGGGGCCTTCACGGAGCCGCCCCCGTCCATGTGCTCGAGATCGACCGCGAAGGGATCGTGCAGGGCGACGCGGGTCTGGCGGCCCCGGTCGAGGACGATCACGCCCTCCTCGGCCTCGACGATCGTGAGGGCGCGCTCGTCCGCGGCGCCGCGGCCGTGGTCGACGAAGGGCCCCTGCCCGTCCCAGGCGAGCGCGAGCGTCACGGGTTCGCCGTCGACGATCACGGGCAGGCCAGTCTCGCGCCGGCCGACGAGCTGGAAGCCGTCGTCGGCCCACCACGGCCCCGCCACGTCCGCGGCATGGGCGCACTGGCCGAGCACGAGGCGCTCGGTGTCGCGCTGCACGAGGTAGAGCGCGCCCGCGGCCGCCGCCGCGAGATCGGCCGCGACCGGGACGGCGCCGAGCGCCTGGAGGTTGCGGTCGATGAAGCCGGTGTCGAAGGCGCCGTCGCGGAAATCGGGCGCGTCGCACAGGGCCCGGAGGAAGGCCACGTTGGTCTTCGGCCCCGCCACGACCGTGCGGGCGAGCGCGTCCGAGAGCCGGTCGAGGGCCTCGTCCCGGGTGTCGCCGTGGGCGATCACCTTGGCGATCATGGGATCGTAGAACGGCGTCACCTCGTCGCCGGCCTCCACGCCCGTGTCGATGCGAAGCCCCTCCCCTTGCGGGAAATCGAGCGCCCAGAGCCGGCCCGTCGAGGGCAGGAACTCGCGCTCCGGATCCTCCGCATAAAGACGCGCCTCGACCGCGTGGCCGTGGATCGCGAGGTCCTCCTGCGCGAAGGGCAAGGGCTCGCCGGCGGCGGCGCGGAACTGCAGTTCCACGAGGTCGATCCCCGTGATCCCTTCCGTGACCGGATGCTCCACCTGGAGGCGGGTGTTCATCTCCATGAAGTAGAAGCGGTCGGGCCGCAGGCCCTCGCGCCCGTCGGCGATGAACTCCACGGTGCCGGCGCCGACGTAGCCGACGGCGCGGGCCGCTTCGACGGCGGCGCGGCCCATGACGGCGCGCATCTCGGGCGTCATGCCGGGCGCCGGCGCCTCCTCGATCACCTTCTGGTGCCGGCGCTGGAGCGAGCAGTCGCGCTCGAAGAGGTGCACCACGTTGCCGTGCTGGTCGGCGAAGACCTGGATCTCGATGTGGCGCGGCGAGAGCACGTATTTCTCGACGAGGACGCGGGGGTCCCCGAACGCGCTCGCCGCCTCGCGCTGGGCGCTCTCCAGCGCGGATTCGAAATCCGCGACCTTGTCGACCCGGCGCATGCCCTTGCCGCCGCCGCCCGCCACCGCCTTGATGAGCACGGGATAGCCGACCTCGTAGGCCTTCTGGCGCAGGAACTCGGGCTCCTGCCGGGCGCCGTGATAACCCGGCACCACGGGCACGCCGGCCTGGGCGACCAGCGCCTTGGCGGCGTCCTTGAGGCCCATGGCGCGGATCGCGGACGCGGGCGGGCCCACGAACACGATGCCGTTCGCGGCGCAGGCCTCGGCGAACTCGGCGCGCTCGGAGAGGAAGCCGTAGCCCGGATGGATCGAGGCCGCGCCGGTGCGCTTCGCGACCTCGATGATGCGGTCGATCACGAGATAGCTCTCGCGCGCCGGTGCCGGTCCGATGAGATGGGCTTCATCCGCCATCTGCACGAAGAGCGCGTTCGCGTCCGCCTCCGAATGCACGGCGATGGTGCGCATCCCCATGGCGCGCGCGGTGCGGATGATGCGGCAGGCGATCTCGCCCCGGTTGGCGATGAGGACTGAATCGAGCACGCGGGCGCTCCCGATGAACTGGCGTTGCGGCCTTATGGATGGCGCTTCGGCCCTTACGTCAAGGGCGGTGCCGGGAGGCGGACGCTATGCGTCCGGCGCCACGAGCTCCAGCACCACGATCTCGGGCGGCATGCCGAGGCGGAGCGGAAAGCCCGAGGCGCCGAGGCCCGCGCTCACCACGAGGTCGGAGCCCCGCGCCCGCACATGCCCGTTCGCCCAGGCGCGGGGGGCGCGGCCGGTCGGGATGACGGGCGGAATCAGGCCCGGCACGCGGATCTGGCCGCCGTGCATGTGGCCGGCCACCACGAGATGGCCCGCCGGCACGTCGTGGAACAGGCCGGGATCGTGGGTGACCACGACCGACGGCACCCCGGGCGGGAGGGCGGCGAACAGGGCGAGGTCGGGCTCGCCGCATTGGTCGTCCTCGAGCCCGAGGAGCGCGAGCCGGTCGCGGCTGCGCTCCGCCACCGCGATGCGGTTGTCGATGAGGGGAAGGCGGGCCTCCGCGAAGGCCGCCTCGACCGCGGCGCGGCCGTAGCGCCAGTCGTGGTTGCCGAGCACCCCGAACACGCCGGAGCCCGCCCGCAGGTCCGCCAGGACGCGCGCGATCGCGTCCGGCGGCACGCGCCCGCCGCCGAGGGGCATCATGTTGACGTAGTCGCCGAGCAGCAGGACGAGGTCGGGTCGAAGCGCGTTCGTCTCGGCGACGATGGCGCCGAGCCGCGCCACGTCGCCCGCGTAGCTCCCGAGATGCAGATCCGCGAGGAGCACCACGCGCCACGGCTCGGGCCCGATTCCCGCCCGCGCGATCCGGTAGGTCACGACGCGGTGGCGCGGCGCCGGAGTCCAGCGCGTCCACGCGCCCTTGGCGCCGGTGGGATCGTGGAAGGGAGGTTTGGCCGAGAGGCGCCGGTTCAGCCACGAGATCAGGCTGGCGCGCACCCCGCGCGGTTGCTGGCTCACCGGGTCATGCGGCCGTTCGCCCCGTCGCTCCGCTCACGCGTCCTGGAGGCGGGCGAGCGCCTCGGCGATCTTGGCCTTGCGGGCGAGCGCCTCCTCGCGGCGCTCGCGCTGCTCGTCCACGACCTCTTCGGGGGCGCGCTGCAGGAAGTCCGCGTTGCCGAGCTTGGCGTCGATCTTGGCGACGTCGGACTCGATCTTCTGCGTCTCCTTGGCGAGCCGCGCCCGCTCGGCGCCGAGATCGACGATGCCTTCGAGCGGCAAGGCCGCGACCTCGCCGCGCACGATGAGCTGCACCGAGCTCTTCGGCGCCTTGTCGGCGCTCGTGATCCCGGAGAGCCGCGCCATGCGCCGCACGATGTCGCCCCAGCGCGCGGCGCGCGCCTGCACGTCGGCGGACGGGTTGACGAGCACGAGCGGCACCTGCGCGCCGGCCGGCACGTTCGTCTCCGAGCGCGCGGAGCGGATCTCGGTCACGAGATCGACCACCCAGCCGATCTCGGCCTCGGCCTCGGCATCGATCAGCCCGCCGAGCTGCGGCCAGGGGGTGAGCGCCAGGATCTGCTCCCGCGCCGGCCCGTCCTCGCCCTTGATGGCCCAGAGCTCCTCGGTGAGGAAGGGCATGAAGGGATGCAGGAGCTTGCAGATCTCGTCGAGGATGAAGGCGACCGTCGCCCGCGTCTCGTCCTTGGCGGGCGAATCCGGCCCCTGGAGCACGGGCTTGGAGAGCTCCAGCGTCCAGTCGCAAAAGACGTTCCAGACGAAGCGGTAGGCGGCGAGCGCCGCCTCGTTGAACTTGTAGGCGACGATGCCGGCCTCGACCTCCGCGACCGCCTTGGCGCATTCGCTCAGGGCCCAGCGGTTCAGCGTCTCCTGGACGGCCTTCGGGTCGAAGCCTTCCGCGCGCACGCAGCCGTTCATCTCGGCGAAGCGCGCGGCGTTCCAGATCTTGGTCGTGAAGTTGCGGTAGCCCTCGACGCGCTGCACCGAGAGCTTGATGTCGCGACCCTGCGCCGCGAAGGCCGCGAGCGTCATGCGAAGCGCATCGGCGCCGTACTTCTCCACCACGTCGAGGGGATCGATCACGTTCCCCTTCGACTTCGACATCTTGGCGCCCTTCTCGTCGCGGACGAGGGCGTGGATGTAGACCGTGTCGAAGGGCACCTCGTCCATGAAGTGCAGGCCCATCATCATCATCCGGGCGACCCAGAAGAAGATGATGTCGAAGCCCGTGACGAGCGTGTTGGTGGGATAGTAGCGCCCGACCTCGGGCGTCTGATCCGGCCAGCCCAGCGTCGAGAACGGCCACAGGGCGGACGAGAACCAGGTGTCGAGCACGTCCTCGTCGCGGCGGAGTTCCACGTCGTGCCCGTGCTTCGCGCGGGCCTGGGCGCTTGCCTCCTCTTCCGAGGTCGCGACGAACACGTTGCCGTCCGCGTCGTACCAGGCCGGGATCTGGTGGCCCCACCAGAGCTGACGCGAGACGCACCAGGGCTCGATGTTCTCGAGCCACTGGAAATAGGTCTTCTCCCAGTTCTCGGGCACGAATTTCGTCTTGCCGTCGCGCACGGCTGCGAGCGCGCGCTCGGCCAGGGGCTTCACGTTCACGTACCATTGGTCCGTGAGGTAGGGCTCGATCACCACGCCCGAGCGGTCGCCGTGCGGCACCATGTGGGTGTGGGGCTCGATGTGGACGAGGTCCCCGCGCTCCTCCAGCATCGCGACGATGCGCTTGCGCGCGTCCGCGCGGTCGAAGCCATGCAGCGCAAGCACTTCGCCCATATCGGCCGAGCTCGCCCCTTCAAGGAACGCCTCGTTGCCCTCGAGCAGCATCTGGCCCTCGGTGCCGAGCACATTGACGAGCGGCAGCTTGTGCCGCCGCCCGACCTCGAAGTCGTTGAAGTCGTGCGCCGGGGTGATCTTCACGGCACCGGTCCCCTTCTCGGGATCGGAATACTCGTCGGCCACGATCGGGATGCGCCGGCCCACCAGCGGCAGGATCGCGAACTTGCCGACGAGGTCGCGGAAGCGCTCGTCCTCCGGGTGCACCGCGACCGCGACGTCGCCGAGCATCGTCTCGGGCCGCGTGGTCGCGACCGTGATGAAGCGGCCGGGCTCGCCCTCGATCGGATAGCGGATGTGCCAGAGATGGCCCTTCACCTCGATCTGCTGGACTTCCAGGTCCGAGATCGCGGTCTGGAACCGGGGGTCCCAGTTCACGAGGCGCTTGTCCTTATAGAGAAGCCCCTGGCGGTAGAGATCCACGAAGACTTTCAGCACCGCGCGGACCATCTGGTCGTCGGGCGCGCCGTTCGTCCCCATGGTGAAGCGGTCGCGCGACCAGTCGCAGGAGGCGCCGAGGCGCTTCAGCTGGTTCACGATCGTGCCGCCGCTCTCCTCCTTCCACTCCCACACCCGCCGCACGAACTCATCGCGGCCGAGTTCGCGCCGGTGGATCTGCCGCTCCATGAGCCGGCGCTCCACCACCATCTGGGTCGCGATGCCGGCGTGGTCCGTGCCGGGCTGCCACAGCACGTCGCGCCCGCGCATGCGCTCGAAGCGGCAGAGGATGTCCTGGACCGTGTTGTTGAGCGCATGCCCCATGTGGAGCGAGCCGGTCACGTTCGGGGGCGGGATCACGATCGTGTAGGGCGCGGCGCCCGCGCGGTCCGGGCGTCCGGCCTTGAAGGCCTGGCTCTCCTCCCAGAGGGCGGCGATGCGCCCCTCGACGGAGGCGGGATCGAAGCTCTTGTCCATCCGGGCGCGCGCCGCGTCGGAAGCGGGGGCCTGCAGGGTGTCCGACATGATGAAACCGCAAGGGTTGGCGCCACGGGGCGCTTCAGGAGAACCGGCTACAAACCGGACGCTCTCCCCCAAGTCAACCGCAAGGACGCCGCAAGGAGGGCGGGCTGCCGTGGCACCCGCGAGACCCGGCCGCGACCGGGCGTTGCCTTACCGCCCCCGCGAGATCCGCTCGATCTCGGCCTGGACCAGGCGCTCGACCAGCGGCGGCAGGTTCTCGTCGAGCCAGGCGCGGAGCATCGGACGGAGCATCTCGGTGACGTGCTCCTCCATGGTGAGCGCCGGCCGCGGCCGCACCGTGGCGGCAAGGCGCTGGAACGCCTGGCCGGCGGCGGCGTCGGCCGGGGCCGAGACCAGGGTCTCGGACGGGCCCATCGCCGGCGGCTCGGGCTCCGGCTCGGCCGGGTCGTCCGCGGGGACGGGCGCCGCCTCGGCCGCGGGATCGGGCCGGCCCGCGTCGAGGCGCACCGGCTCCGGCGCGGGGCTGCCGGCCTCTTCGGCGGCCGGTGCCGCGACCGGCGCTCGCGGGGCGGCGCGCAATTCCGGCACGGGCTCGGCCGCCTCGGGCTCCTCGTCGTCCTCGGCGGGCGCGGGGTCGACATAGGCGGCGAGCGGGCGCCCGGGCGCCGCGCCGAAGCGCGCCGGGAGGACGCGGTCCTGATCGTCCGCGATGATCCGGCGGATGGAGGCGAGAATCTCCTCCATGGACGGCTCTTGGACCCGGGTGTTGACAGGACTCATGCGCAAAGGGCTCGCAACCGCTTCGAGAAAGGGAGGATTCGCCGTCCGCCCGACCGGGTCAGTATTTCACGCGAGAGGATCGAAGCAAGCGGGCCTGCCGCCCCCGCCGCGTCATGCACGGCTTTCTTCGCCGGGCGCGCTCCTTCGCGCGCCCGTCCTACCGCCCGTCCGGCGTGGTCAGCCCGCCCCACAGGTCCTTGACCTGGTTGTAGTGAACCTTCGGGCTGTAGTGCGGCACCTTGAGGCCGAGGAAGCGCGTGTTGAGCCGCCCCGTCGCGCGCACCACCGCGTAGGACGCGACCACCCGGTCGCGCTGGGCCGTGATCAGGTTCACCCGGGCGCCGAGCAGTTCCTGCTGCTGGTTCAGCACGTCGAGGGTGGTGCGCTGCCCGACGCGCGCTTCTTCCCGCACGCCCGAGAGCGCCGTCTCGGCGGCCTCGACCTGGGCCTGGCCGGAGACGATCTGCGCCCGGGCGGCCTCGTACTCGCCCCAGGCCGAGATCACCGCGGCGCGGATCTCGTCGCGGGTCGCGTCCGCCTCCAGGCGCCGCTGGCCGGCCGTCTCCTTGGCCTGGCGGACGCGGGAATAGACCTGCCCGCCCTCGTAGATCGGCACCGTGAGCTGGGCCACGACGGAGCCCTGCAAGGTGTCGGTCCCGCTTGGCTGACCGCCGCCAAGGGGCGTCAGAGCCGGATTGGCGCTCAAGGTGCGGTCCTGGCGCCGGGACACGGAGCCGCGGACGCCCAGCGTCGGATAGAGCTCCCCTTCCGTGACCCGGACCTGGAGCTCGGCGGCATCGAGGGCGTGCAGGGCCGACTTGATGGCCGGGTGCTCGGCGAGCCCGAGGCGCAGGGCCGCCTCGACGTTGCGCGGGACCAGGTTGTCGAGCGGACGGCCGGGGGCGAGCGAGCGGGGCTCGACGCCGACCACCTGCCGGAACTGGGCGATGCTGGTGCGCAGGCGCGCCTCGGCGCCGCTGACCTCGGACCGCGCCTCCGCGAGCGCCGCCTCGGCCTGGGCGACGTCGGTGCGGGTGACCTCGCCGACGTTGAAGCGGTCCTGGGTCTGGCGGAGCTGCTCCTCGAGCACCTCGACGTTGTTGCGCTGGAGGTTGACGATGGCGGTGTCGCGCAGGACGTTCATGTAGACGGTCGCGGCGTTGAGCAGGGTGTCCTGCTCGGTGTCGCGCAGGGTCTCCCAGGAGCCCAGCACCCCGGATTCCGCCCGCCGGACGCTGTTGCGGGTGCGGAACCCGTCGAACAGGTTCTGGTCGATCGTGACGCCGAGGCCGCGGCTCGAGGTGGTGCGCTCGGTGGTGATGCCGCCGCGCTCCGTCTCGGTGTAGGTGGCGTTGATGTCGGCGCTGCCGTTCACGCGCGGCCGGTACCCGGCCTTGGCCTGCGCGACGTTCTCGTCGACCGCGCGGGTGTTGGCGCGCTGCGCGTTCAGGGTCGGGTTGTTGCGGTAGGCGCGCGCCAAAGCGCTGTCCAGCGTCTCCGCGGACGCTGCGGGTATTCCCGTCAGCACAACGATGGAGGTCAGCAGGCCGAGGAACGCACGGCCGCCGCGAAGTCGTCTGTCTGTCACGCTCACCTGCCCAGGCCGCAACGAATCGTTCTGTCGGTCGGCCAGAAAACCACCCACGCCCCCTACGCCTTCGAGCGCGACAATAGCGATACCCGGTGAGTCGACAATCGGCGCCGGGCGGGGGGTTAAGACTTAGTTAAGAGGTGCCGCAAAAAAGCGACACCGCGGCCGGGCGGAAAGCCGGACGTGACGCGGAGCGGATTACGCTTTCGGATCAGAAACTTGGCCGGCCGGATCGCCCGGGCCGGCTCTCGGCCGACCCGCAGGAGCCCGCGCGTCAGAACACGAAGCCGGGCTCGGCCCGGAAGCCCGCGAGCAGCGGGGCGGCGGCGTCGAAGAGCGAGCGCTGCCCGAAGGCGTCGCCGGCGCGCACGTAGAGCGTCGCCCGCGCGGACCGGCCGCGCCCCTGGATGCAGACCAGGCGGCCGCCGTCGGCGAGCTGCCGCAGGAGGCCCTCCGGCCGGACCTCGAGGGCGCCGTTCACCAGGATGGCGTCGTAGGGAGCGCCGTCGGCATGGCCCCGGTCGAGCGGCCCCGCCACCACCCGCACGGCGGCGCCGACCGCCGCGAGGCGCGCCTCGGCGGCCGCGGCGAGCTCCGCGCTCTCCTCGAGCCCGGTCACCTCGGCGCCGAGCTCGGCCAGGACCGCGCAGGTGTAGCCGAGGCCGCAGGCGACATCGAGGGCGCGCTGGCCGCGCTCGATCCCGAGCGCCTGGATCATGCGCGCCGCCACCATCGGGGACAGCATGGACCGCCGCTCGGGCCCGTCCGAGACCACGATGTCCCGGTCCATGTAGGCCAGGCTCTCGCGGCCGGGCGCCACGAAGCGCTCGCGCGGCACCGCGTTCATGGCGTCGAGCAGGGGGATGTCGTTCACGTCGAAGGTGCGCAACTGGCTGTCCACCATGATGCGGCGCGCTTGCGCGAAATCGACCATGAACCTGCCTCGACCTGAACCGGCGACGGACGTCTAAGAATTATGGAGGCCTCGGAGGGAATCGAACCCCCGTACAAGGATTTGCAGTCCTCTGCGTAACCACTCCGCCACGAGGCCATCCGGGCGTGCCGCGTCGCGCGGCGGCTGCCTCATAGCAGAGCGGCGCCGGAAAGAGCAACCGTCCCGGACGCCCGCACCGTGCGGCAACGCGGCCGGACAGGGCAACCGAGCCGGACGCCGAGGCGGCGTCGCGGCGGCGTCGCAGCGCCCAGGAGGAACCGTCCCGGGCATCCGGATCGGGGCCGCCGCCGCGATGCCGCGCCCCGCCACAAAGGGGTTGCAACCGGGCGATCCGGTGATATATCCCCCGCATCCTGACCGGCCGACCTTCGGCCGGGGCGGTATTCCGGCGTGGCGCAGCGGTAGCGCAGCGGACTGTTAATCCGTTGGTCGTAGGTTCGAATCCTACCGCCGGAGCCAGCTTTCAGGTGGTCTCCTCCCAGCCCGCAGCAAGGCTCGAACCGGAGCCGGCGAGCCTCTCGCGGGCCGCTTTCCTGACCGGACGGCCAGGGCGGCCGTCCCCGATAGTCCACCGACCGCTTCCGACCCGCGCCGCCCCGCCTGCAGCTTGGCAGAGCGCGCCCCGTGCGGCATGAGGGCGCCCGTTGGAGGACGCATCCCATGTCAGACCTAGCCCCGGTGCCCGACGCGTGGTGGGGCCGGCCCTGCACGGCCTATCACGTGCAGCCGGAGCTCGACCCGGCGGCGCTCGAGGCGCTCGGCGCCGTCCAGCGCCGCGCCGCGGCGCTGTGGCCGCATCCCCTCCACACGGCGCCGCCGCAGGCGCTCCACGTCACGGTCTATCCGTTCGCGATGGTGGCCGATGCCTACGACAAGGACGCCTATTGGCGGCAGGTCGAGCCGCTCGCGCGCGGCCTCCTCGCGGATCTGTGCCGCGACGCCCCGCCCCTGCGGCTCGAGTTCTTTCGCCTCATGGTCACGAACGTGGCGATCATCGCGGTCGCCCGGGATGAGACCGGACTGATCGAGGCGATCCGCCGCCGGATCGTCGAGACCGTGCCGCCCCCGCCCGTGCGCGGGCCGATCCATTACAACCTGATCCACTCGACGCTGGCGCGCTACCGCTCGGCCGAGCCCGTGCCGGCTTCCGCGGTCGCCGCGATCGAGGCCCTGCCCGTCGCCGTGACCGCGCCCGTGTCCCGCATCAACGTCGTGCGCGAGACCCGCTTCCCCTGCCTGGCGCGCGACGTGCTGCTCGCGGAGCCGATCGGCCGCCGCGGCGCATAGGGCGCCAGCCCTGCCGTCCGCGGGCCGCGTGTGCGGCCGCACCGCGGCGGGTCGGAGGGGTGGGTATCGTCTTCCCATGGTCGGACGGGACGAGCCCGGTGCCGGCCCGCACCACGGGAGACCACCATGACCCAGTCGCTCAAGCAGAAGATGATCTCCGGCCTCGCCGCGCTGACGATCGGCGCGGGCATGATGACGGCTGCGGCGCCCGCGCAGGCGAAGTCCTGGCGCTATCACCACGGCGGCGCGATCGCGGCCGGCATGATCGGCGGCCTCGCGCTCGGCGCGATCACGGCTTCCGCGGCTCAGCCCGTCTACGTCGACCCGGCCTATGCGCCTGCCTGCTACCGGGCGAAGCAGGCCGTCACCGACGTCTACGGCACCGTCCTGTATTACCGCACCGTGAAGGTCTGCGAGTGATCCACCTCGGCGCCGTCCCCCACGGCGCCCACGGTATCCGCACCGTGACGGCCACCCATGATCCGTCACGGAACGGTCCTCGGTTCGCCCACCGTGAAGGTCTGCGAGTGACCCTGGGCTGCACCTTCTCGAGTTCCCGCACCGTGAAGGCCGGCGAGCGAGCGGACCTCGCAGACGGGCCAGGCCAACGGCCTTTGCGGAATCGGCCCGGTCGCGTCGTGGGGGCGACCGCAGGCCGTGAGCGGACCCTCGCCGGCTGGGGGCGGCGGGGGTCCGCTCATTTTCGCGCCGCCGCGGCGTTCCCCGCGACCGGCCGGCCCCTCACGCCCGCGGGGCGCCGCCCGTGACCTCGTCGCGCAGCACGCGGCGCAGCACCTTGCCGACATTCGTCTTCGGCAGCGTCTCGCGGAACTCGATGCGTCGCGGCACCTTGTAGGGCGTGAGATTCGCGCGGCAGAACTCGCGCAGGGCCTCCGCCGACACGCTCTCGTCCCGGCGCACCACATAGGCCGCCACGATCTCGCCGGCGGCCTCGTCGGGCAGGCCGATCACAGCGACCTCGAGCACCGCCGGGTGCTTGGCGAGGATCTCCTCGACCTCGTTCGGATAGACGTTGAACCCCGAGACCAGCACCATGTCCTTCATGCGGTCGACGATCTTGATCTGCGCGTCGGCCTGCAGCACCGCGACGTCGCCGGTGCGGAAATAGCCGTCCTCGGTCATCACCTTCGCGGTCTCGTCCGGGCGCTGCCAGTAGCCCGGCATCACCTGCGGTCCCTTCACGCAGAGTTCGCCGCGCTCGCCCGCGGGCAGCGGCCGCCCCTCCGCGTCGCGGATCGAGACGTCGGTCGAGGGCAGGGGATAGCCGATGGTGCCGGAGAATTCCGCGAGCTCGAGCGGGTTGGCGCAGACCACGGGCGAGGTTTCGGACAGGCCGTAGCCCTCGATGATCGCCTTGCCCGTGATGCCCTTCCAGCGCCTCGCCACCGCCTCCTGGGTCGCCATGCCGCCCGAGACGCAGAAGACGAGCTGGGAGAAGTCCACGTCCTTGAAATCGGGGTGGCTCGCGAGCGCGTTGTAGAGCGTGTTGACGCCGGACATCAGCGTGAAGGGCCGCGCCTTCAGGGTCTTCACGAAGCCCGCGATGTCGCGCGGATTGGCGATGAGGAGCTGGCATGCGCCGAGCCGGGTCATCAGCATGGCGCAGACGGTGAGCGCGAAGATGTGGTAGAGCGGCAGCGCGGTGACCATCACGTGGTCGGGCCGGTCGCCGATGGACGGCCGCATCCAGGCCTCGCACTGCGCCACGTTCGCGGCGACGTTGCGGTGGAGCAGCACCGCGCCCTTGGCGACGCCCGTGGTGCCGCCGGTGTATTGCAGGAAGGCGACATCGTCGAGGGAGACCGTCACGGGAGCGGGCGGCGCCTTGCGGCCTTCCGCGAGCACGGCCGAAAACGCGACCGCGCCCGGCAATTGATGGCGCTTCACCGCCTTCTTGACGTGCCGCGACACCAGATTCACGACCGCGCCCTTGAGGCCGAGGAGATCGCCCGGGGTCACCACCACCACGGTCTCGAGCCCCAGGTCGGCCCAGGCCTCCTCGACGGTGTGGCCGAAATTCTCCAGCACGAACAGCACCCGGGCGGTGGCGTCCTTGAGCTGGTGCGCCAGCTCGCGCGGGGTGTAGAGCGGGTTCACGTTCACCACCGTGCAGCCCGCGGAGAGGATCCCGAACAGGATCGGCGGATAGGCCATCACGTTCGGGAGCATGATCGCGACGCGGTCGCCCTTGCGCAGTCCCTTGGCCTGCAGCCAGGACGCGACCGCGGCGGCGGCGATGCCGAGCTCGGCATAGGTGATGGACTTGCCGAAGCTCTCGAGCGCGGGCCGCGCCGCATATTCGGCGACCGCGGCGCGGAAGATGTCGACGAGCGTGCCGAGCCGCCCCTCGTCGATGGTCGCGGGCACCGCCGCCGGGTAATGCGCCACCCACGGCCGCGCCTCGCCCGCCGCCCCTGCCGCCTGCGCCGCCGATGCGCCCATGCTCCTCCCTCCGATTCTTCTTCGCCGGGATCACCCTGCGTCAGAGGGG
The DNA here is from genome assembly GCA_036263675.1 of Microvirga sp. Lineage (GTDB taxonomy): Bacteria > Pseudomonadota > Alphaproteobacteria > Rhizobiales > Beijerinckiaceae > Microvirga. The sequence continues at coordinate 28,116 of DATAGO010000085.1, read as the reverse complement.
CAGATTGGCGCGGGACGGGGGCATTGTCGATGGCAGGCCGGACTCGCCCCGTTGCCGCCACTCCCTCTCCCCGCGTCCTCCCCCTCTCCCCGCCTGCGGGGAGAGGGTTGGGGTGAGGGGCGGGTCGGTGGAGCGCGGTGGATCCGCCTTTATCCCTCCCCTCAGGGGGGTGGCCGGAGCAAAGCGGAGGTCGGGTGGGGTGTTCGCCGGAGGCGAGCTCCAGGCCCAGCCTTGCAGGATGCGCTCGCGCGCAACACCCCGCCCCGCGCGGCTGTCGCCGCGTCGCACTCCCCTGAGGGGAGGAAGAGGGGCGCCGGACACCGCCCGCTCCACCGACCGGCCCCTCACCCCAGCCCTCTCCCCGTGAACGGGGAGAGGGGGAGTGCCGGCGGGGAGAGGGAGGTTACGCCCCCGCCCGCTGCGATTGCAGCACCTGGTCGGCCGGGCGGCCGGTGAGCTCCGCCATGTGGTCGAAGCGGGTCGAGAAGGTGCCGACGCCGGCGGTGGCGGAGCGGAGCTCGACGATGAGGTCGCCGATCTCCGATTCCGGGATCATCGCCTGGAGCACGTCCCAGCCCTGCCAGCCCGGACGGCCGTCGTAGCCGAGGATCTGGCCGCGCCGGGCGGTGACGAGCGCGGTCGCCTTCGAGAGCGCCTCGGAGGGGATCGCGATCTCGACCGACAGGATCGGCTCGAGCAGCACGGGCTTGGCCTTCGGCAGCGCCTCCGCGAGCGCGAGCTTCGCGGCGGCCTGGAAGGCGGCGTCGGACGAATCCACCGTGTGGTAGGAGCCGTCGGTGAGGGTCACCGCGAGGTCGACGACCGGGAAGCCGAGCGGGCCGCGGCGGATCGCGTCGCGCACGCCCGTCTCCACCGAGGGGATGTATTGCCGCGGCACCACCCCGCCGGTGATCTTGTCCTGGAACGCGAAGCCCTCGCCGCGGGGCAGCGGCGAGACCTCGATCGCCACGTCGCCGAACTGGCCATGGCCGCCGGTCTGCTTCTTGTGCCGCCCGCGCGCCGCCGCCGGCAGCTTGATGGTCTCGCAGTAATTGACCCGCGGCTTGCCGGTCTCGACCGGGACCTGGAAGCGCGAGGCGAGACGCTCGACCGCGACGCGAAGGTGCATCTCGCCCTGCCCGAGGAGGCGCATCTCGCCGGTCTCGGGCTTGGTCTCGACCACGAGCGCGGGATCCTCCTCCGCGATCTTGGTCAGCGCGGCGGAGAGGCGCACGTCGTCCTTGCGGTCCTTGACCTTGAGGGCCACGGAGAACACCGGCTCCGGCGGCGCCACGGAGACGATCGCCTCCGGCCGCGACCGGCCGGTCGCGATGCAGTCGCCGGTCGCGACGCCCTCCATCTTGACGAAGCCGAGCGTCTCGCCCTCGCGGGCTTCGCCCTGCCGCGCCGTGGTGGCGCCCACCATCGAGAGCAGGCCGCCGATCCGGGTCTCGGATCCGCGCGAGCCCACCACCGTGTCGCCTTCCTTCAGGCTCCCGCGCAGGACGCGGGCGATCGAGACCTTGCCGCCGTGGCCGGTGTGCAGGGTCTTGACGACCTGGGCGAGCGGCGCGCCCGCATCGGCGATGCCGAGGCGCGCGCGGGTGTCGGCGACGACCGGGGCCTCGTGGCGCAACGCCTTCAGGAGGCGCGTGACCCCGTTGCCGCGGTCGGCCGAGCCGATCAGCACCGGGACCACGTGGCGCTCGCGCACCTCGCGGGCGAGGTCGTCGAACACCCGGTCCTTCGGGGGCTCGATCTCGGAGATCAGGTCCTCCATGAGGGCGTCGTCGTAATCGGCGAGGCGCTCCAGCATGGCGAAGCGCGCCTCCCGCTCGCGGGGCAGTTCGCCCTCGGGCAGGTCCACGACCTCGCTCGGGGCGTGCTCGCGGTAGATGAAGGCGCGCTCGAGCGCGAGGTCGATGAAGCCAACCGCGATCCCGTCCTTCCAGATCGGGATCTGGCGCAGGAGCAGCGGCGTGCGCGAGGCGTGCTGGAGGATCTCCAGGGTCTCGCGGACCCGGCGCGTCGCGCTGTCGATCTTGTTGATGAAGAGGAAGCGCGGGATGCCGGCCTCTTCCAGCTCGCGCAGCACGATCTCGAGCGCGGGAACCTTGCGCTCGTCGGCCTCGCAGACCACCACGGCCGCGTCGCAGACCGGCGCCACGTGGCGCATGTCGTGCAGGAATTCCACGGAGCCGGGGCAGTCGATGAAGGTGGTGGTCTCGCCGAGGAAGTTCACCGTGGCGACGTTGGGCTCGACGCTCATGGAATGCGCCCGGGCCTCGGCGCTGGAATCCCCGACGGTGTCGCCGTTCGTCACCCGGCCGGAGCGGGACAGGGTGCCCGTGCGCTCCAGGATCGCTTCGAGGAGAGTGGTCTTGCCGCTCTGGAACGGGCCGACGATCGCAATGCATCGCGGGCCCGAAGCTGGTCTGCCGGTGGGTGCCATTGGGTGTTCCTCCCTGCCCCCTCAGCGCGCTTTTTGTCCGACGCGTTGGACGAACGATGCTCTGCCTGTCCGCGCCGGAAGGCAAGAGGGTCGGAGTCTAAGACGGGACCGGCTTTCGGGTCCGGAGGCGCAGCCCCGTCACGAGCGCGTGCGGCGCCAGCGCCAGGGCGACGAGGCCGGCGGCCGTGGCGGCGCGGGCGAGCGGCAGGGGCGCGGCCGGCCATAGGCCGGCGGCGTCGATCCCGAACCGCGGCGCGAGCAGCAGGATCGCGGCGCCGAGCCACAGGGCGAGGAAGCCGGCGGCGGCCCTGCCGAACGCCCGCCAGCGGAAGGCGGCGCGCAATCTCGCGAGAGCCGAGCAGAGACCGAGCGCGAGGCCGTAGACCAGCCCGGCCGCGCCGGCCCCGAGCAGGGCCGCCGCCAGCCCGCTCCGGCCGGTGAGGAAGCTCATGCTGCCCGTCATGAAGCCGGGGCGCAGCACGAAGCCCCCGAAGGTCGGGTAGAGGCAGGCGGCGAGGAAAAGGGCGGCAGCGAGCGGCGCGGTGAAGCTTCGCAGCGCCCTTGGGCCGCCCGGCTCCGCCACGGCCGCGGCGAGGATCCGCAAGACCCCGTATACCACCGCGAACAGGAACAGCGGGTCGGTCCGGAAGAAGTAGCCGTAGAACTGCTCCTCGAGCGCCGTGCCGATGAGGCTGCGCTCGGTGAAGCCGGCGGCGGAGACGAGAAGCGGAGTCAGGGCTGCGACAAGGAGGGGGAGGAGCGCGCTCATGCCTGCCCGCGAGGTGTCTGGTACGTGATCCTCGGAGCCGGGCCGACGGTGCTCATGCGTCTCCGAAACGTTCATGATCCGATCACGGCGAATCTGGCCCCGTCGCGAATGTTGCGACGTTCCCTATAGCGGACGCGCCGGCGTCCGGCACGCCGCCGCTGCGGCCGCCCCCGCATCCGCCGGTGCGCTGGGGCACGCGGACCCGCCGGGTTTCGGGTGCGCCGCAACACGCCGGCGCCCGCGCGGGTCTCGCCTGCCCTCCCGGCCTGCGGGTACAGTCCGCGCCATGAAACACACATCCTCCTCCCTCCGCGCCGCCCTGGCGGCCCTCGCCCTCGCCGCTCCGGCCCTGGCCTCCCCTGCCCTCGCCCAGGATCGGGGCGCCGCCCGGCTCGCGCCGCAGCGGCCGGGCGTGGTCGATTCCTACATCCTGTCCTTCGGCCTCTGGGGGCCGCAGAGCGTGTTCGAGAGCGAAGCCAAGGGCGCCGCGCGCATCCTCGAAGCGCAGCTCGACGCGCGCGGCCGCTCGATCGTGCGCTTCAACGGCAAGCGCCGCTTCGGCGCCGGGCCCGAGGACCTCATGGCGGCGGCCCGCACGGTCGGCGCGACCCTCGACCCCGCCGAGGACGTCGCGGTGATGGTGCTGACCTCGCACGGCGCCCCGGAGGGCGTCGGCCTGGTGCGCGGGCGCGACATGCGCCTCGTCGGACCCGGCGAGGTGCGGGCGCTTCTCGCCGCCACCGGCGCGCGCTACCGGGTGCTGATCGTCTCGGCCTGCTATTCCGGGGTCTTCGCCAACGCGCTCGCCGATTCCCGCACCCTCGTGATCACCGCGGCTTCGGCCGACAAACCGTCCTTCGGCTGCCGCGACGGGGCGACCTGGACCTATTTCGGCGACGCCTTCTTCAACCGGGCGCTGCGCCGCGAAGCCCGCCTCGACGCCGCCTTCGCGACCGCGCGGGCTTTCGTGACGGCGCGCGAGCAGCGCGAGGGCTTCGATCCGTCCAATCCGCAGATCGCCGGCGGGGCGGAGGTGCTGGCGCGGCTCGGCTCACGCTGAAGCCCGCTCCGCGTTCAGCCGCTGCTCGATCTTCGTCAGCCAGCGCGCAAGCCGCGCCCGGTTGACGCCGAAATCCGAGCCGCCGATCTGGCTGCGCCCGTAGAGCGCGAGCGTGGCCGCGCTCTCGCCGCGCGGGACGACCTCGGCGTTCACGGTGTCGGGAAAGCGGAAGAAGAGGGTGCGGGCGAGGAAGCGGTCCTGGGCGCCGGCCGCGGGCAGGCGCGTGGTGCCGCGCTCGGACAGCGCGACCTCGGCCAGCACCGCGCGCAGGCGCTCCGCGGGCACGGGGAACACCGGCGCGGCCCGGTCCACCTCGGCATGCCCGCAGAAGCCCTCCGGCGCCACGAGGGCGTCGTTCGGGGTGCGGCGGCGCGTCAGCGTCGCGAAATCGACCGGGCCGAGGTCCGGCGGCCCGAACACCAGCGCCCAGGCGCCTTCGAGGAGCCCCGTGACGATCCGCACGCCGCCGCGGACCGGCCCGGGCACCCGCGTCTCCTGCTCTTTCGTCGTGCTCATCGGCCCCCGCATGCTGTCCGGTCGGAGGAATTAGCACGCCGCGGCGCCGCGTGAACCGGACTCTTACCAACGGCGCTTAGGGTCCGCGCCATGAGCCCCCATCTCAGCCCGATCCTGCTCCTCGTCGCCTCGAACGTGTTCATGACCTTCGCGTGGTACGGCCACCTGAAGTTCAAGAGCGCGCCGCTCTGGATCGCCGTCATGGCGAGCTGGGGCATCGCCTTCGTGGAATACTGGTTCGCGGTGCCGGCCAACCGCATCGGCTCGGCGGTCTATTCCGCCGCGGAGCTCAAGACGATGCAGGAGGTCATCACGCTCCTCGTCTTCGCGGGCTTCTCGGTGCTCTATCTCGAGGAGCCGCTCGGCTGGAACCACGCCGTCGGCTTCTCGCTCATCGCCGCAGGCGCGTTCTTCATCTTCCAGAAGGGGTGAGGCGCGCTTCCCCCTCCCCCCTCCGCGGGGGAGGGTGGCCCCGCGAAGCGGGGTCGGGAGAGGGGCTGTCCACCTTCGGGCACCGAGCCTCAGGTCAGAGCGCCCCTCCCTCCCCTCAGGGGAGGGCGACGCGGCGAAGCCGCGCGGGGTGGGGTGCTGCGCGAAGCGCATCCTGCAAGGCAGGGGCGAGAGCTCGCCTGCGGCGAACACCCCACCCCTGCCCCTCCCCTGAGGGGAGGGAGAATCGCGCGGCACCGCTGTGGCTTGCGAGCACGGCCCCTCTCCCGGCTCGCTCCGCTCGCCATCCTCCCCCGCAAAGGGGGGAGGGAGATCCACGCCCGTGTGCGCTGCATCACAGAAATCCCCGGCCGAACGGCGCAGGATCCTTGCAACAGATGGAGGTCGCCATGACCATCACCGTACTCGATCCCTGCACCGGCAACCGCGTCACCCTGACGGTTCCGGCGCCCGCCACCACCCGCCGCGCGGCCTGACCGGCCCCATGACGGCCGACGAGGAGCGGACGGCGCGCTTTTCGCCTTCCGGCGCCGGCGGCGATCCGGCATCCTCCGGGCCGCAAAGGGCCCCCATGACCAAAGCCACGCTCTCCGGCCACCCCGCCATCGACCGCTATCTCACCGAAGCCTATGCCTCCGTACCCGGCATGTCGTCGCGATTCGCGGCCGGGATCTGCGGGCATCTGGTGCGCCGGCAGACCGAGCTCGGCATCGCGGGCGACGTCGTCGAAATCGGCGCCTTCGAGGGGCGCTTCCTGATCGCCCTGGCGCTGGGGCTCGCGCCGGGCGAACGCGCCTTCGGCTTCGACACCTTCGACTGGCCGGATGCCGGCATCGAGGCGCGCTTCAACGCCAATTGCGCGCGGCACGGCGTCGGGGACCGGGTCGTCGGCATCCGCCGCGACAGCCGATCGCTCGACGCGGCCGCGTTGCGCGCCCTCCTGGGAGAGCGGCCGGTGCGATTCGTCCACATCGACGGGGACCACGGGCTCGCGAGCCTGACGCACGACCTCGCGCTCGCCCAAGCGGTGCTGCACCCGCAAGGCATCCTCTGCCTCGACGACATGCTGCACCCGGAATTCCCGTTCCTGGTGGTCGCGGTGCACGCCTGGCTGCAGGCCCACCCGGAGATGCGCCTGTTCTGCGTCGTCGACCGCGAGGACGTGACCGCGGCGGCGAAGTTCCTGATCGGTCGCGCGGATGCGGTCGCGCTCTACGAGGCCGACCTGATGGAAAGCTTCCGGCCCGTGCAGTACATCATGGGCGGCGACGCCCTCGGCCACCATTGCGTGGTGCTCACCCCGGAGCCGAAACTCGCCGCCATTCGTTAGACGGTCCTACCCCGCCGGCTTCACCCGCAGCAGCCGCCCGTTCGCCCGGTCGGTGAGCAGGTAGACGTAGCCGTCCGGCCCCTGGCGCACGTCGCGGATGCGCTCGCCGAGGTCCCGCAGCATCCGCTCCTCGCCGGTGACCCGCGTTCCGTCGAGGGAGAGGCGCGAGACGTGCTGGCCCGCGAGCGCGCCGACCAGCACGCTGCCGCGCCAGGCCGGGAACCGGTCGCCGGTGTAGAACGCCATGCCCGAGGGCGCGATCGAGGGGTCCCAGTAATGGACCGGCTGCTCCAGCCCGGGCTTCGCGGTCCCCTCCCCGATCTTCGCGCCGGAATAATCGACCCCGTAGGTGATGACCGGCCAGCCGTAGTTCTTCCCCGCCTGCGGAACGTTGACCTCGTCGCCGCCCCGCGCGCCGTGCTCCACGGTCCAGAGCTGGCCGGTCTGCGGGTGCAACGCCGCGCTCTGGAGGTTGCGGTGGCCGATCGACCAGATCTCCGGCCGCGCGCCCTCGCGCTGGAGGAAGGGGTTGCCGGGCGCCGGCTTTCCGTCCGGGGTGATGCGGATGATCTTGGCGATGTGGTTCGCCGGGTTCTGGGCCTCCTGGCGCAGGGTGAAGCGGTCGCCCGTGGTGACGAACAGGTTGCCGTCGCGGTCGAAGACGAGGCGCGAGCCGAAATGCGCCGTCGAGGCGTAGGGCGGGTCCTGGCGGAAGATCACCCGCCCGTCCTCGAGCCGCGTGCCGGCCGCGTCGAGCCGGGCGCGGAACACCGACGTGCTGGTGCGCCCCTCGCCGCGATCCTCCGCGAAGCTCAAGTAGACCTGGCGGTTCTCGGAGAAGCGCGGGTCGAGCGCCACGTCGAGGAGCCCGCCCTGGCCGCGCGCCGCGATCGCGATGTTCAGGCCCTGGAGCGGATCGGATGTCTTGCCGTCCGGCGTCACCACGCGCAGGCGCCCGGGCCGCTCGGTGACCAGCATGCGCCCGTCGGGCAGGAAGGCGAGGCCCCAGGGGTGGGCGAGCCCGCCCGCGACCGTCTCGACCGCGACCTCGTGGCCTTGCGTGCGGAAGCGCTGCGCCTCCTGCGCGATAGCGGGTTGGGCGAGGGCGAGGCCGGCGACGAGCGCGACGCTGAACCGGATCATGGAGCTGGTCCTCCGATGGCACCGCATCGGAGCTAGCCTCGGGCCCGGCCCGATCAACGGGCGGGTCCGTTCAAGCTTTCGTCAGGAGGGAAGCTACAGCCGCCATTCCGTCGCGAGGCGGAGCGCGTGGCCCTGCGAGAGCGCGCCCGTGGTGCCCGCGACCGAGAGCGTCGCGAGGCCGAGGAGCGCGAGCAGCGCCAGCGTGCGCCAGCTCTCCCGGGCCGCGTCGAGCCGCTGCGGCAGGGCCTCGGCCCGGGCCTTCGCGGGTTGGCGGCGGTTGTTCGAAGGCTGCATCAGGCGATCTCCCCAGGCCCCTCGGATCGTTGCTGAAACAACGGCCGAGCTCGGCGGGAGTTCCGGATTCGCCCTTAAGCGCGGCCGCCGAAGCGGGCCACCATGGCGCGGCGGGCCTGGAGGGCCTGCGAAGCGGCGTTTTCCGTGACGTCGGCCTCCGTGACGATCGCACCCGCGGGCACGTCCCGGGTGAGCGTCACCCCGTGGGCGAGGCCGATGGGCAGCGCCTTGAGGTCGAGGCTGCGGCGGGCCGGCACGACCTTGCCGTAGACCGTGTAGCCGCCCTCTCCGTCGAGGCGCTCGCCCGCCTTGAGGGCGCGCTTGGCGACCGCGGCCACGTCGCCGCGCCATTCCCGCGTCGCGCCGGTGGGCTCAGCTCTCAGCGCCGCGTTGAGCACCGAGATCGAGAGCTCCAGCCCGATGAGGTGGAAGGGCTTGTACATGGCGGCGTAGCGGCCGGAGGCATCGGTGGGCAGGCCGTACTGCTTGAAGCAGGCGGCGGCGTAGTCGTTGGGCGCTTTGAGCACCACGTAGACGCCCCAGCGCAGATCCCGGAACACCGGCCGCCCGTCGCGTTCCAGCGACGAGATCACCTCCACCATCCCGTCCCGCTCCAGCATGCCGCCGACGGATTTCGGGCGCAGCACGTGGGCGAGGTCGTCGACCCCGCAGGGCGGGAAGCTCAGCCCGTCCTCGGGTACGTCGAGGCCGCAGGCATTGGCGATCGCGGCCGATTCGATCGCCGACTTGGTGCCGTCCAGGAAGGAATTGAACATCTGCGGGTTCATCCCGGCCGCCTTGGCGGCCTCGGGGGTGAGCCCGTAATGGGTCCAGACGTCGTCCGGCGTCACGCCGTGGTAGAGCGGCAGGTACTTGGTGCCCTTGCCGGCCGCCGCGACCGTGAACCCGGCTGCGCGCGCCCAATCGACCATCTCGGACACGAGCGCGGGCTGGTCACCGTAGGCCATGGAATAGACGGTGCCGCGCTCGCGCGCCTTTTCCGCCAGCAGCGGCCCGCACAGCACGTCGGCCTCGACGTTGACCATGACGATGTGCTTTCCGGCCTCGATCGCGGCGCTCGCGTGGACCACGCCGGCTTCGGGCGAGCCCGTCGCCTCGATCACGACCTCGACGTCCTCCGCCTCGCAGGCGGCGCGCCCCGAATCCAGAAACCGCGTCCGCGCGATCCGCCCGTCGTCCCAGCTCACGTTGCGGCAGGCGGCCCGGGCGCGGTCGGGATCGAGATCCGCGATCGCGGCGACCTCGAGGCCGGGGATCGTCGGCACCTGCGACAGGAACATGGAGCCGAACTTGCCGGCCCCGATCAGCGCCGCCCGCACCGGGCGACCGGCGGCGGCCCGGGCGGCGAGGAGGGAGGTGAGGTTCATGAGGGCTCCATGTGACCCCCCTCTCCCCGCTCGCGGGGAGAGGGAGTGACGCTGCGGGGAGAGGGATCCCTACTCCACCTTGATGTTCGCCGCCTTGATGATCTCGGCCCAGGTCTGCTGCTCCTGGGCGTGGTAGGGGCGGAACTCGTCCGGGGTGCGCACCTTCAGGGTGAAGCCGAGCTTGGTGATGCGCTCCCGCATGGCGGGCTGGTTCAGGATGCCGATGATGGTGGAGGACAGCTTGTCGAGGATGGGCTTCGGCGTGTTCACCGGCGCGAAGAACGCCGCCCAGGATTCCGCGTCGGCGTTGGCGATGCCCTGCTCGCGCAGCGTCGGCACGTCGGCGACCACCGGGTTGCGCTGCGGACTCGCGAGCGCGATCGCCTTGACCTCGCCGGCCTGGATCTGGCCGAGCACGGAGGGAAGCGTCGAGTTCGACACGTCGATGCGCCCGCCGAGCAGGTCCTGCACCAGGGGCGCCGCGCCGCGGTAGGGCACGTGGGTCATCTTGATGCCCGTGCGCGCCATGAAGAGCTCGGTCGCGAGGTGCGAGCCGGACCCGAGCCCCGTCGAGCCGTAGTTGAGCTTGCCCGGATCCTTCCTGGCGAGGTCCACGAGGTCCTTGATCGAGGAGACCGGCAGCGCCTTCGGGACCACGAAGACGTGCTCGAAGGCCCCGACCCCGGCCAGCGGCGCGAAGTCCTTCACGGCGTCGTAGCCCGGCTCCTTCATGAGGAACATGTTGTTGCCGTGGGTCTGGTTGTTGCCGAACACGATCGTGTAGCCGTCGGGCTCGGCGCGGGCGACCTGGCGGGTGCCGGCGGCGCCGGACGCCCCGGCGACGTTCTCGACCACGGCGTTCTGGCCGAGAGCCTTGCCCATCTCCTCGGCGACGAAGCGCGCGATGGCGTCGGTCGGCCCGCCCGCGGGATAGGGCACCACCACCTTGACGACCCGGTTCGGGAAGCCCTCGGCGCCGGTGGTCTGGGCGGCGGCCGGGGCGGCGAGGAGCGCGGCTCCGGCCAGAAGGCCGAGGGCGGGCAGGCCGAGCGCGAGGCGGCGGGTGATCGTCATGGGCAGGGGTCCTCCACACGCCGCGCCGGGTCGCGCGGGCGTTTCTGGGTTGCTTGGGCCGGCGACGGAGACTAGGGTCCGCCGCGGCCGCCGAGGCCCCCGTTCTAGCGCCCCCCTTGGAGGAATCCCATGGGCTTTTTGTCCGACGCCCTTTCCCGCATCAAGCCGTCCGCGACGATCGTGATCACGCAGAAGGCGCGGGACCTGAAAGCGCAGGGGCGCGACGTCATCAGCCTCTCCGTGGGCGAGCCCGATTTCGACACGCCGCAGAATATCAAGGACGCCGCCATCGCGGCCATCAACCGCGGCGAGACCAAGTACCCGCCCGTCTCCGGCATCGTGCCCCTGCGCGAGGCGATCTGCGGCAAGTTCAAGCGCGAGAACGGCCTCGAGTACAAGCCCGCCCAGACCATCGTCGGCACCGGCGGCAAGCAGGTGATCTACAACGCCATGCTCGCCACCCTGAACCCGGGCGACGAGGTCGTGATCCCGGCGCCCTACTGGGTGTCCTACCCCGAGATGGTGGGCCTGTGCGGCGGCACGCCGGTGATCGTCAACACCGAGATGGAGCACAACTTCAAGCTCCAGCCGGAGCCGCTGGAGCGCGCCATCACGCCGAAGACCAAGTGGATCATCCTGAACTCGCCCTCGAACCCGACGGGCGGCGCCTATACCCGCGCCGAGATGAAGGCGATCACCGACGTGCTCATGCGCCACCCGCATGTCTGGGTGCTCACCGACGACATGTACGAGCACCTCACCTACGGGGAGTTCGAGTTCGTGACCCCGGCGCAGGTCGAGCCCGGCCTCTACGAGCGCACGCTCACCCTGAACGGCGTCTCCAAGGCCTACGCGATGACGGGCTGGCGCATCGGCTATGCCGGCGGCCCCGAGAAGCTCATCAAGGCGATGGATTTCGTCCAGGGCCAGCAGACCTCCGGGGCCACCACGATCGCGCAATGGGCCGCGGTGGAAGCCCTCAACGGGCCGCAGGACCACCTCAAGGTGTTCAGACGAGCCTTCGAGGAGCGCCGCGACCTCGTGGTCTCGATGCTCAACCAGGCCAAGGGCCTGAAATGCCCGACGCCCGAGGGCGCGTTCTACGTCTACCCGTCCTGCGCCGAGGCGATCGGGCGAAAAGGTCCGTCGGGCAAGACCATCGAGACCGACGAGGACTTCGTCTCCGAGCTCCTGGAGGCGGAAGGCGTCGCGGCGGTGCACGGCTCGGCCTTCGGCCTCGGCCCCAACTTCCGCATCTCCTACGCGACCTCGAACCAGCTCCTGGAAGAGGCCTGCCACCGCATCCAGCGCTTCTGCGCGAACCTGCGGTAGGGGCATTCTCATGCCGTACGACCGCACCCAGCGTTTCTGCGCGAACCTGCGGTAACGCCGCCGTGACGACGCTGCCGCGGACCTTCGATCCCGATCCCGCGGCGGCGCCTTACGTCGCCAACCAGGCCTCGACCCATCGGGTGAAGTTCGACGCCCGCGTCGACTTCACCAACGGGGGCCATGTGGAGGCCTGCGACTTCCTCCTCGACATCGAGGGGGATTCCGTCACGCCCGAGCGCCTCGCCGAGATGATCGTCTCGGCCATGAACCTGCTCCGCGCCGGTCCGGTGACGATCACGAAGATGCAGGTGGTGCGCCGGGGCGAGCACGGGGACGCCGGGGCCGCGAGGGAGCCCCCGCGGGCGTCGCTGTAGCGGGGCGGTCGGCGCGCCCTTCCCTCTCCCCTCGAGGGAGAGGGTGGCCCCTGCGTCAGCAGGGGTCGGGAGAGGGGGTGGGCCACCCTCTTTTGCTCCAGAAGAGATCGCTTCGCGAGCGCTCCTGCCGGAGCGCACCCCCTCTCCCGACCCTCGCTGACGCGAGGGCCACCCTCCCCCTCAAGGGGGGAGGGAGAGCGCGCCGCCCATGCGAAACGGGCCGGCACGAGGCCGGCCCGCTGCCCTCACTCTCCTGACGCCTTAGCGGAGGAAGCCGGCCGGCTGCGGCTGGTCGCGGCGCATCTCGACCTCGGTGCCGACGCGGCGCTCGACCGTGCCCGTGGTGATCTCCGTCTCGGGCCGCAGGACCGTGCGCTGGGTGCGGACCGTCTGGGGCCGCATCACGGTCGCGGTGCGCTCGACCTCGCGCGGCCGGTTGACCGTGCGGGTCTCGGTCACCGTGCGGGGCTGGAGCACCGTGCGGTTCTCGGTGATCGTGCGCGGACGCTCGACGGTCTGGTTCTCGACCACCGTGCGGGGCTGCATCACGGTCTGGGTCTCGGTGACCTGACGGCGCTGCATCACGGTCTCGTTCTCGGTCACCGTGCGGGGCTGCATTTCCGTCCGCGTTTCGGTGATCTGGCGCGGCCGCTCCACGGTCTGCATCTCGGTGACCGTGCGGGGCTGCATCTCGGTCTTGGTCTCGGTGATCGTGCGCGGCCGCTCGACCGTGCGCATCTCGGTCACGGTGCGCGGGCGCATCACGGTCTGGGTCTCGGTGATCTGCCGCGGCCGCTCGACCATGTTGGTCTCGGTCACGGTCTCGGGCCGGTAGACGATGTGGGGCCGCATCACGGTCCGGCTCGTCGTCACGGGCACGCGCTCGGTCACGGTCCGGGTCACCGGCACCTGCTCGGGCTGCATCACCGTGCGGGTCTCGGGCACCTGATGGCGCTCGACGATCGTGCGCTGCACCGGCACCTCGACGGGCTGCATCACGGTGCGCTGCACCGGCACCTGATGGCGCTCGGTCACGGTGCGGGTCACGGGCACCTCGACGGGCTGCATCACGGTGCGCTGGCGCTGCACGGTGACGGGCTGCTCGACCGTGCGGGTGACCGGCACCTGCACGGGCTGCTGCACCGTGCGGGTCACGGGCACGCTATGGCGCTCCATGACGGTGCGCTGCTGCTGCACGGTGACGGGCTGCATCTCGGTGCGCTGCACCGGCACCTGGACCTGCTCGTTCACGACCTCGCGGGTGCGCACCTGCTCGGGCCGCATCACGGTCGCGGTGCCCTCCACGGTCTCGGGACGGTAGACCGTCCGGGCCTGCTGGAAGGTGTCGCGCTGCACCACGCCGCCGGTGCGGGACTCGGCGCGGCAGGCCTCGCGCTCGGCGGCCGAGAAGTTGGCGCCGGCGCAGCGGTCGAGCGTCATGAACTGGGCCTGAGCGCCGTTCAGCGTAGCGCCGGCCGTCAGAATGGCCGCGGATGCCAACAGGACATGTCTCAGCATAGCTTCCCTCCAGAGTTCACAAAGGCGTGTGGATTGAACTTCCTGGAAAACCGCGTCGGATGGACGCGGTTCCGAAGGCTCCGCTTGCCGGGAGGGCGAGCAAGCGTGGCGAATACTGGAGCTTTGCTGAAAGAGCGATCTCTCGTTACAGCGCCGTCGGCGCAGTCGTGCCCTTCATGAGGATCGGCCCGGTCGGGCGGCCCGTGGGCGAGCCGGTGGCGGGTTCCAGCGTGATCTCGAAGAGCTGGTTCGGGCCCGGCTGCGGCAGGTCGCGCAGGTTCAGGCGCACGCGCCGGGCCTCGTCGATGAGCCCGATCGAGACCGGCCCGCGCGCCCGGTCCCACAGGGTCCAGATTTCGAGCGCGCGGCCCGGCGGCACGGGGATCGCCGCGAGCGGCACGAGCTCCGCCTCGCCGCCGGCAAAAGCATTGACGATGGCGCCGGGCTGGTTGGCGTCCGTGAGCAGCACCGCGATCAGGACGGGCGCGCGGCCGGCGCGCTCGGCGAAGATCCCGAGGCCGACCGCGAGCGCGACCGTGGCGAAGGCGCCCGCGAGCCCCGCGGCGCGCCAGAAGGCGAGGTTGCGCCACAGGGCCGCGAAGGCGCTGCGCGGATCCGGCACGATCACGGGGCCGGCCTCCGCCACGCGCAGGGGCGCGGCCTCGCGCGCCTCGGCGAGGCTGCCCTCGACGCGCCGCCAGAGGCCCTCGCCGGGCGGCACAGCCGCCGCCGTGTCGTCGAGCTCGGCAAAGCGCGCCTGCCAGGCCGCCACGGACGCCTGAAAGCCGGGATCGGCCGCGAGCAGGCGCTCGGCCGCGGCGCGCTCCTCGCCCTCGAGCAGGCCCATCACGTGCTCGGCGGCGAGCCGCTCCTGGTCGTCGCGGGTCATGCGCCGCCTCCGATGCGCGCGATCCTGCCCTGAGCGAGGCCGGTGTTGCCTGTCATGCGGCGCCTCCGGTGCGCACGATCCTGCCCTGCGCGAGGCCTGTGTCGCGCGTCATGCGCCGCCTCCGGTGCGCGCGAATCCCGACTCCGGGGCGTGTATCCGGGGCGTGTATCATGCCATGCACTCCCTGAGCGCGAGCAGGGAGCGGCGGATCCACGACTTCATGGTGCCGAGCGGGACGCCGAGCCGGCCCGCGAGCTCGCCGTGGCTCAGGCCCTGCACATAGGCGAGGAGCACGGCCTGGCGGCGGGCGGGCTCGAGGCGCTCGAGGCAGCGGCGCAGCGCGCCGGCGTCGGACAGGCGCGACACCAGGGTCTCGGGGCTGTCGTCCTCGCTCGCGAGCGCGAAGGGCTCGAAATCCTCCACGAGGTCGGTGCGGGTCTCGCCGCGCAGGATGTTGAGCGCCCGGTGGCGCAGCACCGCATAGATCCAGCTCCGCGCCCCGCCCCGCGCCGGATCGAAGCCCCCCGCCCGCTGCCAGATCTGCACGAAGGCGTCGTGCACGGCCTCTTCCGCGAGCGAGCGCCGGCGCAGGAGCCGCAGCGCCACGCCGAGCATGCGCGGGGCCTCCGCGTCGTAGATGGCGCGCAGGGCCGCCTGCTCGCCGGCGGCGCAGCCGCGCAGGGCCTCGTCGAGGTCCGTCCGCGCCGGGGCGGCATCGCGTCCTCGAGCCGTCGTGGGGTTCGTCATCGCTGCCGCCGCCATGGGGTGACTACACCTCAAGGGCTTACGCGGATGCGGGGCGGTTGGATTTTTCTGGCCCGGCCGGGCGCCCGGCCGGGCCAGAAAAATTCCGCGCCGGCTGCATCCGCCGGGCGGGGTGGCGTGTAACCGCGGGGCCGGCCGTTCAGGGACCGGCGGATCGACCAGCGGAGACCCCCATGAAAGCCCTCACCCTCGCGGCCGCCCTCCTCGCCACCACCGCCCTCGGGGGCGCCGCCCAGGCCCAGACCGTGGCGGCCCTCGTCGGCGACAACACGCTCGCGATCGTCGACGTGGCGGCCAAGAAGGTCGACCGGACCGTCCAGGTCCAGGGCCTGTCGGGCGCGCTGCTCGGCATCGACGTGCGCCCCGCCGACGGCATGCTCTACGGCCTCGTCGCGGACGGCACCGTGGTGACGATCGACCCCGCCACCGGCAAGGCGACCCAGAAGTCGAAGCTCGAGACCACCCTGCCCGCCGGCGTCATGGCGACCGTGGACTTCAACCCGGCCGCGGATCGCCTGCGCGTCATCGGCTCCGACGGCACGAACCTGCGCGCCAACGTGGACGACGGCAAGGTCACCAAGGACGGCGGACTAAAGTTCGCCGACGGCGACATGCACAAGGGCAAGACCCCGAAGATCGTCGCGGGCGCCTACACGAACTCCATGAAGGGCGCCAAGGAGACCACCCTGTTCGACATCGACGCCACCGGCGCGGTCGTCCGCCAAGCCCCGCCGAACGACGGCGTGCTGAACTCGGTCGGCATGCTCGGGATGGCCGCGGACATGGCCGCCTTCGACATCGTCGCGGACGGCAACGGCGGCAACGAGGGCTGGCTCATGGCCGGCGACACCCTCTACAAGGTCGACCTCGCGACCGGCAAGGGCACCAGCGTCGGCAAGATCGGCGGCGTCACCGGCACCGTGCGCGACATCGCCGCGATGCCGAAGGCGATGTAAGGCCCGCTCCCGCCGCGCCCCCTCTCCCCGCCTCCTGCTCCCTCTCCCTGCCTGCGGGGAGAGGGAGACATGCAGCGCGGAGTGGGCGTCTCGCGGCGGGCCCGCGGCGGTGCTACGGATGCGTCCATGCAGCATCTGACCGAGTATCTCGGCCTCTTCGGCGCCTCGTTCCTGTCCGCGACGGTGTTCCCGTTCCAGTCCGAGGCGATCCTGTTCGTGATGCTGATGGCGGAGCACTACCACGTGGCGCTCCTCGTCGCCGCGGCGAGCCTCGGCAACACGCTCGGCTCCTGCGCGAACTGGTTGCTCGGCCGCTTCATCGCCCGCTTCGAGGAGAAGCGCTGGTTTCCGCTCTCGAAGGCGCAGGTCGCGCGGGCCGAGGGCTGGTACCACCAGTACGGCCGCTGGTCCCTGCTGCTCTCCTGGGTCCCGATCATCGGCGACCCGCTCACCATCGTGGCGGGCGTGCTGCGCGAGCCCTTCCCGGTCTTTCTCGCCCTCGTCGCGGTCGCCAAGACCGCGCGCTACGTGGCGGTCGCGGCGGTGACGTTCGGGTGGATGTGAGGGGGGATCGCGGCCCCCGCACCCGCGCGGCGGTCAGCGCGGCGCGTCCGGCCCGGGCTGCGGCGCCCGGCGCTCCGGCACCGCGAAGCGGCCCTCCTCCGCCTTGTGGACGTACTGGCTCGCGATCAGCATGCCCTTGAAGGGGCGGATCGGCGGGATGCAGCTCAGGAGCAGGAACGGCAGCGTGGTCACGAAGTGGACCCACAGGGCCGGCTCGTAGGCGAGCTCGATCCACACCGCCAAGGCCGTCGCCGGAAAGGCCATCGTCATCATGACGAAGAAGGCGGGCCCGTCCGCGGGATCGGCGAAGGCGTAGTCGAGGCCGCAGACCTCGCATCGCGGCGCCAGCGTCAGGAAGCCGTCGAACAGGCGCCCCTGGCCGCAGCGGGGGCAGCGGCAGCGCCAGCCCGATTTGAGGATGGTTTCCTTCGCGGTCATGGTCGGCGTCATGGCGTGTCCCTGCGGGTCTGCGGATCCGGGCGGCGCAATGTATGGATTGCAATTCCATACAAGAGGCGCTAATCTCGCCCTGAATTTGCCGGGTCCTCGGCGGAAGCGGTGCGTTCGGGCCGTTTTGTACGTGTCCTCTGCTCCATACATCTGCAAGACAAGCGGGTCAAGAAATCATGATGTCCTGGCTGCCGCGGATCGAGAGCGCAAGCGGGCCGAAATACCGCGCCATCGCCGAGGCTCTGCGCGAGGACGTGCGCGCGGGGCGCCTGAAGCCCGGCGCGCGCCTGCCGCCGCAGCGCCTGCTCGCCCGGGCGCTCGGCGTCGACCTCACCACCGTGACCCGCGCCTTCAACGAGGCCCGGCGCCTGGGGCTGATCGACGCCAACACGGGCCGCGGCAGCTTCGTCCGCGGCCCGGAGCCCGACGCGTCCGGGGCGGCGCCGGTGGTCGATCTCAGCATGAACCTGCCGCCCCAGCCCGCGGAGGCGCGGCTGCGCGAGCGGATCGAGGCCGGCATCGCCGCGATCCTGGGCTCGCCGCACGGCCTGACGCACCTGCACTATCAGGAGAGCGCCGGCGCCGCCCCGGACCGCGCCGCCGGCGCCCATTGGCTCGCGGCGCGCCTCGGCCCCCTCCCGGTCGAGCGGGTCGTGGTGGCGGGCGGCGCGCAGACGGCGCTCTACGCGGTCGTGAAGACGCTCGCGCGGGCGGGCGACGCGATCGCGGTGCCGGCCCTCACCTATCCCGGCCTGAAGGCGATCGCGGCGCAGCTCGGGGTGCGCCTCGTCCCGGTCGCGACCGACGCGGACGGGCTCGACCCGGACGCCCTCGCGGAGGCCTGCGCGCGCGAGCCCGTACGCGCGCTCTACTGCGTTCCCACGATCGACAATCCCACCACCGCGACCCTGCCCCGCGCCCGGCGCGAGGCGGTCGCGGAAGCAGCGCGCCGCCACGGGCTCGCGATCGTCGAGGACGACGCCTACGGCGCTCTCCCGCGCCAGCCGCCGACCCCGCTCGCGGCGCTGGCGCCGGAGATCACCTGGCACATCGCCACCCTGTCGAAATGCGCGACGCCGGCCCTGCGCACGGCCTACGTGGTCACGCCGGCCTACGGCGACACCCTGCGGCTGGCGGCCGAGATCCGCGCCATGGCCCTGATGGTCCCGCCCCTCATGGCGGCGCTCGCCTCGCAATGGATCCGCGAGGGCATCCTCGCTTCCGTCACGGCGGCGATCCGCGACGAGAGCGCCGCCCGCCGGGCGGTCGCGGAGCGCGCCCTGCACGGCCTCCCCTTCCGGAGCCACCCGGACGGGTACCACCTCTGGCTCGCCCTGCCCGAGCGCTGGCGCCGCGCCGACCTGACCCCCGCGGCCCGCCGGTCCGGCCTGGCGCTCGTGCCGAGCGAAGCCTTCGCGGTCGGCCCCGCCCCCGACGCCATCCGGATCTCGCTGGGCGCGGCGGAGAGCCGGACCCAGCTCGAGCGCGGCCTGACCCTGCTCGCGACGGTTCTCTCGCACGGGCCGGATGCGCTGACGCCGGTGGTGTGAGGGGGCGACGGTTCGAGGAGAAGCGCTGGACGGCACTCTCAGCGGGCAGGCGGGTGGAGGCGCGACCTCTCAGGCCACATCCTCGGCCTCGACTTCATGCTCCGCCTCTTCCTCACGGCGGGCCGCGCGTGCACCCGGCGCGCGGCGTGCCGTCAGCCCGGACTCGCGGGCGAGCATCTGCCTGAGCGAAGCGAGATTGGGCAGGTTCAACGCCTCCGACAGGGCAGCGTCGATCGCGGCACGTCCGGGATCATCGGCGAGTTGCGCCACGGCCTTGAGGCTGCGCGAGGCGAGGCGGTCGTATGCGCCCGCGAGGCTCTGCACCTGGTCCCGATCGAGGCCGCGGACATCGAGCACCGGCATGGCGGCCCAGGCGGGCTTCTTCATCTTCACCCACGCCCCTTCCGTGATCACGCGCGACGCGAAGTAGAGCAGGATCGCAGGGGTGCTGTTGAGCCAGAGCAGCAGCGCTTTGCGCTGCTTCGGGGTGCATTCGGCGAGGCGGAGCGCCCACCACGAATTCCCGAGCACGGCCTCCTCGAACCCGACAGCGACGACCCGGTGGCTCGTGAAGCGCAGACGCTCGGCGAGCAGGATCGTGCTCGCGCTACCCCAGACCTGGGCGTGGTCCTTGAGGCGCCGGCCCGGATGCGGGCGCAGGAGGGGGTGCAGCCAGGCATTCGGCGCCTGTGCGATGCAACGGACCTCGCCCGACGCGTTGCCCCAGAATGCCGCATGGGCGGAATATTCGTCATGCGAAACGCTGAAGGCGTCGTGGATATCGCGCTGGTCATGGCCCAGGGTGCCGAGCTCGATCAGCGGGCGCAACGGCACGGGAAACGACCGGGAGGTCCCCGGAAGCAGCAAGCCGCCCTCATGCAGGGACCACCAGGCGCGCAGCAGTTCGGTCTGAGCGAACAGGGCGCCGCTCCAGTTCGCGGCTCCCTGCGGAGCGGGCGCACGCACGGCCTCGCCGAGTTTGGCTCCGTCCGCGCGCACCGCCGTCGTGCCCCGCCCGCCGAGCGCCGCAGGCTCGCGGATCCGGGCGATGCGGATAGCGAGATCGAGCGCCTCGTGGATCGAGCGCGGGTTGCGGTGCAGGTTCACGTAGAGGGTCTCGGCCGCCCCCTCTCCGCGCCCGCGCTTGCGCGCTACGAACATCACCTCCGAGAGGTTCGTGCTCTCCGAGAAGTTCGGCCGCTCCGGGTCGTGGCTCGCGATAACGGTTTCGAGGTGGTAGCGGTCGGCAACGAGCCGGCGCGTCGCGCCCCAGGCCTCGCCGCTCGCGAGCGCCGCCGGGAGAACGAAGGCCAGCCGTCCGCCGGGCTTCAGGCGCCGGTCAGCGAGCGCCACGAACACGCTCCCCAATCCCGCGGTGGAATTGGCGCTGATCCGTGTGGCCTGGATCTGCGCCCTCAGCTCGGCTTGAAGCCGCTTGCGCTCGGGCTCCGGCAGTGAGCCGAACAGCAGGTTGCCGCCGACGCTGCGCGTGAAGGGCGGGTTCATCACGCAGAGGTCGAGCTTCGGTACGGTGGCGTCGACCGTCCGCGCGCCGGAGGCCCCGATGCGCAGGGTTTCGGCCTGGGTGTCATCGAGCGCCATCTGGGTCTTGACGTGGTCGGTGGCGAGGAAGTCGAGGCTGCCCAGGCGGATGTCGCCGCGGTCGACGCCCATTGGCATGGCGTAGAGGTTCATGCGCACGAATGCGACTTCGGGCGCCAGCATCGCGAGCGTCGACGCCGTGAGATGCACCGCCGAGGGCAGCACGTCGTAGCCGTGCAGCACGTTCTCCATGAGGGTGCGGTGCAGCGTCTTGAGGTCGACGCGCGTGAGGCTGCGTCCGCTTTGCGCGCGAGCGCGGATGTAGCGATCCGAAAGCGCTTGCGCGGTCGCCATCAGGAGCGTCCCGGTCCCACAGGCGAGGTCCGCAACCTTGAACGAAGCGAGCTCACGCGGGCTGCCGAAATCCTGCGGCCAGTCCAACGCGAAGGCGAGTTGCAGCAGCAGGGTCGCGGAGGGAACTGCGGTGTAGAAGGTGCCGAGATACTTCGCATCATGCAGGAGGCGGTGATAGATGCGCCCCATCAGGTCGTGGCGGAGCGCGGCCTGCCGTGCGCAGATCTGCGCGGCTTCGGCGAGGAGCGCGCGCAGGGCCGTCAGCGTGTTCTGGTTCGAGGGCAGCTGCTCGAGCACACGGGCGCCGAGCTGGAAGACCGCGACGTAGTTGATGTTCTGCCAGATCCAGGTCCAGCGCTCGCTCGTGGCCCGCAGGAGGTCGCGCTCAACCGCGAGCTCGCGCAGCGAGACGACGCGCTCGTCGGTGGGGTTGAGCTGCTCCTGAAAGATGTAGGCGTTGGCGAGCACCAGCGCCGAGATCTTCGCCGCCGTCTCGCGCCGGTCACGGGCCGTCGCGGGGGCCTCGTCATCTGGGATCGTGATGCCGAGGAGCCGCGAGAGCCGGTCGCAGGCGCCGGGCTGGCCGCTCCAGAGCCCCGCCACGGCTTCCAGGCGCATGGCCAGCGAGGCTGCCGTCTGCTCGACAATGTCGTCCTCGACGAGTGCCTCCTGGGCCCTCCGCAGGGCGCCCATCAGCGCCGCCGGGTCGCCCTCGAACCATGCAGGGCTCTCCGCAGTCTCCGAAACGATACGGTAGCGAAGCTGCGCGCCGAGCAGGCCGTTACCGATCTGGCTCGTCGGGCAACTCCGCAAGGCCGACGGATAGATCGCCGCCGCCGCGATGTGGGCAAGGCCCGAGCGCACCCGTCGGCGCGCATCCTCGAGCACCGCGGCCTCGGCGCGTTGGTGGTCCGCAAATTTGCCCTCGATGATGACCCGCAGGCCTCGGAGTTCAAACAGGACGTCGGGGCGGTCGCGTCCCCCGTTGTGGATCGTCTCCGCATCCGCATCGACCCCCATTGTGGAGATCAGCAGAGCGAGCTGCGTATTGACGACCTCTTCGCGATTGCGGCTTCCCGACATGCTGCCCCCTCGCCGGGGGCGGGATTTCGGACGCGGCCCCTCGGTTGCAGTCCAAGTTGTTGCAACCTTAGGCTTGGGTCAACTGGGGTCGGCCGGGAGTTCGGGAAATTCAGGCGTCGAGCCGGCCGGGTGGATCGAGTCGGCCCTCCCCCTACACGCAGCTCCGCCCCATTGCCGCGAGCCCCTCGTCGAGCAGATCCCCCAGGTTCGGGATCCCGAGCAGCCAGTCCGCGGCGGTGATCGACATGGCGTCCTCGCGTTCCTTGGCGAGGCGGACGGCGTCGCCCCATTCCTCCGGCTCCATGTCGCCGCGGCCGATATAGACCAGCGCGATCAGGTCGGCGCGCTCGTCGTCGTTGAGGCCGGCGATCACGTCGCGGATCTCCTCCTCGGTGGCGTCGTCCGGGCTGGCGACGAGCGAATCGAGGTTGCCGTCGTCGGTGGGGTTCGAGCCCGAGGCCGGATCGGTGCCGACATCCTTCACGTCGATCGCCTTGGCGCGGATGATGAGGTCGCAGACCTTGTCGAGGGCGATGTCCATGGGTTTCTCCGAAGCGGGCCGTCCAGGTTCCGGGGGGAAACACGCGAAGGGGCGAAACGGTTCTCCCGCACCGGCCGCGCTTCGCGGGACGGGGCGGATTTCGGACGCCCGGCGGGATCGTTCTCCCTTTATTCTCATGGCGTCCGGGGCCATATTCCCCCCATGGCGAAGACTCCCAAGAAGCCCAGGCTCTCCACCGGCAAGGCCACCCGGCCCGAGCTGAAGCCCCTCGACCCCTACCTCGCGGATCTCCTCAACCCGGCGGTCAACCGCGAGCGCGAGGAGGCCGCGGGCTTCGCCGAGCGCGCGCAGGCGATCTACGAGCAGGGCAAGGTCGAGGACGTGGACCCCGCGCTGGCCAAGAAGCTCGGCCTGAAGGGCCCCGACGACGGGCCGGACGTGGGAGACGATTCCCGCGAGGACACCTCGCTCGCCGCCGACGGGGTCTCGGCCACCGTGCAGGCGCTGACGCGGCTCCTCACGGACGGCAACCCGCTGTTCAAGGACGGCAAGCTGTGGTCGCCCCACCGCCCGCCGCGGCCGGAGAAGTCCGAAGGCG
Organism: Microvirga sp.; assembly: GCA_036263675.1. GTDB lineage: Bacteria > Pseudomonadota > Alphaproteobacteria > Rhizobiales > Beijerinckiaceae > Microvirga. The sequence continues at coordinate 5,163 of DATAGO010000085.1, read as the reverse complement.
GCATCCCGTTCAAGATCGTCTCCGAGTTCAAGCCGGCGGGCGACCAGCCGACGGCCATCTCCGAGCTCGTGGACGGCGTGCGCCGGGCCGAGCGCGACCAGGTGCTCCTCGGCGTCACCGGGTCGGGCAAGACCTTCACGATGGCCAAGGTGATCGAGGAGACGCAGCGCCCCGCGCTGATCCTCGCGCCCAACAAGACGCTCGCGGCCCAGCTCTACGGCGAGTTCAAGAGCTTCTTCCCCGACAACGCGGTCGAGTACTTCGTCTCCTACTACGACTACTACCAGCCCGAGGCCTACGTGCCGCGGTCGGACACCTACATCGAGAAGGAGAGCTCGATCAACGAGCAGATCGACCGCATGCGCCACTCGGCGACCCGCGCGCTGCTGGAGCGCGACGACGTCATCATCGTGGCCTCGGTGTCGTGCATCTACGGCATCGGCTCGGTCGAGACCTACACGGCCATGAGCTTCACCGTGAAGGTGGGCGAGAAGATCGAGCAGCGCCAGCTCCTCGCCGACCTCGTCGCCCTGCAATACAAGCGCATCCAGAACGACTTCGCCCGCGGCACCTTCCGGGTGCGCGGCGACGTGGTCGAGCTGTGGCCGGCCCACCTCGAGGACCGCGCCTGGCGCATCGGCCTGTTCGGCGACGAGATCGAGGCCATCGTCGAGTTCGACCCGCTCACGGGCAAGAAGACCACCGACCTCCAGTTCGTGAAGGTCTACGCCAACTCGCACTACGTGACGCCGCGCCCGACGCTGCAGCAGGCCGTGAAGGGCATCAAGGAGGAGCTCAAGTGGCGGGTCGAGGAACTGACCCGCATGGGCCGGCTCCTGGAGGCGCAGCGCCTGGAGCAGCGCACCCAGTTCGACCTCGAGATGATCGAGGCCACGGGCGCCTGCAACGGCATCGAGAACTATTCGCGCTATCTCACCGGCCGCAAGCCCGGCGAGCCGCCCCCGACCCTGTTCGAATACCTGCCCGACAACGCGCTGGTCTTCACCGACGAGAGCCACGTCACCGTGCCGCAGATCGGCGGCATGTACCGCGGCGACTTCCGGCGGAAGGCCACGCTCGCGGAATACGGCTTCCGCCTGCCCTCCTGCATGGACAACCGGCCCCTGCGCTTCGAGGAATGGGACGCCATGCGGCCCGTCTCGGTGCACGTCTCGGCGACGCCGGGCAAGTGGGAGATGGAGCAGACCGGCGGCGTCTTCGTCGAGCAGGTCATCCGCCCCACCGGCCTCGTGGACCCGCCGGTCGAGATCCGCCCCGCCCGGAGCCAGGTCGACGACCTCCTCGGCGAGGTGCGCGAGATGGCGGCCAAGGGCTACCGCACCCTCGTGACCACGCTCACCAAGCGCATGGCCGAGGACCTCACGGAGTACCTGCACGAGAACGGCGTGCGCGTGCGCTACATGCACTCCGACATCGACACCATCGAGCGCATCGAGATCATCCGCGACCTGCGGCTCGGCGCCTTCGACGTGCTCATCGGCATCAACCTTTTGCGCGAGGGCCTCGACATCCCGGAATGCGCGCTGGTGGCCATCCTCGACGCCGACAAGGAGGGTTTTCTCCGCTCCGAGACCTCGCTCGTCCAGACCATCGGCCGCGCGGCGCGCAACGTGGAGGGCCGCTGCATCCTCTACGCCGACCAGATGACGGGCTCCATGGAGCGCGCCATCGCGGAGACCAACCGCCGGCGCGAGAAGCAGGTCGCCTACAACGAGGCGCACGGCATCACGCCGGAATCGGTCAAGAAGAACATTGGCGACATCCTGGAGAGCGTCTACGAGCGCGACCGCGTCACCGTGGACACCGGCCTCGCGAAGACCGCCGAGACCTACGGCCACAACCTCAAGGCCGTCATGCAGGACCTCGAGAAGCGCATGCGCGAGGCGGCCGCCAACCTCGAGTTCGAGGAGGCCGCGCGCCTGCGCGACGAGCTCAAGCGCCTCCAGGCGACCGAGCTCGTCCTCGGCGACGATCCCCTCGCCCGCCAGGGCGAGGTGGAGCGCGAGGCCGGCCGCTACGGCGGCGGGCGCAAGTACGGCCGCTCCGCCAACCTGCCGCCGACCGAGGGCGGCGGCGCCGGCCCGCTCTCGCACGGCCCCCTCGGCCGGGGCACCTCCGACGAGGGCACGCGGATCCGCAAGCCCAGTCTCGACGAGATGGGCCCCGGCACCGACCGCGAGGTGCCGCTGACCTGGAAGGAGCGCCCGGCGGCGCGCTCGACGCAGGGCTTCGCGGGCCAGAAGCCGAAGTACAAGGGGCGCAAGGGGCGCTGATCCCCCTTCGCCCCCTCCTCTTGCGGCCCCGGCGCCTTCGGCTAAGCTCCCGCGATCAAGCCGGCCGGAACGCGCCGGCGCCGCCATGGGGGCGTCTGATGACCATCGACCGCCGGTCCCTGCTCGCCGGCCTCGCCGCAGGGCTCCTCCCCGTCCGCGCGATCGCGCAGGAGGCCGACACCGAGGCCTATTTCAACGGCACGGCCGACGACAACGGCTACGTCTACCGCCGCACCAACATGAGCCTGATCGAGCCGCGCTACCGGCGCCAGCTCGTGAAGTACATCCACACCGAGCCGCCGGGCAGCGTGGTGGTCGACACCCGCAACCACGCCCTCTACCTCACCTTCGAGAACAACACGGCGCTCCGCTACGGCGTCGGCGTCGGGCGCGAGGGCTTCCAGTGGTTCGGCCGCGCCGAGATCGGCCGCAAGGCGGCCTGGCCGGGCTGGACCCCTCCCCCTGAGATGCTCAAGCGCCGGCCGGACCTGCCGCGCTTCATGGCGGGCGGCCCCGACAACCCGCTCGGCCCCCGCGCCCACTACCTCTACCGCGACGGCCGCGACCTCGTGTACCGCATCCACGGCACCACCGAGCCCTGGTCGATCGGCACCGACGTGTCCTCGGGCTGCATCCGCATGCTCAACGAGGACGTGATCGACCTCTACCAGCGCGTCCCCGTCGGGACGCGGGTTCTCGTGCTCCCCCACCTGTCGCCGGACCGCCGCGCGGTCTGACCGCATCGAGCCGCCGGGCCGCCGCCCGGCCGCCCTCGCCCCTTCCCGACCCCGCGACCCCGCCGGAGCGCCGCCATGACCGCCCTGCTGCGTGACCCCTTCCCCGCAATCCGGCCTCTCGCGCGCCTTGCCGGCGCGCTCGCGCTCGTCGCGGCGCTCGCGGCCTGCATGGGCACGGAGGTCGCGGAGGCGCCCTCGGCGGCGGTCGAGGCCACCGGCGCCCCGGTCGGCGCCGGCATCGCGGTGCCGCCCGGCTCCTACGAGGACTTCATCGTCAATGTGGGCCGGCGGATCTATTTCGCGGAAGGCTCGGCCGAGCTCGACGACGTCGCGAAGACGACGCTCCGGAACCAGGCCGAGTGGCTCCAGCGCTACGCGGACTATCATGTGAAGATCCAGGGCTTCGCCGACGACCCCGGCAGCGCGGAGCAGAACCGCGCGCTCGGCCTGCGCCGCGCCGAGGCCGCCCGCACCTATCTCGCCGCCATGGGCGTGCCGACGTCGCGCATGCGCACCAAGACCTACGGCTCCGCCAAGGAGCGCCTCACCAACGATTGCGACGACCGCTCCTGCCGGGCGCAGAACCGGCGCGTGCACACGGTGCTGGAGCGGGAGGCGGGAGTCTGACCCGCCCTGTCGTCCGCGGCCGGAGCCCGAACGGCGCCAGGAAAGGGCTGCGTGTCATCCCCGGCCGGAAGCGGCGTCAGCCGCTGGAGGGGAAGGGGATCCAGCACGACGATGATGCCGCGAAGCGGCTCCGTACCATCCCTCCCTGCCAAAGGAGGGTGCCCCGCAGGGGCGGGTGGGATGGAAGCTCGATCCTGGGCGGTTCGTGCCTCCACCCCACCCCGTCGCTTCGCGCCGACCCTCCCCTGAGCGGGGAGGGATCAGAAGGCGCCGCTTCGCGGCCTCATCGTCGTGCTGGATCCCCTTCCCCTGCGCGCTCACGCGCTCCGGCCGGGGATGACACCCGGGGGCACGACGGTGGGCAGTTTGGACGTTAACACCTGTCGCAGTAAGGAGTCCTAAATGGTTTCTGCTATGCCGCTGCTAAGGTGCCGCCGATCTGTTTGATCGGCCCAACTATCTCTGGGATCGTTAGTTTTGGTGCGAAAAACATAACCTCTTTACCGATCCGGTTCTCTCGAGCTGAGTAACCGACATTGTATACGATGTTTCTGAAGCCCGAGTAGAGCTTATTAATAGCTGAAACATTATCATAGGAGACGATCCAGGCGCGATCATCCATATTGGCCCGGATAAAGTCCGCAAGATGCTGATGGTCCTGAGGTTGGTAGTAGTCATAGTACAGCTCACGGCCCTGCTCAAAATATGGAGGATCGAGATATATCAAAGCTTTACTCGACCATTTTGGGAGACCATGCTGCAGCAATGCCAAGGCATCCTTCTTTGTGACCTTTATCCTGCGTCTCATTTTCGCGATGCATTCAATTCGAAAGATGAGCTCGTCTGCGTTGTACCGGGCGTCAATTTTCCATGGGCCAGTTTGATTTCTTCCCCCAATTATTCCAGCATTCAAGATGCCCGACCGATTTGTACGATTTAAGAAAAATGTTGCAAATCCGAGTTCAAGATAAGTATGATCTTTAGGGTTCGCGAATATTTTCTTCTGCTGATCCCACGATGCAACTGTAAGCTTAGTATTGCGAATGAGCCTGCACAGCTCATCGGTGTCGTTCAGAACCGCCTTCCAAAACGAATAGATCGGCTGACTTAGATCATTGATATGTACGCTTGCGACATACTCTTGAAAAAGTAGCTCAAGCGCGATTGCAGCGCCGCCAGCATATGGTTCGATGTACTCGCCATCGAAGAGCTTGTTAGCTCGGATAATTTCCTTGACATAAGCGGCAAGCTTTCCCTTTCCACCCGGATACCGTAGCGGGGTGAAGTGTACTAGGCGTCGTGGCTCTCCCTCCTGATTGGTCATGGCCAGATCTTCTCAAAAAGTGGCTGCGCGTGATCCCAAGCGTAATTACCCACCCCCTTGCGGCGTGGGCGGATCGCTGATTCCCTGCACTGATGGGCCGGGGCGATCTTGAGCGACTGAGCAAGGAAGAGCTGATCGAGCTGGTGCTGCGTCTGCAGCGGCCGGAGAAGACGTCCCGCAC
>DATAGO010000084.1:0-215006 GCA_036263675.1 Microvirga sp. | reverse complement strand
GCCGTAAAATATTGTGCGGTGGATTGATGGTCAACATCGTCAGGCGGCTTAAGCTGTTCGGTCGGCTACCGAATCCCGGAGGGACAGGAGGTTGGATGGACCCCATCGTCCTCACCCAGGATGCTCTCTGCTCGCTACGGGTCGATGGAGCGCTCCCCCCGTGCTATCAGGCAGCTACCTCGTCCTTATTCCTCCAACACCTTGCGGAGCGTTTCCGCAAGCTCCTTGCGCCTGTAGGGTTTGCGCAGAAGCTGCGTCCCCTCCTCTGGTCTGCCGTGGTGCTGGAATACCTCTTCCGAATAGCCCGATGTCAGAAGCACCTTTAGCTCGGGGCATCGGCGCGTCGCTTGGCGCGCCAGTTCCACCCCGCTCATCCCCTGCGGCAGCACCACATCGGAGAAGAGCAGATCGAAGTGCTGCCCGCCTTCCATCAGGTCCATCGCCTCACGGCCGGTCATCACGGCCGTGACCTCATAGCCGAGGCTCTTGATCTGGGCCTCCACGAACTGCCGAACACTAGGCTCGTCTTCCACGATCAGTATGCGCTCGCCGCCTTTCGCAGGCGTACCCCGATCCTCCTCCTCGATCTGCCCGGTCTCCCGTCCGACCGCACGGAGGACGATGGATACCGCCGTCCCCTCACGCTCCCGGCTCTCGATCGAGACATGCCCGCCCGACTGCTGGGCGAAGCCGTAGACCATTGCGAGGCCGAGGCCCGTACCTTCCCCTACATCTTTCGTGGTGAAGAAGGGCTCGAAGGCGTGTGCGAGCACGTCAGGCGACATGCCGACGCCCGTATCGGAGACCGTGAGAAATACCACAGGCTGCCCAGCCGGGACCGAGCCGTCATCTGGACCTGCCATGCGCTCGCCCGTCCTGATCGTGAGCGTGCCGCCCTTCGGCATGGCGTCGCGCGCATTCACAGCCAGGTTGAGCACGGCGCTTTCCAGAAGCGTCCGGTCCGTCAATGCCGCCGACCGACTCTCATTCGTATCGAGCCGGATCTCCACGTGCGCCCCGAGCGTACGCTTGAGCAGCCCCACCATGCTGTGCACGACCTCATCCAGCATCACGGGCTCGGCCTTGAGGGTCTGACGTCGGCCGAAGGTCAGGAGCTTCTGCGTGAGTTCGGCAGCCCTCGACGCGGTCTCCTCCGTCATCTTTGCCAGCGCATAGAGGCCGGGATCCTCAATCTGCTCCATCAGGAGCTCCGCGTTGCCCAAGATGACGGTGAGCATATTGTTGAAGTCATGTGCGACGCCTCCCGTAAGCTGACCGACCGCCTCCATCTTCTGAGACTGACGAAGTTGAGCCTCCAGGCGGAGACGATCGGACAGGTCCTGGATGGCTCCGACCATGCGCAGGGGTCTGCCGTCTGCGCTCCGCATCATGAAGGCGCGGTCGAAGACGTGCGCGTAGGTTCCGTTCGCGCGGCGGAAGCGGTACTCGGCATCCCAGGTGTGATCCTGTCCATCGATGACGGCTTGGATGCTGGACATGATCCGATCGTGATCCTCAGGATGGAGACGCTCGACCCACCACGACGCGGCCGGATCGACATCCTCAGGGCTGTAGCCGAAAACGCCTAGGATCCCCTCCGTCCAGTGGATCTGATCGTGCACGAGGTCCCAGTCCCACACGACGCCTTGCACGGCCCGTGCTGCCAGACGGTAGCGCTCCTCGCTCCTGGCAAGCTGCTCTCCGGCTATCCGGCTCTCGTGAATGTCTGCAAGCGTGCCGACCCATTCCCTCACCGAACCATCCACCTCCGTCAGCGGCACTGCCCGGCAACTCACCCAGCGGAGCTCGCCGCTGCGGCTCCTGAGCCGGTATGCAATCCCACCCGGCTGGCCGGATGACACCATAGCTGCCCACTCTCGGGCCACGCGGTCGCGGTCGTCTCTGTGCACGAGGTCAAGCCATCCGCTCCCTGTGACCTGTGAGAGATCATCGGCAAAGCTCTCGAAGCCGACGACGTCGGTGATCGAGCCATCGGCGCCTGCGCGCCAGACGATGGAGGCACTGGCCGAGACGAGCGCACGGTATCGCTCCTCGCTGCGGGCAAGTTCCTCCTCGGTGAGCTTGCGAGTGGTGATGTCGGCGAAGGTGCGAACCGCTGTCCCGTCCGGCAGGTGAACGGTGCGGATCTCGAGCACCGTTCCGTTCGGGCGCTTTCTCTCGTAGACGGGTGGAGCACTGAGGAGATTGCCCCGGAGCTTGAGCCAGGGTGTCCGCTCTTCCGCCAAGCCTGCGAACTCACCGATAGAGACTTGATGAGCAAGGAACTCGGAGAAGGTCGGCTTGGAGTGTTTGTACTCCGGGGGAAGGTTGAGCAACTCGATAGCTCTGCGGTTGCAGACCTGCACAATCCCTTGCGCGTCCACCATAATGAGTCCCTGGTCCATATTCTCCAGGGTCACTGCCAGTAAGGTCGATTTCTCGACTATTGTTTCTTCGTCTGGCTTGAGTTGGTCCATATGAGGCTCGATCTTATGCACGGATGCCAATCGAGTGTACGTTGTTTCAAACTATTCTGAAAGTGCCGCTGAACTTTACCTGCTACCTGGGAACGGCAAGGCTCCCATGGGTGTGTCGGCTGCAGCGCTCGACCCCTTCAGCCCCTCGCGTTGAGAGGACCTGAGGGAGGTCTTCCCTTCCTGCTGCTCTTCACCGAGCCATCTGATAATCTGCCTAACGCCGCAATGAGGTGAACTCCGCAATTCGCTCATTCTCGGGAGGGTCCGCTCTCGTCTGAGCGGCGGAACCCCAGTCAGGTTCTCCCCTGTCCCAGCCTCAAGCCATTGACACCCCAGGATGTGTGAGGCGGCAGGCCTGATTTGCTACGGCTCAGACCGTCACCTGAGTGCCAACCTCAACCACCCGACTTGTTGGAATCTGGAAGAAGTCCGTCGCATCGGTGGCTCCCTTCCCAAGGGAAATGAACAGCTTGTCTTGCCAGAGCGGCATCCCTGAATGCGCAGATGCTCGGATCGAACGCCGCGACAGGAAGAACGAGGTCGACATGATGTCGAACTTGAAACCTTGCTTGCGCAAGGTGGCGAGGCCCCGCGGCACGTTCGGCGTCTCCATGTAGCCGTAAGTCATCCCCACGAGCCAAAAGCTGTCGCCCAGATGCCGGATCTCAACCCGATCCTCCTCTGGAACGCGAGGCACATCGATGCTCTTGATCGTGAGCACGACGTTTCGCTCGTGCAGCACCTTGTTGTGCTTCAGGTTGTGCAGGAGAGCAGCAGGCGCCGTCTCGGGGTCGCTCGTCAGGAAGATCGCGGTGCCCTTCACCCGGTGCGGCGGGCTGTTCTCGAGCATGGTGACGAGGTCCCTGAGAGGCACGTCGACCTTGCGTGTCTTCTCAAACAGGATCCGCGTGCCTCGCTGCCAGGTCCACATCACGAGGATGAGCACGGCTGCGATCAGCATCGGCACATAACCGCCCGTGAACAGCTTCGTGAGGTTCGCGCCGAAGAACGATAGCTCGATGAGCACCAGGGGCAGCATCACCGCGAGCGCTGCGTTCAGGCCCCAGCGCCATCCTTTCCAGATCACGATCACCGCCAGGATGCCGTCGATCACCATGGCTCCATACACGGAGACGCCGTAGGCGTGAGCAAGAGCGGTCGAGGACCCGAAGGACAAAACCAGTGCGATGACGCCGGCCAAGAGAATGTAGTTTACGCGCGGAAGGTAGATCTGCCCCTGGTGGGTCTCCGACGTGAACCGAATGTTCATGCGGGGGAAGAGACCAAGCTGAACGGCTTGACGGGTGAGAGAGAACGCACCGGTGATGACCGCTTGGCTTGCGATGATGGTGGCCAATGTAGAAAGGACGACCAGCGGCAGGGTCAGCCCCTCCGGCACAAGGCGGTAGAAGGGGCTTTCGATTGCGGAGGGATTCGTCAGGACGAGGGCACCTTGTCCGAAGTAGTTGAGGAGCAGCGCCGGAAATACGAGGCCGAACCATGCAGCGCGAATCGGCATGCGGCCGAAATGGCCGAGATCCGCATAGAGCGCCTCTGCTCCGGTCGCCACCAGAGCGACGCCACCCATAATCGCGAGGGCGACCCCTGGGTGGTCGATCAGAACCATGAGTCCGTGGACCGGGCTGACGGCAGCGAGCACGCTCGGGTCATCTGCGATGTGGAGAAGACCGATCGCCCCGAGCGTGAGAAACCAGACTGTCACGACGGGCCCGAAGAAGATCGCCACCCTGCCCGTGCCCCGACTTTGGATGGCAAAGAGGGAGATCAAGATCGCGATGGTGATCGGCACCACATAGACTCCAAGCTCGGGCGCGACGAGCTTCAATCCTTCGACCGCAGAGAGCACGGAGATGGCCGGGGTGATGATGGCGTCACCATAGAACAGCCCAGCCCCGATCAGGCCGAGTGCCAGCGCGACGCCCCTGCCCCTCCCCAGAGCCCGAAAGGCCAGGGCGAGGAGACTGAGGGTGCCGCCCTCGCCGTTGTTGTCGGCCTGAAGCAGCACGACGACGTACTTGACGGTCACGACCAGAATCATCGTCCAGACGAGGAGCGAGAGGATGCCCAGAACGATGTCGCGGGTGACCTCACCGCTGCCTGCTGCTGCGACGACGGCTTCCCGGAAGGCATAGAGCGGGCTTGTGCCAATATCGCCGTAGACGACGCCGATGGAGCCGATCGTTAGCGCCCAGAAGCCAGAGCGCCCGTGCCCGGATGGGCCTGCGTCCGTGTCATTGGAGGCCAGGGTCGAGGAAATGTCGGAACTTGCCATAGGAGAAGCGGCTAGGGTTGCGCGGTGAGACCGCCGATTTGCAGCAGCTATCCCCGACAACTCTCCTCCGCATCAACGTCGCGCCGCCAAGGGGGCGCTTTTATATGACTTTCCTATGCCGCTCGGCGCGCGCCACTCGTCTTTACCTCGCCTACCTGGCATCTTTGGTGCCCATCCGGGGGGTGTATGAGGCTCGAACGGGAGAGCAGCGTGAAAGCAGGAGGGCACAGCGAACCGCTCGGCTATGTCTGGGGGCTTGCGGCAGTCGCTCTGGCTCTGGGTGTGGCCGGGCTCCTCGAGCCGCTCGCAGGCCTGGAGAATGTCGACCTCGTCTTCGTCACGGCCGTGGTCGCGATAGCGGTGCGTTTCGGACTCGGACCGTCGCTCATCGCCGCGATCGGCAGCGTCCTGGCCTACAACTTCTTCTTCATCCATCCACCCTTCAGCCTCGAGGTGGCGGACCCAAAGCACTTCGCGGCTCTCATCTTCTTCCTGGTCTTTGCCGTGATCACGAGCAACCTGGCCGCGCGAGTGCGTGTGCAGGCGCTCGCCGCCCAGGAGCAGGCACGATCCATCCAGGCGCTCTACGACTTCAGCCGCCGCATCGCAGCGGTTGCGGATCGTGGCGAACTCGCGAGCAGCACGGCCGCGGGGATGGCCAAACTCCTGGGGCGCGATGTGCTGGTGTTGCTGCCGGACGAGCACGGCACCTTGCAGGTGACGGCGGCCTCGCTTCCCGGGGACGAACTCGACGAGTTCGAGCTTGGTGCGTTGCGGGCGTCCTGGACGACCGGTGACTGGGCCGCCGGCCGCAATGCCATGCGGGTGGGGCCGCGCTTGTTCTACCCGCTCCGGCGAGATCAGGGCGGCGCCTTGGGCCTCGTTGCGCTCTCGCGGGAGAGCATGCGGGAGCCCCTGCTGCCGGGCGAGGAGCCGATGTTCGGTGCTCTCACGGATCAGGTCGCCAGCGCCCTGGAGCGCCTCCGGCTCGGGCACGAGCGCGATGCGGCGCGGCTCGCGGTTGAGAGCGAGCGCCTGCGCACGGCCCTGCTGAGTTCGCTGTCGCATGACCTCAAGACGCCCTTGGCTACGATCACGGGCGCGATCACGGCCCTGCGGCAGACCCCGGATCTCTACGACGACGAGAGCCGGGATGAGCTGACCACGATGATCCAGGATGAGGCCGAGCGCATGACGCGTTTCGTCACGAACTTGCTCGACATGACGCGCCTGGAAGCGGGCGGGATCCCGCTGACGCTGGACCCGATCGATATAGGCGAGGTGATCGCCACGGCGCTCCAGCGCATGGGCTCGGCCTTGGCGGAGCACAGGGTCGCCGTCGAACTCGACCCGGATCTTCCGCTGCTCAACCTCGATGCGGTGCTGCTCGAGCAGGTGCTCGTAAACCTTCTCGACAACGCCTCGAAATATGCGCCGCCTGGTTCGACGGTCACGATCTCGGGCCAGCGCCGAAAAGGCCGCGGCATCGCTCTTGCAGTGACAGACGAAGGGCCAGGGTTGCCCGCCGGCAGCTTAGAGCGGGTGTTCGACAAGTTCTACCGGGCACGGCAGGGTGACCGCCAGCGAGCCGGGACGGGATTGGGGCTCGCGATCTGCCGCGGCTTCGTCGAAGCGCTCGGGGGTTCGGTCACAGCCGTCAATCGTCAGGACCGACCCGGGGCCGTGTTCACGATCTCCTTCCCGCAGGAGGTGCTGGCCGCTTCCTTCGATCATGAGGAACCCCGATGAGCGCGGTTGCGCTGCCCATCCTGGTGGTCGAGGACGAGCCCTCGCTGCGGCGCCTCCTCCGCACGAGCCTTTCGGCCGTAGGGTATCGCGTGCTGGAGGCCGGCACGGGCCGCGCCGCGATGGAGAGCCTTGCCCGTGATGCACCGGACGTGGTGCTGCTCGATCTCGGCCTGCCCGATATGGATGGGCTGGAGGTGATCCGACGTGTGCGGGCCCGAGGGACGCGAACCCCGATCATCGTGCTCTCAAGCCGCGGCGACGAGCGAGGCAAGATCCAGGCGCTTGACCTGGGGGCTGACGATTACGTGACCAAACCCTTCGGCATGGGCGAACTCGTGGCGCGCATCCGCACGGCCCTGCGCCACCGCCTTCAGCAGGACGGCGCCCCAGCGGTGTTCAGCAACGGGGACCTGACGGTCGACCTGACCCGGCGCCTCGTCACAGTGCGCGGACAGGAGGTGAAGCTGTCGAACAAAGAATGGGACATCCTCAAGCTGCTGGTGGTCCACGCAGGCAAGGTCCTGACCCACCGCATGATCATGGAACAGGTCTGGGGCCCCACAGCGGACGTGCAGTATCTGCGCATCTACGTGCGCCAGCTCAGGCAGAAGATCGAGGAGCATCCGGATCGGCCGCAGAGCATCCTCACCGAGACGGGCGTGGGTTACCGGCTTCGCGCGTAGAGTCGAATACTCAACGGTCGAATGTCGCGCAGATCTCAGGCGTGCAATCGACGCTGATGGCGCGGCTTGAACCCTGTGCCCGGAGATCCACGCCATCTCGCTCCACCGGTGTCCGATTCTCATTGAGTAGCCTTAGGATTGTGGAACGTCCGCAGTGGATCAAAACGTGCTCTGCCCGTTCTCGTTCATGGCATCCGGGGCCCGCCGGATCGCGGCGAACGGCGGGCTGAACGCAGGTCTGGTCTTGGGAGCCGCATCCAACCGGAAGAACGGCCGAGATGGGCGCAATGCAGGCGAACCCGGGGGACTCACATCGTCCGTTCTTGGCACCTCCCGACCTTTGGGATGGAGCAGCTTTCCTGCCGTAGCTGGCATTGCAGAGGCTTCCGCTCTGTAGCTTTCCCATCAGCCGGGCCGTGGCCCAGCGGAGGTGGAGGTCGAGCATCGCCTCGGCTCTGGCGTACTTGGCTTCCCAGTGCGCCATCGCGCGGAGGCAGCCAGACGCATGCCCTTCGGCTTAGGCGGGAATTCCACGCGTCCGGATGCTCGTTCCCGATGAGGCGCTGTTTCACCTTACGCCTTTGCACCATGCGCGTCCCATCGGGTCCGTTGCCAGCGCTGCCGTCCATCGACCGTCGTGAAGTCCGGCGCGAGGCGTCCGGGAGCCCCGGGGTGATTGCGGAGCTTCGGCCCGTAGCAGATGCGGGGACGGTATCGACCCTCATCAGCCGGCAAAATCCCCCCTTGACCTCTGCAGACATTCCGGCCGAAGGCGGGCCGCTGGACCAAGGGCACTGCCTGCATGGACCCTGCAAGGCCGTGCGCCCGGCGGCCCCGTGCCGATGGCGCGAGGTTCAGGCCTTCAGGTGGATCGTCACGATAACGGTACACTCGGCATCGGAGGAGAAGTCGGCAGCGATGCGCAGCCAGTTGCCGAAATGCCTGACGCGCAACGCGGTGATGCCGCCCTCCTCTGAGGGCATGGGGGCCTCGGTTCCTTCGGCCACCCAGCGCATGCCGTCGGGCGAGATTTCGACCCGCGCCAGGGGCGGCGGGCCCTTGGGCTGCTTCAAGGCCCGCACGAAGATGACGGCTTCGCGGGCCCAGCCTGCCTCGTAGGGCTCCGACGCGGCCCGGCCCGACCAGCGCTCGTTCCGGCCGACGACGACGGTGATGTTCTCGGGCAGCATCAGAAGTCTCCCGAGATGCAGACGGAATCGACGTAGAGGAAGGCGCGCTTGTCCGTGTCGGTCTCGGCGAAGAGACAGAAGTTCAGCATGCACCACAGGTTCTTCATCGCCGGTATGCGGATCGACTCGAATCCCGACATGTCGAACTCGCGATCGTTGCAGCGCAGAGCGAGCGCCCTCATGTCCGACAGGTCGAAGTCGAAGGCGAGGTAGGTCCAGTTTATCTTGGTCGGTATCTCGTTGTAGCACAGCCGCTGCGCACCCCCGGGCAAGTCCTCCCAGCCCTCCGGCGCCAAGTGGTAATGCGTGTGCGTCTTGTTGCTGTCGCCGATCGGCTTCAGCTCGGTCGTCCGGCGCTTGAACTGCCACTTCTGCAGGTGTTCGCCGTCGAGCGCATTGAGGAAGCGCAGATGCGGCATCACGCGCTCGCCGCCGCTGTCCTGGTCGCCGGACTGGAGATCGAACAGGAAGCCCACCGAACGCACGTCGGTCTCGCTGAGCTTGAGCTCCGTCGCCTCCGGCTTAAAGGTGAAATAGACCTCGAAGCGGATGCGGCCGCGGTGACGGAAGGTGTGGCGCTTGATGGCGACGTTCTGCGCGCCCCGGCGCGGGCGCGTGGCGATCTTGAGCGCATAGGACGAGCCCATGCCGCCATGCGAGCCGGCATCCCAGTGCGGCAGCGTCGAGAGCATGGCGCTCGTATGCTGGGCGTAACCGGGCAGCATCGTGTCGAGGTCGTTCTCGTAGTTGCCGACGAGCTGCGACCAGCCGCAATGACCGCTGGCGAAGCGGTCGTGGCTGATGATGCGCGGCAGCGGGTCGAACCGGCTGAGCGCCGGATCGGCGCGCAGCAGCGCCAGCCGCATCGCCTCGGCGAGGTCCGTCGTCGATGTCTGCGCGGTCATGTTGGCCTCTCCCGCTCCGTCACGCGCGAAGCCGCGCGACCGCATCCCAGTCGATCTCGATGCCGAGGCCCGGCCCCGTGGGCACCGGCAGCATGCCGTTCTTCTGGCGCTCCGCGCCCGGCGCGGCGCCCGTGATCGCGGTCTTGAACGGGCTCGCGTCCGTCTCGCATTCCATGGCGCGGATGTTCGGCATGGCCGCGGCGAGATGCACGCTCGCGGTCTCGCAGACGATGCCCGACATGCCGATATGCGGCGCGTACTGAACGTCGTGGGCGGCGGCGAAATCGGCCATGCGCCGCGTCTCGCTGATGCCGCCGGAACGGGCGACGTCCGGCTGAAGGTAGGAGAGCGTCCGGTTGGAGACGAGCCGCATGGCCTGGTCGAGCGTATAATTGCTCTCCCCCGCCGCGAGCGGCGTGGCGCACCGGCGGTGAAGCTCCTCGTAGCCCGCCTCGTCCTCGGGCCGCAGCGGCTCCTCGAACCAGAAATAGGAATGGTCGGAGAGCGCGCGGCCGACCTCGACGGCCTCTTCGAGGGTATAGGCCCAGTTGGCGTCGACACAGAGTTCGATGCTCTCCCCGGCGCGCTTGCGCAGGCGCGCGATCCGGCGGCACGCCTCTCTCACGGGGTTGGCGACCTTGATCTTGATGCGCGGAAAGCCCTTTTCGAGATAGCGGTCGAGTTCGCGGTCCATGAACTCGTCGCTGCCCCAGTTCACGGAAGCCGCGTAGACGGGCACTTCCGTGCGACCCATGCCGCCGAGCAGGCGGTGGACAGGCAGGCCGGCCACCTTGCCGAGTATGTCCCACAGGGCGATGTCCACGCCTGCGATGGCCTCGAACAGCATGCCGCCCGAGCGGCCCGACAGCGCCCGGCGCATGGTGCGCCAATGGGCCTGGATGTCCGTGGGATTGCCGCCGACGAGGCGCGGCTTCAGCGAGGTCTCGATCAGCTCGGCATAGGCCTTGGGCGAGAACCGGGCCAACGCCTCGCCCACGCCCGTGATGCCGGCGTCGGTGCGCACCTCGACGAGCACGATGGAGACGTCGGTGTATTGCCCCCAGGAGGTCACGGTCGGCTGCGGCAGCGTCTGCTTCAGCGGATGGGCGATCACGTCGGTGATGCGGATCTCCGCGCCGTTGGCACCCTGCGACACCCCATCCTCCGAGCCGCTCGTCGTCGCGCCCATTTAGGGCAAAACAAGGCTGCTTGGCAACTGATAAGCATAGTTGCTATGTTGCCTTCCCTCGTGCTAGCTCATGGGCAGCATCGGAATCGCCATGAGCGCCGAACCCGCCAGGAAGCCGCTTTTCGCCTCGAGGCTCGCCACGCCGACCCGGCTGGCGGACGCCGTGTCGGATGCCATTGCGGCGGCCCTGTTCGACGGCCGCATCGAGCCCGGCGAGGCGCTGCCGGCCGAGGGCGAGATCGCCCGAGAGTTCGGCGTGTCGAAGCCCATCGCCCGCGAGGCCCTGCGCCAGCTCGCCGCCGCAGGATTGATCCTGACCCAGCAGGGCAAGGTCGCGCGCGCCAAGGCCATCAACGGCGAGCCGATGGAGCGCATCTACGGCTATGCGGCCCGCTCCAGCCTCGAGCGGCTGCGCGAGGCGAACGAGATGCGCCGCGTCATCGAGACGGGAATCGCCCGGCTCGCCGCGGAGCGGCGCGATCCGATCGGACTCGCCGCGATGGAACGGGCGCTGAGCGACATGGCCGAGGCCGTCAAGGAGCCGGACGGCTTCACCGAGGCCGACATCCTGTTCCATCTCGGCATTGCGCTCGCGACGGGCAACACCATGATCCGCGTGCAGATGGAGGGGATGCGCTCCGTCCAGCGCGAGGTTTCGGAACTCTTCTCACGCCGGGCCAACCGCACCGATGCGGACTGGAACGCCACCGTCCTGCGCCATCGCGCCATTCATGCCGCGATCGCGGCCGGCGAACCGGATGTCGCCGAGCAGAAGATCATCGCCCATTTCGAGGCCGCCGATATCGCCTCGCTGGAGGTGGCCGAGAAACTCGCCAAGAGCCGGGGCTCGGACCGATGACCGGCGCCTTTTCCCTCCTGGGCCGCCGCGCCCTCGTCACGGGCGCGAATTCCGGCATCGGGCGCGCCATCGCCCTGGGTCTGGCCCGGCAGGGCGCGGATGTGGCGGCGCACGGGCACGGCGACCGGAGCGGATTGGACGCGGTTTGTGCCGAGATCGGCGCGCTCGGCCGCGCCGCGAAGAGTTTCGAGGCGGACTTCCTCGATCCGGCTTCGCCCGATGCGCTGGCGCAGGCGGTGACGCGGGAGTTCGGCCCTGTCGACATCCTGATCGCCAATGCCGCCATCGAGCACCGCACCCCCTGGCAGGACATGACGGGCGATCATCTGATGCGCCATGTCACGGCCAATTTTGCGTCGCTCATGGCGCTCTGCCGCGGGCTCGTGCCCGCCATGGCGGCGCGGGGCTGGGGCCGGGTGGTCGCGACCGGCAGCGTCATGGCCGCACGGCCGCGAGCCGAGACCGTGGCTTACGCCGCCGTCAAGGCGGCGCAGCTCACAGCCGTCCGGGCGATCGCCCGGGACGTGGCGGGCCGCGGCGTCACCATGAACGTGGTCTCGCCGGGTGCCATCGAGACCGAGCGCAATGCGGGCCGCTATGCGGATGCATCCTTCCGCCGGGCCGTGGCGGCCAAGATCCCCGCCGGGCGTCCCGGCCGACCGGAGGACTGCGTCGGCCCGGTGATCTTCCTGTGCTCGAACGAAGCGGCCTATCTGACGGGCGTCGACCTTCCGGTCGACGGCGGCTGGACCATCGGCGATGCGCCGGGCGCGCTTCCGGGGGAGCCCGCATGAGCGCGCATGATCCCCTCGCCGTCGCGGCCGACGGGGGCCGCCTGTCGCGGTCCCGCGTCGCCCCAATTCCCGCCCCGGCAGGCGCGGGCGCGTTCGTCACCGGGTCACTGTTGCAAGGGAGGACATCCATGAAAGCCGTACTGAAAAGAATGACGACGACGGCGCTGGCGCTCGGCATGATGTCGAGCGCTCTGGCCGCCGCCGAACTCCGGTTCACCATCTGGACGGGCAACGAGGCGCACCTCAAGATGCTCAACGGCTTCGCCGAGAGCTTCAAGGCGAAACGCCCCGACGTGACCGTCAAATACGAGACGATCCCTCCGGGCGACTACACGCAGAAGCTCACCTTCCAGCTCGCGGGCGGCAACCCGCCGGACGCCGGGTGGCTGATGGAAGACGCCGCTCCGACCTTTGCGGCCGCCGGGGTGCTGCACGACCTCGCCCCGACCCTGAACAAGGCCGCGGGCTACGACTTCGCCGACTTCTCCAAGCCTGCGCTCGGCCTGTGGACGGCGGGCGACAAAGTCTACGGCGTGCCGTTCTCGACCTCGCCCTTCGTGATCTTCTACAACAAGGAGATGTTCGACAAGGCGGGCCTGGAGGATCCGTACGCGCTCGCCGCCAAGGGCGAGTGGTCCATGGCGAAGTTCCAGGAGGTCGCGCGCAAGCTCAAGGAAGCCAACGGCAAGTGGGGCTTCGAATTCAAGGACGGCCAGGGCTACGACACGCGCATCATGCATGCGCTGATGCCGCCGATCCGCGCCGCCGGCGGCGACGTGTGGGCCAACAAGCAATGCGGCTTCGACGCGCCCGAAGCCGTGGCGGCCGTCCGGCAGCTGCACGACATGGTCTTCAAGGACAAGTCGATCGTGCCGCCCGGCGAACAGGGCGACTACTTCTCCGGCGGTGCCGCCATGACGATCAACCAGATCTCGCGCGCCTCGCTGATGACGAAGGCCGGCTTCAAGTGGGGCATCGCTCCCCTGCCGACCGGCGCGGGCGGCGCATCGCCGGTGATCGGGCAGGCCGGCATCGTCGTGTTCGCGGCGGGCAAGCAGAAGGAGCTCGCCGCCGAATTCGTGGCCCACATGACCACGAAGGAGAACGTGGCGGCCGCGGCTCAGTTCTTCCCGCCGGCGCGCGGCAGCGTGCTCGCGAGCCCGGCCTTCATCAACTCCAACAACCTGATTCCCGCCGAGCAGATGAAGGTGGTGGCCGACGCCATCGGCAAGGGCAAGGTGCTGCCGGCCCACGAGAAGAGCCCGCAGATCCTCGCCGCGATGAAGCCGCGCGTCGACGCCCTGTGGCGCGCCAATGCCGACGTGGAGGCGTCGCTGAAGGCCGTCTGCACCGCCATCAAGCCGCTGCTCTGAGGGTCGGCATCGTGGCAGCAGCGCCGGCGATCGGGGACACGGCGCGCCGGGACGGCGCGTCGTGGCTCACCTTGAAGATGCGTGAGGCGATGACGGCGTGGGCCTTCATCAGCCCCACGCTGGCCGGCTTCCTCATCTTCTTCGTCGGGCCGCTGATCGCGGTTCTCTGGTACTCCCTGACCGAGTGGAACCTGCTGACCCAGCGGGCCGTCTTCGTCGGCCTCGACAATTACGACGACGCCCTGTTCCGCAATCCGGATTTCTGGTTCGTCGTCCGCAACTCGGTGATCTTCGCCATCGGCCTCGTGCCCCTCAACATGGCCCTGGCCCTGTCGCTGGCGCTTGCCCTGTCGCGCCGCTTCGCGGGCGTGGTCTTCTTCCGCACGGTGTTCTTCGCGCCCGTGGTCACCTCCGCGGTGGCATGGGCGATCGTGTGGAAGTTTCTGCTCCAGGGCGAGGCGGGCTTCGTCAACCAGATGCTCGCCCATGTCGGGATCGACGGCCCCAACTGGCTGCGCGAGCCGAACTGGGCGATGGTGGCCGTGATCGTCACCCGGGTCATCAAGATGGTGGGGCTGAACATGATCCTCTACATCGCCGCGCTGCAGGCGATCCCGCGCGACTACGAGGCCGCCGCGCGGCTGGAGGGCGCTTCCGCCTGGCAGATCTTCCGCTGGATCGTCTGGCCCCTCCTGGGCCCGACCACGCTCGTCATCATGGTCATCACCACCATCGGCTCCTTCAAGGTGTTCGACCACATCTATCAGATGACCGGCGGCGGGCCGGAGAACGGCACGCTGGTCCTCGCGTTCTACATCTACCAGCAGGGCTTCCAGTTCTTCGACGTCGGCTACGCCTCGGCGCTTGCCATGATCATGTTCGTCATCGTCATGGCGCTGACAATCGTCCAGCTCACGCTGCGCCGGAGGGACACGTGATCTCCTCCCTGACGCGGCGTCAGACCCGGATCGTCAGTCAGGTCTGCTGGACGATCGGGCTCGGCGTAGTCGCGATACCCTTCGTCTTCCCCTTCCTCTGGATGGTGTCCTCCGGGTTCAAGAGTGCGGCCGAGATCTTCGGGTCGCCCAGCATCGTGCCGCGCGAGTGGCAGTGGCGGAACTTCGTCGACGTCTTCAACCACCAGCCCTTCGCGCGGCAGTACTTCAACTCGCTCTACATCGCCGTGGTCGTGACGGCGGCGACGCTCGCGGTCTCGTCTCTGGCCGGCTATGCGCTGGCGCGCATCCGGTTCGCCGGCGCGGCGCTGATCTCGCTGTTCCTGGTCTCGGCCCTGATGGTGCCCGAGGAAGTGACGATCATCCCGAACTTCTTCCTCATCCGCTGGGCCGGCCTCATCGATACCCATTGGCCGCTGATCCTGCTGCCGGTCTTCGGGCCGCAGGGCATCATGGCGACGTTCCTCATGCGGCAGTACTTCCTCGCCCTGCCGAAGGAGCTCGAGGAAGCGGGCACCATGGACGGCCTGTCGCGGCTGGGCGTCTGGTGGCGCATCGCGCTCCCCATGTCCCGGCCGGCGCTGGCCGCCGTCGCCATCATCACCTTCCTGAACTCGTGGAACCTCTTCCTCGAGCCGCTGATCTTCGTGTCGTCCCTCGACAAGTTCACCCTGCCGCTGGCGCTATCGAACTTCACCGACCCCTACGGCGCGCCGCTGTGGCACCTGCAACTCGCCGCGACCAGCCTCGCGGTGATCCCCATCCTGCTCGTGTACGTCATCGCGCAGCGCCAGATCATCGAGAGCTTCGCGCTCTCCGGCGTGAAGGGTTGAGCGACCTTGCCGGCCAACCATCGGATCGTGCCATGACGAGCCTCACCCTCAACGACGTCAGGAAGCGCTTCGGCAAGACCGAGGTCATCCGCGGCATCGACCTCGCGATCGCCGAGGGCGAGTTCGTCGTCTTCGTGGGGCCGTCGGGGTGCGGGAAGTCCACCCTGCTGCGGATGATCTCGGGGCTCGAGGACATCAGCTCGGGCGAGATCAGGATCGGACCCCGCGTCGTCAACGAGGTGCCGCCTGCCCGTCGCGGCGTCGCGATGGTGTTCCAGTCCTACGCGCTCTACCCGCACCTCACCGTGCGCGACAACATGGCCTTCGGCCTCAAGGTGCGGAAAGTCCCGGCGGACGAGCGGGTCCGCCGCGTGACGGACGCCGCGCGCACGCTCAAGCTGGAGCCGCTCCTCGACCGCTTTCCGCGCGAGCTCTCCGGCGGGCAGCGCCAGCGCGTGGCCATCGGGCGTGCCATCGTCGGTCATCCCGAGGTGTTCCTGTTCGACGAGCCCCTGTCGAATCTCGATGCGGAACTGCGCGTTCACATGCGCTCGGAGATCGCCTCGCTGCACAAGCGTCTGGGCAACACCATGATCTACGTCACCCACGATCAGATCGAGGCCATGACCCTCGCGGACAAGATCGTGGTGCTGCGCGACGGCCTCGTGGAGCAGGTCGGCACGCCGCGCGAGCTCTACGAACGGCCCGGCAACCTGTTCGTGGCCCAGTTCATCGGCAGCCCGAAGATGAACATCCTGCCGGTCGACGCCGTGGCGGGAGGCCTGCCCGGCCGGCCCGACGACGCCACGCATGTCGGCATGCGGCCCGAAGACCTCGCACTCGTCGACCCCGGCGCAGGTCTCGTCGGCGGACGGGTGCTGATCAGCGAGTATACCGGAGCCTCGTCGCTGCTGCACGTGGAACTGCCCGGCGGCGAGATCTTCCTCGTGGCGCATGACGGCCGTGCGCCCGAGGCGGGTGCAGGGGTGGGGCTGACCATCGCCCCGGACAGGCTGCACTTCTTCGACCGCAGCGGTCGGCGCTGTTCAGCCGGACCCTGAGCGAGCCTGTCCGCGTTTGCTTCGAAACCGAACGCGATGGCCTGACTGGCTGAATCGGGTCCGGTTCGACCGAGAGGGTCGACCCGATCGGAAGGAGCCGGGATGCCGAGATGCCAGAACGGGCGCGCGGAGCAGATCGTTGCCACGCTGTGGCAGAGCGCCGGCACTCCAGCCGCGTCCGGCCCCGCTCCTCCTCGGGCTGACGACCACCTGCGCCGGTCACCTCGCAGGCCGTCGCACGGCGGCGACCCACCCCGGGCGCCGTGCCATCGTCTCACTGAACTTAGTCCCAAACTCCGGTCAGGCCGATCAAGGCGCCGTCGATGCCACTGAATAAGGCAGTCCTGTCATTCCTGCTTGTGATCGCGTCGGCGGTTCCGGTCTGGGGGGCGCAACGGTCTTTGTCGCACGATTGGGCTTTCAAGCTCGGCCCTGTGGAGGGCGGTGAGCGTCCCGAGACCGACGACCGTGATTGGCGACGTGTCACCGTGCCCCACGACTTCTCGATCGAGGACAGGCCGAACGCCTCGTCTCCGTTCGACGAGGGGACGCCGACCGGATCGGCCTCAGGCTACATTCCGGGTGGCACGGCTTGGTACCGCCGCCGATTGAGCCTCAATGCCGACGAAGCCGCTGGGGTCGTGCTGCTGCATTTCGAAGCCGTGTACATGGATGCCGACATCTGGGTGAATGGCCTCCACGCCGGGCGGCACAATTACGGCTACACCGCCTTTCAGGTCGACCTGACGGGTCTGTTGAAGGCGGGTGACAACGTCGTTGCCGTTCGCGTCCAGCACGATGACCCTTCCTCGCGCTGGTATGCCGGATCGGGCATCCTCCGCCCCGTCCATCTCGACCTGCTCGACCATGTGCATCTCAGCCGCACAGGGCCCGCCATCGCGACCGAGATCGCCACCGAGGCGATCGGCGAGGTTGGGGTATCGATACCGATCGCGAACCGAAGCGCTCAACCCGTCTCCGTATTGCTCACGACGCAAGTGCTCGACCGCTCCGGACGCGAGGTCGACCGGCACGTGCAGCCCGTCCGAGTGCCCGCCGGTGCAACGGAAGCCGTTGCCCGACGCATTGTCATCAGGCGCCCGCACCTCTGGTCGATCGAAACGCCCGATTTGTACACGCTGGTTCAGCAGGTGACCCTCGGCGGCAGGGTCATCGAACGTCGTGACACCAAATTCGGCGTCCGGACTGTCGCGGTCGATGCCGAGCGCGGCTTCCTCCTCAACGGCAAGAGAGTTCTCCTGCGGGGCGGCAACATTCATCACGACAACTACATGATCGGCGGCGCAGGAGCGCCCCGGGCGGACGAGCGCAAGATCGAGCTGATGAAGGCGGCGGGGTACAACGCCGTCCGCAACGCTCATAATCCTGCCAGCAAGGCGACTCTCGACGCCGCCGACCGGTTGGGAATGCTGGTGATCAATGAGGCCTTCGACACGTGGGCCGTCCCGAAGATGCCCCGGGATTACGCCCGGTTCTTCCGCAGCGACTGGCGCGCCGACATCGACAGCTTGATCGCCACGGGACGCAATCATCCCAGCGTCGTCATGTGGAGCATCGGCAACGAAATTCCCGAACAGGACCGTCCGGCCGGGGCAGCCCGGGCCCGAGAACTCGCGGATCATGTCCGGCGCAGGGATCCGACGCGACCCGTGACGGCCGCCGTCAACAAGTTCGGCGAGCCGGTAGCGGCGTTTCTGGCCGCGCTCGATGTCAGCGGCTACAATTATCGTCCGCAGGATTACCGATCGGATCACCAGCTCCATCCCGGACGCGTCATGTATGGGTCGGAGTCCTATCCTGCGGATGCCTTCACGTCGTGGCGCGCTGTCGAGACCATGCCGTGGGTTATCGGCGATTTCGTCTGGACCGCCGTCGATTACCTCGGCGAGGCATCGATCGGATGGACAGGGTACAATGCAGACTACACCCGCCTCGGACCCTATCCCTGGCATCTGGCCTATTGCGGCGAGATCGACGCGACGGGATTGCTCAGGCCGGCCGCCTATTATCGCGGGATACTGTGGAAGACAGGAAAAAACCCGATCGCGGCGTTCGTGCGCTTCCCGGAGCCGGAAGGTTCGCTCCCCGACAAGAACTTCTATCCGGCCTCCGGGCGCCGGGAGTGGGTACAGCCCGACATCCACCCAAGCTGGACTTGGCGCGGGCACGAGGGAAAGCCCCTTCAGGTCGTCGTCTATTCGGAGCTGCCCGAGGTCGAGCTCTTCCTCAACGGCGTGAGCCTGGGACGGAGGGGAGTGGGCGTCGATACCAGGTATCAGACCGAGTTTGCGGTGCCTTACCGCGCCGGCAAACTGGAAGCCGTCGGCTATCGGGATGGCAAGCCCGTGGCTCACTGGGTGCTGGAGACCGCCGGCATGCCGGCTGCGGTGCGGTTGACCGTCGACCGCAGCCGCATCTCCCCGGACGGGTCCGATTTGGCCTATGTCACGGCAGAGCTTGTGGATGCGGACGGCCGGACGGTTTATGCGCGAGAAGACGACCTCGAGCTCAACGTCGTGGTGGAAGGGAACGGGACGCTCGCCGGCGTCGGGAACGGCAATCCGTACAAGCCGGAGAGCTTCACGAGTGGCCGCAGGACGACGTTCAATGGGCGCGCCGTGGCCGCCATACGCTCGGGACGGACACCTGGCTGGATCGTTGTGACGGCACGGGCCAAAGGGCTGCCCACGGCGACCGTCCGTATCAGGGCGGAAGGGCCGGAATAGGGGACGAGAGGGTCGAGCCCTTCTCCATGACGCGTTGGGCTGCTCGTCCAAGCAGCCGCGGGGCAGCGGTGCTGCCGCGGGCCACAGCGGTCGTCAAACCTGCTCCGCTTGATAGCTGAAGGTCTTATCAGCTTGGCTGGCGTGCGCCTGATAGAGGCACGTGCAGATCGAGAGTGACGCCGGCCGACAGGGGCTGAGGCACGGCGTCCCCGATCGAGCACGCCGGGCCCGTCTGGCCTGGCCGTTGTTCAGCGCATCCCGCGAATACGTCTCGCACCCGGCCTCAGGCCGAGGCGAAGGCTGATCGAACGATCTCCGCCCCCTTGTGTGCTGCTGAGGGGGAAAACAATGTGGGGACATGCACTTCGCCTCGTTGCCTACGGCCTGCCGATGGCTGTATCGCTGCTTCTGACGGCTCCTGTGGTCGCGAGACCGGGGGACCATCCAAAGCAGAGCCGGTACGCGATGAGCAAGGCCGTCAAAGCGACCGAAGGCAAAGGCGGTCTCGGCCTCTGGGACCGCAACTATGCGGGAACCGCGGTCGCAGACGCCGCCAAGGCCGGTTTCAACTGGTATTACAATTGGGAGCCCGAGCCGGTCAAAAGCACGACCCGGCCGGCCTACGAGCCGTCCTTCGTCCCCATGGTGTGGAGCGCCAAGCACGTCACACGGGGCGCTCTGGAGCGGATCAAGGCGTCCGGCGCGACCACGCTGTTGGGCTTCAATGAGCCGAACGAGCATAAGCAGGCCAACATGAGCGTCGAGCGCGCCATCGCGCTCTGGCCGCGGCTCCAGGCCACGGGCCTGCGCCTGGGTTCGCCCTCCCCTTCGCAAGGAGACACGCTGGGCCCGGCCTCCTGGCTTGCCCGCTTCATGGCGCAAGCCGAGAAGAAGGGCCTGCGGGTGGACTTCATTGCGGTGCATTATTACTCCGAGGACCAGGATGTGGGCGCCTTCAAGCAGTGGCTCGAGGCTGTGCACGAGCAATACAAGAAGCCGATCTGGGTGACGGAATGGGCGCTCGCGGATTGGGGCAAGCCGGACCGCTTCTCGGTGGAAGAGCAGGCGGCGTTTGCGCGCGCCGGCGCGGAGATGCTGGACGACCTGCCGTTCGTGGAGCGGCATGCCTGGTTTGCCGCCTATGAGGGTGGCGACGGCTGGTATCTCCGCAGCGGTGTCTTGGACGAGAAGGGTGACTTGACCGGCGTCGGTCTTACGTTTGCCGAACTCAATGGCCTCACAGGCGCCAACGTCATGGCCGAGGTCGTGTCGCGGCGCGACCCGTATGGGCAAGGGAGAACGAGGGTGACGCGGAGAGGGTCGTCTCAGGCCGATGCCAGCGGCACCCGATAAGATCGGGTTGCATTCTGGCTGCAGGCACTCGGACTTTCAGCGGACATTCGCGCGAAGCTCCCGGCACTGTCGGACTTCGGAGCCCGGTCCACCTCCGCCCTTCGGATACGGCCGGGACGGGCCCGGATCGATCCCGAGCTGATCGTTGCAATCCCGCTCCGGTCTATGCAGCTGATCAGATCAATTCTCAGCCCTAGGGCCGGCTTTCTCGCTGATGAATTTCGCCCGGCCTCGGCAACAGGCAGGATCGCCGCCCTTCGAGCTTCAGCATAAGCCCGGACGTTTCTTGACCATAACGGCCAAGCATCTCCACAGTTCGTCTAAAGGGCTCCTCGTGATCGGCCGAATGCCTTGACTTCCCTAGCGTCAATTAACCCAAGGGCACCCGGTCTTTGTGCAGAGGTGGGGCCCTTCCATGGCTAAGGTGAAGTCCAAGAAGAACACGGTCATCAAGTGGACCAACCAGGCTGACACCTACCTCGCCCTGAAGGACGCCAAAGCTTACGTCATCAACGCGCTCGCCGGGGATGACAAGATCGCGGTCGTCAACGAGGCCGACAACAAGATCAACGGCGGCGATGGCAACGACACCATCACGGTCAACGGCAACGGCGCCAACAACGTCCATGGCGGCGAGGGCGACAACCTCATCCAGGTCGGCAACGGCAACAACAAGATCAACGCCCAAGACGGCAGCGACACCATCACGGCCGGCACCGGCAACAACAGCATCAATGCCGGCGACGGCCACAACACCATCAGCGCCGGCATCGCGGGCGCGGGGCAGAACAAGATCAACACCGGCTCGGGCAACGACACGATCACGACCGGCGACGGCCAAGACCAGATCAATGCGGGGGACGGCCTGAACGTCATCCATGCGGGCGGCGGCAACAACAGGGTCAACACGGGCGCGGCCAAGGACGTCATCACCACCCTCGGCGGCGATGACGACATCCAGGCCGGCGAAGGCGACAACATCGTCGAGGCCGGGGACGGCACCAACAAGATCATGACCGGCGCCGGCAGCGACACGATCGCCAGCGGCGCGGGAGACGACGAGATCCATGCCGGCAGCGGCAGCAACGTGATCGACGCCGGCGGCGGCCACAACCGGGTCTTCACCGGGGGCGGCACCGATACGGTCGTGACCGGCTCGGGCAACGACACCCTGTCGACGGGCGAGGGCAACGACACGGTCGTCCTCGGGGGCGGCAGCGACGTGGCCGACCTGAGCGGCGGGAACGACACGGCCGTGCTCGCGCTGGCGGATTACGCCGGGACGGAGCGCATCGTGCTGCGGGGCGGCGCCGGCAGCGACACGCTGGTGATCAAGCTCTCGGCCGAAGAGGCTGCCGACGCCAAGACCATGGAGGCTCTGGCGGGTTACCGGGCGTTCCTGGCGGGGGGCGGAACGGGCGAGTACGCCTTCGCGGATCTGGACCTGCGGGTGTCGGACTTCGAGCGCCTGGAGATCGTCAAGCCGGCGGTCAACAGTCCCCCGACGAGCGTGGGCCTGAGCAACGCCGCCGTGAACGAGAACGCGGCCGGCGCGGTCGTGGGAGTGCTCACGGGGGTGGACCTCGATGAGGGCGACCGCCTGTCGTTCGCGGTCGATGACGCCGGCAGCCCGTTCGAGGCCGTGCAGGCGGACGGCGTGTGGTCCCTGAAGCTGAAGGCGGGCGTGTCGCTCGACCGCGAGGCTGGAGGCGCGGTGAGCGTGGCCGTGAAGGCCACGGATGCGGGCGGTCTGTCGAAGACCGGGACCTTCACGGTCAATGTCACGGACGTGAACGAAGGCCCGACGGGGATCGTGGTCACGAACCAGGTGGCCCTGGCCGAGAACACGTCGAGCAAGACCTTCATCGCGGACCTCGCCGTCCAGGATCCCGACCTCGCGGTGGCGTTCACGAACAACCGGGTCGGCGTGAGCGACGACCGGTTCGAGGTGGACGGCGGCAAGCTCTACCTGAGGGCGGGCCAGAGCTTCGACTTCGAGGCCCTGGCGGAGAGCAAGGTCAGCCTGACGCTGACCGCTACGGATGCAATCAACCCGGCCCTGACGGCAAGCCGGAGCCTGGACGTCGCGGTCGCGGACGTGAACGAGGCCCCGACGGCGATCAGGCTGACTCAGCTGGCCGTCACGGCAGCGGAGAACGGCGGCGCCATGAAGGTGGCGGACATCTCGATCACGGACGACAGGCTCGGCACCGAGACCCTGGGCCTGATGGGCACGGATGTCGGCTCCTACGAAATCCGGGAGGGGGCAACCGGTCCCGAGCTGTGGTTCAAGGGCGGGGCCGATTTCGAGAGCGCCAAGAAGGTCTACTCGGTCGCCGTGACGGCCACCGACAATCTGGGGCGCTCCGTCACGTCCGAGCCCCTCTCCCTTGACGTCACGAACGTCAACGAGGCTCCGACCGGCCTGCGCGCGCAAAGCTCCGGGGTCGAGGAGAACGCACCGGCGTGGTCGACGATCGTGGAACTCAGCGCCTTCGATCCGGACGGCAACAGCACCCTCGACGACGCCTTCACCTACGAGCTCGTGGCCGGCCCGGACGGGGCAGGCGCCGACAACGATCTGGTTGCGGTCGTGACCGTCAACGGGCTCAAGACCATCTGCGTGAAGCCGGGTGCGGTCATCGACTATGACACCAATCCGGTGCTGAACCTGAACGTAAAGGTCACGGACGAAGGGGGACTGTCCTTTACCAAGGCCGTGACGGTCGCCGTCCGCAACGTCAACGAGGCCCCCACGAGCCTCACGCTGACGGGCACGGGCCTGAACGAGGGGGCCGCCGCCGGCACCGTGGTGGGAACGCTGGAAGCGTCGGATCCGGATGCGGGCAGCAGCTTCAGGTACCGGCTCGTGGCCGGCGCCGATGGGGTCGACGCGGATAACGACCTGGTCGTCCTGGACGGGAGCGCGATCAAGGTCGCGACCGGGGCAGTGATCGACTATGAGACGAACCCGGTCCTGAACCTGAACGTGGAGGTGATGGACAACACGGGTCTGATGTTCACCAAGGCGCTGACGGTGGACGTCGCGGACCTGCCGGAGGCTGGCACAGGCGACGTGGAGGGGAATAGCGGCAGCTCCGACCCCTCGATCCCGGCGGGCGGGCAGTACGTTGCCGGCCAGAGCGACGCCGGCCATGCACTGTCGGGCGACATGAACGGGATGGGGACCGTCTTCACCGCGGACTGGTCGCTTCTCTGAGCGTCGTTGACGGCGGGGAACGGCGGCTTTCAAGCCCTCGGCCCCCCTGCCTCCCCGGCCAGGTCCGGGACCCTCCCCGTCTTTGTCTCGTCCGGGCGTCGAGCCAGGGGCGGCTCGTGATGGTCTCACGGGAGAACCGGCGGGTCGTGTCGTTGCGGTCAGCCCCGGCCTTCGGGGCTCCTGGCGATTTGCCGCCATGCATCCTGCAGGGGCCCGCAGGGGCTCCGGCGTCTCGGTCTGATCGTCTTTGATCGTCATCCGAAGCGTGCTGGTTCGGACCGGCTGGACGGCGGATCCGCGATCGCGGCGGTCTCCCGATCGATCGGCTTCGGACACCGCCTCCGTCCTGATTGTCCGCTGCTGCTTTCGCGATGCGCGGCCGTCGTCGATCAGGCCCGGAACCAAGCCAGGATCTTGTCGTCCAAGGCGTTCAGGGTGTCGTCCGGAACGAAGTAACCGACGAGCATAAGCGAGAAGGCCAAGGTAAGTGCCCCGCAGAACAGGGCGGTGTCGGAGACCTTCTTATGTCTGATCTGGTCGTTCATAGGCGCAGCGTTCGGTTCTAGCCTCGATCATAACGGGGTAAACCGTCGTCCGGGAACCTCGTTCCCGTGGCTGCCGTGCAACACCTTGGCCGTGCGCGGCGCGGATGCGCGGTTCAAGCCAGGGCATTTCGATCGTTCACGCGGCCAGCGAAATCCCCATCGGGATCGCGCCCGACAGATCGGCGCCGCCGAAATCCGCTTGATGAGGCTTGCCCCGGTCGGGTCCGTGCCCGCAAATGTGGCGCCGATCGCAATGGTCCTGCTCGGATCGGGCCCGATAAGCGTGTGCCGGTCAGATCAGCATCGACGAGGTACGCTCCGGACAGCTTTGCCTTGGTGGGGTCGGCTTCTCTCAGGGTGGCACCGGCGAAGCGGAATCGAGTGAGATCAGCCTCCGCCATTCGGCTGCGCCCCATGTACGCCCAGCAAGTCCAACGCCCTGGGATCGACGTCATTCAGGTCTCGAACGCTCCGCGAGGCTCCGGTCAGACGCTCAGGAGCCGACCGGCTCTTGCCTCGCCGGGCGCTTCGAGTTTCTGCTCCCTGGATGAGAAGGGATAAAGATCGACCTCGGTCGCGCAAACCTCCCGTTGTGACGATGGAGGCCGTGCCGTCGCCGCAGCCTGCATCTGCAAAGGCCGACGTGCCGAGAGGGCCGGGGCTTTCCTGCGTGCCGGTGCTGAGGCTTCCTACCGGGCAAAACCCGGGCCGACCGCCGGAAGGCCGTTCTGCGGAAAGTGACCGATCCGTCGGGAACGCTGCCAGAGTTCGATCGAGTACCCGTCGGAGGATGCCCGCTCGCGCGCCGCCTGGACAGCCGTCGCTTCATCTTCACATTCGATGATCGCGACGCCTTCGATACGCCCCTCAGTTGTAAGAAGATAAAGGCGATAATCCATCGTTCAAGCCCTCAATGGCAGGACAGCGGATGCGCCATTAACATAAGTAATACATTGGGGTCATTTTGAGTTGGTGTCAAGTTTAAGTAGTTTTATTACAAATATCGCCTCTCGACGGCGTAAGCATGCACCTCCTCACCCGCGTCCTCCGCCTGACGCTCGAGAGAACCGGACCGGGCTCCAGTTCTCCGAGAGGTTCCGCAGCGGGTCCAGGGGTCGTCGCCTCGCGGCCCGTTCGGCGCCACGCGCAATCCGGCCGACCTCGCCGCGCTGCAGGTCCCCGTGAGGGTGGAGACATCGTCGCGCTGAGCTAGACCGCCGCCCGTGCCGGCGCGCGCTCGAGCAGTCCGACGCTCTTCAGAATTTCGGAAACGCGGTCGATTTCGCTGCCCTCCAGCGTCCGCTGCGGCAGCGCCATGACATTGTCGTCGACGATGCCGAGCAGCATCATGGCGGTCTTGAAGCCGCCGACGCCCGCAGCGCCCACGCTCGTGCGCGGCAGGCCGACGCGCACGATCTCGAACAGCCGGCACAGGTGTTCCTGCTCGGCGCGCGCCGCCGCCCAGTCGCCGCGGCCGGCCGCCTCGTAGAGGCGCACATAGGCGTGCGGATCCACGTTGGCCAGCCCGGGCACGATCCCGTGCGCGCCCATCAGCAGGGCGCAATCCGCCGTGAGCTCCGCGCCCGTCATGGCGAAGAAGTCGGGCCGCTCGGCCGCGTCCATGAGCGCGTAGCGGAAATTGCCCTCGTCGCCGCTCGAATCCTTCAGGCCTGCGATCACGCCCTCGCGCATGAGCGTCGCGACGGTGGCGCGCTCGAGCTTCACGTGGACGCAGACCGGGATGTCGTAGGCGATGAGGGGGATGTCGACCGCGTCGCGGATGAAGCGGAAGTGGTCGGCGATCTCGGCCTGGCTCGTGCGGGCGTAGAACGGCGCCGTGACCACGATCCCGTCGGCGCCGGCATCCTTCGCGGCGCGGGCATGCTCGATGACGCGCTGGGTCGTCGGATCGACGGCGCCCACCAGCACCGGCACGCGCCCGTTCACGATCCTGACCGCGTGCTCGACGATCTCGCGGCGCACGTCCGCGTCGTGGAACACCACCTCGCTCGTGGAGCCGAGCACGAAGATGCCGTGCACGCCGCCGTCGAGGAGATGCTCCAGCACGCGCGTGAAGGAGCCCTTGTCGAGCCGGTGCGAGCGGTCGAGCGGCGTCACGGTCGGGGGAACGATGCCGCGCAGCGGCAGGCGGGGAGAGGTCATCGCGGTCTAAGATCCCGTTGGAGCAGGGGGCGCGTCGAAGGACGCGCCGGGTTTGGAAGAGGATGATGCGTCACGCGGCGATCGCCTCGGGTGAGCGGCAAGGGATGCGTCCCGTCGCGGCGGCCTCTGGTGGGCGGGGGAGATGCGTCACGCGGCGATCGCCTCGGCCCGCCAGCGCGCCACGACCGCCGCGATGCCGGCATAGTGCCGGTCGAGGCAGTCGCGGGCGCGGGAGGCGTCGCCTGCGGCCACCGCGGCGAGGATCTCCTCGTGGTCGCGGCAGGTCGCGAGCGGGTCCGGGTTGTCGAGCTTGCCGAAGCCCGAGACGCGGTAGAACACGAGCCAGAAGATCTCGATCAGCGACAGCAGCATGCCGTTGCCGAGGCTCGCGAAGAGCCGCTGGTGGAAGCGCCGGTCCTCCTCCGCGAAGCTCTCGCCCGACGCGGCGCGCTCCTTCATGGCAGCGACGATCACGCGGAGCTCGGCGAGATCGTCCCGATCCATCAGCGCCATGGCTTTTTCGATCAGCGAGACCTCGAGCGCCCGACGGATCTCGAGGATCTCCTCGACGTCGCGCAGGGAGCGCTCGAGGGCGATCGGCAGGTTTTCGATCAGGGGTTCGAGCGAGAACGCCGCCACGAAGATGCCGATGCCGCGGCGGACCTCCACGAGGCCGACCGATTCGAGCGCCTTGATGCCCTCGCGCACGGAGTTGCGGCTGACCCCGAGCTGGCGCGCGAGCTCGCCTTCCGGCGGCAGGGCGTCGCCCGCCTGCAGGTCGTTGTCGGAGATGTAGGATCTCAACGCCGCCTGGACGGAAACGTGCAGGGCCTGCGGCCGGTCGACCGGCTGAAGCGGCTTCATCATTTCCGCAACCTGTCCACTTGTAGGATATGTGTCAAGTGTGTAGCGTGGCCGTGGTTCGCGGTCCGTTGCGCCAACCGGCGGCCGCCACGAGAACGAGATCGGGGAGGATTCGAGATGATGGTCCGAGTGTTGCGCCGCAAGGTGATGCTGGGAGCCGCGGCCGCCGTCCTGCTGGCGGCGACCGCAGGATCGGCGCAGGCCGCGACGGTGCTGCGCTGGGGCGAGGGCCAGGCGCCTGCGCATCCGGCCGCGCAGATGATCGAGCGCGCTGCCAAGGACATCAAGGAGAAGACCGGAGGCCGCATCGAGGTCCAGGGCTTCCCGGGCGGCCAGCTCGGCGGCTCCCGCGACATGGTCGAGGCGGTGGCCTCCGGCGCCCTCACGATGGTCACGGAAGGAGCGGCCCAGTTGGGTCAGTTCGTGCCCCAGTTCTCGATCATCGAGGCGCCCTACATCTGGCGCGACGCCGACCACATGGCGCGCGCGCTCAGCTCGCCGCTCATGGACGAGTTCAACAAGGAACTCGTGCAGAAGCGCGGCATGCGCGTGATCGGCGTCACCTATTACGGCAAGCGCCACGTGACGTCGGGCTCGAAGGTGATCCGCACCGCGGCCGATATGCAGGGCTTCAAGCTCCGCGTCCCGGAGGTCGACACCTTCAAGGCGATGGCGGAGGCCTGGGGCGCGCGGGCGACGCCGCTCAATTTCAACGAGCTCTATCTTGCACTCAGCCAAGGCGCCGTGGACGGGCAGGAGAACCCGCTGCCCACCATCGCGAGCGGCAAGCTCAACGAGGTGCAGAAGAACCTCGTGCTCACCGGCCACATCATCACGCCGCGCCTCGTGATCGTGAACGAGAAGGCCTGGTCCGCGATTCCGGAGGCCGACCGCGCGATCATCAGGGAATCGATCGCGGCCGCGGCGGCCTGGCAGGACAAGGAGATCGCGTCCCAGGAGGCGACCCTCGTCGACACCTTCAAGAAAGCCGGCATGAACGTGATCGAGCCCGACGTGGAGAGCTTCCGCAAGCAGGTCCTGTCGACCGTGCCGCAGAAGTTCGAGGCCAAGTGGGGCAAGGGCCTGTGGGAGCGGATCCAGGCGTTCTGACCGGCCGCCGGTCCCCAACGGGTCCCGTCGTCTTCGACCCGCAGCGATCCCGGAGCGGGGCAGAAGCGGCCCCCGTCCGTCCGCGCGAGGAGCATGCCCGTGGTTCGTCTGAAAGCGTTGGCCGATCGCGGCGTCGAGGCGGCCGCAATCGCGGTCACCCTGGCGCTGCTCGCCGTCATGGTGCTCGGGATCGGATCCCGGCTCGTCAACGATCCCCTGGTCTGGACCGACGAGCTCGCGCGCTACCTCATGGTCTGGCTCGCGCTGCTCGGCTGGATCATCGCCTCGCGGCGGCGGGCGCATATCCGCATCACCGTGATCATCGACCGGCTGCCGCGGACCTTGAGGCTCGTCGTCGAGATCGCGATCCAGCTCGCGCTCGTCGTCTTCGGCGCGGTGCTGGCCTGGCACAGCCTGGAACTGGTCGAGCGGGCCTGGGACGTGGAAGCGGTGAGCCTCGCGATCCCGTCCGCCTTTCTCTACATCCTCATTCCGCTCGCAGGCCTCGCGATCGTCCTGCAGGCCATAGCCGAGATCGTGCAGGCGCTGCGGCGCGGGCAGCCCGTCCGGCCGTCCGAGGCGCCGGCTCTCACGTGAGCGGTCCTGATCGCCGATGCGCCGGCGAGGGCCGCGGCATGGCCATCGCGACACTCCGGACCGCCTGTGCGTCGTCCGGAGCCAGGCCAGGAAAGGCTGCCGCGTGACCCCCCCACCGGTCCGGATCGCCGGCGCATCGCCCGTATTCCTGCAAGGAAAGGCCGCCGCGTGACCACCCTGATGTTCCAGATCCTGCCGGTGTGGTTCCTGGCGATGCTGCTGGGCGTGCCGCTCTTCGCCGCCATGGGCCTCGCCGCCATGGCCTTCGTGGCATTCGGGGGGCTCCCCCTCTCGATCGTGCCCCAGAAGGTCGCGCAGGCCGCGAACTCGTTCCCGATCCTGGCCGCGCCCCTGTTCGTGCTCATGGGCAACATCATGAACTCGGGCGGGATCACGGAGCGCATCTTCGGCTTCGCGGCGGCTCTGGTGGGCTGGATGCGCGGCGGCCTGTGCCACGCCAACATCCTGGCGAGCATCATCTTCGCGGGCATGTCGGGCTCGGCCGTGGCGGATGCCGGGGGCGTGGGCTCGCTCGAGATCAAGGCGATGCGCGACGAGGGCTACGATGCCGAGACCGCGGCTGCGATCACGGCCGCCTCCGCGACCATCGGCCCGATCATCCCGCCGAGCCTGCCGATGGTGATCTACGGCGTCACCGCGGACGTGTCGATCGGCGGCCTCTTCCTCGCCGGCGTGATCCCCGGGCTTCTCATGGGGGTGAGCCTGATGCTGATGGTGGCCCATGTGGCCCGGCGCCGGAACCTGCCGCGCCACCCCTTCCCTACGGGGGCGATCCTCTGGACGGCCTTCCGGCGCTCGGCGTGGGCGCTCATGACGCCCGTGATCCTGTTCGGCGGCATGATGAGCGGCCTCTTCACGCCGACCGAAGCCGCCGCGGTCGCGACCGTCTACGCGCTGATCCTCGGCCTCGTGATCTACCGCGAGTTCGACCTGCGCCAATTGCCCCGCATCGTCGCCGAGACGGTCGAGACCACCGGCGTCGTCCTCGCGCTCGTGATGACGGCGGCGGCGCTCGGCTGGTGCCTGTCCTTGAGCCGCATCCCGCAGACGGTCGGCCCCGCGCTCGTGGACTGGGTGGGGACCCCGCTCGGCTTCATCCTGCTCGTCAACGTGCTCCTGCTCGTCACCGGGCTCTTCATGGAGGCGCTCGCCGCCATGCTGATCCTGATCCCGATCCTGGTCCCGGCCGCGAACCAGTTCGGCATCGATCCGGTCCAGTTCGGGCTGATCTTCGTCCTGAACCTGATGATCGGCACCATCACGCCGCCCGTGGGCGTGGTCCTGTTCATCACCTCGAAGATCGCCGGAATCTCCTTCGAGCGCATGTCGCGGGCCATCATTCCCTGGCTGATGCCGTTGCTCGCGGTGCTCGCCGCGGTCTCGCTCTGGCCGCCGCTCTCGACCTGGTTGCCGTCGCTCTTTCTCCAACGGTGAACCCGACCCGTTCGCGGGCCGGGCCACGGAGATGCCGGTGCCGAACGGGGGCTCGGCGCCGGCGGACTCAGACCTCGAGCGCCTACTTGCCCTTGAGAGTGTCCTTGATGCCGCCGATCGTGTTCTGGATCTTGCCGCCGAGCTTGTCGGACTTGCCCTCGGCCTCGAGCTTGCTGTCGCCCGTCAGCTTTCCCAGCCCCTCCTTGAGGGAACCCTTGGCCTGATTGATCGAGCCGTCGGTGCGGTCTTTGTCGATAGGCATGATGTTCTCCTTGGGTGGTGATGAGAGAACAAGGCCTGGCCCGCGCGGTTCCGGTCAGAAGGTCGCAGCCGAGATCCCGGCCCGGAGCCCCGTTCCGCCTGCCGTGACGCCGGTCAGGACGCTTCGCCGAAGCCCCGGCGTAGCGTCCTGAAGCCGCCCCGCGGCCTTCCACGCACGCGCCCGTGTGGATCGCGCGGTGGTCCTTGCATCCATCGGACGTTTGGGCGCTAACATCGAGGGTCGGCCGGACGCTCCGGCCTGCACGACCCCTCCTGCCGAGCCCTCGGATGAGCCCATGAACATCACGGCCGTCGAACCGTTCATCCTGCATCTGCCGCTGACGGCAAGCTCGATTTCCGACTCGACCCACAGCATCACCCATTGGGGCGTGGTCGGTACCAGAATCGTCACGGACGCAGGGCTGGAAGGCTTCGGCTTTACCGGCACGCATGCCCATCTGCCGTCCGACCGGCTGATCACCTCCTGCATCCGCGATTGCTATGCGCCGCTCCTCCTCGGCGAGGACGCCACGGAGCAGTCGCGCCTCTGGATGAAGCTCGCCCGATACCCGGCCCTCCAATGGGTCGGACGTGCCGGCATCACGCAGCTGGCCTTGGCGGCCGTCGATGTCGCCCTGTGGGATCTCAGGGCCAAGCAGGCCGGTCTGCCCCTGTGGAAGTTCCTGGGCGGGGCGACGTCGGAGGCGGTCGAGGCCTACAACACCGATATCGGTTGGCTGTCCTTCTCGCTGGACCAGCTTCTCGACGGCACCCGGCGCGCCGTCGAGGTGGATGGGTTCCGGCGCATCAAGCTCAAGGTCGGTCACGACGATCCGATGGTCGACATCGCGCGGCTGACGGCCGTGCGCCGAGCCGTCGGTCCCGAGATCCGCATCGCCATCGACGGCAACGGCAAATGGGACCTGCCCACCTGCCTGCGCTTCTGCGCCGCCGCGCGGGAGCTGGACATCTTCTGGTTCGAGGAGCCGCTCTGGTACGACGATGTCGGCTCCCATGCGGCTCTTGCACGCGCGAGCTCGATCCCGGTCGCGCTCGGCGAGCAGCTCTACACCGTGGACGCTTTCCGTGCCTTCATCGGTGCCGGCGCCGTGCATTATGTGCAGCCCGACGTCACCCGGCTCGGCGGCATCACCGAGTACATTCAGGTCGCGGACCTGGCGCAGGCCCACCGCCTGCCGGTCGCGCCCCATGCGGGCGAGATGAGCCAGGTGCACGTGCACCTGTCCTACTGGCATCCGGCCACGACCATCCTCGAGTACATCCCCTGGATCAAGGACCACTTCGTCGAGCCGATCGCGGTCCGGGACGGCGTCTACGGGCGCCCGGAGCGCCCCGGCGCCAGCACGACGCCCCTGCCGGCCAGCCTCGAGCGCTTCGGTCAGCCGATCGGGTGAGATGACACCGCGCACGGCAAGCGTTCGCTTCGGTTTCCTGCGGCCGCGAACGACGGAGGACGAGAGGGTTCGGCCGAGGTCACTGGTTGCCGCCTGTCGATCTGTGCAACGCTCCACAGGCGGCCTGGCGAGCCGGATCGCGACCGGCCCCGCTATCCCCGGTGCTGCCGCACGGCCTCGACCGCGGCGGCGAGGCGCTGCACGCCCTCCACCAGGCGCTCCGGCGGGTTGAGGGTGAAGTTGAGGCGCATCGCCCGGCGGTACGCGCCCGATGGGTCGAACACGCTGCTCGGGCTGATGCACACCCTGGCCTCCAGAGCGGCGGCGAGGAGCCGGTCCGTGTCGAAGGCCGGATCGCGTCCGACGGCCCAGACGAACATGCCGCCCACCGGCGTCTCGAACGTGAACGATTCGGACAGGTGCTCCGCGAGCGCCGCGCACAAGGCGTCCCGGCGCTCGCGGTACCGGGCGACGAGGAGCGGCTGCAGCCGATCGACGAGGCCGCTCTCCAGGGCGGCCAGGGCGATGCGCTGCGTCACGCCGCTCGTGCACATGTCGGAGCCCTGCTTGGCCATGGCGAGGGCTCGGATCATCTCGGGTGCGGCGACGACCCACCCGATCCGCAGCCCCGGCGCGATCTCCTTCGAGAGCGTGCCCATGTAGACGACGGGCCCGTCGTAGGGTCCCCCGCCGCTCCTCGGCCCGGACAGTTCGATCATGCGCGGCAGGGGCGCCCCGTCGTAGTGGAGCCCGCCATAGGGATCGTCCTCGACCAGCCAGGTGCCCGTGGCATGGGCGGCCTCGACCAGGGACCGGCGCAGGGGAACCCCGACCAGCCGGCCCGTGGGATTGGAGAAGTTGGGCACCGTGTAGGCGAACTGCGCCCCCGCGAGAGCCGCAACGGGATCGAAGCCGGGCTGCTCGAGGAGGAGGCTGCGGTAGGCGGGATGGCGCGGCCGCCAGGCGTCGATGGCGCCGAGATAGGTGGGAAACTGCCCGGCGATCAGCCCGCCCTCCTCGATCAGGACCTTGCCGAGGAGATCGAGGCCCTGCATGCCGCTGGTGGTGACGAGGACGTTCTCGCGGCCGAGGCGCAGATGCGGGGTGCCGAACCGGGCCGCGATGGCGTCGCGCAGCTCCGGGAGGCCTTCGACCGGGTTGTAGCCCAGCGTGTCGGCGGGGTGCTCCTCGATCGCCTTGCGGGCGAGCGCGGCGATTTCGGCGGCCGGGTAGAGTTCCGGCGCGGGAAGACCGCCCGCGATGTTGATCAGGTCCGGGATACAGCCGGCGGAGAGGAACGTGTTCGTGACCGAGTTCGTCCGCCCGAGCCACCTCGCGAAGGCAGGGCGCGTTGCGACGGCGTCAATCCGCTTCGGGGCAGGCGAATCCATGGGTCAGTCCGTCCGATCGAGGCGCGAGCGCGCCTGGATACGCCTCCGGCCGGCGGACGCAACCTCCCTTCCCGGGCTCGGGCCCTTCCGCCGGGTGGGGCTGTCGCGGCCGATGGAGGTCGGGCGAAAACCTGCCGGCTCCGCCCGGCCGGGCGCGTTGCGCTCCCTCATCCGGCGTCCCGGTGTCCCCCTCCCCTTCCGGGCAGGCTCGTCGGGTCCGATCGCGGCAGGCTGCGGTCCCCGACGATCCGTCCGTCCTCCATGGTCAGGATGCGATCGGCCAGGTCGAGAATGCGCGGGTCGTGCGTCACCATCAGCGTGGTGGTGCCCCGCTCCTCGCCGAGGCGCTTGAGCATGCGCACCACCTGGAGTCCGCTCTCCCGGTCCAGAGCCGCGGTGGGCTCGTCGGCGAAGACGATCTCGGGATTGCCCACGAGGGCGCGGGCGACCGCCACCCGCTGCTTCTGCCCACCCGACAGGTTTGCAGGACGGTAGTCGAGCCGCTCGCCGAGGCCGACGGATCGGAGGAGATGGGCGCAGGCCTCGCGCCAGTTCCGCATCGCCGCCGGGCCGTGCACCTCCAGACCCATGCGGACGTTCTGCATGGCCGTGAGGCTGTCGTGCAGGTTGTGGGCCTGGAAGATGAAGCCGAGGCGGCGCCGGCACGCCACGAGGATCCTCTCGTCCGCGCCCGCCAGTTCCTGTCCGAGGAGGAGCACGCTCCCGGCCTGAACCTCGCGCAGGCAGCCGAGAAGGGTGAGGAGCGTCGTCTTGCCGGAGCCGGAGGCGCCGAGGAGCACCGTCAGCCGTCCGCGCTCGATGGCGAGATCGATGTCGAACAGCACCTGCTTGCGGGCCTCACCCGTGCCGAACCAATGATCGAGCCCCCGAACCAGGATGGCGGCATCCGCGGCGTGCGGCGGCGGCGCGCCATGGCGGGGAGCGAGAACGGACGTGGCCATGAGGCGCCTCAGAACAGGTCGGCGGGATTGGCTCGGGCAAGCCGCCGCGTCGCGACGGCGCCGGAGATCGTGCACATGAGCAGCGTTCCCGCGAGCACGAGGGGCGGACGGGCGGGCGTCATGGCCAGGGGCAGGCCCGTGGCGGCCGAGACGGCGGCATAGAGCAGGAGGGAGACCAGGAGCCCCGGCACGAAGCCGAGGCAGGCCAGGACCAGGGCCTCCTCGAACACCACCCCGAGGAAGAACCGCTGGCGGTAGCCGATCGCCTTGAAGGTGGCGTACTCGCGGATGTGATCGGCCACGTCCGTCGAGAGCACCTGATAGACGATGATGACGCCGACCAGGATGCCGATCACGATGCCGAACCCGAACACGATCCCGATCGGGCGCTGCGTCGTCTGGAAGGCCTGGTCCCGGGCGACGGCCTCGTCGACCGTGTGGACCGCGCTGTCGTAGTCCGGCAGCGTCGCCGAAAGCTGCGCCAGGACGGCCCCGCGGTCGATGCCGGGCTCGAGGCGCAGGAGAATGTAGTTCGGGGCGCCCGACGCCCGCTGGGGAAAGAGCCTGAGGAAGGTCTGG
Organism: Microvirga sp.; assembly: GCA_036263675.1. Classification (GTDB taxonomy): domain Bacteria; phylum Pseudomonadota; class Alphaproteobacteria; order Rhizobiales; family Beijerinckiaceae; genus Microvirga. The sequence continues at coordinate 179,982 of DATAGO010000084.1, read as the reverse complement.
TCCGAGACGATCAGGTAGCCGTCGGCGGAGAAGCCTCCGCCGATCGTGAACGTGCTCACGACCGTGAGGGTGCGCCCCTTGGCCTCGAACCGGTAAGGCTCGCCGCGCTCGATCTTCTCGAACAGGCCCCGCGGAACGTTGCGCGTGCCGGAATCGATGATCGCCACGTCCGCGTTCATGATCGCGTCCCGCGCGGCGTCGATCGCAGGTGTGCCGAAGGCGCGCGCGGCCGGATCGACGCCGAACACGTCGAGGGTGCGGATGGTGCCGTCCGGCTGCTTCCAGTCGATCCGGCCGTAGGAGAGCGGCGTCGCCGAAGCGATGCCGGGAACCGACAGGGCCTCGAACATGCGCTGGCGCGGCAGGGGGCTGCCGTCGGCGAGCGTGTTCATGTCCGAGGCCGCCACGATCACGTCGGCATCCATGGCGGCGTAGGGACGCCGGATGCTCTCGACCAGCGCTCCGAGGAACCCGAGCTGCATGAAGATCAGGATGTTGGCGAAGGCGACGCCCGCGAGCGCCGCGGCGAGCCGGCCTCGGTTGTGGATGAGCTGGAGCCAGCCGATCGGCAGACGCCCGAGGACGCGCTCCAGCACGGCCGTCATGAGCGGAGCCCCGTCATGATCTGTCGCCCAGCGTGATGCGGCCGATCACCTGGAGGTTGGTGTAGCGCTGCGCGATCTCCGAGGAGGACGGGTCGAGGCCCACATGGACCTTGACGACGCGCGCGTCGGTGTTGGCGGCCGGGCTGGCGTCGGTGACGGTCTGGCGTCCGACCTCGAGGCCGATGCGGGTGACCGTTCCCGCCAGCGGGCGCGGCAGGGCATCGGCGCTGATCCGGACCGCGTCGCCGACCGCGACCTGCCCGATCTGCGTCTGGTAGACCTCCAGTTCGGCGGTCATGTGGGTGAGGTCGCCGAGGTTCAGGACGCCCTTGCCGCCCGGCTTCTCGCCCGGGCGGACATGGAGCGTCAGCACCGTGCCCGCGGTCGGCGCCCGCACATAGGCCTTGTCGAGGTCGCTCCGGGCCCGCGCGAGGTCGGCGCGCGCGGCATCGAGGTTGCGGGCCGCGACGAGAACGTCCGGCTGCGCATCGATGTCGACCCTCTCGAAGCGCGAGAGGGTGGCGCGGGCCACCTCGACCTCGCGCTGAGCCTGGTCGCGGGCGGCGCGACGCTGGTCGTGCGTGGCATCCGCCGCGAAGCCGCGCCGGCGCAGCTCGTCGGCGCGCTCGAACTCGCGCTGCGCGTTCTGGAGAACCGACTCGGCCCGGGAGAGCGAGGCGCGGGCTTCGTCGCGGCTCGCGATGGTGGCGGCGCGGGTTTGCGCGAGGGCCGCCTCCCGGACGGCGACGGCGGCCTGGGCGGCTTCGACCGCGGAGCGCAGGGCCGCCTCGTTGTCGAGGATCGCCACGACCTCGCCCTTCGCGACGCGGTCGCCTTCCTTCACGGGCAGGGTGGCGATGCGCGCGTCGCCGGAGCCGAAGGGAGGCGCGACCGTGATGACGTCGTCCTGCGGGGTCAGACGGCCGAGCGCCACGACGACACGCGGAGCGCTGGCCGTCGCGGGAGCCGGCGGAGGCTCCGTGCGCACCGCCATCGGCGTACGGGAGCCGCCCCCGGGTTCGAGGTCGAGCAGCGTCATGAGCTTCTGCAGGCCCGGCGGTTGGACGTAGAGGCCGACGAAGGCGCCGACGGCGAAGACGAGCCAGACCAGGGGCGCAAAGCGCAGGGCGCGCAGGGTGCGCCGGAGGCGGCCCGGCGGGCGCATCGCCGTCGCCACGGGCGCGCGTTCCACCACCACGAGCGGCAAGGTCGAGGCAGCATCGCGCGGCGGAGGCGCGGGCCTGAGCTCATCTGGCGGAGCGAGCGCTTGCATCGGGTCCTCGCCTCCGGGCACGCGGCCCTGGACAGTTGGTGACTCAATAGTCATTATCACGCCGGACACAGCGCAGCAAGAGATAATGACCCGAAAGTCACAAAAAGAAGAGACGCAGCCCGCGGACCAGAAGCGGCCCCGCCGCCGCCGCAAGGAGGCGCGTCCGGCCGAGATCGTCGAGGCCGGCCTCCTGGAGTTCTCCGAGAAGGGCTTCGCTGCGGCGAGGCTGGAGGACGTGGCAGCGCGGGCCGGGATCGCGAAGGGCACGATCTACCGCTACTTCGAGAGCAAGGAGGCCCTCTTCGAAGCCGCTCTCCTCTCGCGCGTGACCCCGATGCTCGACGGGGTCGAGGCGGCGGTGGACGCCTTTCCGGGCTCGTCGGAGGATCTGCTGCGCCTCCTGCTCACGCGGATCTACGAGGACATGGTGGGCTCGGACCTGCACGTCCTCCTGCGGGTCATCATCGCCGATGGGGCACGCTTCCCGACGATCTCCGAGGCCTATTACCGCCGCATCCTGTCGAAGGGACGCAGCCTCCTCCGCCGCATCGTCGAGCGCGGGATCGCGCGGGGCGAGTTCCGCTCCGGCGCGGTCGCCGATCTTCCGATGGTGGTCGTCGCGCCGGCCCTGATGGCCGCGATCTGGCGCATGACCTTCGCGCGCTACGAGTCGATTCCGCCCGAGCGGTTCCTGGCCGCCCATCTCGACCTGGCGCTGCACGGCCTTCTCGAACGCGCGCCGCGCGGAGGGTGAGCCTGCGAGGCGTCGCTCACCTCGCCCTCCCGGCGCAGCAGGATGGGAGTCCGGAAGCCGGCGCGCACCGAGGTTCGCGCCCGCATGCGCAAGCGGCCGGGTCGCATCGGGTCGACCGGTCGCGGATCGTCGGGCGCCGGCACCCCTGAACCGGGCGAGGGCCCGGCGAGGCCTGGGTCATCGATTGCTGAGTGCCACGATCAGCGTCTGCACCAGCGCGATCGGCCCCGAGATGGGCCGGAACGGCGCCGTCGGGGATTCGTCGAACAGGAACGAGATGGCCGCGTTCCGGGCGAGCGGGCTCGCAGGCCCGTCGGTGATCGCGAGGACGGGCAGGCCGCGCAGGTGGGCATCGCGCACGACCTCGACGACCGCCGGGGCGTATTCCGCGAAAGCGATGGCGGCGAGGACGTCGCCGGGCCGCATGTTCGCGACCTGCTGGACTGCCATGCCGCCGTCGAAGTCGAGGATGCTGCACGGCCGCTCGACCCGCGCCAGACCGTAGGCCAGGTAGGCCGCGACGGGACGGGAGCGGCGAAGCCCCGTCACGTAGACGTGGCTCGCCCCCTTCAGCAGGTCGACCGCGCCGGCGAGCGCGTCCGGCGCGATCGACGTCTTGAGCCGGTCGAGCGAGGCCGTCATGTCGTCGACGCACTCGGCCAGCACCTGCATGACGTCGGCCGGCCGCGTCGCCTCGCCCGCATGGGTCCGGTAGACCTGCTCGCGGTAGGAGGAGGCGCCCTCGATCAGGCGCAGCTTGAACACCTGCTGGAGCGCCGAGAAGCCGTCGTAGCCGAACCCGCGCGCAAACCGGATCAGGGCGGAGGGCTGGACCTCGGCGGCCGCGGCCGTCGCCGCGATCGTCTGCACCGCGAACCGGTTCGGATCTTCGAGCGCGAGGCGCGCCAGACGCTGGAGGTGCGGACTGAGATCGTCGTAGCGTGCCCGGATCCGGGCGCGCAGCGTTTCAAAGGTCTCGCTGGGGTTCGTCATGCCGTCCATGGTGCCATGTCGTGTCTGCGGGAAATCGCGCGGCTGGTCCCGAACAAATCGGTTGCGCTGCGCCCGGAATTCATGTTCTCTCATCGTAGAATAAAAATTCGCATTTCGCTATGGCCCACGACGAATGCCAGGCGCTCAGGGGAGGGAGAGGATGACCGACCACATCACGAAACGGACGTTTCTGACCGGCAGCGCCATGGCGGCGGCCCTGGCGGGCACCGGGAGCTTCTTCGGCCCGTGGCAGCGCAATTCCGCCTATGCGCAGTCGAAGCCGATCAAGCTCGGTCTGACCTGCGACGCGAGCGGCCAGTACGGCAATTCCGGCCAGGACGATCTGCGCGGCATGCGCATCGCCATCGACGAGTTCAACGCCAAGGGCGGCGTCCTCGGCCGCAGGATCGAGTGGATCACGGCCGACACCGAGACGAACCCGGCGGCCGCCAGCCGCGTCGCAGAGCGCTTCATCACGCGCGAGGACTGCCCGATCCTCATCGGCGCCCTCCATTCGGGCGTCGCCAATGCGATCACCCAGGTGGCCGCGAAGTACGGGGTGATCTACTTCAACACCAATTCCTCGTCGCCGAGCGAGGCGGCGGAGAACTGCGCCCGCGTCAAGTTCGTCTGGGACGGAAACGGCACCAACTTCGCCAAGGCCTCCGTGCGCAGCGCGGTGCGCGACATCGGCAAGAACTGGCTCCTGCTCACGAACGACTATGTCTGGGGGCATTCCACGTCCGCGGCCACCAAGGCCGAGGTCGAGGCGGCCGGCGGGCGCGTGGTCGACAACCTTCTCGTGCCCCAGAACACGCGCGACTTCACCTCCTACCTGCTCAAGATCCAGCAGATGAAGCCCGACGTGGTGGCGGCCGCGATCGGCGGCGACGACATCAAGGCGCTCCGGCAGCAGGTCGCCCAGCTCAAGCTCGACGGGAAGCCCGCCTGGATCAACAATCAGCAGGACTGGCCGGACGTCTGGGGCCAACCCGAGAGCCTGTTCGGCGTGTTCGGGACGAGCTGGTACCACAAGCTGCCCCTGCCGGGCGTGCCCGAGTTCGTGGCCAAGTGGAAGGCGATGGCCGGCCCGGGCGCGATCCCCGTTCCGGGCAACGTCTCCTACAACGGCTACATGGCGACGCGCGAGCTGCTGCGCGCCATCGAGCGCGCCGGCTCCACGAACAACATCAAGATCATCCGCGAACTCGAAGGCCTGAAGGTCTCGGCCGCCGACCGGATGCAGCATCACGGCGCCTACATGGACCCGGCGACGCACCAGCTCCAGCAGACGATCTACCTGGCCCGACGCAACATGAAGCCGACCGACGACAGCGACCTCTACGAGATCCTCTCGTCGACGACGCCCGAGGAGGCGGCCGACACCAACGCCAACGCCAAGTGCAAGCTCGTCCCCTACGAGCAGGTGCCGAGCGTCGACGCCTGAGCGCGCCGACCGGCGAGGCCCGCCCCGGCCATCCGATCGGACGGGCGCCGCTTGTCGCCATGATCGGGACCCCCCGGTCATGGCGCCGGGCTGCGTTCGAACAGACTTCGAGGCTTCTGCGTGCTCGACCTCCTTCCCCACCTCATCAACGGCCTGACGCTCGGCCTCCTGTTCGCGCTGATCGCGCTGGGATTCATGCTGGTGGTTGGCGTGATGGAGCAGATCAACCTCGCGCACGGCTCGCTGTTCGCCCTCGGCGCCTACATCGCGCTCGCGCTGCTCTCGCCGAACCCGCCGCTGCCGGCCGGCCTGGCCGAGTGGTGGCTCGCGAATCCTCCGGGCCGACGCTACGTCGTCGCCTTCCTCATCGCGCCGCTCGCGGTGGCGATCCTCGCGATCCCGCTCGAATTCGCCATGCGGCGGACCTACGGCAAGGACCCGCTCTACGGCCTCCTGCTCACCTTCGGGGCCGCCATGGTGATCGAGGAGGCGATCCGCCTCGTCTGGGGCACGCGGGACTACGTCCTGCCGACCCCGCCCGCGATCTCGGGCGGCTTCATCGGGCTCGACCTGATCTGGTCGACCTACCGCTTCTACGCCGCCGCGGTGGCGGCCGGCGTGATCGGGCTGACCTGGCTCCTGATCGAGAAGACCCCTTACGGGGCGATCATCAAGGCGGGCGCGCACGACAGCGAGATGGTGCGGGCGCTCGGCATCGACCTCGCCAAGCTCCGCACGCTCGTCTTCATGCTGGGGGCCGCGCTCGCGGCTGCGGCGGGCGTGATCCTGGCGCCCATCTGGGGCATCCGGCCCCATATGGGCGTCGACGCCGTCGTTCCGGCCTTCCTGGTCATCGTGCTGGGCGGCGTCGGCTCCTTCTGGGGCGCGGTCGCGGCCGCCCTGATGGTCGGCATGGTGGTCGGGCTGGCCGGCGCCTACGCGTCCGAATGGTCGCTGCTGTCGATGTACGTCCTGCTCGTGGCCGTGGTGAGCGTCCGGGCGCGTGGACTCTTCGGCAAGAAGAGCATCCTGGAGGCGTGAGAGCATGAGGACGCCGCCCCACGCCGCCCGGCTCGTCACGCCCGCCATGCTGATGGTCGGGCTCGTGCTCGCCACCGTGCCCCTGTGGATCGCCAAGGTCGGGCTCTATCCCTATCTCGGCGTCGAGATCCTGATCTGGTCGCTCTACGCCCTGGCCTTCAACCTGCTGCTCGGCACGGCCGGCCTGCCGTCCTTCGGCCACGGCGCCTATTTCGGAATCGGCGCCTACGCGTTCGGCCTGTTCCAGTTCAACGTCGCCGCCAACCTCTGGCTCTGCCTCGGGGCGGCGTGTCTGGCGGCCGCCGCCGCGGGCGGCCTCGTGTCGCTCTTCATCTCCCACCGGCGCGGCATCTACTACGCCTTCATGACGATCGCCTTCAGCCAGATCTTCTGGGTGCTGGCCGTCAAGACGCACTCGGTCACCGGCGGCGAGGACGGGCTCCTCAAGATCGCCCGCCTGCCCGCCGATTTCGGCGTCGCCGCGATCGACCTGACGAGCAACACGGCGCTCTACTACTTCGTCCTCGTCGTCTTCATGCTGGGCGTCGTCGGGCTGTGGCGGCTGACGCACTCCCCCTTCGGCCGCGTCCTCTCGGCCATCCGCCAGAGCGAAACGCGGGCGGCGCATCTGGGCTACCCCGTCCGCCGCTACAAGATGGCGGTGTTCACGCTCTCGGCGGCGCTCTCGGGGCTCGCCGGCGGGCTGTTCGCGATGGCGCAGAACTCGGCCTTCCCCGACGTGATGAGCCTGCACTATTCCGGCATCGTCGTCATGATGGTGCTGGTCGGCGGCGGCCTCGTCTCGTTCTGGGGACCGGTCGTGGGCGTCGTGGTCTACCTCATCGCCCGCGACGTCATCGGCGCCGTCACGAACGCCTGGATGCTCTGGTTCGGGCTCCTGTTCGTCGCGATCGTGCTGTTCAAGCCGGAGGGGATCGCAGGCGCCGTGCAATCGGGGCGGGCCGCCCTCGCGCCGAAGCTCCGGCGCCGCTCGCCGCCGCTCGCCGCCGCGGAGCGGGGCTGACCATGGCGATGCTCGAAGCCCGCGACATCCACGTGCGGTTCGGCGACCGCGTCGTGCTCGAGGACATCAGCCTGGCGGTGGAGCCGGGCGAGTTTCACGGGATCATGGGTCCGAACGGGGCCGGCAAGACCACCTTCTTCAACGTCCTGACGGGCCGGGTGAGGCCGAGCCGCGGCACGGTCCGGATCGGCGGCGAGGACGTCACCGGGCTCAGTCCTCACGCGATCGCGGCGCGAGGCGTGGCGCGCTCCTTTCAGATCATGACCCTGTTCGACGAGTTCACGGCGCGCGAAAACGTCGAGGTCGCGCTGCCCGAGTTCCGGGCGCGCGGCTTCGACGGCCGCCGCGCCGCGGTCGGCGACCCCGCCTTCGCGGCGGCCGCGCGCGCCGTCCTGGCCGAGGTCGGCTTGGCCGAGAAGGCCGAGACGGTCGCCAAGGACCTGCCCTATGGCGACCGGCGCGCGCTGGAGATCGCCGTCGCGCTGGCCCAGCGCCCGCGCGTGCTCTGCCTCGACGAGCCTACCTCCGGCCTCGGCCTGGACGGCGTGACGCGGCTCGCGGCCCTCGTCGCGGGCCTCAAGGGGCGGCTCTCGATCGTCGCGGTCGAGCACGACATGGAGTTCCTGTTCGGCCTCGCCGACCGCATCTCCGTGATCCACTGGGGCCAGGTCGTCGCGCACGGGCTGCCGGCGGAGCTGCGCGCGAATCCCTGGGTGCGGCGCTCCAACCTCGGACGGCTGCAATGACCGCGCCGGCCGTCGCCGCGGGGCCCGCGACCCCGATCGTCCCGGCTGCCGCGCCGCTGCTCAGCGTCGAGGGCATCTACACGTCCTATGGCGAGACGCAGGTCCTGTTCGACGTCTCGCTCTCGGTCGGATCCGGCGAGGTGCTGGCGCTGCTCGGGCCGAACGGCGCCGGCAAGACCACCACGCTCCGCTCGATCCTCGGCCTGACCCGCCCGAAGCGCGGCCGCATCGTCTTCGGCGGCGAGGACGTGACCGCGTGGCCGACTCACCGCATCGCCCGCGCCGGGATCGGCTGGGTGCCGGACGACCGCCGGCTCTGCCCGACGCTCACGGTCGCCGACAACCTGGCGATCGCGCGGAAGCGCACGCGCTACCGCTCCTGGACCGTCCGCGACGTCTGCGCGATCTTCTCGCCGGTCGAACTGCTGATGCGCCGGGAGGCCGAGAACCTGTCGGGCGGCGAGATGCAGATGGTCGCGATCTCCCGCGCCCTCCTCGGCTCGCCCGGCCTCGTCCTCTTCGACGAGCCGAGCCAGGGCCTCGCGCCCAAGATCGTCGCCGACGTGCTGGCGACCATCCGGCGGCTCAAGGACGAGGGCGTGGCCGCGATCGTCGTCGAGCAGAACGCCGCCATCGCGCTGTCGGTCGCGGACCACGCCGCCGTGCTCGATCGCGGCCGCGTCGCATGGGCCGGCCCGGCCGGGGCGCTGCGCGACGACCCCGCGCTCCGGCGCCGGCTGCTCGGAGCTTGAGATGGCTGATCCCCTCCTCGTCCTGGACGGCCTCAGGAAGGTCTACACCCGCGGCCTCGTCGTGCGCCGGCCGACCTTCACCCTCTCGGCCGAGCTCACATTCGCGGGCAGCGAGATCGTCGGCGTCGTCGGTCCGAACGGAGCCGGCAAGACGACCCTGTTCGAGATGATCACCGGCTCGAACGCGCCGACGGCCGGGCGCGTGCTGGTGGCAGGCGCCGACATCCACCGCGTCAAGTACCGCGAGCGCGACCGGCTCGCGATCCACTACCATCAATCCTATCAGGTCCGCTCGTTCGCCAGGCGCGTGCCCTCGGTCCTGCTCGCCCCCTCGCCGACCGCCAAGCCGATCCTGCACCTCTTCGACGAGCCGCAGTTCAATACGCAGGACGGCTACATCGGCTTCATGCTCGACTTCTTCCGCAAGCTGCGTGCGGAGGGAAAGCTCGTCTTCGTCTGCCTGCACCCGACCGCCCGCTACCATCTCGAGATCCTGAAGGAGATCGCCGAGAGCTTCCTCCTCGTCCACGGCGGCGTGGCGACCCGGAAGCCGAGCTTTGCCGAACTCGTGGGCGACGAGCGCGTGCGCGGCTATCTCGGACCCGAGATGACGCGCGATGCGGAGGCGCTCGCATGACCGGCAGGGCCAACCGCGACAGGACGATGCGCGACGCGGAGGCGCTCGCATGACCGCCGGGGCGAACCGCGGCGAATTGCGGGCCGGCCTTGTCGGGGCCGGGATGATCAGCCTCTATCACCTGCGCGCCTGGCAGGCCGTCGCGGGAGCGCGGATCGTCGCCATCTGCGACGTCGACGAGGGCAGGGCGAGGGCGCGCGCCGCTGAGTTCGGCATCGAGCGCGTCTATTCCGACCCAGCGCGGATGTTCGCTGAGGGCGGTTTCGAGCTCGTCGACATCGCGGCTTCGGTCGACGCGCATGCGCCGCTGACCCGGCTCGCCGCCGATCACGGCGTCCACGTCCTGCTGCAGAAGCCGATGACCCGGACGGTCGCGCAGGCCGAGGCGCTGGTCGCGGCGGTAGGCGAGCGCGTGCGCTTCATGGTGCACGAGAACTACCGCTTCCGGCCGCACTACATGACGGTCCGGCGCTGGATGGACGAGGGCCGCATCGGCACGCCGCGCCATGCCGCGATGGCGGTGCGCGGGTCCGGCCTGTGCTCCCTCGACGGCGAAACGCCGTTTCTGGTCAAGCGCCAGCCCTATCTCCTGGATTTCGAGCGCAATCTCGTCTTCGAGACGATGATCCACCACCTCGACGTGCTGCGCCTGCTCGTCGGCCCGCTCCGGGTCGTGGCGGCCCGGTTGAACCGGCTCGCTTCCGGACTGCCCGGCGAGGACACGGCCTCGATCCTGATGGAGGGACCCGGCGGCCTCATCGCCACCGCCGACGGCTGCATCTGCGCGCCCGGCTACCCGCCGCTGCACGGCGACCGGCTCGAGATCGTCGGCACGCGGGCGACTGCCGTGATGGATTACGACCGCGTGTTCCTGGTCGGGCAGGAGGCCGCGGCCGAGACGGTCGACCTGCTCGGCCGCTACCAGGAATGCTTCGACCGCACGATCCGGCTCTTCGTCGAAGGGGTTCGGGACGGCACCCCGTTCGAGACCGACCGGCTCGACAACCTCGAGACGATGCGGCTCATGGAGAGCGTCTACGACGCGGCCGGCGTGGCGGTGCGCGGATGAGACCTCCGGACGCCACGGCGAGCCTGACCCCGCGCGTCGATCTCGCGGCACTCGATGGGCTCTTCAGCGTCCAGGGCCGGCGCGTCTTCGTGCCCGGCGGCTACGGGGCGCTCGGCGAGGCGATCTCGTGGGGCTTCGCCCGGCATGGCGCGGCCGTCGCGATCGCCGGGCCGTCCCTCGCCAAGGCGGAGCGGCTCGCGGCCGACATCCGCGAAGCCGGAGGCGACGCCCGCGCCTTCCGGATCGACGCGCGCTCGACCGCCTCGATCGCGGGCACGACGCGTGCGGTGGCCGGAGAGCTCGGCGGGATCGACATTCTCGTCAATTGCGTCGGCATCCAGCGCGAGCAATCGCTCCTCGACGTCACCGAGGAGGTGTTCGACGAGGTCTATGCGACCAACCTCAAGTCGGCGATGTTCCTCGCGCAGGCGGTGGCGCAGCTCCAGATCGAGGCAGGCCGAGGGGGCCGGCACATCCATCTTTTGTCCGTGCGCTCCCACCTGGCGCTGCGGGGCCGCGGCTACTCGGCTTACTGCGCCTCGAAGGGCGGGCTGCTGATGCTGGTGAAGCAGCACGCCATGGAGCTCGCGCCGCACAACATCACGGTGAACGGCGTCGCCCCCACCTTCATCCAGTCCGACCGCATCCGGCCTCATCTGGAACGGGCTGCGTTCCGCGATTTCATCCTGCAGCGCAATCCGCTCAACCGCATCGGCGAACCCGTCGAGGTGGTCGGCCCCGTGATCGCCCTCGCGGCCTCGGCGGGGAGCTACGTCACCGGCCAGGTGCTCTACGTCGACGGGGGCGTGACGGCGAGCCAATGACCGAAAGCCGTCGAGGGCCGCGGACGTCAGGTCCCGATCTCTTCGGCCAGGCTGCCCAACGCGGTCCGTGGGTTGCCGGAGCGTCGTGCCCGAACAGGCTGCCCGAGCGGTTCACTCACGGGCCGAGGCAGTCCCCGGCCCGGCAGCGAGAGCCCGGCCCCTCACGAGCACACGGCCATCCACCAGCACGTCCCGGATCGACCGGACGCTGGCGGCGTAGAGCACGTTGGAGGCCAGGTCGTGCGCGGGCATCATCTCGGGCTGGTCGAGGTCGATGACCACGAGATCGGCGCGCTTGCCGACCTCGACGCTTCCGACGAGGTGATCGATCCCGAGCACGCGGGCGCCCTCGATCGTCAGCATCCGGATCATCTGTCCCACCGGCAGCACCGTCGGATCGTCCGCGAGCATCTTGCCCACGAGGGCAGCCAGCCGGGCCTCGACGATCATGTCGTTGCTGTTGTTCGTCGCCGTCCAGTCGGTGCCGAGGCCGACGGGCACGCGGCCCACGAAGCGGTGGATCGGAAGCGTGCGGGCCTCGATCTTGAGGTTGCTCGCCGGGCAATGGGCGATCGCGGTCCCGTCCTCGATCCAGCCCTCCATCTCCGCGTCGCTCAGGTAGATCGCGTGCGCGGCGACGACGTCGGGCCCCGTGAGGCCCGCCGCGCGCAGGCACGCGAGCGCGCCGGCATGGCCGCGCTCGCGCACGCGCTCGACCTCGAGCTCGTTCTGGGCCACGTGGATGAAGACGCGCCCGCCGAGATCCCGCGCCCGTGCGGCGCAGCGCGCGAGCAGCGCGTCGGAGCAGCTGTCGAGCGCATGCGGCGCGAGCCCCGCGAAGACGCGGCGCGACGGATCCGTGCCGTAGCGGGCGAGAACGCGCTCCGAGGCCTCCCAGCCCTCGCTGCCGCGCGCGTCGGTGATCGTTTCGCCCACGACGGCGCGAAGTCCGCTCTCCTCGATGATCGGAGCCCAGGTCTCCATGCCGGCGAGGCGGTCGGCGATGCAGGTGACGCCGTTGAGGAGGTACTCGGCGCAGGCTCCGCGCAGGGAACGGGCGTAGTCCTCGGGCGTGAAGCGCTCCTGGCCCGGCACCCGGTAGGCGTTCGCCCAGAAGGCGCGCGGGAGATCGTCGGACAGGCCGCGGAACAGGGCCGTGGCGGCATGGGTGTGGACGTTGACGAAGCCCGGCATCACGAGGGCGCGCGTGCAGTCGAGCGTCTCGTCGCCGGCCCGTGCGAGCGTGCCGGCCGGGCCGATCGCCGCGATCGCGCCGTCCTCGATCCGGATGTCGCGGCCGGCGAGGACCCGGTTCTCCCGGTCGACCGTCAGGACCGCGGCATTGTGCAGGACGAGGGCCATGGGGGTCGAGCCTTGCGGGTGGCGGCGGAGGGCGTGCCGCACGATCCCAGCCCGCGCCGCGGCCGGCAAGTCCCTGTCGCGGGTGTGCTAAAAAAGGCAGCACTCAGCCCGAAATTTAGTTCTATCGAGAACACCCCACCCTATGGTGTGATCCGTATCGCTCGGCAGCGACGGGCCGGAGTTCCGCCCGTGACAGCGCTTTCACAGCGGGGACACGCCTATGGCCATTGATCGTCGATCTCTCCTGAAATCGGGCGCGGCCGTTGCCGGCGCCTCCCTCCTCGGCCCCCTCGTGAGCATCGAGGCCTCGGCCCAGGCGAAGCCTGTCGTGAACCTGCAGCTCGGCTGGCTGCTCTCGGGCAACCAGCTCGGCGAGGTCTGCGCCAAGCATCTCGGCCTCTACGAGGCCGAAGGCATCGAGATGAAGTTCCAGGCTGGCGGCCCCAACATCGACGGCGTCGCCATCGTGGCGTCCGGGCGCCACGAGGTCGGCCAGGTGTCGTCGAGCCCATCGCTCATGCTCGCGGCCTCGCAGGACCTGCCGATCCGCTGCTTCGCGGTCGGCGCCCAGGAGCACCCCTACACGTTCTTCTCGCTGAAGAAGAACCCGGTGCGCGAGCCCAAGGACTTCGTGGGCAAGAAGGTCGGCATCCAGGCGACCGGCGTCATCCTGCTGCGCGCCCTTCTCGCCAAGAACAACATTCCCGAGAAGGACGTCCAGATCGTCACCATCGGGGCCGACATGGCGCCGCTCCTGACCGGCCAGGTCGACGTGGTGACGGGCTGGCTCACCAACACGACGGCGCTCAAGGTGCTGGGCGACCAGCGCGTCGACATGCGCCTGTGGGACGCCGGCGTGAAGCTCTATCCGCTGCCCTACTACGCCACCAACGACACCCTGCAGAAGAAGGGCGACGTGCTCGCGAAGTTCCTGCGCGCCACCGGCAAGGGCTGGGCCCACGCCCATGCCAACCGCGACCAGGCCGTGGACTTCCTCGTCAAGGAGTTCCCGAACCTCAACGCCAAGGACGAGCGCGAGGCCGCGGACGTGATGCTCAAGTTCGCGTTCTCGAACAGCACCGCGGCGGAAGGCTGGGGCACCATGGATCCCAAGATCTGGCAGGAGCAGATCGACCTCTACGCGCAGCTCAACCAGTTCTCGAAGCGGGTGCCGAAGCTCGAGGAGGTCATCACGCTCGACATCCTCAAGGCGACGTCCGACACCCGTCCGCGCATCGGCTGATCCGGGGCGCGCTCATGCTGGCCCAACGCGAGAGAACGGCGGCTCCCGTGATCCCCGCGAGCGCGGGGAGCGGGCACGCGGTCGAGTGCCAGAACGTGACGGTGCGCTTCGTCACGGAACGGCGCACCGTGACGGCGCTCGAGAACGTGACGTTCTCGGTCGAGGAGGGCGGGTTCCTGAGCCTCCTCGGGCCGTCGGGCTGCGGCAAGTCCACGCTGCTCCGCGTGGTCGCGGACCTCATCCCGCCGAGCTCGGGCACGGTGTCGGTGCTCGGCGTCTCGCCCGAGCAGGCGCGCCGCGACCGGGCGCTCGGCTTCGTGTTCCAGGACGCGGCGCTGCTGCCCTGGCGCACGGCGCTCCAGAACGTGGAGCTGCCGCTCGAGGTCGGCGGGCGGCGCAGCCTTCCGGCCGGCGCCCCGACCCCGCGCGAGCTCCTCAAGCTCGTGGGGCTCGAGGGCTGGGAGAACAACTTCCCGCACGAATTGTCGGGCGGCATGCGCCAGCGCGTCGCGATCGCGAGGGCGCTCCTCGGCGGCCCGCGGCTCCTCCTCATGGACGAGCCGTTCGGGGCGCTCGACGAGATCACCCGCGACCGCCTGAACGAGGAGCTGCGCCGGATCTGGCAGCAGACCGGCACCACGATCCTGTTCGTCACCCATTCGGTCTACGAGGCGACGTTCCTGGGCCAGCAGGTGCTCGTGCTCGCCGCCAATCCGGGCCGCGTCAGCAGCCTCGTGAGCGTGGATCTTCCGGAAGACCGGGACCTGTCGATCCGCGAGACGCCCGCCTTCGCGGCGCTCGCGGTGCGGCTCAGGGCAGCGCTGGGAGGACATTGATGGCGAGATCCGTGCAGGCCGCAGGCCGCTGCGGGACCCGCGCCCTCGCGCATGAGCGGGGAGGACGCTGATGGCGGCCCTGGTGCAGACCATCGACCTGTCGAGCGTCGAGGCCGCGGAGGCCGAATTTCTCCGCGCGCAGGAGCGCATCCGCTGGCGCCGGCGCCTGCTGCCGGTCATCGGCATCGCGGCCGCGCTCGCGGCGTGGGCGGCGCTCGTCTACGTCTTCAAGGTGCCGCCCTTCGTGGCGCCCTCGCCCCAGCTCGTCGCCTACACGCTCTACAGCAAGTTCGGGCTGCTGATGACGAACCTGTGGCCGACCGCGGTGCAGGCGATCCTCGGCTTTCTGCTGGGCAACTTCGCCGCGATCGCGATCGCGACCGTGTTCGTGCACAAGAAGACCATGGAGGAAGCGTTCTTCCCCCTCGTGGTGCTGGTCAACACGATTCCCGTCGTCGCCAAGGCTCCGATCCTGGTGCTGCTGCTCGGCAACGGCATGGAGCCCAAGATCGCGATCGCGGCGCTGATCTGCTTCTTCCCGACCCTCGTCAACATGGTGCGCGGCCTCGAATCCGTGAACCCGCAGGCCATGGAGCTCATGCGGGTGCTCTCGGCCTCGAAGCGCGAGGTGTTCTTCAAGCTCAGGCTGCAGAACTCGATCCCCTACCTGTTCTCGGCCCTCAAGATCGCGGCCTCGACCGCCGTGATCGGCTCGATCGTGGGCGAGTGGATCGGCTCCACGGTCGGGATCGGGGCGCTGATCATCCAGGCCACCTACAACTTCGACTCCGCCCTCCTCTACGCCACCGTGATCGTGGGCTCGACCTTCTCGGTCCTGTTCTTCCTTGCAATCACCGTAGTGGAGCGCCTCGTCGTCCGCTGGAACCCGCCCGTCGTGGCCTGACTGCGACGCATCCGACCGGAAATCCCGCCCGTCGCGGCTCCGGCCCGACGCGCGACCTTGGAGACCGACATGCACAGCACGCGAATCCTGGAGGGGCCGGGCTCCGCCCCCGTCGTGACCCGTTCCGACGTGGTCGTCGTGGGCGGCGGCCCGGCGGGCTTCTCGGCCGCGGTCGCCGCGCGCCGCGAGGGCGCCAGCGTCACGCTCCTCGAGCGCTATCCTTATCTGGGCGGCCTCGCCTCCGGGGGCATGGTGCTCGTCCTCGACGACATGCACAACGGCGCCGAGGTGACGGTCACGGGCCTCTGCATGGAGATGATCGAGCGCATGGAGCGGGTCGGGGCCTGCGTGTTCCCGCCGCCCGAGGAGCGCGTCGCGAGCTGGGACGCCTACTGGAAATGGGCGCGCTGGGGTGTGTTCGACTTCCGCGCCCAGACCAAGCCGGCGCCGATCGTGATGGCCGCGGCGTTCGACCCCGATGGCTGGAAGCGGGTCTCGAACGAGATGATCACGGAGGCCGGCGTCGACGTGCGGCTGCATTCCTGGTTCGCGGAGGCGATCGTGCAGGACGGGCGCATCCGCGGCGTCGTGTGCGAGACCAAGGCCGGCCGCCAGGCCGTCATGGGCGACGTGGTGATCGACACCACCGGCGACCTCGACGTGGCCGCGGCCGCAGGCGCCCGCTTCACGGAAGGCTCCTACATCCTCACCACCGTGTTCCGCCTCGGCGGCGTCGACACCGAGACGGCCGAGCGCTTCCGCCGCGACGAGCCGGAGGCCTTCGCCACGGTCGACCGTCAGGCCAAGCGCGTGATGGGCGGCTCCTGGGACCTGTGGTGGCTCAAGACGCCGCTGCCCGGGATCGTGTGGTGCAACTGCCCGCACATGACCGGCCTCGACGGCCTGAAGGTGGAGGACATCACCAAGGCGGATTTCGAGGGCCGCCGGCGCATCTACGCCCTCGTCGACTTCGTGCGCGCCCATATGCCCGGCTTCGGGCGCTGCTTCGTGGTCGACGTGGCGCCCCAGCTCGGCGTGCGCCAGACGCGCCTGCTGGAGGGCGAGTACGTGGTCACCAAGGACGACGTGCAGGACCGCGTGCACTTCGCCGACACGGTGGCGCGGGGCCGCGACTACTACACGCCCTGGCGCTCGATGCTGCCGCGCGAGGTCGACGGCCTCATCGTGGCGGGGCGCCACTATTCCGCGACCGAATCGGCCCAGAAGATGTCGCGCGAGATCCCGCCCTGCATGTCGATGGGCCAATCGGCCGGCGTCGCGGCGGCGCTCGCGGTCTCGCGCGGCGTGAGCCCGCGCCGGGTCGACGCGCGCTCGATCTGCGAGCGCGTGCGCGCCCAAGGCGGCGACCCCGGCGACATCCCCTCCCCCAACGCCAAGATCATGGAGCAGGCCGCGTGAGCGCCCCCGAGATCAATGATCTGCCGCTCGCCGGCACCACAATGGGAGAAGGCCGCGTGAGCGCCCCCGACATTCAAGACCTGCCGACCCAAGACCTGCCGCTCGCCGGCATCCGCGTCGTCGACTTCACCCAGGTCATGATGGGGCCCGTGGCGACCCAGGTGCTCGCCGATTACGGTGCCGACGTGGTCAAGATCGAGCGGCCCGGCGCGGGCGACCTGTCGCGCACCGCCTTCCCGAACGATCCCGCCGGGCTCGTGGGTCCGGTCTATTGCTCGCTCAACCGCAACAAGCGCTCGATCGTGCTCGACCTCCGGCGCGAGGACGCGCGCGAGGCGGTGCGCCGGCTCGTCGCGGCGTCCGACGTGGTGGTCAACAATTTCCGCGCCGGCGTGATGGAGCGCATGGGCTTCGGCTACGAGGAGCTCAAGGCCATCAATCCCGGCATCATCTACGCGGTCGGCACGGGCTTCGGCCTCACCGGCCCCTACGCCCACAAGGGTGGGCAGGACGTGCTCGCGCAAGCCATGAGCGGCGTGATGGCGCGTCGCTCCGACGAGAGCCTGCCGCTCTCGATCTACTCGACCACCTTCGCGGATTATTCCGCCGGCATGCACCTCGTCCAGGGCGTGCTGCTCGCGCTCCTTCAGCGGCAGAAGACCGGGCGCGGGCAGATGATCAGCGTCTCGCTCCTCGATTCCATGCTCGCGGCGCAGACGCAGGAAGCGGCCGCCCAGCTGATGCGCGGGCGCGAGGTCAACTGGGGCGCCATGCCGCTCACCGGCGTGTTCGAGACCTCGGACGGCGCGCTCGTGATGGTCGGCGCCTTCAAGGCGAACCCGCTCCAGGACATCGGCGTCGCCCTCGGCCTCGGCGACGTCCATCTCGACCCGCGCTTCTCGAGCTTCGCGCTCCAGGTCGAGAACAAGGCCGCGCTGCAGGCGATCTTTCGCGAACGGTTCCGCACCGACACCACCGCGCACTGGCTCGGGCGCCTGGAAGAGCAGGACCTGCTCTGCGCGCCGGTGCGCACGCTCGGGCAGGCGCTCGCCGACGAACAGACCGCGATCAACGGCATGATCCTGGAGGCCGACGGGGTCGCCGAGCGCGTGCGCGTCGTGGGCTCGCCGATCCACCTCCAGGACGCGCCGGTGCGGATCCGGATCCCGCCCGCGGGGCTCGGGCAGCACACCGACGAGGTGCTGGCGGAACTCGGCATCCTGCCGAAGGAGAACGCGGCCTGATGAGCGTGCGCTTCGAGGTCGCCGACCACGTCGCCCGGGTCACCATCGACCGCCCGGAGGTCCTGAACGCCGTCGACGCCGCGACGGAGGCCGAGCTCCAGCGGATCTGGGCCGCGATCGAGGCCGACCGCGACGTCCGCCTCGTGATCCTCACGGGCGCGGGCGAGCGCGCCTTCTGCGCCGGCGCCGACATGAAGGGCGGCAGCGGCGCGTCGGGCGTCGAGTACTGGGCCATGGAGCGGCCGGGCGGCTTCGGCGGCATTGCGCTGCGCGAGACCCTCGACGTGCCCGTGATCGCCCGCGTCAACGGCCACGCCATGGGCGGCGGCTTCGAGATGGTGCTCGGCTGCGACATCGTGATCGCGGCCGAGGAGGCGAGCTTCGCGCTGCCCGAGGCGCGGGTCGGGCGCATGCCCCTCGACGGCGGCATGACCCTGCTCCAGCGCCAGATCCCGTTCCGCCAGGCGATGGGGATCCTGCTCACCGGGCGCCGCGTGCCCGCGCGCGAGGCGCACGCAATGGGGCTCGTCAACGAGGTGGTGCCGCGCGCCGGGCTCGACGCCGCGGTCGAACGCTGGGCCGCCGAGGTCCTCGCCTGCGCGCCGCTCTCGGTCCGGGCGATCAAGCAGGTGGTGCGCCGCACCGCGCACATGACCGCGCGGGAGGCGCAGGCCGCCCGCCTGCCCGCCCTCGTCGAGGCGCTGCGCTCGGCGGATTCGCAGGAAGGCGTGCGGGCCTTCGTGGAGAAGCGCAGGCCCGTCTGGACCGGGCGATAGGCGGCGCGCTGGCGAGGAAGCGGGAGGAACGTGGTGTCCTACGTGATCACGTAAGGCGGCGCGTCGGCGGGAAGCGGGAGGAACGCGGTGCCCTACGTGATCACGGACGCCTGCATCGACGTGAAGGACAAGGGCTGCCTCAAGGCCTGTCCGGTGGACTGCATCTACGAGGGCGGGCGCAGCCTCTACATCCAGCCGGACGAATGCATCGATTGCGGCCTGTGCGAGACGATCTGCCCGGTCGCGGCGATCTACGCCGACGACCGGCTGCCCGCGGCGCTGGCGCCGTTCGTCGCCGTCAACCGCGACTTCTTCGGGCCCGGGGTCACGGGCTGGGGCTCGCCAGGCGGCGCCGATCCGCGTTACACCACGGCTCAGGACCACCCCGTCGTCGCCGCCTGGCCGCCCCGGTCCGCGGCCGTCGAGTGAGCCTTGCACGCCGCCGCCCTGAACTATTTTCGTGAGGTCGTGAGAACCGGGTCCGTGCGCAAGGCCGCGGCCGTTCTCAACGTGGCCTCGAGTGCCGTGAATCGGCAGATCCTGAAGCTCGAGACGGAGTTCGGCGCCCGCCTGTTCGACCGGCAGCCCTCCGGCATGCGGCTGACCCTCGCGGGCGAGCTGCTCCTACGTCACGTCGCGGCGACCCTGCACGATTTCGACCGCGTCCGCGCCGAGATCGACGACCTGAAGGCGGCCCGGTCCGGCCATGTCTCGATCGCGGCGATGGACTCGCTCCTCGTGGATTTCCTGCCGCGCGCGATCGACCGCTTCCGGCTCGAATTTCCAGCGGTGAGCTATACGGTCCTGAGCATCCAGCCCACGGACGTGCCGCAGCAGGTCGCGGACGGCCTCGCGGATTTCGGCTTCACCTTCGTGAGCCAGGTTCCGCCCTCGGTGCATTTCGAAGCCGAGATCCCGGCTCCGATCGGCGTCGTCATGCCGGCCGAACACCCCCTGGCGCTTCAGGCCTCCGTCGATTTCGACGCGGTCCGGCGCTTCCCCCTGCTCGCGCAGTCGGACCCCCTCCCTCGCTCCGCCGACATCGACCCCGACTTCGCCAGGTTCCGGGCGGAGTTCCGGCCGAAGCTCGTCTCCAACTCGATCCAGATGCTGAAAGTGGGCTTGCGCCTGAACCAGGGCATCGCCTTCTTCACCCGCCTGGGATTCCTTCAGGAAATCGAGAGCGGCGAGCTGGCCTGGCGTCCGTTCAAGTCGCCAGCGATCAACCAGTTGAAGCTCGGAATGCTCACCCCTTCGAGCCGATCGCTCAGTCCCCCGGCACAGCAGCTCGCCCGGAGTCTGGCCGAAGATCTGCGCCGCTTCGCAGGGCCGTGACGCCGGGCGCGACCTGTGCCGGCGCCTGCCGGCATGCCGTCCCTGGCGGCCCGCTCCAGGCGCAAAGGCCCGCGCTCCCGTTCCCGCCATCCTCCTCTCCCGCGAAAGCCTGCGCCACCATGATCGACATCCTCATCCTGGCCGACGACCTGTCCGGCGCGGCCGATTGCGCGAGCGCGTGCCTGCGGGACGGCCGGTCCCCGCTGGTGCTGATCGACCCCCTCGCCGATCCGGGCGACGCCGCCGTGGTCGCCGTCGACGTCGACTCCCGGGCCAGGCCCGCGCCGGAGGCCGGCACCGCCATGGCGGCGCAGGTCCGGCGCCTGTTCAGACCCGAGACCCGCATCCTCTACCAGAAGATGGATTCGACCCTGCGCGGCAACTGGGCCCGGGAGACCGCCGGCGTGCTCGAGGCCCTGGCCGCGACCGGCGGATACCGGCCGCTCGCGATCGCGGCGCCTGCCTTCCCGGCGGCAGGCCGCACCCTCGTGGACGGGCGCAGCCTCCTGAACGGCACCCCGCTCGAGGCGACGGAAACGTGGGAACGGGAGAGCCGGATGCGGGAGGGATCGACGCCGGCCGCTCCCGCCGCCCGGCTCGCCGCGGAGGGGCTTCGTGTCGCGCAGGCTTCCCTCGGCGACGTCCGCTCCGGGCCGGACCGGCTGTCCGCGCTCTTCGCCGGCGCGGGCGCGGCCGGAGCCGACGTCGTCGTCTGCGACGCGCAGACCGACGCCGATCTCGCCGCGATCGCCGGGGCGGCTCTCGCGCTCGTGCCGGTGCCGCTCTGCGTCGGGTCGGCCGGCCTCATGCGTGCCCTCGCGGGCGGATCGGAGCGCGCGGCCGCGCCGCCGGCGCGCCGCCACGCGGCCCGGGCCGGGCCCGTGCTGATCGCCGTCGGCAGCGCGTCGCAGGTGTCACACGGGCAGGTTCGGACGCTCGTCGACGCCCGAGGGATGACGGCGATCGGGATCGCGCCCGCGGCCCTTCGCGGCGGCGCGTCGAGTCCGCTCCGCTCCGTCTCGGAGAGGATCGACGCCGCTTTGGACGCCGGCCGGGACCTCGTCGTGGCGATCGACGGGCGCGAGGGCGTCGACCTGCGGGGAGGCCCGGCGCTTTCGGCCGCCCTGGCCGACCTCGTCGCGCCGCGGCTGCCCCGCCTCGGCGGATTGATCGCGACCGGCGGCGAGACGGCGCGGGCGATCCTGACCCGGTCAGGCGTCCCCGGGCTGCGGATCCGCGGCGAGGTCGAACCCGGCGTTCCCGTCTCGTCCGCCGAAGGCGCGTCCGGGCTGGCGGTCATCACCAAGGCGGGGGCGTTCGGCGATTCGATGACCCTGGTCCGGTGCCTCGACATCATCCGCGGCGTGCACGGGAACGCCTGAGGTCCGGCTCCGGCGCATCGATGCCGCTCACGGCGGCGACAGGGCTTCCCGCGATCCCACCGGGCATCCGCGGCCGTAGCGTCGGGTCCCGGGCGGCGCTAAGGACGGAGCAGCGTTGCGGTGAGAAGGAGTTGCGCATGGCGAGGCCGATCGTTGCGATCACCATGGGGGATGCGGCAGGCGTCGGCCCCGAGATCATCATGAAGGCCCTCGCCCACGGCACCGTCTACGAGCGCAGCCGTCCCCTGGTCGTCGGCGACGCCGAGCGGCTGCGGGCGGCGGGCCGGATCGCCGGCGTGCCGCTTCAGGTCCAAGCGATCGCGGAGCCCGGTGACGGAGCGTTCCGTCACGGGACGGTGGATTGCATCGACCTGGCCCTGATCCCCGCAGACCTCCCCTGGGGCCGCCTGTCTCCGATCGCGGGCGATGCCGCCTTCCGCTACATCGAGCGGGCGGTGGCGCTCGCCTCGTCCGGCGCCGCGGACGCGATCTGCACGGCTCCCCTCAACAAGGAGGCGCTCCACGCCGGCGGGCATATCTATCCCGGCCACACCGAGATCCTGGCGGCGCTGACGGGGACCCCCGAGGTCTCGATGATGCTGATGACGCCGAAGCTGCGCGTGATCCACGTCACGACGCATATCGGCCTCGTCGACGCGATCGCGCGGATCGAGCCGGGCCTCGTCGAGCGCACGATCCTGCGCGGACGGGAGGCGCTGGTCCGGTCCGGCCTGCCGCGGCCGCGGATCGGCGTGTGCGGGATCAACCCGCACGCGGGCGAGCACGGCCTGTTCGGCCGCGGCGAGGAGGAGGAGAAGATCGAGCCGGCCATTCGCGCCCTGCGGGCCCGCGATGTGGACGTGGAGGGGCCGCTGCCGGCCGACACCCTGTTCTTCCGCGCGCAGCGCGGCGACTTCGACCTCGTGGTCGCGATGTACCACGACCAGGGGCACGGGCCCGTCAAGGTCATGGGCATCGAGGAGGGGGTGAACGTCACGGTGGGCCTGCCCGTTGTGCGGACCTCGGTCGACCACGGCACCGCGTTCGACATCGCCGGCACCGGCCGGGCGGACGAGCGCAGCCTGCTGGAGGCCCTGAGCCAAGCCATCATCCTGTCGCCGCGGCGCTGACCGAACGGGCCCGGGCAGGCTGCATCCCCGCCGAGGGGCTCGCAGGGCACGGCCGCGCAAGCAGACGCCGCAGGCGCGCGGCCGCCGTTCGGGAGGTTGCCTTTGGACGGCGCCCGGCACACCGTGGGCGGCCGCGGCGCCAGGGGCCGAGACCCGCGGTCCTGAGTCGCCGCGGGCCGACTTTCGCGCCTGCCTGTGGGAGGAATCGTCCGTGGCCTTTCAGTGCACGACCCCAGCGACCCCAACGGTGCTGGAGGACACCAGCCAGGTCCGCATCACCCGGTGGGACTTTCCGCCCGGCGCCGTGACGGGATGGCACCGGCACGCCTGGCCGTATTTCGTCACCATGGTGACGGACGGGATCCTGCGGGTGCACGACGGGACGTCGGTCGCGGACGTTCCGCTGACCGCAGGCCAGGCCTACACGCGCCCGCCGGGCGTCGAGCACGACGTGATGAACGGCTCCGCCCACCCGATCACCTTCGTCGAGATCGAGGTGAAGGCGCCCCTCGCCCAGGAGCCGGTGCCGCCGCAGGCGGCTCCGGGCGACGCTTCGCGGTAAGGCGCGCCCGGTCGGCCCGGACGGAAGCGCCGCTCTTCCATGCGCCGCATCGCCCGCGACGGGCTCCGGCCGGCGGCCGAAGCCGTCGCCGTGCCCGGCCTCAGATCGTCCAGGCGTCGATCTCCCAGATGGGGCGGCCGCGCACGTCGCCGCCGACCGTCTGGTCGAAGGCCGGGCGAGGCGGGTTCTGGCCCGTCATCTCCCAGGCCTGGCGCGCGGCGTCGGCGCCCAGCCGCACGACGCTCTTGGCCTTGGCGGCGTCGAGCTGAGCCTGGTAGATCGCCTTCGTGGTCGAGAGGCCGACGAGGCTCTTGACGTCGTTCTCGGTGATCCAGGGCCAGCCGCGGCGCTTCCAAAGCACCGTCTCGACCCATGCGGCTTGCGACTCGCGGGTGCCGGGCCAGTTGGCGCCGCCGATATCGATGATCTGCTCCGGGCTCATCTTCGACAGGGTCTCGACCGCGCGCGCATTCGCGAC
Organism: Microvirga sp.; assembly: GCA_036263675.1. Lineage (GTDB taxonomy): Bacteria > Pseudomonadota > Alphaproteobacteria > Rhizobiales > Beijerinckiaceae > Microvirga. The sequence continues at coordinate 156,146 of DATAGO010000084.1, read as the reverse complement.
GAGCAGCGCCGTGACGGCCTTCGGGTTCGCCTTCAGGAAGTCCTGCCGCACCACCCACCAGATCCGGTGGGGGTAGTAGGCCTCCGGCGCGAACGGGGTCTTGGCGAAGCTCGCGACCGTGTGGCCCGCCCCCTTGCCCTCGGGACCCTCGTAGGCGGCGCCGGTCTTGCCGTCGTTGCGCATCACGGTCACGAGATCGCCCGCGCGCTCGGCCGCGCCGGCGATCGGATCGAGGCTGAGCACGGCGTCGATGCCGGACTGCGCGCGGCCGAGTTCGGTGAGCGCGTTGATGTTGCGCAGGCCGATGCCGAGCTCCTTGAGGTCCTCGGTGCCGAAATGCGCCTGGCACATGCGCACGAGCACGAGGTGCAGGTCGGAGCCCACGATGGTGAGCACCGTCTTGCCCTTGAGCCCGTCGAGGTTCTTGATCGGCGAGCCGGGCGGGACCTGGAGCGGGAAGGTGTTGCCGCCGCCCGCGATCGCCACCGGGACGGCCGGGTCCGGGCCCGTGAGGGTGCGGATGCACGGCGTCGAGCCCAACATGCCGACCTGGAGCTGGCCCGCCGCGATGCCCTGCAGCATCCGGAGCAGGACCGGGAAGCTCAAGTACTCGGCCTCGATCCCGGCGAGGCCGAGCTCCTGGGCAGCCTTCTCGAACAGCCGCTCCTGCTGCATGCGCAGCACCAGCGCGCCGCCCTCCTGGGCGAGGCCCACGCCGAGGCTGAGCTTCACGGCCTGCGCGAGCGCCGGGAAGGCCTGGAACAGGGGCAGGCCCGCAAGGGCGGCCGCGCCCGTGAGAAGGGTGCGGCGGTTCGGAGTCGGGGTGTTCGTCATCGTGAGGTCCTCCCGTGTGCTTGTTGTCGGCTTTCGGTTCGTCTCTTCCGCCCTGGTGGACGGCCTGCGGATCAGGCTCCCGGTTCGTTCCCCGCGACGGCGCGCACGGCTTCGTCGCGGAGCCCTCAGTTCGTCTCCTCCGCGATGGCGCGCACGGCCTCGTCGCGGATCAGGCTCCAGACATGCTCGACGAGGCGGGTGAAGGCGGGCGAGGTGCGGGCGTCCGTGCGCGGGCGCGGCAGGTCGACCTCCACCACGGCCTTCAGGCGGCCGGGACGGCGGCCGAGCACGACGATGCGGTCGGCGAGCAGCACGGCCTCGTCGATGCCGTGGGTCACGAACAGCACCGTCGGCCGCTCCCCCGTCCCGCCTCCGGCGGCGCTGTCGCCCCACAGGCGCAGGAGCTCGTCCTGGAGGATCATGCGGGTCTGGAGGTCGACGGCGGCGAGCGGCTCGTCCATGAGCCACAGCTCCGGCTCGTTCGCGAGCATCCGGGCGAGCGCGCAGCGCTGGCGCATGCCGCCGGAGAGCTCGTGCGGATAGCGGTGCTCGAAGCCCTCGAGTCCCACGAGGCGGATCAGGTCGCCGGCCCGCTCGCGGCGCCGGGTGCGGTCGACGCCCCGCGCGAAGGGCCCGAACTCCACGTTGCCGAGCACGGTGCGCCAGGGAAACAGGGCGTAGTCCTGGAACATGACGCCGCGCGCGGGCTCGGGCTCGCGGACCTCGCGTCCCTTGAAGCGGACCGTGCCGGTGGTCGGCGCCGCGAAGCCCGCCACGAGGGAGAGCAGGGTGGACTTGCCGCAGCCCGAGGGCCCGACGACGGCGAGGAACTCGCCCCGGCGCACCTGGAGATCGACCCCGCGCAGGGCCTCGATGCTCTCGCCGGTCCGGGTCGAGACGTAGGTCTTTCCGACCCCGGCGATGTCGAGGACCGGGGGCGCTAGCGTCGGCTCCATGGCAGAAGCACTCCCGGCGATGTCGAGGATCGGAGGCGCTAGCGTCGGGTCCATGGCAGAAGCACTCCCTGCGCGTGGCGCAAGCCCGCGTCGATCGCGAAGCTGACGGCGCCGATGACCAGCATGTAGAAGACGAGCGCGTTGACGTCGCGCTGCACGTAGAGCGTTTCGACCATGAGCTGGCCGAGGCCCGCGACGCTGCGCCCGTGGCCCGCGACCTTGATCCCGATGGCGAGCTCCGCCGCGATGATGGAGCCCCAGGCGAAGGCCATGGCGATGCGGGCGCCCGTGAGCACGAGGGGAAGCGTGCTCGGCACGATCACGGAGCGCAGCACGAGGCCCGGCCCGGCGCCGAGCGCACGCGCCGCGTTGACGTGCGCGCGATCGACGAGGCGGGCGGCCTGCGCGGCGTTGACCACGAAGGGGAACACGGCCGCATAGGCTACCACGAAGAGCGCCGCGTCGCCGCGCACCCCGAGCCACAGGATCGCCATCGGGATCCAGGCGATCGGCGCGATGGAGCGCAAGGAATCGGTGATCGGCCGGATCGCCCGGTCGAGGGCGGGAAGGGTGCCGATGGCAAGCCCGAGGGGCACGCCGATGAGCGCGCCGATCCCGAACCCGATCAGCACGCGCCCGAGGCTCCCCGAGAGCGCGGCGAGCGCGGTGCCGTCCGCGATCAGCCGCAGGCCCGCGGCGATCACGCCGGAGGGATAGGGCGCGATCCCCTGCGCCCCGCCCGCCCGCACGCCGATTTCCCAGACGAGCGCCAGCAGCGCGAGGGTCGCCGAGGGAAGCCCGATGCGGAGCGTCCAGGTCACCGCCCGCCTCCCGCATCGGGAGCCCAGGAGAGCAGGCGGGCCTGCAGGAGGCGCAAGGCCGCATCCGCGGCATAGCCCAGGACCCCGATGGCCACGATGGTGGCCATGACCTTGTCCATGGCGAAGAATTCCTGGTGCCAGAGGATGCGCCAGCCGAGCCCCGCTTCGGCGCCCACGAGTTCGCCCGCGACCATGGCCATCCAGCCGACGCCGAGCGACAGCCGTGCGCCCGACATCACCGCGGGCAGCGCCGCCGGCAGCACCACGTGGCTCACGACCAGGCGGCGCGACGCGCCGAGCATGCGGGCCGCCTGGACGAGCCGCGGATCGATCCGGCGGATGCCGTCGAGGGTGTTGACGAAGATCGGGAACAGGCTGGCGTAGAAGATCAGGAAGATCGGCACGCCTTGGCTCACCCCGAACATCAGGATGGCGATCGGGATCCAGGCGATGGCGCTGATCGGGCGCAGGAACTCGACGAGGGGGTCGATCACCGCCTCGAACAGGGGGAACCGCGCCGCCAGCAGGGCGAGGACGAGCCCCGTGAGCGCCCCGAGCCCGTAGCCGGCGCCGAGATGCACGAGGCTCGCGGCGACGTCCTGGGGCAGTTCGTCGACGAGCATCTCCCGCAAGGCCGCCGCGACCGCCAGGGGAGGCGGCAGGATCGTCGCGTTGCCGACGGTCGCGCTCACCCCGTGCCAGACGGCCACCAGCGCCACCAGCCCGCCCAGCGGCGCGAGGGCCCGGCCGATGCCCCGGGCGATCGCCGTCCGCGACCGATCGAGCCGGCGGCGGGGCGGCGCCGCGAGGCCCGCGGGCGCGACGGGGCCGAGGCGGTCCGTGCCCGTCATGCGACCCGCGCCCCCGCGGCGACGTCGACCGCCAGCGACTGCGTCAGCCCCGGATCCAGGGCGATGCCCAGCCCCACGGCGTCAGGCAGGGGCGAGACGCCGGCTTTCGGGACCGGCAGGGCGCCGCCCGCCAGGGCGGCGAACAGCGGGGTCTCGTCGAACTGGACCTCGAGCCGGTCGAGGACCGGGACCGCCGCGCAGACATGGAGGCTGGCCGCATGGCACACGGGCCCGCTCGGGTTGTGGGGCGAGACGGCGACGCCGTGGGCCCGCAGCCGGTCGGCGATCCGCAGCATCTCGTGCAGGCCGCCGACGTACTTCACGTCCGGCATCATGACGTCGTAGGCGCCGGCCTCCAGGAACGGCGCGAAGCCGTCCGTCCGGATGCCTTCCTCGCACCCGGCGAGGCGCATTCCGCGCGCGTTCGCGAGACCCCGCAGGCGCTTGAGGGCGGCGAGGTTGTCCGCCGTCTCGGGCAGCGGGCATTCGACCCAGTACAGGCCGTGCGCCGAGACCGCAGCGATCATCCGGGCCGCCGAAGTCTCGGTGAACCGCCAGTGGCAATCCACCATGAGATCGCGGGACGGCCCGATCGCCTCCCGCACGGCCGCGATGCGCTCGAGGCCGCGTTCAAGGCCGCGGTCGAACACACGGTCCTCCAGGGCCGGCGCAAGCTCGTCGAAAGGCGCGATCTTGAAGGCGTCGTAGCCGTGCGCGAGGGCCCGGCGCGCGCTTGCGGCGAAGCCCGCGGGCGAGCGGTCGAGGGTGCCGCGGTTGATGTTGGCGTAGAGCGGCACGCGCTCGCGGTGCAGGCCACCGAGCGTCTGCGCCAGACGCTCGCCGCGGCTCTGCGCGAGGATGTCCCACAGGGCCTGGTCGAAGGCGGACGCGACCGCCGCCTCCACGAGCGACGCGCAGCCCGTGGTGCGTCCCGTGAGGTCGGGCGCGACCGGCTCGCCGATCCACGCGCCGCGCCAGCGCGCCGCCGTCGCGGCCAATCCGCTCTCCCGCCCGGTGAGCGTGGCCTCGCCGGTTCCGGTGAGCCCGCCAGCGGTGCGCAGCACGATGAACGTCCACAGCGTCTTCGGCGTGACCCGCAGGACATGGACGGCGACGTCGGCGATCACGTCTCCGGTCATGCGGCAGGCTCCGGCGCCGGCGCGGCGGGACGATCCAGCGCCATCACGTCCCCGCTCATGCGGCCGGCTTCCGCGGGGCGGTCCGGCATCGCCACGCTTCCGGTCATGCGATCAGCTCCTGCGGCTGCGCAACGGGAGGATCGGCCGCCATGCGGCCGAGCAGCTCCTGCTTGGCCTTGGTGACATGCGCCCCCATGATCACGGCGGCCGCATCCGCGTCGCCGGCCTCGATCGCCCGCAACAGGTGACGGTGGTCGTTCGCGACGCCCGCGAAGCGCTCCGGTCCGTAGCCGTAGCGGCGCCACAGCGCGGCGATGAGGAGCCAGTGGCGGTCGACGAGCGTGACGGCGTCCGCGTTGTCGGCAGCCTCGTTGATGACCTGATGGAAGGCGCGGTTCGCCTCCAGCACGCCTGCGAAATCAGCGCGCGCGATCCGCGCTTCGAGCTCGTCCTCAAGTTCGGCGAGCCGCCGCAGGTGGCGCAAGGTCCGGCGCTGGGCGGCACGCTTCGTCAGCATGACCTCGATGGCGCTGCGGATCTCGAACAGATTCTCGACGAAGGTGCGGTCGACCGGGCGGACGCGGGCGCCGCGGTTGGGCTCGGTGACGACCAGCCCCTCTCCGCTCAGCTCGCGCAGGGCCTCCCGGATCGGCATATGGCTCACGCCGTAGCGCGAGGCGAGCTCGTCGATCGTCAGGCGTGCGCCGAAAGGCCACGTGCCGGCGACCACGTCGTCGCGGAGCTTCTGGCGGACATCGATCGGACGAGCCACGGCGGGGTTCCGGTTTGATCAAATCTTGTGGCTGCGCAGCAGGTCTGTCAAGTTGAGGTCGTGGTTTTGATCAACTCACCCGCAGAGGACCGTCCCGGTCGGCGGGGCAGAGCGGCTCTGGAAGGTTGCAGCGGCGCCACTCCGTCGGGCTCGGCGGCAGGCTGCTGCATCGGCGGAGCGGACCTGCGGCGCGTGACGGGGAGCCTCACTGGCCGCCCGACCCCGTCTCGCGGGCCATGAGGAGTTCTGACGATGATCTCGGTCGACGTGGCTTCCCCCCTGCCCTGCATCCTCGGCGAGGCGCCCGTGTGGTGCGCGGAGGAGGGGGCGCTCTACTGGGTGGACGTGAGGGCCCCGGCGCTGCACCGCCTCGCGCGCTCCGGCGCGGTGGAGTCCTGGCCGATGCCGGAGCTCTGCGGCGCCCTGGTGCGCACCGGCGACGGGCGCCTCGCGGTCGGGCTCCTCTCCGAGATCATCCTGTTCGACCCCGGGAGCGGCGCCCGCGACACCCTCGTCGCGGTCGAGCCGCGGTCGCTGGGCAACCGCCTGAACGAGGCCAAGTGCGACGCCGCCGGCCGCCTCTGGGTCGGCAGCATGCGCGACTTCGGCGCGGCGACCACAGGGTCCCTGTATCGGGTCGAGGCCGCGGCGGGCGCGCCGACGGCCACCCGCGTCCTGTCCGGCATCACCATCCCGAATGCGCTGGCCTGGAGCCCCGACGGGCGCACGATGTACTTCGCCGATACCGGGGACGGGCGCCTGCGTGCCTACGATTTCGAGGCGGGCGAAGGCCGGCTGGGACCCATGCGGGTCGTCCTCGACGCCGGCGCCGCGCCCGGCAAGCCAGACGGCCTCGCGGTCGACGCGGAGGGCTGCCTCTGGAACGCGCGCTACGGCGCGGGCTGCGTCGTCCGGACGACGCCCGAAGGCCGGGTCGACCAGGTGGTCGCGCTCCCGACCGCACAGCCCACATCCTGCGCCTTCGGCGGGCCGGGCCTCGACACCCTGTTCGTGACGACGGCCAGCCAGCGGCTGACCGAAGCGGAGCGGGCCGAGCAGCCGTTGGCCGGAGCCTTGTTCGCCCTGAAGGCCGGCGTCCGCGGGGCGCCCGTCGCCCCGTTGAGCCGGGGAGCCGATCGCCGGCCGATCGACGGCGCCCGATCCGCCGACCGCTAGAGCATGATCGCTTCGATCCGGAGCGATCATGCTCTATCCTACCAGGCGATCCGACACAGCAGCCGCGACGTCCCGTGCCGGACGTGCCGGATGAGCATTTCGGTGTCCGCGGAGAACGGCGGCGGCTGGTCGATGCGGCGAAGCATGGCGTTCGAGCCCGTGTCTCTGCAGCCCGTGCTGCTGGCGGACGCACCCTTTGCAGGGTCCGTGAGAGACGTCGCCGACGGCTCCATGCGGCAGGCTCGCCGGATGCGGCAGAGGCCATCGTGACGCGCAGCGCCAGGAGGCTTCTGGTTGAGGAAGATCGCCGCATCCTGCCGTGCAGATTGAACACCGCGCTTTCCGCAACCCTTGAGCGCTATTGCGGAGCCCACGGCACGCTCATGTTACGAATCATGGCCGATCTCTTAAAGGTGAATCACCGGGATTACGGCTGGGGCCGGCGTGAGGGGGCAACAGAGCGATGAACCACTTGCTTCGCGGCTTGGACCTTTCGTTCCTCGCAGGTGGCGGAGAAATGGGTGCGCAGATCCGCTCCCGTGATTGGTCCACGACTCCGCTCGGCCCGCCGCACACATGGACGCCGCTGTTCCGGACGTCGCTGAGCATCTTGCTCAAGTCGAAGCACCCCATGTTCCTGGCATGGGGGCCCGAGCTTCTGTACTTCTACAACGATGCCTACCGCCCCCTTCTCGGACCGAGGCATCCCGCCGTTCTCGGCATGCCCTTCGCCGATGCGTCGGCAGACTTAGGGGCCGCGATCCGCCCCCTGATCGACCAGGCCTTGTCCGGAGAAGGCACGTGGTCGGAGGACCTGCCGCTCGTCACGTTCCGCAACGGGCGGGAGGAGATCGCCTCCTTCACCTTCTCCTTCAGCCCCGTCACGGACGAGACCGGCGCGGTCGCAGGCGCGTTCTGCTTGGGAACCGAAACGACGGCCCGTGTGCGGGCAGAAGCGGCGCTGCGAGCCCGCGAACAGCGCCTCCGCTCCGTCCTCGAGCAGGCTCCCGGCTTCATGGCCGTGATGCACGGCCCCGACCACGTCTTCGACATCGCCAACGACGCCTATCAGCGCCTCGTCGGTTCGAGCGACCTCGTGGGAAAGCCCGTCCGGGAAGCCCTGCCGGAGGTCGTCGGGCAGGGCATCATCGGCCTGCTCGATCAGGTCTACGGCACGGGCGAGCACCATACCACGAACGCCACCCGCGTCGTGCGGGATCCGGAGCCCGGCGGAGTTCCTCGGGAGCGTCACGTCACCCTCACGTACCGGCCCCTCCGCGAAGCGGACGGCGCGATCAGCGGAATTCTGGTGCAGGGACATGACATCACGGAGCAAAAGCGGATCGCAGACGCCCGGCACCGACGCGAGCACGTTCCGAACGCCGCGCTGAGGGCGGGCCGCTCCGTCGCCGTCGATCTCGATCTCACGAATGGTCGCTCGACCCGGTCCGACACGGCCTATGAGCTTCTTGGCCTGCACATGGGGTCGCTGAGCGATTTCGTGGACAGAGTCCATCCCGACGATCGAGCGGAGATCAACAGGGCGCTCGAAGGGGCAAGACCGAAAGCGCAGATCGACGGATTAGCTCCCAGCCTTCACCTCGACGGACGGGCGCTGTGGCAGATCGCGTCGGAAGGCCGGAGCGAGGGGCAGGTCCGATACCATCACCCGGACGGACGGACGCTGTGGATCGATGTCCGAATGCAACTCGCCTACGACGCGGCGGGAGAGCCGACTCACATGTTCGGGCTCCTCACAGACATGACCGAGCACAGGAATGCCCGGGATGCGCTTGCCCGGAGCGAGGAGTGGCATCGGCTTCTCGCCGAGCAGGCGACGGATATGATTGTCCGGACGAGTCCGACCGGCATCCGCCAGTACGTCTCTCCTTCGGTTCGTGAGATCCTGGGATATGAACCGCAGGAACTGATCGGCACCGAGGCCAAGGATTACATTCACCCGGACGACGTCGAGGCCGTCCTCGCGGCTCGGGGGGATCTCCTGTCCGGTCGTTCGAAGAACGCGATATTCACGTACCGCCATCGCAACAAGGCCGGAGAGTGGGTGCCGCTCGAATCGAACCGTTGTGTCGTACGCGATCATCGGGGAACTCCGCTGGAGTTCATCTGCTTTTTCCGCGACATCTCCGAGCGTCTGCGCCTGGAGGAGGAACTGCGCCAGTCGCAGAAGATGGAGGCTCTCGGCCAGCTGACCGGGGGAATCGCGCACGACTTCAACAACCTGCTGACTGTCGTCATCGGCAATGCCGAGATCATCGCCGACGACGCCACGGATCCGGAACTGAGAAAGCTCTCCACGACGATCCTGGAAACCGCCGAGCGCGGTGCCGAACTGGTCCAGCACCTGCTGATCTTCGGCCGGCGGCAGACATTGAAGAAAGTCCATCTCAAGCTTGCCGACGTGGTGCAGGGCATGCTCCCCCTTCTGCAGCGCACCTTGGGCGAGAATATCGATCTCGTGACGCAGTTTCACCCCTGCGACCTGTCGGCCCTCACGGACCGGGCTCTTCTCGAAAGCGCCATCATCAATCTGGCCGCAAACGCGCGGGATGCCATGCCGCAAGGGGGCACCCTCACGATCGGCACGGGCCAGAGAGTGGCAGGTCCGGGAGAGGGGCAGATCCCCGGCGGGCACGATGTGGTCTTCGCCACCGTCACCGATACGGGCACCGGCATCAGCCCGGATATCCTGGACCGCGTGTTCGAACCCTTCTTCACCACAAAGGAGGTCGGCAAGGGTTCGGGCCTCGGCCTCTCCATGGTCCATGGCTTTACCAGCCAGTCCGGTGGACACGTCTCGATCGAGAGCAGGCTCGGGAAGGGCACCTCGGTCTCCATCATCCTGCCGGCCGAGGTGAACGATGCCGTTGCCACGGAACCCAGGGCGCCCGTCCCGTCCGTCGGCGGCGGCGAGCGCGTCCTGGTCGTGGAGGACGATCCAGCCGTCCTGGCGTTCCTCGGCGCGCGCCTTTCCGGCTTGGGGTACGAGGTTGTGAGCGTTCCGAATGCCGTGGAGGCACTCGCCTTGCTGGAGCGGGACAAGAACTATCAGCTCCTCCTCACCGACGTCATCCTGCCCAAAGGCATCTCGGGGGTGGAACTCACCCGCGCGGCCCGCAACCTGATGCCCGGCCTGAAGGTTCTCTATACCTCCGGCTATTCGGACGAGATCTTCCGGCAGCAAGGGACCGTGGCGGAGGGTATTCCGCTCCTTCGCAAGCCCTACAGGCGCAAGGAATTGGCCGAGGCGGTGCGCGCTGTGCTCGGCAGCCCTGCGCCGGGAGAGGTTTGAGCGCACATGATCACGCGTGACGCGCGCCGCCTCGGACGATGCGCGCCATGGGAAATAGACTGTAGGTCCCATCCATTGCCGGCGCCCGGCAGGGCCTGCGCGCCTGCGGGCGGGCGACCGGCCTGCCCTGCTTTCCCTCGCGCCGGCCGCTGCGCCGGCCATCCCCTCGGGTATGAAACCGACGACTGAAGCAGCAAAGGGCGATCGAGGATCAACGGCGCCGGCACCGCACCGGCGGGCCGATCGCGGCGGCTGCCGGCTCGAAGGCGCTCGGGTCTGACGTTCCACAGGCGGTCGCCTGCTTCGGTGCGTTCATGCGGCACGACGATCCCTGCGGCGAGCACGACCTTGTACAGCGCAAGGTTGCAGGCGGGCGCTCTACACGATCGGCTGCGATGACCCGGCGCTCACGACGCGTTCCCCCGATCCGGCCGCTCCCACCGGCACCTGCCGCCTCGTGACCCCCATGCTCCCGGACGGGAACTAGGAGGGTCCGCCTAGGCTGACCGCATGCGAACACAACCCTTGACTGCCGTTGGGGAGCCCGTGACATCCCGGTCCCAAGGCTTCGTCGTCGGGATTCTTCGGTCGGAGTAGACGGAGCGGACTGCATAGGAATGTAGACTTCACGATCTCCCGAGAGGCAAGAGACCGATGAACCACGTGCCCCGCGTGTTGGATTTGTCGTTCCTCTCCGGCTGCGGAGACATGGGCGCGCTGATCCGCGCCCACGACTGGTCCTCGACCACGCTTGGCCCTCCGCACGTGTGGCCGTCGCTGCTGCGCACCAGCCTGAGCACCCTGCTCAAATCGAAGCACCCGATGTTCCTCGCCTGGGGACCGGATCTGCTCTACTTCTACAACGATGCGCACCGGCCTCTTCTCGGCCTGAAGCATCCTGCCGTTCTGGGCAGGCCCCTGGCGGAGTCGTCGGCGAGCTTCTGGTCCGTGATTCGCCCTCTGGTGAACCAGGCGCTGTCCGGCGAGGGCACATGGTCCGAGGACCTTCCGCTCGTCACGTTCCGCAGCGGGCGGGAGGAAACCGCCTACTTCACCTTCTCCTTCAGCCCGGTCACGGATGAGGCCGGAGCCGTCGCGGGCCTGTTCTGCGTCGGCACGGAAACGACGGCGCGGGTGCAGGCGGAGGCGTCGTTGCGGGCCAGCGAGGAGCGCCTGCGCTCCGTCCTCCAGCAGGCTCCCGGCTTCATGGCGGTGCTCCAGGGCCCCGAGCACGTGTTCGAGATGGCCAACGAAGCCTTCCAGCGCCTCGTCGGTCTGCGCCCCCTCATCGGAAAGCCCGTCCGGGAAGCCCTGCCGGAGTTCGTCGAGCAGGGCTTCCTCGACCCGCTCGATCAGGTCTACGCCACGGGCCAGAGCTATACGACGGGCGGCACGCGCGTCCTGCTGGACCCGGAGCCGGGGGGAACCCCGCGGGAGCGCCATGTCGGCTTCACCTGCCAGCCGATCCTGGAACGGAACGGGCCCGTGACGGGCATCCTGGTGCAGGGCCACGACATCACGGAGCAGAAGGAGATCGCGGACGCTCAGCGGCGGCGCGAGATGGTTCTGAACACCGCCCTTCAGGCCGGCCGCTCGGTCGTCCTCGAGGCCGATCTCGTGACAGGGGCGTCGAACCGCTCCGATACGGCCATCGAGTTCCTCGGCCTCAGACCCGGTCCGGTCTCGGACCTGGTGAAATGGGTGCATCCCGACGATCAGGCGCGCCTGGCGCAGGCCCGCTCCGATGCGCGGACGAAGGGCCGGGCCGAGACCGAAGTCCGCTACCAGCACCCGGACGGAAGGATGCTGTGGGTCATCGTCAGGCTGCAGGCCCACTTCGACGACAAGGGAACCCCGATCCGCATCTACGGCCTCGTGACGGACCTGACGGACCGGAAGCAGGCCGAGGCGCAGATCGCCTTCCAGGCAAGGCTCCTCGACGCCGTCGAGCAGGCCGTGATGGCCACCGACCCCGCCGGCCGGATCATCTACTACAACAAGTTCGCCGAGACGCTCTACGGCTGGTCGGTCGAGGAGGCCATGGGCCGCCATGTCGTCGAGCTGTGCTCGGGCGGCGATCCCGACGATGCGGCCGCGCGATTGGCCTCCCTGGTCCAGGGAGGGAGCTGGTCCGGGGAGTTCCTGGCCAAACACAAGGACGGCTCGACGTTTCCGGCCTATGTGACGGATTCCCCGATCTACGACGGGTCGGGATGCCAGATCGGCATCGTCAGCGTCTCGCACGACATCCGCAAGCAGAAGCAGGTCGAGGCGGAGATTCGGGAAAAAACGGCTCTCCTGGAAACCACCCTGGAGAACATGGACCAGGGCCTGATGGTCATGGACGCGGCGGAGCGCGTGTCCCTGTTCAACAAGCGCGTCCTCGACCTCCTCGACCTGCCGCTGGCGTTGATGGAGGGGCACCCGCTCGTGGAGCAGGTGAAGGACTACCAGGAGTGGAGAGGCGAGTTCGCACCTCAGGACCGTGACGGGTTCCATCCGGACCGGGGGAACGGCTCCCGCCATGCCCAGCGCGTGTACGAGCGCGCCGGGCCGAACGGCCTGATCATCGAGTTCCGGACCGTCCCGCTGCCGGACGGCGGAGCGGTGCGCACCTACACCGACGTCACGGCCCGCAGGCAGGCCGAGGCGGAGCTCCGCACCAGCGAGGCGCGCTACCGGGCTTTGGTCGAAGCGAGCGCGTCCATCATCTGGCGAGCGGCTCCCGACGGCTCGATCATCGAGGGCTGGGGCTGGGCGACCGATGTCGGGCAGGGATCCGAAGCCTACCAGGACTTCGGCTGGATCGAATCCGTCCATCCCGAGGACCGCCGGAACCTCCTCGATCTGTTGCAGGGGTTCGCGGCCGGCGGTCAGGCCTGCGTGAACGAGTACAGGGTCCGGCACCAGGACGGCACCTATCGCTGGGTCTGCGTCAGAGGGGTGCCGTTGCGGAATGCGGACGGCACCGTTCAGGAATGGGTCGGCACCGTCACGGACATTCACGACCAGAAGCTCGCGGCCGACCGGCTCCGCGACAGCGAGGAGCGCCACCGCGCGCTCGTCATGGCCACGTCCTCGATCCTGTGGAGCGCGACACCGGACGGAACGATCTTCGACATCACCGGCTTCGAGCCCTACTTCGCCTCCAAGGAGCCCCTCCTCGGATACGGCTGGCTGGACCTCGTCCATCCGGACGACCGCGAGGCATTGATCGCAAACGGGCAGGCGGTGATCGCGTCGGGCATGCCCGCCGAGAAGGAGTTTCGCTTCCGTTTCTCCGACGGCGAATACAGATGGGTCTGCACGCGATCCGCGCCTCTGAAGAATGCGGACGGCACCGTGCGGGAGTGGATCGGGACCCTCATCGACGTTCACGAGAAGAAGCAGGCCCACGAGGCTCTGCGCCAGAGCCGGGAGGACCTCCACGCCGCCCTCGAGGCGAACCGCACGATTCTCGAGCATTCGCTCGATGTGATCTGCACGGTCGATGAGAGCGGCGCGTTCACGCAGGTCAGCCCCCATGCCGAGCGGGTCTGGGGCTATACCCCCGAGGAGCTCACCGGGCGGCGCTACATCGAGCTCGTGCATCCGGAGGACGTCGAGAGGTCCAAAGCGATCGCGGCCCTCATCACGAGCGGGGCCCCGACATCCGCCTTCGAGAACCGCTTCCTCCGGAAAGACGGCGCCGTCGTTCCACTGCTGTGGTCCATGGTCTGGTCCGACGAGCACAAGATGATGTTCTGCGTGGCGCGCGACCTGACCGAGCGGCTGCAAACCGAGGAGCGGCTGCGCCAGTCCCAGAAGATGGAGGCGGTGGGCCAGCTCACGGGCGGGATCGCCCACGACTTCAACAACCTCCTCACCGTCATCCTCGGCAACGCCGAGATCCTGGCCGAGGACCCGACCGATCCCGCTCAAACTCAGGATCTGTCGAAGATCATCCTGGAGACGGCGGAACGCGGTGCCGAACTGACCCAGCACCTGCTCGCCTTCGGGCGCCGCCAGACCCTCAACCCTGTTCCGTTGTGCCTCGACGATATCGTGCACGGGATGCTGGCCCTCCTGCAGCGCAGCATCGGCGAGCACATCACTCTCAGGACGGAGTGCGTCTCCAGCCGCCTGTCCGCTCTGGCGGACCGCACATTGCTCGAGAGCGCGATCCTGAACCTCATCGTGAATGCGCGGGACGCCATGCCGCGGGGCGGCACACTCACGCTCAGTACGGGCCAAAGGGCCGCCAATCCGGACGAGGGATTGCTGGTCGCAGGCCAGGACGTGGTGTTCGTGACGGTCACGGACACCGGAACGGGGATGAGCCCCGAGGTGCAGAAGCGCGTGTTCGAGCCGTTCTTCACCACCAAGGAGGTCGGCAAGGGCTCAGGCCTGGGGCTCTCGATGGTCTACGGCTTCGCGCAGCAATCCGGTGGGCATGTCTCTCTCACGAGCGCGCCGGGGCAAGGCACGTCGGCCACCATCGTCTTGCCTGCGGTCGTCAGCAACGAGATGAGCGCCGTCGGGCATGCTGATGCTCCGCCGGCCCGGCGCGGCCACGAGCGCGTCCTCGTCGTGGAGGACGAAGCGGCGGTGCTGCAGTTCCTCACCGCTCAGCTTTCGAGCCTCGGCTACGACGTGACCGCTGTTGCCGATGCGCCGGATGCCCTGGCGGTCCTCAGCAGGGATCGGCAAGTCCGGCTGCTCCTCACCGATATCGTCTTGCCGAAAGGCATCTCGGGAGTGGAACTGGCCCGCACGGCGCGGCAGATCAACTCGCATCTCAAGGTGCTCTACACGTCGGGCTACTCCGAGGAAGCCTTCCGGCAGCAGGGCGGCTCCGACGAAGGCATCCCCCTGCTGCGAAAGCCCTACAGGCGCAAGGACCTGGCGGAGGCCCTCAGGGTCGCCCTGGAATAGCGGGCGCGCCGTCCCTCGGCGGACGCCTCCTGCCGCTTTCGGCGTCCGGCGTTGCGGGCTGCGGGTCGCCATGCTTCGGCACGATGAGCAAGGCGCCACCCCTTCGCGAGCGCCTCCCGCGCGGGGATCGTCACGTCCTCCGAGCCCCGCTCGATCCGGCCCGGAGACGCTCGGTCGAGATTGGCGGCGAGGACCGGGTTGAGGCGCGAGGTCGCTCGGGGTGCGTTGCCGACGGCGGAGCGTGCCCGTCCTGACCTTTCAACGGACGGGCCGTCGCGAACGCCATGTACGAGATCCCTGTGTGAGAGCAGGGATCGCGCCGACGAATCGAAGATCAGAAAAACCGTTGATCGCTAAGGCGTTGGACCAACCAAAGGGTTGGTGCCCAGGAGAGGGCCACCCGGAACCATAAATTTCAAGAACTTAGGTAAAACTGGGGGACGTTTCTCAAGCCGTGTTAAGCCCTACTTCTCCGGCTCGGCTCCCCCAGCTTTTGGACGGTCCACCCTCACGACCACAGTGGCTCTTCTACCCTGCTCGAAGGCGGTGATGTGTCTCGATTTCCACCTCGACCGCATATGGGCTCGTGCCCTTCAATGGCCTTTCACCTGCGAGCCATTCCTTGAGCTTGGTCCAGCGCCGCTTTGCCTTTTGCCCTCTCACAGCGATGCCGATGGCTTTCTTCTGCGCCACCAGCACCACGAGGCGCTTGCCTCGGGTCACGCCCGTGTACAGGAGATTGCGGGCCAGCATGGTGTAGTGCTGGGTCGTGACGGGGATCACCACGGCCGGGTACTCCGAGCCCTGGCTCTTGTGGATCGTGGTCGCGAAGGCAGGCACCAGCGTATCGAGTTCGCCGAAGGGGTAGATCACCTCCCGCTCGTCGAAGTTCACTACCACTGCTCCCTCCTCATCATCGATCCGGGCCACCATGCCGAGGTCGCCGTTGAAGACCTCTCGGTCATAGTCGTTCTGCGTCTCCATCACACGATCACCCGGCGAGAAGCGCCACCCGAAGCGCTCCACGGTCGCGGGAGGGTTTGGGTTCAGAACCCGCTGGAGTTCGTGGTTCAGGTTCCGCGCTCCGAGCACACCCCGGTTCATTGGGCAGAGCACTTGCACGTCCTTGGTGGGATCGAGGCCGAAGCGGCGCGGGATGCGGTTCGTCACCACCTCGATGAGCTTGGCGACACCCTCCTCGGGCTCGGTGATCTCGACCACATAGAAATCGCTCTCCTCTCCGGCCTGGGGAGGCTCCGGCATCTGGCCGCTGTTGATCCTGTGGGCACTCACGACGATCCGGCTCTCGGCTGCCTGCCGGAACACCTCCGTGAGCCGTGCCACCGGGATTCGCCCGGAGTTGATGATGTCGGCCAGCACCTGCCCCGGCCCGACAGAGGGAAGCTGGTCCACGTCACCCACCAGCAGCAGTCCGGCGTGCTCGGGGATCGCCTTGGTGAGCGCATTCATGAGCGGCACGTCCACCATCGAGGTCTCGTCCACCACGAGCAGGTCGCAGTCGAGCGGGTTTTCCTCGTTCTTCGAGAAGCCCCCATGCTTCGGGTCGATCTCCAGCAGCCGGTGGATCGTCTTGGCCTCAAGGCCGGTCTGCTCCGTCATGCGCTTGGCCGCGCGACCTGTAGGAGCAGCCAGGAGCACCCGCACGCCCTTGGCGACGAGGATGCGCAGGAGGGTGTCCAGGGTCGATGTCTTGCCGACGCCGGGGCCGCCCGTCATCACCGCGAGCTTGGAGGTCAGGATCAGACGGACGGCTTCTCGTTGCGAAGCCGAGAGGGTCTTGGCCGTTTTCCCCTCGACCCAGGTGAGTGCCTTGTCGAAGTCAATGCTGGGCCAAGGCGGTGTGCCGGATGCCCGCTCGATCAGCCGCTCGGCGATCACGCGCTCAGCCGCATGCAGTCCCATGAGGAACACACACGGCTCGCCGTCCACCATGTCGGTGGTGATGTCCTCGCCCCGCCGGATCTCCTCGACCACGGCCTCTCGGATGAGTTCGGCGTCCACCTCTAGGAGCTTCCCCGCCAGGGCAATCAGCGCCTCGATAGGGAGACCGCAATGACCCTCGTCGGTCGCAGTCTGAAGGGCAAAGGACACGCCCGCCCGCAGCCGCTGAGGGGAGGTCTTCTCCACCCCGAGCTTCATCGCGATGGCATCCGCCGTTCGGAAGCCGATACCCCGTACATCGCGAGCGAGACGGTAGGGGTCCTCCGTCATGACTTTGATGGCCTCATGGCCATAGGTCTTGAAGATGCGAACGGCTCTCGCGGTGCCCACCCCATGGGAGTGCAGGAAGATCATGATCTCCCGCACCGCCTTCTGCTCCGCCCAGCCCGAGACGATACGGGACGCCCGCATGTGTCCGATGCCAGAGACCTCCGTCAGGCGCTCAGGCTGAGCCTCGATAATCTCGAAGGTGCCATCGCCAAAGGCTGCAACGATGCGCTTGGCCATGGCAGGTCCGATGCCGCGCATCTGACCCGACGCGAGGTACCGCTCGATGCCCTCTACACCCGTGGGTGGGGTGGTCTTGAGGACATCGGCCTTGAACTGAAGCCCATGCACCCGATCCGACACCCAGGCCCCGGTCGCCGTAATCCACTCGCCCGCGCCAACAGCCGGAGCATGGCCAACCACCACGGTCAGGTCACGCTTGCCCCTGGCCTGAACCTTCAGGACACAGAAGCCGTTCTCGGCATTGTGGAAGGTGACGCGCTCGACGCTGCCCGCCAGCGCCTCCTTGGCGCCACTGCTCTCGAACTGAGCCGGTCGGACCATCTGGTTCATGTGCCTGTCAGAGCCAGATGAGGCCCTGCTCCCTCTCTCTTACGGCCAAGCTGAGTCTGTGAGCATGGTGGGACTGTTTCCATGCACCGGGATTTTGTTCTTCTTTTGTTCCCAGTTCAAGATCCCGTGGCGAGGCGGACTGTCTCAGTCGGGCTCCGAGCTAGAGGTGAGCGGGTGGCTCGATCTCGGCGGCCGAAGGCATCGGCAGAACGCGAGTTCAGTGCGCCCTCCTCCACCCTGCCCGCTCCGCCTCAGCCTCATCGCAGAACCAGCGCTCCCTTGCCATCTCGTTGATCGTCACGCGGGCATAGATGCCCTGCCAGGGCAGGTGGTAGATTCGCTCACCGGACCGGGAGATGTTCCCCTTGATCGGGCACTCCCGTTGCCGGTCGGCTCCAGCGGATCGCGTGGCGCCCTCCCATCGTAGTGCTCGGAACTCCCAGGGCGGCATGGTCTTGGCCGCGAACACGCCTCGCCTCCCAGCCCGTGCAGCCGCCTCGACCTGGGCGTAGGCGTCGCTGTAACGCACGAAGGCCCAGGCGAGCCCCTGGCGCACCATAGCTTCGTTCAGTTCGCCTCGTGGGGTGGTGCACACCGCGAGAAGGCGGCTGTAGTCGTCGCGCCCCTGCCCACGGCAGGTGACGGTGCGACCTGCGGTCAGATCCTCCAGCGCTTTGCGAGCAGCCCGACCGCATGCCCATGCCCCTCCCCTTGAGGTGATGCAGGTCTGGGCGTTCTCTGGCGCGTCGATCCCGAACAAGCGAATCCGCGTGGCGCCAATGTCGAGGGTGTCGCCGTCGATCACCTCGGCGCGGTCGGAGACGGTGGCACGGCGGTCGAGGGTGAAGGTGAATGAGGGCAGCGCCCCAAGAAGGGTAACGAACATCAAGCCGAGGAGGCTGGTGGCATAGGTGCGCAGCACGGGTGTGAGCCCACGACCCGAAATGAGCCCCGCCTAGACCCCGAATGAAGCCGCACATTTTAATATGGACAGAACCGAACCCAATCATGCTTAATCATGAAGCTCGCATAAGCGGGCATATTTTCATGATTTATCTGGTGAGTATTATGATTGCTAATGAAATCGGTTTCAACATGCCTACGGCCGCAGCGATTACTCTGAATTACGGGTGCAATCTTGGCACTGTCGAGGATATGGCTGAAGAAATTTGGGCTGCGTGGTTCTCGATGGGTGTTGAAGATTACGAATCGGAATTCGGTAAGTACCTTCACGAATGCGCCAAGGTCCACCAAGGGTTTTTTGCTCGAATCCCGAATGAACTGATTTTGGAAAAAATGTGCCTTGAGACGGTGATGGAGCATTTCGGAATCATTGCGCAGGATGGCGAGAGGCGGAATACCATCTGGCAGGATTGGCTCTCGAACACTCGTGACGAAGTTGACGGATCGGACGACGAACTCCTCGAATGGGCGTCCAAGTATGCTTTGGCGTATCCTCATCTTTTTGTCGGGTGCACCGATGATCCGGACGTGTGCCGCAAAGCCCTTCGTATGGTCGCGGACACGTTGCTGGCTACCGTGCTGTTGTATCTCGATCAGTCACTCGAAATGGCGAATTGATTGCAGCATGAATTAAGACAAGCCGGGGCGTATCTGCCGCCCCGGCTTGTGTTGCTGTGATTGCACGGACGCCCTATCGCACGATCACACGCTCACGAACGACGGGAGCAGGCCGCACCACAACGCGCTTCTGAACGACGGTGGGGGTACGAACGACGACCTGTGGCACATAGACGGGGGCTGGGCTCACGTAGACAGGTGCCGGACGCACGACCACCTTTTTGCGGACCACAGGACCGCGCCGGACCACCACCTTCTCGCGATACTGGCTCCAGGCGTCCTCGACGGGCCGCGCCTGCGCCTCGGCTGTGCCAACGCTACCCAACGCCAGCAAGCCAGCGCCGACCATCAATGCAAAATTCTTCACAGTCGCTACTCCTGTTCAATTCTCGAAAATGAAACGGCTCTGCTGAGGCAGGCGAGGCTGGCTTCACCCAGCCTCGCGAGGGACGGTTCTGTGGGGTTTACCGATAGACCACCCGCTCGCGAACGACCGGCGCCGCCCGGTAGACTACGCGCTGCGTGTGATAGACGGGAGCCTGTCGGATCACGACCCGCTTCCGCACGACTGGAGCGGGCGCATAGACGACCTGCTGCACCACCGGGCGCACGACGGTCCGGACTATAGGCCGCTCGATGACGTGGCGCACGACTGGGCGGTGCTCGATCACCCGCCGCTCGACAACCGGCTCTACGATACGACGCTCGGTGATGCGGCGTTCCACGACACGGCGCTCGACCACGCGATCCTCATCGTCGTCCTCGACCATCACATGGCGACGGGAGCGGGGCAGATCGTCTTCATCCTCCTCGATCACGCGGCGCTCTACACGCGGGCGGTCGAGGTCGTCATCGCCATCCACCAGGGTATACCCGCCCCGGACCTGAGCTTGAGCAGGCGCCGCAGTTACCAAGGTTGTGCCGCCGAGCATTAAGGCCGTGAGGCCAGCGACAGTCAGGGTCTTGAGGGAGTGGTGTTCCATCCGATCCTCCGAAGCCAACATGGCGAACGAACGTCGCTCATTGTTCTGAGTTCCAATATTGGGGTGATACACAGCGTTTAGTAGGGCTTGATCCAAGATTTCTTTGGCATCTGAACGGTCATTCATAAACATGAACACAATCTGAATGCGACGTTAGTGGAGATGCGACAACAAATGTCTGGCGGAGCCACTTCAATGGCTTCAATCTTGCCCAGACAACCAGCCATATTCCTGTGAGGCACGCTCCATGCGCAATGTCCTACTCACCTTCGCGATTGGTGCGACCCTTAGCCTGAGCGGGGGTGTGGCCTCTGCCCAGCAACGCTTCGACGGGAACTGGAGCGTGCAGGTCGTGACCCAGACCGGCAATTGCCAGAAGGCGTACCGCTTCCCGGTGCTCATCCAGAATGGGCAGGTTCGCTACGGAGGCGCCGAAGGGATCGCTGTGTCCGGTGCGGTCACATCGAAGGGCGCTATCCGAGGCAGTCTTGGCGTGGGATCGGCACAGGCCAGGGTCTCGGGCCGCCTGTCCTCGCGCACCGGGTCAGGCACATGGGTTGGGTCAGGCAGCTTCAACTGCTCGGGGCAGTGGCAGGCCGAGAAGCGCGCCTGACCTCACCGGCAAAGGCGTGGTGCAACGCATACCTTGACAGTTAAAGCGCCAAGTGACCCCTGTCCGCCGTCTTGGCTCGTGCGCCTGGAGAGGGTTTCATGTCGTTTCCGCTCATCCTGCTCTCCCTCACAATCGGTGCCCTTCTCGGCAACCCGGTCATGGCTGCCTCGGAGCAGCTTTCGTGCTCAGGTCCGTTCGCACGAGATGCCAGCCATGAGGGGCTCGTGAAGGAGTTCGGCACCCGGAACGTTACCTACCGCACCATCAACGGGCCTGAAGGGGAGAAGCTCAAGGCGAGCATCATCTACCCGAATGATGACCAGCGGCGGGTCGAGGTAATCTGGTGGGATGAGAAGGGGCGCCGCCGCCCTTCGACGATCCGCACCTCGGGCAAGGGCTGGGTGGCACCCAGAGACCTGCGGGTGGGCATGAGCGCGGCTGATGTCGAGGCTGCCAACGGGCGGTCGTTCGAGGTTTCAGGCTTTGGGTGGGACTACGGCGGAACCGTCACCGACTGGAAGGGTGGAGCCTTAGCCAGCATGGCCGGTGGTTGCACGCTGCTCGTCATCTTCGACCACGATGAGCGTGCCCCCGAGAAGGAGTTGATGGCCGTCACGGGGGACCGGCAGTTCCTGTCGAGCAACAGGAATTTTCGAGCCGTGAAAGCGACCATCCGACAGGTGTCCATCGGGTACCCTGATGGGAGGCCGTGAGGTGTCGTGCTCCGCCTCGTTGGAGGGTTGGAGCCGGAGGAGCCGATACCCGGCGCCGGAACCCACGGCACCTGGGCCGCACCGGGATTGCTGCCGTTGAGGAAGGTGCTACAAGGTAGCCAATCCTGACCCCCCTCCGCCGGAACGGCACTATGCCCTCCAAGTCCGCTCTCAACGTGTCGCTCACACCGGAGTTGACGGCCTTCATCGCTGCGAAGGTGGGAACCGGCCGCTACCGCAGCGCCAGCAAGGTCGTCCGAGAGGCCCTACGCCTTCTGGAGCGGCAAGACCACCGGAGCACAGCCGTCGAGGTCATGAAGCGGCGTGATGGACGCTAAAGCGCCACTCCCAGTCACCCTCATACAGGGTGGGGGCGAGATGGGCGAGCGCATCCGCTCGCACAACTGGGCTGAAACCCCTCTCGGCCCCATCGAGGGCTGGCCTGCGAGCCTAAAGACCGCCGTGAGCATCATGCTCACCACTCGGCACCCCGTCTTCATCTTCTGGGGCGAGGACTTCACCTGCCTGTATAACGATGCCTTCACACCCTCTCTCGGACCTGAGAAGCACCCCTTTATCTTAGGTCAACCGGCGCGTGTGGCGTGGTCTGAGGCGTACCACGTCGTGGAAGAGGAACTCCGGCAGGTTCTGTCAGGCGGCGAAGCCACATGGCACGAGAACTACCTCATCCCCATCGTCCGCAATGGCCGCGTCGAGGAGGTGTACTGGACCTACAGCTATGGTCCCATCCCCGAGCCCTCCGCGCCGAGCGGGGTCGGCGGTGTGCTGACCCTCATCACTGAGACCACGAAGTCCATGGTGGCGCGGCGCGAGAGCGAGGAGCGTTACCGCACTCTGCTCCAGTCCATCGATGAAGGTTTCTGCATCATAGAGATGATGTTCAACGAGGAGGGTCGCCCCTTCGACTACCGCTTCATGGAGGTCAATCACGTCTTTGAGAAGCAGACTGGCCTACGGAGTGCAGTCGGGAGAACGATACGAGATTTCGCCCCGGATTTCGAGCAGCATTGGTTCGACAATTACGGGCGGGTCGCACTCACAGGGGAGTCCATACGTTTCGAGAACGAGGCGAAGGAACTGGGACGATGGTTTGATGTCTACGCGGCCAAGACCGGGCAGCCATCCGAACGCCTTGTCGCCGTGCTCTTCAATGACATCACTGAGAGGAAGCGCTGGGAGGAGCACCAGCGTCTCCTCATCAACGAACTGAACCACCGCGTGAAGAACACGCTCGCGACTGTGCAATCCGTCGTGAGCCAAACATTGCGGAATGCAGTAACTCCGAGCGAGGCAAAAGAGGCTATCGAAAGCCGCCTCTTGGCTCTGTCTCGCGCCCACGATGTCCTCACCCGCGAGAACTGGGAAGGCGCGGATCTGCATGAGGTGGTCGAGCAGGCCGTCGCTCCCTACTCAAGCAGGGGTGAAGACCGGCTCCATCTGAGCGGGCCACTCGTTCGCCTGCCGCCACGGATAGCCTTGCCTTTAGCGATGGCTCTTCAGGAGCTTGCCACAAACGCAGTGAAGTACGGCGCTCTCTCGAACGCTACAGGCAAAATCCAAATCGAATGGACACTGCTAGAGAAGGTCGGTGAGCGCTACCTTCATCTCTGCTGGTCGGAGAGTGGCGGTCCGCCTGTTCGGGAACCAACCCGCCGAGGGTTCGGCACGAGGCTCATCGAGCGCAGCCTTGCACAGGATCTCGGGGGTGAGGTCATGGTCACCTTCGAACCTACTGGTCTCGTCTGTACTGTGGACGCTGAGTTACCCGTAGGGTGAACGGCCGCCCGTTGAGCGGCCGCTCAGCATTACTGATTTCGACGCTCAGGCGGCCTTCTTCCGTCCGCCCTTCTTGGGAGCCTTGGACACGACCTTCTCCGAGGTGTTGGCGTCCTTCGTCGCCGCTTTTCTACGATTCTGACCCAGACCGTTCGCCTTGGCGAGTTCGGAGCGCTTCGCGGCATACGACGCCGCGACCATCGGGTAATCTTTGGGCAGACCCCACTTCGCCTTGTACTCGTCGGGCGTCATCCCGAGCTTCGTGATGTGGCGCCTGATCGATTTATAGGGGCGCCCATCTTCCAGCGAGATGATCGCGTCCGGCGTCACCGACTTCTTGATTGGGACGGCAGGGGTGGGCTTCTCCGCCGCCTGCGGCTGAGCCGGGCTGGCGACGTTCTGAAGGGCGCCATGAACGCTGGCGATCAGTGCCGGGAGTTCACCCACCGGAACGGCGTTCTTCGTCACATAGGCCGAGACGATGTTGGCGGCGAGTTCCACAAAGTTCGGCGTCGAACCGCCAGACGAGAGTTGATCAGACACTGCACGATTCCTTGTTGTTGATGTTCCAGTCCTGTTCCGTTGAACAAGATGCGGTATAGACCGGCACGTACTGGGATCTACGGGGTAGCGCAAGACCAGCTTACATTGTTTGCTGTGCAGGGGATGCGAAAACCGAATTTCCATGGTATAGCTGCTCGCACGATCAATTCAACGCGGAGAGTTTATGACCGCAGCTTCGGCAACCCGAACCACTCGCCCGGCCCTCCCCCTTTCCGGATGGGCTCTCGATCTCCTCGTTCTTCTCGACGCAGCGCACCCCGGAATTCTCCGGTTCGCGCATCAAGCCAGCCCTCTTCGCCGACAGGCCATCTTCCTCGCGCTCGCGCATCTTCATCGCGCCGCGCCCGAAGACCTCGTAGCGCGGCTCGCACCCCACACCGAATTCTGCGCATCCGACGATCCCCTGCAAGCCATCAGCATCGCTCTCACGACCATGAGGGTGCGCGACATCGTCCGAGCACTCCATCCCGGCGTCCAGGGGCTCGTGGGCGCCCTCGGTCGGCTTAGGCCTGACCCCATGCACCCACTGAAGTACCGCGCCCTCGTGGGGTTCCTCGCGGACGCTGATCAGCGCCGGGCCAAAGTCCTCCGGCAGATTCGCATTTCCGAGACCGCGCTCACTGTCCTTCGCATCGTCGATCCGGCCCTCCTCTTTCCCGACCTCATGCGCCAACTCCGCACGTCGAAGGATGCCGAAGGGTTTGTGGCGGCCGTTGATCTCATTCGGCGCATTGTGCCCGGCGTCACGAATGCGGCGCTCGTCGCCTCGCTCAGGGCACTTCCCCCGAAGTCTCGGCTCGACGCCTGGGCGCAGCGATGGGTGGCAAAGGCCAAATTTCCCCTCACGCCGCCGATTCAAGACGACGCCCAGTGGAGGGTGCTTCGCTCGGGCAAAGCCATGGGGGATGCGGCGGGGCGCTTCCAGAACTGTCTCCGCGACAAGGTCGGAGAGGTGGCACTCGGGCGTACGGTCTACATCGAGTGGGTCGCGAGCGATCCCCGCGCCATGATCGAAATCGCCGTTCTCGCTGGTCCTGGCGGGACCTCACAGTTCGTGCTCGAACATGTCTATGGGCACCGCAACGGCAGCGTTGACTCGTCTGTGATCCCGGCGATCTGCCGCAAGCTCCAGGGTGCGGGCATCCTCCTCCCGGCCAAATTCGGCCATGCCCGCCCCTACGACCGGGCGGCGCCTCTGCTCAACGTGTGGGACTTCGGTTTCCGGGGACTGCCTGAAGAGGATATTGGCGCGATTGACGCCTACCTCGACGAGGTTATGCGGGAGGAGGCGGCATAGGGGTGTGGGCGGCCTGTAAACGATTCTAGCTGGACGGCCTGCCTCCCGTGTGCCGCTCCCAACCGGCTTGGATGCAGCATCTGTGAAACCAGCACATAGAGCATGAGGTTAATGCCTCGGCCGCATCAAAACGGCTCCCTGTTGGCCGATTTCAGGAGGTTGTATGCCGCTCCCAACCCTTCGCTGTCGCTTTCGTTCAGCAGTGGCCAGGGCGGCGCTCGGGTTGCTGACCCTGATCACAATCCCACGTGATCTTCAGGCACACCCACACGTCTGGGTGACAACCCGCACCGAACTCGTGTTCAATAAGGACGGGCGGCTCACCAGCCTAAGGCATCACTGGGAGTTTGATGAAGCCTATTCGGCTTTCGCTGTAATGGGCCTCGACAATGACCGCGACGGCAAACCTGACCCTGCCATGTTGGCCGAACTCGCTAAGACTAATGTAGCGTCGCTTGCTGAATTCAGCTATTTTACCATCGTGCAGGCCAATGGTGTGAACGTTGCCTTCAGAACTCCAACCGAGTACGCGCAAAACTTTGACGGCGGAAAGCTGTACATCTATTTCATTTTGCCGCTTAAGACGCCCGTCATATCAAATACGATAACGTTGAAGATTGAGGACCCCAGCTATTTCGTAGCACTCATCCTGTCGGACGGCCCTGATGCAGTCACGATGGCAAATGCCCCGAGCAACTGTGATCTCAGGGTTCGACGCCCCGAGACGGCACTCGGAAAAGGTACTCAAATCTTCTCCGATGACATCGCCGCAGCACTGAGCGGCCGATCCGACACAACCTCTCTCCAAGCAGAGAAATTCGTCGGGCGGATCATGGTTTCTTGCTCCTGAGAGCGGTCCTATTACTGCCGTACTCTCCGGCTGAGATGTAGGACGGATGCGTTCAGGCTCCAGCCATTAACCCCTGTGCGATAGTTCGTGCATTGTGCCGCATCATGTCGATGTAGGTTCCTGCTGGACCCGTGGGCTCGGACAGCGCGTCGGAGTACAACGTTCCGCCGATTCTGGCGCCGGTCTCATCTGCGATGCGGCGTGCGAGACGGGTATCCGTCACGTTCTCAAGGAACACCGCCGCCACTCTCTCCTTCTTGATCTGCTGGATAATTCGCGCAATGTCCCGCGCGGAAGCCTCGGCCTCAGTGGAAACGCCCTGCGGGGCCACAAAGGTGAGGCCATAGGCATCCGCGAAGTAGCCGAATGCGTCGTGCGAAGTGATGACACGCCGCCGCTCCGGCGGAATGGCGCTCAATGCATCTCGGATCTCCCGCTCAAGCGCTTCCAGCTTGGCGTGGTAGGCGGCGGCGTTTGCCTCGTAGGCGTCCTTGTTGGCTGGATCAACGGCGGTGAGTGCGTCACGAATGTTGGCGACATACACCTTCACGTTGGCTACCGACTGCCACGCATGGGGATCGGTCTCGCCAGCATGAGAGTGGTCGCCATGGTCATGGGCGGGTGAAGACTCGTCCACCTCGATGGTCCTGACCCCCTTCGCGGCCTCGACGAGTCGTGCCTTTGTCCCCGAGGAACGGACGAGACGGGCGATCCACCCCTCGAACTTGAGGCCATTGGCGACAACCAGCTTGGCTTCCTTGATCCGGCGGGCGTCGCTCGGCGCCGGGGAATAGACATGCCCGTCGCCATTTGGACCGACCAGGGTGGACAGGACGATCCGGTCACCACCTACATTCTGCACGAGATCGCCCAGGATCGAGAAGGTGGCGACTACTGGCACCTTTGAGCTTTGTGCGAAGCCGGGCGTCCCGAACCCTGCTGCGACAAAGAACAGGGATGCAGCAAGCGAGCGGCGGCTGATCAACATAACGTTCTCCAAAATTGCTGAACACCTGCGGCGCCATCACCGTAGTCATCCCGGCGCCAAACGTGCATGGCGCCAGGAGATCAAGGCACAGGTAGCTCTACCGCGCGGAATAATCTGCTGACGAAACTCCAGGCTGGACTGCCACAATGTACCCGCCGCCCTTAAGTGGAGTCGGTGTATCGATGGTGCGCACAATGGCCTTTGCGGCGGTGTCAATGACGTGGACGCGCGCCTCACCGCCCTGAGTTACAAAGGCCAGCCGCCCGTCTGGCGATATTGCGCTGTGACGGCTCTCGCGGCCGGTCGTGGGCTGGCCTGCCACCGGTCCATTGGCGAGTTTCGGCAGGGCGACACGCGCCACAACGGTGCGGAAGCTGGGGGAGGCTGGGTTCAGGTCAACGAGGTTGGCGATGTCCCCGTCCGGATGGATGCTGGCATAGACAGCGAGGCGCCCTGAAACCCCACCTCGGCCGACAGCCCCACGGGCAAGAGGCGCACGGCTCGTTGTCCCAGTGGGAAGCTCGACCCAGTGCAGGTCTACCTCAGCATCGGCCCATTGTGCGGGCGGGATGGAGGCGTTGAGAGGACCGAACACGTATCGGCCGTCCCGTGTCAGGCGCTGGCGCGCATTGCGCCCACCACCACGGCCATTCGCCTCCCAGGACAGCACCTTGTGGCCGGTGAGCGCGCCGTTTCCGTCGAGCGTCGCGAGTTCAAAGCCACGGAGCGTCGAGGCCGTGAAGGTATTGGTCGGCTTCGAGTAGGAGTTCGAATGACCACCCTTGCCGACAGAGACCGTGCTGGTCGGCTTCACCGTGCCATCGAGGATGCCGTTTATCTTAGCCTCTGGGCTGAAGAGGTCAGAGACACGGTAGCTCTCCACCTTCTCGGCCATGTGAAGGATGATGACCGGGTCTGGATTGCCGCCGAGGGCCAAGTTCAATTCTGCATCAGCCGAACCGGTATCGACCCGAAATTG
This sequence comes from Microvirga sp., assembly GCA_036263675.1. Classification (GTDB taxonomy): domain Bacteria; phylum Pseudomonadota; class Alphaproteobacteria; order Rhizobiales; family Beijerinckiaceae; genus Microvirga. The sequence continues at coordinate 128,203 of DATAGO010000084.1, read as the reverse complement.
CTTGGCGCTGTAGCTCTTGAGATCCACGAGCGTGAGGATCTTCACGCTCTCGTCGGAATCCAGACCTGTCGCAGCGAAAATCGCCTCAGAAGGGTCCACGGCTGCCCAGGCATAGCGCGTCGGTAGGGGGATAGGCATCGGCACACGACGCTCGATGATCGGCGCAGCGTCCCCGGAAATCCGCAGCACCAAAAGTTGCTTATTGCGGTCGTCCGGCACGAGAACCCGTCCATCGGAGAGTGCGATAACTCCCGCGTGAGCAGCGATTTGGAGGTCGGCGATAGTCGTCAGGAGGCGTGCGTCGGCGGCGTCATACACGTGAAGGACGCCCGCTGCCACGTCCGCCACGAGGAGGCGCGCCTGTTCAGCATTGCTCTGTGACAACGCGGGTGCAGACCACATCATAACCGCGCCTATCGCCGCGCTGAGTGCTGTCCTGCGTGTGGCTGAAGCGATTGCAGGCTGGTTCATCAACGCTCTCCGCTCATTGAGTCGCCGCAACGTTATATCATTACATTTCCGTGTCTAGCCTTTGCGTAGAGAGTTGCGACCCGCGCGTCTGGCACCTCTCGCAGGGGTCATAGCCTCGGCGGTTGATGCCGCCAGCCCAAGGCCAGCATGCAATAGGATTGCACAACAAAAGCGCTGGCGATTATGCCCTGTTCGACATCTACTCTGCGTGAAGGCTCACTCCTTCTGGAGATTCCCGCCTCTGCTGGAAGGATCAGCAGCATCTCGCTTCTTAAGCCAAGCCTGCATCACAGAGATTTCGCGCTCCTGCTCTCGGATGACATCAGCAGCCAACTTGCGGATCTGCTCGTCCTTGCCGTGTTCAAGAATAATCTTCGCCATGTCGATGGCAGCTTGGTGATGGGGGATCATGCCCCGCACGAAGTCGATATCGGCATCACCGGAATACGCGATGACCATCTCGCGATGCATCTTGGCGCTTGCCTCGCGGAAAGCCTTCGTTGCGGGCATGTCCGGCGAAATGGCCCTGACAGCCCGAGAACCTGCCGACTTGACCTCCACTTGACCCTCAAGTGCCGCCTTCTCGAAGTCGCTGATCAGAACCTCCACGCGCACCAGCCAGCGGCCGGGCAGCGGCACGGGCAGGCTCTCGATCTCCCACAGACCTGCCCCTGCTTTCGTGGCTCGCCGCTCCAAGGGCTCGACACCCAACGACGGGAGGGCCATCGACACGGTGACCTCCTTCGCCTCAATGGGTGCATGATCCGGTCCCATGACTGTGATCGACGCTCGCACTGGACCAACTTGGCCCGGTGTGAATGTCACCTGAGCCATGGTGCGCTCACCGTGGAGCAGGGCGACGGCAGGTTCCGCGAGAGGTGCAGGTTGCGGTGCCGGAACAGATGCACGGGGTGGCGGCGTGAACCGCCACGCCGCCACGAGCACGACGATTAGGACCACCAACGCGATCTCGGCACCGATGGACCACGCCAGTCGGCGCTCGGCACCAGAAACAGACAGAGCCGGGGTAAGGCTCAGGCGGTTGAAGGCAGCCAGCCCGAGGAGACCTGCGACGGCGGCGAGCTTTGCAAGGAGCACGTTTCCGTATGCAGTCGCCGTCAGCGCCGACAGGGTTCCGACCTGCACGACAGCCAGTGCGGTGCCGGTGAGCACCAAGACGCCCACGAGGGGAACCGCGACAGCGGAGAACCGCCTCACGGTCGGCAGGGCGGGTTCCCGGTGCCAGAGCATCATGAACAGTGGAAGCAGGGCGCCGACCCAGTAGGTGACCGAGACACCATGGAGAAACACGGCGGGCCGGGTGAGCCATTGCGGGCTCGCCGCACTGGCATGGCCCGTCAGGGCGAACGCCACTCCGACAGCAAGGAGACCCGCTCCTGACAGGGTTCGTCCCCATCTACGGGCATGGGTGAGGCTGAGATAGCCCACGACCGATGCACCAACGGCTACGATCATGGCTGGCCCGAGCGAGGTGCCAAACCCGGCCATCCAAACCTCCGGGGAAGCGACTGCGGACAGGTCAAGTCCGAGAGCATCCAGACCTTGGAGGCCGAGGGAGGCTACCGCCGCGAAGAGGCCCAGACCCAAAGCCGGTCGGGCGAATCCGGGTGCCGCCGACTGCTGCGGTGCGATCCAGGCGGAGTAGAACGCCCCTCCGACCCCCACGAACAAGCCGAGATAGAGGACAATGCGGACAAGCCACGTGAGAGGCGGCACCAGCGCGTCGGCAGGTTCTTGTGCTGCGGTCGGGGCACGGCCCGGTTGACCGATTGAGAACACAATCGAACCTGCGATGGGATGCCCATCGGCGGACACGATCCGGTAGGTCACGATCTGGGTGCCCTGCGGCAGATCGGGCGGGAGCGTCACCTCGACAGTCTCATTCCGAGCGGTGACGGATACGCCCTGCCGGGGCTGACCATGTGCGTCAATCACATGGACGACAAGAGGCGAGACCGGCTCGTTGAACCGGAGTTGGACGATCCGAGGGCTCGCATCGAGCACCGCACCGTCCGCAGGGACAGTCGCGATGAGGGTGGCGTGGGCAAAAGCCGAGCCCGCCGCGCCGATGAGCACGACGAGCACGAGAACGCATAGGCGAGTTACGGTGCACAGCATGATGAGTGCGGGGCCACCGCAAGGGTGGCCCCCTGCATCGTCAGTGACTGGACTTGGCTGGCAGGAGCTTCATGCCGGGTGCCGGGAACTTGTAGTCATCGGCATTCTTCCCGGCAGCGGGGATCTCGATCCAGCGCTCGGCCTTGCCGCCCTCGCACTCCTGCACAGCGGGAATGTAGAGGGTGGTGCCCGCCTGGAGACCCGGCGTGAGATAGGCCCGGAAGACGAACTCGTCGTAGTGCTCGTCGAGGAGCTTGCCGGTCCAGGCGATCTCCTTCACGCCCTCGGTCATGGGCGTGCCGTAGTAGTCGTAGGGCTGCTTGTAGGCGCCCTTGACGGTCTCCAGGGTCCAGCCAGCCTTCGGCATCGGCTTCACGGCGATGACGCCTTCTGGGACCTGCACCCGGATCTTGAGCGAGGCGGCGCCCTCGCAGCCGTGGGGTACCCGCAGGACCGCCTTGTAGGTGGAACCGACAGGAGCCTCCTGGGTCTCCAGGGTGACATGGGCAGGGGCTGGGAGAGCAGATAGGCATAGGAGCGCGGACGCGCCGAGCGCGCCGCGACGGGGATTTGGCAGCATGATGGTTTCCTCTGAAGTCGCAGTTGATCGGAATGATGATCAAGCAGCGATGGGAGGAGCCCGCGAGCCGAGGGGGAGTAGTGACCAGCGGCTGGTGAAGATTGGCCGCTCGTCCGGCTGTGGTGCAGCCTGGATTGCGTAAGCCAGAGGCGCGACCCGAGCCAGATCGGGTGCTGGTGCGAAGACGTGCCCGGCCGCAGCGCGACAAAGGACGCCGCAGCAGTCGTCCAGACGGTCCTGTGGGTCTGGGGTCGCTGAGCCGTGATCAGCGTGTTCGTGCCCCCCGCCGTGGTGATGAAGGTCTGCCGCAACTTGGTGATGGCTGATGCGCGGCAGGCAATGAGCGACGGCCGAGGTCAGCAGGAGCAGGGAGACGAGCGCATGGACGGCGAGGGTGATCCCCACCATCCGCACCTTGCCTCGTCCTCGGAGCCTGTTCATCATAGAGATATTGGTCACCGAGACGTGGATGGGTCAACAGACCCTCGTCAGTCTCTTTGACTTGGGTACGTGAGTCTCTTTGACTTGGGTACGTGCTCAACGAAGGAATTGGCCTCCCTCAAGGTAGCCACCTCCTTCACAAAGCCATTCAGTAACGTGAGAAGTCTGACGAGGACGGAAGGCGTCCATCAGGTGTGTACTTGTCCACGGCGTCTGGGAGTTCGCGCGACAGCCGGGAAAGGAGTTCTTCGCGAGAGAGACCTGTTTGCTGGGTCAGGTGAGCCAGCACGTCAGGGTCGAGGGCTTGCTCAAGCTGGTGAGGCGCAATCTGCTGGTTAGGTCCGGATCGTACCCAGGAATCAGCAACATCCCCGTGACCCTTCTGTTTGAAGTTGTCCACAAGCTCGCTCAAGCCGCCGCCGAGCAGGCCGCCCAAGCCGCCGCCGCCCAATCCTCCGAGAAGCCCTCCGAGGCCACCCTGTTGCGGCACTTGGCTCTGGTGCCCCTGACCATGGCCCTGGCCCGGAGCCCGTGGGGTGTTCGACCCTGATCCTCCCAGCATCTCCGCGAGTTTGTCCCGATTCTGGAACCCTGCAACGGCAAGAAGGCCCAGCAGGGCTGTCATGGATGGAAAACCACGGCTCATCTCGATGCTCCTTTTCGCTGACCTGGGGCAACAGCAGGACCAAGCCATGGTTCCAGGGGCGGAGCCGTCCACAAGGTGGGCGCCACGGCGGCCGCCCCTTGGCCCGCGCGGTCGGCCCCTCAGCAACCAACGTCAGCCGACCGGGTTTGACAGAGGAACCGGCCAGCCGAGGATCATCCCCCATGCGCACCCCCATCCCCACCTCCACTGAAGCAGGTTTGCCGGGCGACGATCCCGCCTCAGCCTCTCTGCAAGCCACGGATGTCGAGGAGCGTCAGAGAGAGGAGGTTATCCCCCTCGCCGAGGAGGAAGTGCGGGTTGGCAAGAGGGAGATTACCACAGGCCGCGTCCAGGTCCGGACCCTGGTTGATATCGTGCAGGAGCAGGTTCGGGTCTCCCTGGAGGAGGAGACGGTCGAAGTCACCTGTGTGCCGGTCGGGCGCGACATCGATCAGGCTCCCGAGGTTCGCACCGAGAACGGCGTCACCATCGTGCCTGTGATCGAGGAGGTGCTGGTGGTGGAGAAACGCCTCGTCCTCAAGGAGGAACTGCACATTCGGCGCGTCACCCGCACCGAGGACATGGAGGTACCAGTCGAACTACGCAAGCAAAGGGCCGAGGTCGAGCGGCTTGCGCCAGACGATGAACCCGCCTGACGGCAGGGCTGTGCGGCAACGGAACTGGCCCTGAGCGTGACCGTTCCCTCGTCGGGCGGGCAAAGCGGTTGGACTGGGTCCAGCACCTGCCGATCCAAGGTGACACTGAGGAGACGAACCTATGAGCCATAGCGCGAGTGCTGGATCTATGAGCCAGCGGATGATCACCGCATTCTTCGACAGCCGGACTGACGCCGAGGAGGCGATTGCTCGACTTGAGGCGGAGGGCATCGCACGAGGAAGCGCCCGCCTTGTTCCTGGCCACGAGCGGGACACCAGCAGTGGCACCGCCTCTGTGGGCGATGCGGCCAAGGGTTTCTGGGAATCGCTGGGTGACCTCTTCCTGCCGGATGAGGATCGCTACACCTACGCCGAGGGCTTGAGCCGGGGTGGGTACCTCGTGAGCGTCAACGTCTCGGATGCCGAGTACGAGCGTACGCTCGACATCTTGGATGATGAGGGCACCATCGACATCGACGAGCGGGCGGCTTCCTGGCGTTTGGAAGGGTGGACCGGGACCAGCGCTGCGATGGCCGGGTCCAGCGCTACCAGCGCGGTCGGCTCTGGCACCACCAGGGGCTCATCTTCCATGACGGGCACCGAACGCACCAATCGGGAGGGCAGCGAGGTTATTCCGATTGCTGAGGAACAGCTTCATGTCGGAAAGCGCGATGTGAACCACGGGCGTGTTCGTGTTCGCTCGTATGTGGTGGAGCGGCCCGTGCAGGAGCAGGTCTCGCTGCGCGAGGAGAACGTCCATGTGGAGCGTCGCGCGGTAGAGGGCTCCGGGCGAGCCGGTGCGGTGAGTGGCGACGCCCTGTTCCAAGATCGTACCGTCGAGATGGACGAGAAGCGCGAGGAGGCAGTGGTCTCCAAGGAGGCTCGCGTGAAGGAGGAGCTTGTCATCAAGAAGGACGTGAACCAGCGCACCGAGACCATCTCCGATACGGTCCGCAGCACTGAAGTCACGGTCGAGGACGAGCGCAGCAATCAGGTGCCGGGTACCGGGAAGGCAGACCGTAAGCTGTAAGATCACCTCACAGGCGGGAACGTTGCCCGAGGGGTGACGTTCTCCCGATGACGGGACTGCCTTCCCGTCATCGGCCCTATCCCCGCATTACCTATGGGGCCGCTCAAGGCCCGGCGTTGCGAGACCGCCGGGCCTTTTGCTCGTGTAGCATTGGCACCCGACTTCAGGCGCACCACACTCGCTCTGTCTGAGGCTCGGGGCTTTTGCTCCCCTGACCTCGGTGCCCATATAATGCCCAGCTTTGCGAAGGGCGCCGCCACGGCCACGAACGCCATTAGCGTATGCGCATTAGGGTAGGCTGTCAGCCCGAGCCGCTGTATCCGACTGGCCGAGTTCCCACGCGTCCTCGTAGACGCTACGTAGAACCACGTAGGTGCCAAAGGTCTGGTATCCCGCACATAACCGGCTTCTCCCACTGTGGGGCCTTCATTCTGTTCAGGGTGGTCCCGTGAGCCTTTCGCCTGACCGGCATCAATCATCCGATCACGCGACCTTGCAGGTCGCCGAGCAGCGCCTACGGCAGGCTCTCCGCGCAGGCTGCATCGCCGCCTGGGAGTGGGACCTCGCGACCAATCACGTCGTCTGGTCCGACAATGCCGAGCACCTTCTTGGTCTCCGTTCTGGCCACACCAGCGAGTTCGAGGAACGGGTTCATCCGGAGGATCGCCAGCGCCATCAGGCAGCCTTGAAGGCAACCACGCAGGCCGGAGAGCCCTACGATATCGAACTTCGATTTGTGAAGCCGGATGGCACGACAATCTGGATTCACGACAAGGCTGAACTCCAGATCGACCCTCAAGGCCAGCGGTTTCTAATTGGCATCACAGCCGACATTACACGTCGCAAGACAGCAGAGCTTGAAGCTCAGGAGAAGACGGCTCTCCTCGAAGCGACCCTGGAGAACATGGACCAAGGTATTTTGATGGTCGATCAGACTCACAGGATCGCACTCTTCAATCGCCGGGTCGCCAACCTCCTCGACCTCCCACCTGCTCTGCTTGCCACACGTCCGGATTTCGAGGCGGTGCGGCAGTATCAGGCACAAAGGGGCGAGTTCGACTATACCCCCGATCCCGACATGGAGCGCATCCTGCGGGAGGGTGTAGCTGCGGGTTCGTTGGCCCGCGAACGGGTGCGCCCGAACGGCGCCGCTCTTGAAATCCGTACAGTTCCGCTGGCTGGGGGCGGCGTGGTGCGCACTTTCACCGATGTAACAGCGAGAAAGCGAGCCGAAGCAGAGGCTTCAGAGGCCCTGTCGCTCCTGCGGACAACCCTGGAGCACATGGACCAGGGCCTCATCATGGTCGATACCGAGGAAACCATCCGGCTCTACAACAGGCGGGCTCTCGAACTCCTCGACCTGCCGGAAAGCCTTATGTACGGCCCCCAGTCGTTCGACGCGGTCAAGCGCTACCAACGTGAGAAGGGGGAATTCATCCGCAGTGACGCCCAGCAACGTCAATGGCTCGACACAGGAGATTTCCTTCACCAGAAAGCACGGTACATACGGGAACGCCCAAACGGTATGGTTCTGGAGGTCTGCTCCATTCCGCTTCCCGGCGGGGGAGCAGTTCGAACCTTCACGGACATCACCGCACAGAAGAGAGCCGAGCAGGCCCTTCGCCTGAGTGAGGAGCGCGCCCGCGACTTCGCCAACATTGCCTCGGACTGGTTCTGGGAGACGGACGCCGAGTTTCGCTACACCTCTCTTATGGGAGCCGCTCAGATCCTGCTGACCGATGCAGCCATCGGCAAGACCCTCTGGGACGCCGTAGGAGGTGATTCCGCCGACCCGGCGTGGCGGCGTCTCATCTCGTCGCTGTCCGCAGGCAAGCCATTCCGCGACTTCGAGTTTGAACTGAAAACCCCCCGTGGTCGCTCCGTCTGGTTCTCCAGCAGTGGCCAGCCCATTCTTGATCCGGACGGCAACCTTACAGGCTATCGTGGGGTGTCCACGAACATCACGCATCGCAAAGCGACCGAAGCGGAGCGCGAGAGCCTGCAAGCGCAACTGAGAGAAGCCCAAAAGCTCCAGATCATCGGGCAGCTTACGGGAGGTATTGCGCACGACTTCAACAACTTGCTTGCCGTCATCCTCGGCAATGCGGAACTCATTACGGAGAACCCGACCGATCCAGCACTCGCCTATGCTTTGGCCGATCAGATCATGGTCGCGGCCGAGCGCGGGTCCGACTTGACGCAAAAGCTCCTTGCCTTCGGCCGTCGCCAATCCTTGAAACCCGAAAGGCTCAAACTGAAGCAGGTTGTGGAGGCGATGGTACCCCTGCTGCACCGGACCATCGGGGCGCACATCGAGCTTCAGATACACCTCAATGACAGCGACTTGGCGGCCCTCACAGACCGCACGCTACTGGAGAGTGCGATCCTCAATCTGGCTGTGAACGCCAGGGATGCCATGCCTCAAGGCGGCGCCCTCACGATTCGAACAGGTGAGCGCTTCGCCGGTCCCGCCGAGGGAGCGCTGCCGATGGGGCACCCTGTGGTCTATGTCATCGTTGCTGACACCGGAATGGGTATCCCACCAGATGTGCTGTCCCGTGTTTTTGAGCCGTTCTTCACCACCAAGGAGGTCGGAAAGGGCTCAGGTCTGGGGCTGCCGATGGTCTACGGTTTCGCCCAGCAGACGGGCGGCCATGTCTCGATTGAAAGTCAGGTCGGCGTCGGAACAACCGTGACGATTGTGCTCCCAGCTATTGCTGCGGCAGACAGAAGGACCGAGAAGACTGAGGACGCACCAGAAATGGTAGCTCATGGCGAGCGCATTCTGGTTGTGGAGGACGAGCCCGGCGTACTTCGGTTCGTCACGTCTCAGCTTGTGAGCCTCGGCTACGAGGTTGAGGCGGTCTCAACCGGCCCGGATGCTCTGGAGGTGCTGGCGCGGAGGCAGGAGTTCGACCTGCTGTTTACCGACGTGATGCTTCCGAAGGGCATGAGTGGCGTCGAACTTGCCAGACGAGCGCGGGAGCTTGTGCCGGACCTCAAGGTGCTGCTCACCTCTGGCTACTCGGAGGATGTCTTCGAGCATCACGGACGCCCTGATGCCAACACCCTCCTTCTGCGCAAGCCATATAGGCGCAGAGAGTTGGCCGAGACGCTGCGGAGGGTGCTGGACGAAGGGTGACGCCCGCCGTCACGCGCACCCTATTCGCTTCTACGCCTCCACCTCGGGCGTCTAATCGTAGGGGACTTCCGTTCGGCCATCACATCAAATTACCGGCCCTCCTGAATGCCTGTCTTGCAGTTCTCCACACTTTGTCCTATGCGTAGCCATTGAACAGTACTCTAGCTTGGGCGTTGGTTAGCAATTGCTGGTGCAATGAGGTTCTGCTGGTGGCCAGGAATCGCCACCTTTAGTTGCCCCTCGCCAGGATGCCCGAGCAATGACCCTTGTTGGCGCCCACGATGCAGTCCTCGTCGCGCTTTCCATCCTGATCGCGACGGTCGCCTCCTACACCGCTCTTGATCTTGCTGGCCGCACCAAGGCAGCAAGCGGATGGGTGCGGTACGCCTGGATGGCTGCTGCGGCTGTGGCCATGGGCGGCGGCATCTGGTCCATGCATTTCATCGCCATGCTGGCCTTCAGCATGCCCGGCATGACGGCGAACTACGACCTCGGCCTCACAGTGCTATCCCTCGTCCTTCCCATCGCCGTCACAGGGATTGGCTTCGTCGCGGCGGATCGCGAGCGGACCGGGTACGCCACTCTGGCCTTGAGTGGGCTCCTGATGGGCCTCGGCATCGTCGCCATGCACTACGTCGGCATGGCCGCCATGCGGATGGCTGCGGATCTCTCCTACGACAGCCTCTGGGTGGCTCTCTCGGTGCTGATCGCCATCGGGGCCTCCACCGTGGCCCTATGGCTGGCCTTCCGCAATGCGGGTCTGCTCCAGAAACTCTTGGCCTCGGGCGTGATGGGCATCGCCGTCTCGGGCATGCACTACACCGCCATGCGGGCCGCCATCTTTACCGCTCATTCTGCGGTAGACGGGGCTCACGGGCATGCCAGCATCAGCCAGACCAACCTCGCGCTGGCTGTCGCCACCACGACGCTCCTGATCCTCTTCCTCGGCCTCGTCGCGGCGATGTTCGACCGCCGCTTCGCTGTCCTGGCCGAGAAGGAGGCGCTGGCCCTGCGCCGGAGCGAGGAGCAGTTCCGGGCGCTCTACCGCAAGACGCCGCTCCCCCTCCATTATCTTGATGAGAACGGCATCATCCTGAATGTCAGCGAGGCGTGGCTCGACCTCTTGGGCTACCGCCTCGACGAGGTGATCGGACGCCCGATTACGAACTTCATGACCGAGGAGTCGATCCGCAGAAGAGGACAGGTGATCTGGCCCAAGCTCCTGAAGGACCGGTCCATTAAGGATGTCGAGTACCGCCTCGTCACGAAGGCAGGGACCGTCCTCGACGTTCTCATGTCCGGCAGGGTCGATGAGGTTGCTGAGGGGCGCATCCACATCATGGGCGGTGTTGTGGACGTGACCGAGCGCAAGCGCACCGAGGAAGCCCTGCGGCAGGCCCAGAAGATCGAGGCTGTCGGTCAGCTTACCGGAGGGGTGGCTCACGACTTCAACAATCTCCTAGCCGTTGTGCTCGGCAATCTCGAACTCGCCCGCAAGCGGCTGCCGGAGGACTCGAAGGTCATCCGGATGGTCGAGAGTGCCATTCAGGCTGCTCAACGGGGGGCGTCCCTGACCCAGCGCATGCTTGCCTTTGCCCGGCGGCAGGACCTCAAGCCCGAGCCGGTGAGTGTACCGGATCTCGTGCGCGGCATGGAGGACCTGTTGCAGCGCTCTGTCGGCCCACAGGTGCGGATCGAAACCCGCTTCCCTCTCGGGTTGTCACGGGCTCATGTGGATTCCAACCAGCTTGAGTTGGCCCTCCTGAACCTTGCAGTGAATGCCCGCGACGCTATGCCGGACGGCGGCCTGATCAACATCGCGGCCCACGAGCAGGTGGTGGGAACCGGCCAGACTCCGGGCCTGGAGCCGGGGCGGTATCTCTGCCTCTCCATCACCGACACAGGCACAGGCATGGACGAAGCGACGCTCTCGCGGGCACAGGAGCCGTTCTTCACGACGAAGGGCATCGGCAAGGGCACAGGCTTGGGTCTCTCGATGGTGCATGGCCTTGCTGAGCAATCCGGCGGAACGCTCGTCCTGCGCAGCCGCAAGGGTGAGGGAACGACGGTGGAGGTGTGGCTGCCAGTTTCGGATTCCAGCGTCATCCCCACACCCGACCCATCGGAGCGCAGCACGCAGACCGGAGGAGGCGAGACGCGGCAGTTGACGATCCTGGCTGTTGATGACGATCCGCTCGTGTTGACGAATACGGCAGCCCTGCTGGAGGACCTTGGCCATTCGGTCATTGAGGCCCCCTCGGCTCATCATGCGCTTGAGGTGTTGCGGGCGGGCCGGTCCGTCGATTTTGTTGTCACCGATCAGGCGATGCCCTGCATGACGGGCGTTCAGTTGGCGCGGGCGATCAGAGCGGATTGGCCGAACCTGCCGGTCCTCCTGGCAACCGGGTATGCGGATCTACCCCCCGGCACCGAGACCGAGATCCTGAGGCTCAACAAACCCTTCTCACAGGAGGCACTCGCCCGAGCCATCACGGTCTGCTTAAGAGCGCAACTCGACCCCACCAGGGTGCTGCCATTCCGCAAAAGGCCCAGTTGACGCGCCCAGCCCCACCTCAATGAAGCTGTGCCCGGCACTGCCGGAACAGACCGGAATGGATGTTGCGGTTGGTCTGCATCATTCGCAGGGATGGCAACTGAGGCCCTTCACTCGCACGGGGTGGAACCCGGAGGAAACGTGACCGTTCCTTAAACGTCGAGCTTAATTTTAGTCTCAGGCGGTCCCTTCCCATGGCTTTTTCCGGCTTTCGTCACCACAGGCGGCTTCGGGGTGATGTGGTCTCCGTCCTCAATCGCCTCGTCCGTGAGGGGGTGGTCGCGACCTACCAGACGAACTTCCACGGCTCCGTGCCGCACCCTGACGCCATCGAGATAACGGTCATTGGTCGCCCTGAAGCAGGTGGTCAAACGGAGGTGCAGAACAGGGTCGAAGCCGAACTCGCGGCTTTTTCGGATCGTGCGGCCATCTTCGTCAGAGCGGCTTCCGAGAGCCCGCTGGCGCCACCCCAACGAGCATAGCTTCAACACAGGGAGGTGCGACAAGGGGCAGCCTCGGGTAGTGTCTCAGTTTGAATTTGCCGCTGCGACGGAGCGCGGCTTGTATCGGCTGGAATACTGGCTCCAACAATGCTTATCACCGAGCATAACTCAGGTGAAGGACCGAGCGAACCACCGATGGTATACTTGCGTGATGGCACCGCACATCACATGCCAGTCGATCCGCATTCCCGTGAACCGTTCCGGTGAGGTCGAACAAGGCTTCCTGGTTTTCGCTGACGACGCGCTGATGGCGGTCGTGATGCTCCTTGACGGAAGCTTGGACGAGGAACTCAATCACCTAAAGGGCCGCTGGTTTATGGAGACGGGCTATGGCCCCTGCGCGGTCGCGCCGGGGACGGATCAGATCTTCCAATCCCCTGATGAAGCGCAGCAATGGGTGCTGGAGCGGGTCTCTAATTCAAACTGAGACACTACCCAACCTCGGCGCCAACGCGGGAACACGGGCCGAAGCTCGGGCATTGCCCTGCCGTGGAAAACATTCTGTCGTATCTGGCGTCGCATCGGTATTCGCTCGTCACCCGCTACACGGTGACGGTGTTCATCACCCTCATCTTCACGCTCCTGCGCGTCGAGATGGGGGAGCGAGCGGGTACATACGGCTTCTTTGTCTTCATTCCGGCCGTCTTTCTCGCATCCTTGCTGTTCGACCGGGGCTCAGGTCTCCTCGCAACGGCGCTGAGTACAGCGGCCCTGGCGTACCTGATTGAGCCATTCGACAGCTTCGAGGTCGCCCAGAAGCACATCATCCCGCTTGTCTTCTTCGTTCTGGAGTGCACCGGCATCGCCGCGCTGTGCGAGGCCCTGCGCCATGCGCTTGAGCGGGCGACCCGCGCCGAGCGCGAGAAGGACCTGATGTTCCAAGAGTTGGCGCATCGGACCAAGAACAACCTCCAGATGATTGCTTCAGTGCTGACCCTCCAGGCGCGAGCCCAGACGGAGCCTGCCGTCCGGGCTGCTTTTGATGTGGCCATCTCTCGGGTTCAGATCATCGCCAGGGCGCATGAGCGGCTCCAGCCGGGAGGACCACAGGGCGAGGTGAACCTCCGCGACTTTCTGGAGGACCTCTGCGGTACCCTCGGCGACACCCTGCGCGATCTGCGACCTGTTGCCGTGCGTGTGGAGGTGGAGCCGATCATGACCGGCCCCGACAAGGCCGTGCCGCTGGGGCTGATCGTCAACGAGCTTGTGACGAACGCCTTCAAGTACGCCTTTCCGGACGGGGCACAGGGCGCCGTCGAGGTGAGCTTGCGCCGGGTGAGTGAAAAGGAGGTCCGATTGTCGGTGGAGGACAATGGAATCGGTTGCACGGCCTCAGATGAGGGCCTGGGTACCCGCCTGACGCGGCTTCTGGTGCAGCAACTTGGAGGCAGCATCCAGCGCGAGGCAGGGAGCCCCGGCTGTCGTGTGACAGCCCGTCTATCCCTGTGAGCCTGGGGTCACCCATTACCGGGTGCATAACCATCCTCCCCAAAGGCCCGTATCGAGCGGGACCCCTCCCCGAATGCTTCTCTGAAGGCGGATGTCGCACAGCCCGTCATTGCGCTTGATTGACGTAGGGTCAGGGGGTATGACCCGCCCCTTCCAAGCGAGGCTTGGCTGGGAGGGTTGGCACGGATGCCGGTCGTTCTTGTCGTCGAAGACGAGCCGGTAGTCCGAATGGATGCTGCCGACACGCTGGAGGACGCGGGATTCGAGGTGGTAGAGGCCGCAACTGCGCGGGCAGCCCTGGCACTTCTGGAGAAGCGCAGCGGCGATGTGGCGGCTCTGTTCACGGACGTGGACATGCCCGGCGACATGGACGGGCTGGAACTCGCTGGTATTGTTCACCACCGCTGGCCGCACATCGCCATCGTCGTCACCTCGGGCGTCGTGCGGGTGGCGGGCTCTCTCCCTAGCGGCGGCATCTTTCTCGCAAAGCCTTACCCAATGACCACTCCGGTGCGGATCATCCGAGACCTGATCGAAAGAGCAACTGACGCCTGACTATTGGTGCTCTCATCGGGTGATGATCTGGATCACCCTACGGCTTTGCGGCTCCACCACGGCAATAGCATCGCTGGTGATGAGATAGCGATAGCTCGTGGTGGTCGGGGTCTCGGTAGTGATGTCCTGCGGAAGCGCGAGGAGTTCGACTTCCTCAGGTATGGTCATGTCAATCCGGGCGGGCTCACTGAGTTGGACAATGGGAAGATCGGGTCTCTTCGCCTGCTCGCGGATGATAGCCTGCTTCTCGGGGGGCAGCATCGGAGGTGTTGGGGACTCCACCACTGTGCCCAGTGTTGGTCCGCCTGTAGTCTGCGCAAGGGCTGGTGATCCGGTCCCGACGAAAGCGAAGACCAGCATCAGAAGCCTTTTGCTGGCGCTCCCGCTGAGAGCATTGGGTCGAACCATGACATTCTCCCGTTAAGGCAAGTAAGAACTGCAAAGATTGATTCCGTCGATTTCTTGTCGAGAACACCGACGAGCCCTGTCAGCCCCAACAGTTTAGGTGGAACTGGGCTCTGCGGAGCGTGTTCCATACAGGACAACGACAAACGTTACGGGCTGTTCAGGTCCGCATCATTCATAAGATCGGGGCCGTATGCCTGTCCGTTCCTCTGAGTTGCCGTCCAGCACTATTAGCTATCACCTGGGTCTTCTCAACATGAAGATCGAGGAGATCGCCGAGCGCACCGGTGTTGAGCCCTTAGCACGGCGCGATCTGGAGGCTTGTCTGGCGGCTCTGCCTTGGCGCGGGCGTCGGCATCTCACCCTTGCTCTGGAGAGCGTCCGGGTCCACGCAGACTCCCCTGCTTTGCAGGACGCGGTGCGCCTGATGCTAAAGCTTACGGCTCAGATATGGGCCGAAACGCCGCCACCTGACCTGAAACGGTACGTGCCCAGCGCAGAATACGAGCTTCACTGACGCAGATCAGCGGGCGACCGCTTGCTCGGCCCCACATGGCCGCGTCAAACTCGGCGGTGAGCGTCTATCGAGTGTCGGGCTCGATCAGGTCACGTCGATCTTGCAGGGGCTGTCCGCCAGCGCCACCTCGATTGTTCTTGCGAAGCTTTGCTGGTCGAAGGGCTTGTGCAGCGTTGGCGTGCCCCGGAACCGCTCCGGAAGAGCAGCCGCACCATACCCTGTGGCAAAGATCACCGGAATGCCCCTCCGCCGCAGCACATCGGCAACCTCATAGGTGAGGTGCCCACCGATGTTGATGTCCAGAATGGCAGCTTCCACTTCCGCTTCACGTGCGAGCGTCAAGGCATGGTCGAGTTTGGCCGCAGGACCAACCACCTCAACGCCAAGGTCGAGCAGCATATCCTCGATCAGCATCGAGACCATGGCCTCATCCTCAACAAAGAGGACTCGGCACGTCGTACTGCCACTCATGATCTGCCCCAACGTCATGTTTGTTGGGGGCGCAGTGACGATGAAGTATGTCCGTAAAGTGGAAGCTGTGCTGGACCTAGCCACGATCTGCAACCAAGGTATGATGTGCCCGCTACCCATCTGTGGAGGTGGCTGCTCAGACACGTCGTTTTCACTGTGCGCACCATGGCAACAGCGTTCAAGCACATGATGAAATCATCCATGCTTCAGAACCCTGTAGGTGGGCAATTGACGCCTACCTTGGAGAGATCATGTGGGAGGAGGCGGCATAGGGGGAGTGGACCTGGCGCACTACCTCGGCTGCCTCCTCGTGGCCCCCTGCACGCGGGGTTCTAACTTCCCGCGCGGGGCATCGACTCAGGCGATTCTAAACTCTTCGTTGATCGCGCTCTTGACGCCCCCTCCCATCTGAGGACCGCCTCCAGCCACGTAGATCGCGTCGCCGATCACCACGGCGCCCATACCGTGGCGCGGCGTCAGCATCGGCGCGTAGCTCTCCCACCGATCCGTCGCCGGATCGTAGGCTTCGTTCTGGCCATAGACGCGGTTGGTACCCTCGCCACCCATGCAGAAGATCCGGTTGCGGAACCAAACAGTTCCATGCCCCGACCGCGCGGTCGGAATCGGAGCGCGGAAGATCCAGGCGTCCGTCTTTGGGTCGTAGGAGTGGTGCAGGTTCGAGTTGGTGTGGAACGTGTCCACCCGGCCGCCGATGAGGTGGATGACGCCGTTCACGGCCACCACGCCTGTATGATCGCGGGCGAGCGGCATGGGCTGGCGGCGGGTGTAGCGGTCCTCGCGCGGATTGTAGACGAGGTGCCAATCGACCGAGCGGCGATTCTCCGACCCGATGGCGCCTCCGATGAGGTGGATGGCGTCGCCGAGAGCCACGCAGGCGATGGCGCCGCTGGCCTCAGGCAGCCGCCGCAGGGTGTGCCAGCGCTCCCCGTCGAAGGCGAAGGCGCCGTCGTGCGGGGTGCGGTTCTGCTCCGTGAAGCCGCCGAACGCATAGAGACGGTCGCCTAGGGTCGTCACGCCGACATGGTTGGCGCCGCGCGGCAGTTCGGGGAGCGCCTCCCACCGGTCTGTGGCCGGGTCGTAGGCGTGGTGATAGGGCCGATCAACCCGCTGCTCGGCATACCCGCCGACGAGGTGCACCCGCCCCCTGTACTCGGCCGCCCAGGCCATCTCGGTGCGCGGGATCGGCAGCGGCGCCCTCGCCCGCCATTGTCCCGGTGCAGCAGCCGGTGGCGCAGGGCTGTCGGACACGGCGTGTTGCCGGTGCAGGTCGGGGAGATTGATCCGGCCGGGGGCATTGAGCCGCTCGAACTGGCCGGTGTGATGCTCGTGCTGAGCCAATGCTGCTGAGGCAAGCGTGCTGAGCCCCCCGGCGAGCACAAGACGACGATTGAGATCCATGTTGGTCACCGGTCCTCTGGCATCAGGACCGACACTGAGCAAAGATCCGAGGCCCCGCAAGGAGGGGAAAATCACAAAAGCAGGACCGGCACGTCCCTGCCAAGCCCACTCGGATTCCTGAGGTGAGCAGGTGTCCGCCGCCTCGATCGGTACACGTGACCTTCAGGCGTGCAAAGCACCCGAACCTTCGACCCTTCGGGCGAGCACCTTGTCAATGCGACGGCTGTCCATATCGACAACCTCAAAGCGCCAGCCGAGCGTCTCGACTGCTTCTCCCGTCGCAGGAAGATGCTGGAGTTCACCGATGATAAGACCGGCAACCGTTTCGTAGTCGCGGTTCTCGGGGAGCACGATACCAAGCTGATCCGCCATTTCGTCGGCAGGCATCCAGCCAGCGAGGAGCCAGGACCCGTCCTCTCGCCGGACGGCTTCGGGCTCCGCATCACCCTCGTCCGACCGAAAAGCTCCTGCAATAGCATCGAGAATGTCGGCTGGCGTGACCACCCCCTCGAAATGCCCATATTCGTCATGGACCAGCGCCATCGGCACCTCGGCCTCTCTCAGCACGTTAAGGGCGTCGAGGGCGTCGAGCGTATCTGGGATCACCGGAGCAGGCCGGACGTGGGCGCGCACGTCGAGAGGCCGGTCCGCCAGAAATGCCCCCAGCAACTCGCGAGCCTGCACGACCCCGATCATGTTATCCTGGGTTCCCTCCGCCACTGGCAGCCGGGAGTGAGGCGTCTTGATCAGACATTCTCGGATGTCGAAGGCTGCATCGTCCAGATCAATCCAATCTACGTCCGTTCGCGGGGTCATGATGCCGCGCACTGCTCTATCTCCGAGGCGGAGGACGCCTGATATCATCTTGCGCTCATCAGTCTCGATGACACCTGCTGTCTCAGCCTCCGCCACGATGGTCTTGATCTCCTCGTCTGTGATGGCACTCCCAGATTCCGTGTTCCCGCCCAGGAGACGGAACACGACCTTTGTGGAGGCATCGAGGAACCACACCACCGGGCCAGCGGCGCGGGACAGGAGAGCCATCGGAGGAGCCAGGGTACAGGCAATCCCCTCCGGGTTCTTGAGGGCGAGGTTCTTCGGGACCAACTCACCGATGACCACTGACAGGTAAGTGATGAAGCCGATGACAAGCACATAGGCGAGAGGTTCTGCGATGCGGGTTGCGACACCCCAGCCCTCCAGAATCTCATCGAAGCGCTGTGACAGGGCGGCGCCCGAGAAGGCACCGGCCAGGATGCCAACGAGCGTGATGCCGATCTGAACCGTGGAGAGGAACCGACCCGGCTCCTCCGCCAGCCTGAGAGCCGTACTAGCTCCAGGCCGCCCCGCCTCCACCAGGGTCTTGAGGCGGGTCTTTCGGGCGGACACAACGGCCAGTTCTGAAAGCGCGAACACCCCATTCAGGGCGATCAGAGCCAGCGCAATGATGAGTTCGAGCACGGACCTCAAGGACCGGCTCGCGAACCCGCGCAGCCTGGGCCTTCTCCTGTTTCAGCAGGGTGGGAATGTGGAAGGGGGGTGCCCTAAGGTCAAGGCGGTCGCTATTATGTGATCAGTTGGCGGGGGCTCTGGGGGTCGAGGGCTGTTCGGCTGGCGGGACAGCATCACCGCAGGCCGTGAGTGCCAGCAGGGCTACAAAGGGGATGAACAGCCAGCGTCGCACACGTCCCTCCAATTCAGGCACGGACGCCGGGCTGTCTTAATCCTCGGCAGTCCTACCAAGTTCCCCTCGCTTCGGATGGCGGCCAGATCATGGCCATCGCTTCCGCCTACTTGCCCTGAGTAGGCGCGACCCGTAAACCACCTCGTCTAAGGTTGGTTCATGCTTCGCCGCACCCTGTTCGCTGTTTTCGCCGCTCTGCTCGTTGCGCCCGCCAGTGCCGAAGAGCGGTTCATCACGGTTGCCTCTACGACCGCCCCGGAGGAGTCCGGCTTGTTCAGGCATATTCTCCCCCTGTTCCGGCAGCAGACCGGCATCGAGGTGCGGGTGGTCGTCGTTGGGACAGGCCGTGCGCTTCAAATCGGCATGAAGGGAGAGGCAGATGCCGTCATGGTCCATGACAGGCTCGGCGAGGAGAGGTTCGTCGCAGAAGGCCATGGTCTGGACCGGCGAGATGTTATGTTCAACGACTTCGTGATTGTCGGACCCGCGACAGATCCGGCTCACATTCGCGGGCTCAGGGACGCGTCCGACGCCCTACAGCGGATCGCTCGCTCCAAGTCCCTGTTCCTCTCGCAGGGCGACGACAGCGGCACTCACCGGGAGGAGCTTCGCCTCTGGACAGAGGCAGGCTTCAAGAGGGTGGAAGGCGAGTGGTACAAGGAAGTTGGTCAGAGCACAGGGCCAACCATCCATGTGGCTGCGGGGCTAAACGCATATGCCCTGACGGATCGCGCCACCTGGGCGACATTCCAAGACCGCCGCATCCTTGATCTGCTCGTTGCGGGCGACCCGGAACTCTACAACCCCTATAGCTCCATCCTCGTGAACCCCGCCAAGGGGGCGCACATCAAGGAGGCGGATGCCAGGACGTGGCATGAGTGGCTGACCTCATCTGAAGGACGAAGGGCCATCTCGACTTTCCACGTCCGAGGGGAGCAACTCTTCTTCCTGCCCGGAACCCTGCCCCCGCTTTGAACCACGGGCGGGGCCTGCTACCGCCGCATCAGGCTCCAGCGCCTAGTTCCAGCAGGAACGAGCGCGAGAACCAAAAGGATCGTGGCGCCAACCCGTGAAGGCCATGACCTCCGTGTCGTCACAGCGTATCAGCACCCGACTGTATCGAGCTTCCGGCAGGCACACCCTCCAAGAGCCGCCAGCGCACCTATCACTCGACACCTCTGCCACGGCAACGCGGGACCTCTGAGTTCACTGACGGACCGGGCGGGGCAAATTAACTGCGTCGCAGGCGGCACACGAACTTTCGGATATCTACACCGCAGACGCGACGGCGCGCATCTCTCGCGACCACTC
The DNA here is from genome assembly GCA_036263675.1 of Microvirga sp. Classification (GTDB taxonomy): domain Bacteria; phylum Pseudomonadota; class Alphaproteobacteria; order Rhizobiales; family Beijerinckiaceae; genus Microvirga. Next base: position 108,230 of record DATAGO010000084.1, on the reverse strand, counting down.
ACAACGACAGACCGAATTGGGATGGCCTCGCATGTGAACCAGCCCCTCCGATACCGCCCAATGGCCCTAATTTCGGAGCCCCGCTGCCGACCGCGCCGCCGTGAAGCCAACACCAGTTTCACATAGCGAAGTAAGCCCAGGGGCATTCCCAGGATGGCGCTCCTGCCCGTCGAATAAATACCTGATCGACAACAGGAGCCCTCCGATGCACTACCGCGACCTTTCCCCTAAGGCCACCCCGATCCAGCCCGCTCTCAACTACCACAACGCCGCTCGCTTCATCATCGAGCAGCAGTTCGCCCCCAACGGACCGGCGACGAGCATGCCACACCTCGTGGACTGCCCCGATCTCGTGCCCAGCCGCTTCAAGACGCCCGCAGAATATCACCGCGCCGTCGCGCTCAGGACGGAATGGTGCAGCCGGTATGCCTACGGCGGGCATTCGGTCCAGGCGCTGGACGGCGATGCCGAACAGAACGGGCTCCGATTCCGTTTCACGGTCGGACCGGTCGCCACGTTGTTCAACCTGATGAACACCGCTTGGGGCACGCGCTTCTCGAAGGGTCAGATGTGAGCGCCCTCTCCATCCTCCAGCGAATGGCAGCGCAACAGGGGTTTAAACTCGGGTGGGTTGATGACGCCCGTCGAGCCGCTACCCAATGGACTGTCGAGTGCGATGGCCTGACCCGCGCGAACCTGACCGCTCCTGGCGAATTCGAGCAAGCTCTCCGCGAGCGGCGGGACTGGTGCCAGGAGCACGCGCCGGGCGATTACGAAATCGAGCCCATCGGCCCGAACCCTGAGCAACTCACTGGCCGCCGATTCCGGTTCGTAGACCCGAAGATTGCAGTTGCCTTCAAGGTGACCTTCGCGGTCGATCTGTGGCCCTGATCGATTAAAGGGGTCGAATTCCACTGAGTTCGGGGCGCAGCGCGCCTGGGCGCTCGTTCACATGATCCACGGCATCGGGCCGACTTCGTCTCGCATTGGCGCATGGCACCCGAGGGTGCTCTCCGGCGTCACCCGGCACCGCCATATCGAGCACCTCACCGGCCAGTACCGCCCCTGCGGCGGGCCATCGATATAGATCGCCTGGGGCTTCGCAGCCGACCAGATGAGGACACGGAGGTCCTCGGGCTCAATCGCGGCGCCGAGCACCGCGCCCCATCGTACCAGACCCTTCGTGACCTCGATTGGCCCCAGACCGCCGAGTGAGACGACGCCCCGGATGGTGCCATCGCGTTGAAGCCATCCGTGAACTCCAAATTCCCGCCATCGCGGATCAACACGCCGAAGGTGATCAACGCGATTCCGGATCTCGACACGCCAGCGCTGGAAACGATTCAGATCGGGATCTGAGATCGTCAGGGTGATTGCGTGGTGCGGCCCCACGCTCCGGGTCAGGACGTTGACCGTCACGGCACGGGTGTACCTCCAGGCACAGGTCGGACACTCAAGGCGGGCGCAGCGATTCTGGGACGAGCAGAGACGGGACACCCGGTATTTATCGAGCCCTAACCAACACCGACTTAGTATCCCGGTGGATCACAACGGGGATGATCGATCATCCTTGTCCAGGCAACCGCCGGATGGGCGTCGCGTAATGCATCGTTGTCCACCACTTTGCGAAAGGCGCGGGAATGCAGTTGCTCAGACTTCTCACCAGGGTGGTGTTCTTCATCATAAGCATCTCTCTGATGTGCGTTGCAGGCGGGCTCATTTTCTTCGCGGGAGTGCAGTTTGTTGAAAGCTTCAATTCCGGAGGTCAAGATGTAGGCCAGTCTCTGTTGGACTCGATTGGCTACGCAATCATCGCTATGGCCGTTTTTGATGTGGCTAAGTATATTCTCGAAGAAGAAGTCATTGATCCTACGGAAATGCGGAATGTTGGACAAGCGCGCCGCAGCATGACGAAGTTTGTTTCGACTATCAGCATCGCTGTATTTCTGGAGGCACTCGTTGCTGTCTTCCAGACGAGCAAGGGCGGAGATATGTCGATGATGCTGTACCCCACGCTTCTATTGTTCGGCGGCGTAGCGATGATTGTGGGCTTAGGAGTGTATCAGAGGCTGAGCGCGTCTGCCGAACGCGAAGTGCGCGCCTCTCCGTCCGCAGCCGCCGAGGAAAAGGCGGACTTGGAGAAGTTTTAGCTTGATCGGTCGAGGACATGAGCCGTCTTTACGGCGCGGGCGGTGGGTACAAGTAGCGTCCGGCCCCAGACCGTCTGGCGCTTCTCTCGATTCCAGCCTTGTTAAAACCGCCTTTGGGGGCCATATAGGATCTATCGACATTTGGCCGGACATCGGGCCGTACTGCCTTGAGCCTTGCTCGGGCGCACGTTCAGACTCTTCTCCCAGACATCGACAATCCGAGCAGACCGGCCGTGCTTTTGCGCGTCCGGCCGCTCGCGTGCACACAACAAGGATACTCCTCATGATCACAGGCACCGTGAAGTTCTACAACGCTCAAAAAGGCTTCGGCTTCATTCAGCCGAGTGACGGCAGCAAGGACGTGTTCGTCCATGCCACCGCGCTGGAGCGTGCTGGCATGCGCGACCTCTCTGAAGGTCAGGCGGTCAGCTTCGACACGGCGGAAGACAGCCGCTCCGGCAAGGTCGCCGTCAACAACATCAGCGCTGCGTAAGCCTTGATGGTCAGGCTTATGCCTGACGCTTTGAGGCCGCCTCTTCTGGGGCGGCCTTTTTGTTTTGCACGAGCGACTGGAGCAATTCGATCATGGCCATGCACAGCTTTAGGAAGACGGCGTTCGGGCGATCCGTGATGTTCGCGGTGGGCTACGACGATGGCCGCACAGGCTACCTCGTGGTTCAGAACCATGGCACCACGGATCAGGATTACCTCATCCCCCCGCTTGCGCGTGAGCGCCAAGCTCAGGGCGAGCTACCGGAAGGCACAATCTGCACCATCAAACGCGTGCGCTGAAGCGTCAGCAATGCAGGAGACGAGCCGATGTCCCACAAGTACCACGTTCGCCAGATGGTCCGCCTTCGCCGCCCCGGCTTCTCGGATGGCCGGGTAGGGAGCGCGAGCAGCTATGAGGTCACCCGGCTGATGCCGCCCGACCAGACGGGCGAGCCCGCCTACCGGATCAAGTCTGGCGCAGTCGAGCGGGCGGTGCGGGAGGACGAGATCGCCCTCGCATAATCGGTTCAACCCGACCTCGACACGATACGAAATTGACAGGCTGGCTTCAGAGCCCCAAACGATGAGAAGAATGAGCATGAACCAGACCCACCCCTACACTCTCGAACTCTCCCCTTCGCCCAAAGGCGACGGCTCCATGGGGTGGGCGATCCGCAGGCAGGCTAAATGCTGGAGCGCTCCGACCGCATGTACCGCAGCGAGCGCGAGGCGCTGAAGAGCGGCTAGGAGGCCGTGGAACGGGCACTCTCCGGCGCGTCGCAGCCCGCCCCCTCGCGGCGTCGCGGTTGACCAACGCGCCCGTTGGAGATGTGTCGCGGAGCATTTTGGCCCAACTGCATCAGCTAAACGCTACCGTCTCGCGCTTGGAAGTCGCACAATCTGCGCGTTATCTATGGAACTGAGTGGGTCTCCGAGAGGACGCCTACTCACTATTTGCATTTGATCTGAGGGAGGCCCCATGCCGACAGTTACCGTGAAGTGGTTCAACGAGACCAAGGGCTATGGCTTCATCCAGCCGGACAACGGCGGCAAGGACGTGTTCGTCCACGCCAGTGCCGTGGAGCGCTCCAGCATGCGCGGTCTCGCTGAGGGCCAGAAGGTCTCCTACGAGCTTGAGACCGACCGCAAGAGCGGCAAGGAATCGGCCGGGAACCTCAAGTCGGCGTAGCAGGTCGTACTCGAAACGTCGGGAGCACGGGCATCGGCTCGCGCTCCCTCATTGATCAAGCTGGCCTGCTCCACACTGCTACGAGTGCGCCCCAATCTGCCTCGTGCTCAGGTGTTCCGGCAGGCCCCGCTGATCAGCCCAATTCCCCCGGATTGGCTCTTAAGCTTTGCTTGGACCATCTGAGCCGGACCCGCTTCTCCCCGATACGGCGTTCGCCGTCACACCGTCCGTATTGGCGCCCAGGGATAGCTCACGCTCCGCTTGGGTCCAAAACTCCGCGTCGTGCCCCTCGGGGCGACCCCGCTGCTCCCAAAGCTCCAAGGCGCGCTGCTTGATCTGATCGTTGGTCGGCATGTCGGTGGGGTGCATGTGGTCGTTCCTATTCGCCTCTGCCGGGACATAGGCCGCTACGGCAGATGGATGATGATGCAGAGAATAGCTGACGTGCTGTGTGACAAGTCAGATCATGGCTTGGCGAAGAGTGCGTCATTACGTGCGCGCCAAGCATCGTCCGCCAGCCACTTGTAGTCCTGATCGGGCATGAGCGGCACCGTCTTCACCTTCGCCTCCGTCAGTGGAAGAAAGAAGCTATCTCGCTCCTGCGACACCTTCAGGAACCGAATGGGAACGACGAAGCTGTCCCTCCCAGTCGAGAAGAAGCCCCCTGACGCGACGACCGCATAATCCCGGCGATCCTTGGTTCCGAACACGATGTTCCGGACCTCCCCGATGATCTTGTCGTCGGCGCTTCGAACCTCCGCGCCGATGATCTCGTCAGCCCGCAGGCCCGGAGCAAGCTCGTTGATGCTGATCAGCGGTTTGGCGCCTGCGTCGGCGCGATGACCTGCCACGGCGCCACGCTGCACCTTCGGCTCTCGTGCGGTGAACTGCTTATTCGCCTCCTCCTCGTCATTGCCGCCGAGGGAGCCCATTGACGGTGCGGCCAGGAGTTCGCGGATGTTGGCCACGAGGCGCTCGCAGTCGTCATGGCGCCCGTAGGACCAGAGGATGAAGGCTGCATCACGCAAGGCGCGAAGGTCGCGCACCGTCTGGCGATTGGCCCGGCCCCGAAGCTCGGGCTTGTTCAGGATCGCCTCTTCGAGCTTGGCGTCGGCGATCTGGCAAGCCGCCAAAGCTGGTGTAACGCCGACCACACCTAATAGCGCGACGGACAGGAGAAGTATGGCCGATTTCACGGGTGATCCAATCTGTAGGAGCGAATATGCCTGCCGACGATCCCCAGAACCCGGATGCCCGAGTACCGACGATATGATCGGGTTCCTGACCCACTGGAGGCAGCAGAGTGAGCCCTCTAGGGGGGCGATGACCCTCCTGTTCATGCGAAGGCGGTGCCAATCGCAGGAACTTTGCACCGACGAGCAGGGGGAAGATGCTCTGGGTCAGGGCCGAAGCAGTGCCAAGCTCAGGTTTGTCTGACTACAGGCGCGAAGACAGCGAAGGTGCTCGCCATCAACATACCTGAGATTAGGACCTGTGGGGGCATCAGAGGTAGCCCAGGAGCAGGGCTCCACCGAACAGAAACGCCAGAAGAGCAATCGAGAGAGCTTGGCCCTGGCTTGATAATCTGAACAAAAACCTATCAATCATTTGGAAGCCCTCACACGATGTGAGTATGCTCTCAATAATTGCTGGAAGATACGTTTAATTCTGAGTGACGGATTAAATCTAAAAGAGCGATCATATTTGCTCACGACTGACAAGGTCGCAGCGGATTGTTGTATCTTAATGCCCAAGCTTAATATACTACCGAGTTCCGGTATGAGAAATTCCTCAGTGCGATGAAGGAATAATCGGCTGAGGCAGGATGGGATTGGAATTTCGCAATGCAAGTACCAGCATCAGTACAGCCAGCAGTGTGGGGCGCGGTCGGCGGCGCAGTCGCTGCCATGATTATTGGTTTCACGTGGGGAGGGTGGGTCACCGGAGGTACGGCTGGGCAGATGGAATCCTCCAGCGCCAAGAATGCTTCAGTCCTGGCACTCACGCCGCTCTGCGTTTCAAAGGGTGAACAGCAACCGGAACAACTCGTCGCCTTGAAGAAGGAAAATTCTTGGAGTCGCGGCAACTTTGTCACCAAAGCTGGCTGGGTCTCAAATGTGAATGAGAAATACCGCTCCGAAGTCGCAACTGCCTGCGGAACGGCGCTCGTGGAAGCGATGGATGCGAAGCCCGCTGGCACGGCAAAACCTGCTAGTTGAGGTGGCCAGCACGATTGCTCGGGTCCCCAGTCTCCCGTTCAATGCAGCCGGTCGGAGGTCCGACCGGCCTCCAGCCGTTTGATCAACCCCCGGATGATCCGGACTAGCGCGGCATTCTTGGGAGCAATTGCCGGGTGTGGTGGACACATTGATGGCGATGAGCTAAGCGCCTCAGAATGGCTGCGCGAAGGGCAGCCGTTCACTCAAGCGTAAAGTACCAGAACTGTTCTCTGCTAGATGCCATTGGCTCTGGATCGCCCTAAGTTACGACACTGCCCAAGCCGGGCAGTGACTTTTAAATAGCAGGGTGACGAGAAAATCTACTTTGCGCAATGGCAAGCGGCGGCCATAACATCCTATTGGCGGCATACTGCCGTCTTATGGGGCCAAACAACTCATCACCTGCGAGTTCTCAGTGATCTTATCGTGGGAGAAGCTTAAAGAGTTGCTCACTCTGAACGATCTATATTATTGCTCGACAGGAACAGATCGGGTCAGCCCACGTTGTCCTTTCGAACAGCAACGCTTGTGAGCTTCATGAACCCCGTTCCTACTCCTACGCAAACATCCCCGTCTCTTGCCGCCGCCTCAGTCGGCTTCCTAACCTCCACGACGGTTCTTGCAGCAGCAATGGTGCTGATTGCAGCCCTGTAGCGGTGAGCCGTCGCTCGTCATCGGCCCGACTTAAGGAAGACCATGCCCCTATCGACCACCATGATCGACGCTGCCGTTCGGGTTCGTCTGGGCATCGGCCTTGCAGAATTCTTTGACGAGCACGCAACAGCGGTGCCCCTACAGTTCACCGAGCAATTAGCCAGACTGGCGGCCGCCGAGACGGCAGCGGAGTTCGAGCGCCCGACCCAGCCTTCGCAGCAATCCAGCAATGGGTGCCCTTCCGACGTAGTGGCACGCCAATCGCGATATCTACTGCGACAAGGGGCCAAGCGGCAGGAGCAAATGCAGGGTCAGTCCTTCCTGATCCCATTGTCTCCTTACCTGCCCGCTCAGCGCACCTGTTACGCTGCGTAAGAGCAGCTTTGAGCCAAAGCCAGCCTGCTCCGGCGGCCCTGCAACATCTGGGCCGCCGCGCTCTGTCCAAGTAACTTCGCACTCACCTTCCAGATGACAACGACAGGTGATTGTGACGTGCCCTTCCGGGCTGGCCAGGGCTCCGTACTTGACCGCGTTGGTCGCCAATTCGTGTACGCTCAAGGCAAGACTTGTGGTTGCCTTCTCGCCAACCGCAGGGTCGTCACCCCGGATCAGAAACCGCCGATTGCTCTGCCCTACGCCCTCGTAGGGGTCGAGAAGAACACGCAACAGCCCCTGCAATGTCGTGGCGCATCCCGTGACAGGGGCCACCTTCGAGGGCACGACGTAGTCGAGGGCGCGGCTCAAGGCCATAAAGCGCGCCCGAAGGGTCGTCGCAAAGGGCTCGACTGCGGGATCGGGTCGAGCCGCGAGAGTGATGAGCCCGTTGATCAGGGCAAATATGTTCTTGATGCGATGACCGAGTTCCAGCGTCAGCAGGTCGCCAGCTTCAGCGCGGTCTCTTGCCGAGGTCACGTCACGAGAGACTACCAAGAGGTGCGTGAGCGTACCACCGGGGCCACGCACCGGAGTGACAACCACGTCCCACCACTTCGGCGTGCCCTTAGCGGTGGGTCTGTATCCCGAGTATCGCCCGACCCCGCCGGACCGTGCGGCATTGATGGCGTTCTGAACGGCAGCGCGTTGGTCGTGGGACCAGAACTCGATCCACAACTGCCCCTTCACCTGCTCGATATCGCTGATTTCTATCAGGCGGCGCCCATACTCGTTCATGGAGTGCACGTGGCCGCCCAACGTGAGAACCTTGATGCAGTCGGCGCTCGCTTCGAGGATGCTGCGATTAAATTCCGCCTGGGTAATACCCGCCGGTTCGCGGAGATCAGCGGTCGCACCACCAATGCAAGGCTGCTTCGGGATAGTGATGTCAGACCGAACTTGCGCCGCCAGGAGGGATAGGCCGCATGTGCGGTGCTCCTCGCTAGCTTTACGCGACACAATGATATCGTTGTTTCGGCTCATGGTCCTGCCCCTTGGCCGAGGTGAATGTTGCCTCGGTCCTCGTGTGGCGGACGCATTGCTGGCGAAGGGCCATGCGCCTCACGACAGCGGCTCACAGAGCCGCCGTTCACTCAAGCTTATGGTACTCCGATAGACTTCGGTACGATAGCGGACATGCGGGTTTTTCTGACCCTGCGACATGAAATCAGGCCCGATAAGGAATCATTCTACGATTCTGGCCCTAACGCTTTCGATGAGCGGACGAGAAGCATTGGGCTTTGGTGGGCAAGTATGATCGTTTTGGCCGCTGTCTCCTGACTGCTTTTCCAAATGTAGAAAAAGCATAGATAGGGACGACGGTTGCCCAATGCCCTTCTTCACAAAGGATCGACCGGATCAGGATGTGAGGCCGGGAAGGAGATCGTTACCGTCAGGCCGATATCGTTTTCACTTTGGGTGCTGATCTCCCCGTCGATCTGCTGAACTAGAGAGCGTACGAGACTATAGCCCAGTGAGCCCTCCCGAAGCCGGGCCATGCCGACGCCATCGTCACGCACGATCATCTCGACCCAGCCCGGTCGGCTCCGGCGGACCTGCGCAATAATGGTTCCGGTTCGCGGGGCTGGGAATGCATACTTCACGGAATTGGTAATGAGTTCGGTAATCACGATGCCGAGCGGAACCGCTGCATCGGCTTCCACGAGGACACCCTCCTCGACCTGCGCTTCCAGACGGATGTGGTTGTCGTCAGTCTCCGTGATTGGCCTCAATGCCTCGCAGAGGTCTCTCACGTAAGTTGCCACATCCACCCGCTGCTCCCGCTCGGACTTGCTGAGCAGGTCGTGAACCCTGGCCATCGCGTTGAGCCGCTCCTGAGCCTCCTCGAAGTGCGCTCGCACCCCAGGGTCGGGTTGCCGCCGCCCCTGAATGGCCAGAAGCGAAGCTGCAATCGCGAGGCTGTTCTTGGCACGATGGTTGACCTCGACCAGCAGCATCTCGCGTTCTGTCACCAGCCGCCGCAAGCTATTGGTGACGGCTTCCAACTCCTTGGTCCTAGCCGCAACGCGAGCCTCCAGTTCGGCGGTGAGCGCCCGCAGGCTCTCCTCCGCAACGAACCGGCGGTTGATGTCGAGGTATGAGAGGAAATGATTGGTGACGGTGCCCTGGCCATCGCTCAATGGGCTGGCGAACAGCATGGACCAGAAGGGCGTGCCGTCCTTCCGGTATTGCAGGATCTCCAGCGTCTCATCTCGTCCTTCCGCAATCGCAGTCTGGTACTGTTGTATGGCCTCGGGATCGGTCTCCTCGCCGTTCATGAAGTGCGGGTCTTGCCCTAGCAACTCCTCAATGCTGTAGCCCGACAAGTTCAAGAACGCCTTGTTGGCGAAGGTGATCGGATTTCCCGGCAGGGTGGCATCGGTGACGAGCATCGGCATTCGCGTGACGCGAACGGCCTCGACGAACATGCCACCCTGCTGCCGAATTCCCTCGATGTGGCGCTCAGCCCGTGTTCGTGCGTCGGTATCCGGTATGTTGTCCTGAAAATCGTTCATCACCTATCCTGACGCGAGCGGGCTATTTGGCACATTGATTGCGGGTTGACGGCTATATACAAGATTGGTCCAGCCTGCATCAACGGCTCGCAGTTCTCTGGTTTGTGGCAGCGGGCGATAAGCAGTCCTTGTCTATGGTTGGGTTATAGAACTCATCGGCGCATCAACGGTGAACCGTAGACCATCGGGATGGTATTCGGTCTTTACCTCCGCACCGGCTTGGGTGGTGAGCACCCGTTTCACCAGCCGCGATCCAAGCCCCCGGTGAGTTGGCTCCTTCAGACGAGGTCCGCCCTGTTCGAGCCAATCGATATGCAGGGTCTCAACCCCTGCATCTGAATGGATGCCCCATCTGACCTCGACGTGGCCGTGGGCTGCCGACAGAGCGCCGAATTTTACGGCATTGATGGTCAGTTCGTGGAACGCCATCCCGAACGGCACGGCAACGGCGGAAGGAAGCTGGATGTCCGGCCCCTCCAGTTTGACCCGCTGGTGGTTCGGATCGGTGAAAGCCTCAAGCTCGGACCACAGGAGATCGCGAAGTAATACAACTTGACCGTCAGCCCCGGTGATTATGGCGTGGGTTCGTGCCAGCGACTCTATGCGAGCCGTGAACGACCTGTAGAACTCGTCGGCGCTGGACGTGGAGCGCGCAGTCGCCCCTAACATGCCTTGGACGGTCGCCAAGGTGTTGCGCACCCGATGATGGAGTTCACGGATCAGCAGGTTCTGGCGCTCTTCCGACGCAGCATGCGCAGCAAGCGACCGGCGAAGCTCAAGCAGGGTCATGACCTGACGAGCGAGAGCCTTGAGGGTGTCGGCCTGGGCGGCGGTAAGCTCTCGAACCTCGTAATCGAGAACGCACACGGTCCCCAGGGGAATGCCGTCCGCCGTCTTCAACACGGCCCCAGCGTAGAAGCGCAGACCGGGAGCGCCGGTCACAAGGGGATTGCCCTTGAACCGCTCATCCTTGGATGTGTCAGGAACAATGAACAGATCGGGCTCAAGAAGAGCATGCTTGCAGATCGAAACGTCGAGCGCTGTTTCGCGCGCACCCAAGCCGACCTCCGCCTTGAACCACTGCCGGGCTTCGTCGATCAGATTGACGACAGCAATCGGAGCGTCGCAGACATGTGCGGCAATCTTGACGATATCATCGAATTCAACTTCGCGGGGCGTATCGAGGATCGCGTACTGCCTGAGCGCAGTGAGGCGTTCGGGTTCCGTCCAGGTAGGTTGGCTTTCAAGCTCACCCAAATAGCATTCCTTCTGGAAAAACCAATGAAAAACTCAAATAAGAGACACCAATTATATTAGACACAGGAATAATTATACGATTATATTCGGCGATATAAGATGAAACCGCAAGAAGAAAACATGATTTCATCTTCCTTGGGGAAATTGTTGTGCGTTTCCGGAGCAAAACGCCAAACGCTTAAACCATTTGAATTTCTTAATTCATGGGACCACTTGAACTGCATCCCCGCCCCGTTTTCTTTAACCAAGCGAACCAAGAGAGCGTGTAGGCTGACACAGTGGTTTTCGCATTGAGATCGCCGCGCACCATTTTGTTCGACCATTCTGTAGATATATATCATTGTCTTGGTCGTTACTGGAGCCTTTTATTTATGCGGCAGCATGATCCAAGCGACCGATTATTTCGTACAACGATAAATTTCATTCCCAATGGGGACCGCTATGATGCGTATTAACACACTTTTTCTCTGCTTAAGCGTAGCTTTAGTGTCATGGTGCGGCCCGGCATCTGCGCAGCAGCAATTTAACGGCTCGTGGAATGTAGAGGTTATCCCCCAGAGAGGCAGTTGCCAGCAAACCTACCAGTTCCCAGTGGTGATCCAGAATGGTCAGGTTCGCTACGGCGGCACTGATGGAATTGCTGCTTCGGGTGCGGTTACCCCAAGGGGTGCCATACAAGGCAGCATTGGTGCCGGGTCGGTTCAGGCCAACGTAAAAGGGCGACTTTCGGGGCGCTCCGGTTCTGGCACTTGGGTGGGCGCGGGAAGCTTTGGGTGCGCTGGCCAGTGGCGAGCTACAAAAAGCTCCTGAGGTTCTCAGATGTCGCCCTGCACCGGCTTCGGCAAACCCCCTGCCACTAGAAAGTCGAAACTCCAGATCGACTTTTAGGAACCGCGTGAGCTTCCCACGGCAGGGAAACCGAGCCCCACAGCGCTTCGCCGCTCCGCATCGGCATTGTTTTCGAGCTTGTGGGCACTACCCGCTGTAGGACAAGCCACAAGAAGCTGTGGGGTCGTTCTCAGCAAGACGCGTTGAGGGCTCATCACGACGCCGAGCGTTGACGCGAAGGCACTCAGGGCTGATGATATCTCCCGCCATCGAGTGGAGAAATACCCATGGCCAGCAAGGCTCGTGTCCGCACCCTCTTGGAAGAAGAACACTGCGCACTGGAAGAAAGTCACTGCCATAGCGAAGACGCAAGAGGGCCAGGAAAATCTTGCGAAGAAGAAACGTTACTCTAATCGCCACGGTTAGGGCAGCGGTGCGCTTTCAAGGGCGGGAGGCCGTGAGTGGCCTCCAGTCTCGGTCAAGGCGGCAGGCTTGGCGCGGAATAACCGTAAGCCTCGTCTGCCTGTTTATGTCCGCGCCTGCCCAAGCGCAGACGGTTATCGACGGCTCCGATCAAGGTCTCCTGCGGGGGGAGTTACCGCTTCTAACATCTGTGCTGGAGCGCGGGCTAACAAGAACGGATGGGCGAGGAGCCGCGACGACCGCGCGCGTCCGGGGCATCGTGCAGGCCAAACCAGGGGTCTACTGTGGTGAGGTGAGCACCCGAGACAGGGGCGGCTCGTATGGCAAGTTTACCCGGTTCGTGGTCGAGACGAAGATTCGGCAGGCGACCATCGCACCTGTGAATGATCCAGATCGCGCCTTGATGATCCAGAAGATGATCGACGCACGCTGCCGCAGCGACGATGGCGCGCCACGTTAGCAGCACCATCAGCGTTGGCGACAACGGCACGGCCGCCGCGAGCCCGCCGACCCGATGCGCCCCTATGCGCCGGAGCCGATGACGGCATGGCCGGTCTCGACGAAGGTGAACTCGCCCAGGAACGATGACCCGAGCCTGCTGGAGCCGGAGATCGAAGCCTCGGTAGCGATGCCGCCACGCGGGAATAGCGCCTGAAAGACGGGATAGCGGGTGAATCGACATGGCTTGGTGTCGCATCCGGAGCCGCGTGAACTGGTAGGAGCCGCGCCGCTGGCACCGTTCGACAATCGACTCTGCCATCGTCGATTCGACCCTCCGGGTCATGGCGCGGGGACCAACAGCTTCGCTTGGACAGTCAGACTCACGTTGGGTGCGATAAATGCAAACTGCCTTTTGTGTAGATGGATGCAATAATCACGGTCTTTCACCGCCCCATGTAGGTTATCCTTAAACAACCTGACCGCCTCGTTGCCGACAGCGAAGGGGTACAAAAAGTACGCGTTCTCACGCGTCCTCTTGAGAATTATTTCTGCCCGAGTGTAGACCTCCGGATGAGTAGAATCATCGTGGTTGGGAAGCTTGAGCAAATCCACGCCGTGAACATCCCGAAGTCGCGCGACAATATGTTCATGGTGGTGGATTCCCTGCTTCAGCCCGACGTAATCCGCATCGGAGATTCGCTTCACAATGCAATAGACCGAGCGAGTTTTGCCAGACCGGTTTTTAATCTTGTAATCGATGTAGCTGGGGGATTTCCTGCCCTTATGGAAATCGTCCGGGTGGGCAATGAATTCGTGAAATTTTCCACCCGCCATGACCTCATAGTGAATGAGCGGCATCACGTTCGCACTCAACTCTCCCTCCAGAAAGATCAATGATGCATGGGCCTATGTGGGAAAATTCTTTGGATTTTTACAGAGGTGTGGGTGGAAACCCGGCCGGACTAGTGGCACGCCGGGTCGGCATGTCAGGCGTCGAGCGCACGGTGTACACTTGCCCGCGAGATCCCCAGCTTCTTCGCGATCTGGGTCATGCCCCAGCCCTCGGCCCTGAGCGCCCGCACGGCGTCGGCAGCGGGTGCAGCGACGGGCTTGCGACCCCAGTAATTCTTCTCGGTCCTAGCCTTCGCGATTCCGATGCGCTGGCTCTCTCCCGCACGGTCGGCGCCAAGGCGGTGACGGCGGCCTCAAGCGACGCGATCCGCCCCCGATTCTGCTCCAATCCTCGCAGCGTAGGGATCGAGACGCCTGATCGTGCGGAAAGCTCTTGGAGTGACCATCGCCGCTTGTGTCGGGCGACCTTGATCCGAGATCCAAGATCCGGCCCTGGTGGGAGGCCGGTGATCGCAATCCGCAAGATCCCGATGATCGGGAGCAGTGTCTTGAGCGTGCCGACGCCTTGCTCAAGCTCCGACACGGCGTTTCGGCGAACTCCGGCGGCGCGAGCGAGTTCATCCTGCGATAAGCCTGCGCGCCGCCTCGCGACTCGGGCGAGGGTAGAAAAATTCATAAACTTTCCCGGTCAAACCTGACCGGGAAAGTTGCATGGCCGTCCTTAGCCTTCAACCCACCTCGCCATTCATGCCGCTGCGAGAATGCGAAACACACTGCGCGGGCTGATTCCAAGCTGGTGGGCGATGGCCGCTTTCGTGATCCCCTCCGCCGCGAGTACCCGCACCTGCTCGCTCTTCGCACGGGCCGTGGGCGCCCGTCCCTTGTACTTCTTCTCGGCCTTGGCCTTGGCGACGCCCTCGCGCTGGCGCTCCAGCATCATCTCGCGTTCGAACTGGGCGACGCTGGCAAGGTCTAGTGGCATGTAGTTAATCGGGCGACGCGGAGGTCATGCTCTGGACTACATTCGGTCCGATCAGGTCATTCGATCCCCGCATCGGCATGGGCCACGATGTCGGACGTGGCGGAGACCTTGTTTGAGACAATGGAGAGGTCGTCGGCGGGATGCGAAACCCGCCAGTTCGTGCAGATCATCGGGAGCTTCGCGCCTGTGAAGGAGAGCTTGGGATGGGCCTTACCGAATCGCGAGGGCAGCCGAAGCTCAAGCTGGAAGATGGACTATGGTGGATCGTCATTCAGGAAGGCCCGCCAAACGGAGACCTGCAAGTAGCCGTTCTAACACCGTTGAGTCCCGCAACGGAGATAGCCGCCGCCATTTAGTCACGGTCATGGTTGGGTCGCCCGCAAGAATGTGCTCTACTGCATCGCGTGCCTCCTCAAAGCGTCCGAGGTAGGCAGCGCAGGCAGCTACGCCGCGATAACCGGCTGTCCACTCAGGGTTTGCGCGCATCGCTTGCTTCAAAGAAGCCAGAGCCTCATCGTAGCGCTCAAGATTAGTAAGCGCGTTGCCGATTCCAGCGTCAAAGAACCAAGTCATCAGGTCGATTGGGCTTAGGCGTCTGGCCTTGAGAAAACTGTTTAATGCCGTCGCATGGTCTCCTTGCCAGTTTTTGATCCAGCCATGCATAGCCCATCCGAGAGCCGAATTCGGATTGAGGGTCAACGACCGATCAATGAGATCCGAGGCCCTTGCTAGATCGTGCGCGATATAGGCGTAGGATGACGCTGCTATCCAGAGAACCTGTGGATCGTCAGGATCGAGCAAAAGCGCGCGCTTGGCGTGCTCTACGGCACGCACATCCTGCGTTTCATCGCGCCGCCAAGCATTAGCGCGATGCCAGATATAGCACCATGACGCCAATGCGTGGGTGTAGGCATAGTTTGGATCGACGGTGATTGCCCGCTCCAGCAGTTCAAGGGCACGGCCGACCGGCTCTCGACCTGTAGCGTAGGCAAGTGGGAGCGCTCGTAGGTAGAGATCGTAGGCCCCGAGTTCATCTGGCCTTTTCCGTTGTGATCGCGCGATCTCCGCAGCACGCAGGGTGGGCTCGATAGCACCCGCGACCTTCTGAGTGATCTCGTCTTGAAGGTCGAATATGTCGGCTAGGTCGCCATCATAGCGCTCTGCCCAGACGTGGTGTCCCGTCTCAGCCTCGATTAGCTGGCCAGTTATTCGGACCCGATTTCCACCCTTCCGAATGCTGCCTTCCAGCACATACCGCACCCCTAGCTCGCGCCCAACCTGCCGAATATCCAGCGCCTTGCCTTTGTAGGCGAAGGAGGAGTTCCGGGCCACGACAAAAAACCACTTCACCCGGCTGAGAGCGGTGATGATGTCCTCAACCACACCATCAGCAAAGTACTCCTGCTCCGGGTTGCCACTCATATTGGTGAAAGGCAGAACAGCGATGGATGGCTTATCGGGAAGTGGGAGGGGTTTCGCTTCCGCAGGTTTCGGCTCCAGGCTGGCGAAGGCGGTTTCGACGGCGCTGACCCGGTACGCGTGGAGTGGCTCCTCGATGTTCTTGACCTTCTGCGGACCGAGATCGGTATAGGACAGCGGGAGCGACCTCCTGACCTGCCGATGCGCGTCCCCGGAGATGCAGATACCTCCGGGTTCAGCGAGCCCCTCCAGCCGGGCGGCGATATTCACGCCATCGCCCAGGAGGTCGCCTCCACGGATCAACACGTCGCCGATGTGGACGCCGATGCGGAAGCGTAGGACACGAGGAGGCACCACATTCTGATTCAGGGCAGCCAGCGTCTTCTGGATCTCCACCGCGCATTGGACGGCATCAACAGCGCTCGGGAATTCCGCCAGCACGCTGTCCCCAGCGGTGTTGGCGATCCGCCCTCCATGCTGGGCAATGAGCCGGTCCATGATCTCACGGTGGGCGGTCAGAGCCCGAAGGGTGCCGACCTCATCCTGCTCCATGAGCCGCGAGTAGCCTGCCACATCCGCCGCAAAGATCGCGGCAAGCCGCCGCTCAAGCCGTTGCTGTCCGTCTGTCACCGGCTCTCCCCCGAACTAAAGGGATGTTCGACCGGGTTTCTGGCTGAAGCAAGAGGCTTGGGACACAGAGCGCGGCCCAGCGTCTACAGGTGCAGCCGATCCACGCTGCCCATCCACCATGTCCGCAAGGGTAAGCCTCAACGATCATCACGAACTCGCCCGCCAATCCGTCCGTTAGGGTTGCTTTTCATCAACGGTCAAGCCTATAATCGGACAGTACCCTAACGGTCAGGTGGAGGCGCGATGAGGACGGTTCTGTACTGCCGGGTCTCGGTTTCCGAACAGACCATCGACCACCAGCGCACCCAGGCCGAAGCGGCCGGGTTCACGCTCGACGAGGTCATCGCCGACAATGGTGTCTCAGGTGTCACCACCCGGCTTGCCGACCGCCCGCAGGGCCGCAGGCTCTTCGACCTCCTCCGACGTGGCGACGTGCTCGTCGTTCGCTGGGTGGACCGCCTCGGGCGAGATTATCAGGACGTGTCCGACAGCCTGCGCGAGTTCATGCGCCGAGGTGTGGTCGTCCGCACCATCATCCACAACATGACCTTCGACGGCTCGACCAAGGACCCGATGCAGCAGGCGGTGCGCGATGCGCTGATCGCGTTCATGGCCGCCACGGCTCAGGCCCAGGCCGAGGCCACAAAGGAGGCGCAGCGTGCCGGGATTGCGCACGCCAAGGCCAAGGGCGACCGGTATAAGGGACGGAAGCCCTCCTACAGCCGAGAGCAGTTCCAGGCCGTCCGGAACATGCTTGCGCAGGAGACGGGTGTCAGCATCATCGCTCGGACCACCGGCTTGTCCCGGCAGACGGTGCACCGAATTCAAGGTGATCCAGTTGGTGCTGAAGCCGCGCTTGCCATCTGGGGCCAGTGAGTGGCAGGCGAGTTCGGTTCGGATTCTCTGCACACTCGTCGGCTCAATACAGCCTCATACGATATGAGTTCTCGATGAGAACATCAGCCTCGTCCGCGCTGCATTGGCCCGTCTGATCGGCAATAATGCGCCCCAGCGAAGGTAAAGCAGATCGTTCGATTTGCTGATCTGGGCGCCAAAGGCGTGACCGTTTCAATGCCTTGCCGCAATGGAAGAATGCCTCCTGAACTGTAATCAGAAGGCCACCTTTCGGGACCTTGCCGTTCACCGAGAGTCTCTCAAGAGCGTCTGTGTCGGTGGTAACCTTTGCTGTTCCATTGACACGAAGAGTTTCGTCAACCCCTGGGACGAAGAAGAGCAGGCCGACGCCCGGCTGAGCAATAACGTTGCTGTAGCTATCAACGCGGTTATTCCCAGGTCGGTCCGGAAGAAGCAGGGTCGTATCGTCTAGGATGGCGACGAACCCCGGAGCATCACCGCGCGGACTGGCATCAACTCCACCCGCACCGTCCGCAGTCGCCAGAACCAGAAACGGTGACAGATCGATGAAAGCCCGGCAGTGGTGGTCGAGGCGTGGGAGGACCTTGCGCTGCGCCAGTGGACTCACAGCCCCGTAGTGATCTCTCAAGGCCGACGTGCTGTCGATTTGATCCATGGCTGGACGCCCCCATAGCTGAAGTCAGATGCTGGTGCGAGTACGCCTATAGTGGAGATCGCAACCCCTGGGATGTGGAGGGGGTGCTGACGGACTGATGGCCGTATTTTAGGACCCACTCCCGAGAATGCGGCGGGTGGTCATTCCGGAAGCCCCGCTCTGCGCAGACCATCCAGATACAGATCGAGCATCCATTGGTGCTCGAAGGCGCTCTGGCGGGACCGCGACAGGCTTGAGTTCGGCTGCGACCGAAGCAAGCGGGCAATGATCTCTTTGGCTTCGGAGACGCGCCCGAGGTGCGCGAGCGCCGCCGCGAGATACCTCATGGCAACGGTTGATCCCGGCGTCGTCTGGAGCACGCGTTCGTTCCACTCGACGGATTCCTGAAACTCTCTTGCAAAAAAATGCGCGGCGCCGATCCCGTTGGTGGCGATCCGGACGAGGGGATCAACTGGGTTCATGCGCTGACTTGCCACGAATAACTCCATGGCGGCTTCGATCTTACCGCAGTAGAGCAGCGCCCAGCCGGTGAGCGCTCGAACCATGGAGGAGTTCGGGTGTGACCGCAGGGCTCGCTCGGCCAGTTCTCGCGCTTCCTTGTGACGCCCTTGAAGGTTCGCATAGATCCAGGCTGCGATGGCCAGGGCTCTTCCATTGTCAGGCTCCGCCAATATGGACCGGCGGGCGAACTCAGACGCTTCTTGGACGGCTGGTGCAAAGTCCTTCCACCCATTCAAAGCTGCACGAGCCAAGCAATCCGCTAGTGCAGCTAGGGCATCGGAATAATTGGAATCCTGCTCGATTGCGCTCCTGAGGAGCCCCTCTGCTCTCTCGTACGTGGCGGCGCGCAGGTCATAGGTATCTGCCATCGCTCGGAGGTAGAGGTCATATGCGTTGAGATTTTCGGTCTTCTTCTGTTTGGCTCGCGCGATTTCCGCTGCCGTTACGGTTGGCTCCACCGCAGCGACCACACTGGCCGTGATCTCGTCCTGTAGAGAAAAAACGTCATCTAAATTGCCGTCGTACCGTTCGGCCCAGATATGAGTGCCAGTCGCACTCTCAATAAGCTGTCCTGTAATCCTGACGCGGTGGCCAAGCTTGCGGACACTTCCTTCCAGAACATACCTGACGCCGAGTTCGCGCCCGATCTGTCGCACATCAACAGCTTTGCTCTTGTAGGTGAAACTCGAATTACGGGCGATTACAAATAGAGCCTTGAATCGCGAGAGGGCGGTAATGATCTCCTCGGTAAGGCCATCGCAGAAGTAGTCTTGCTCCAAGTCGCTGCTCATGTTGGTGAATGGCAGGACAGCTATGGAGGGCCTGTCTGGCAGGGGGAGGGTCTTTGGACTTGCACACGAGGAGGGAGCGGTTTCAACGGGAACATTCACCTGGACTCGGATGGCATAGGAGTGGATCGGCTCCTCGATGTTCTTGACCTTCTGCGGACCGAGGTCCGTACATGAGACTGGCAGCGCCTTCCGGACGTGACGATGAACATCACCGGAGATGCACACTCCGCCGGGTTCGGCCAGCCCCTCCAATCGGGCCGCGATGTTGACGCCGTCGCCCAGGAGATCGCCGCCTCGGACCATTACATCGCCAATATGGACGCCGATGCGGAAGCGGAGGACTCGATCTGGATCAATGTCTTCATTCAGACCAGCGAGGGCCTTCTGGACTTCCACGGCACATTGAACTGCATCCACTGCACTGGGGAACTCCGCCAGGACGCTGTCACCCGCTGTGTTGGCGATCCGGCCACCATGCTCCTCAATAAGCCGGTCCATAACACTGCGATGAGCCGTCAAGGCCCGAAGGGTTCCGACCTCGTCCCGGTCCATGAGGCGCGAGTAGCCCGCGACATCCGCCGCGAAGATCGCCGCAAGCCGCCGCTCAAGCCGCCCTTGTATCACCCCACCGCCTCAGCACCTGCTTGGACCTGTGCAGAATCGAGCATGTATCCTACCCCAGGCACAAGCCCCCTGCGGCACCACGGCGACCTCGGCTGCGACCGGGTTGCCCGCGAGTACCCCGCCTCACCGATAGATGTGTAGGGTGTGGAGAGAACGCGGGTAGCAACCTCGTGCCTGCCCAAGAAATTCGGGTCTGCATGATGCCTGGACCACCGGCCTCTCCCGGCGACGGTGCACCGAATTCAAGGTGATCCGGTCGGAGCGGGAACGGCGCTCTCGATGTTGGGGCTTGGAAGGAGCGGCAATGCGCAACGAATATCGGCCCCGCCGGGGTAGCAACCGGACGGGGCCGAGCCTGCCACATGAAGGAGCCTGTTCCTGTGCTGGAACCCCAGGGTTCCTCAGCCATAAGTGGCTGGCGCTCGTGGCTCCTGCGCGGGCGCAGACCTGATGCCGTAGGCGGCGCAATCAGGATGCTACGTCCGCTCGTGTGGAAACGCTGACAGGTGCGTTTCCGACCTTGTGACCGCCATCAGCGCCCATTGAACTCACAGCCCAGCGCAGCCTGCCGGGCATGAGGGCGGCGCAAAGACAAACGTCTCCAATCCGGATTCAGTCCGTCCGATGGGCGGCAGATTGTAACTGTACGCCGTTCAGGACGTATCCAGTGGGGCCATATCTCAGCCTCCGCCCCTGACCAACACAGGAAATCTGATACCGTTGCGCCATGCTGTCAAGACTTCTCAGAGGGCGCGCCGCACTCCGGCCTTCTGCTTGCAATGTGCTTGCTTGACCCGCTTGAAGAGCCTCCCGCCTGCCACAAAGTTGCCGAGATGGCGCATACTCTCTGGCCGCATCGGCCACAGGAGATGTGTTCACGATCAAGGAGGTTCAGATGCCCCGCGCCTTTGCCCCTTCTGACATCCTGATGCACGCGCCACCGACCCCCACCTACCCGGATGACCTCCTTCCCGAGGTCCAGGGCATGCTCAAGGCTCTGGCCGATGTGGAAGTCCGGTACGAGCGCGAGCGCGCACGCCTCAGCCGTTCGCCCGAACCCGAGACGGAGAAGAAGCGGCGGCTCTCTCGCCTGCGGGAGCGGCGCCGTCAGGAGCGGGAGCCCTACGTCAAGCGGCTCTCGGTCTTGGAACGCCGCATGCAGGCTATCATGGGCGCAGGCTTCAGTTGCATGGTTCATTGAGCATCGGCGGGGCAGCCCGATGGTAGCGGTGTTCCGCCTCAGCTACCTGCTCTTTTTCGGAACACGCACTATGGTAGAGCTTGAAAGGGCCGTGTTTGCGTCGGGGCATCGGTGGCCCTAGACTGCGCCGCACCCATCGCCCGCAACGGGGAGAACGTCGGGTGCCCTTTGAGCGGTTCGCAACCCTCCCGCGACGAGGCAGCCCCAGCGCATCAAGTCTGGCGTTACGGGCGCTCGCGGTCTCGTCCATTCTCGTCCCAACGCTCTTCTTCGGCTTTGGCGCTTCGCAGAGCCATCGCCAACACATGCGCGAGGCCCAGCAGACGGTCGAGCGCACGACCGATATTCTCGACCAGCAGGCGCGGCGTGTGTTCGCGATCCAAGAACTGGTGCTTCGGCAGATCGATGAGCGGGTTCGAGGGCTAACCTGGGACGAGATCGCCGCTTCCGCTGACCTACATCAATGGCTGGTGGCCCTCGACGAGCGCCTGCCCCAGATCGATGTGATCTGGCTTATCGACCCTCAAGGACGGGGGCGTGCGTCGAGCCGCTTCTTCCCTGCCCCCGAGACATCCCGCGTCGCCGACCGCGACTACTTCCGGGCGCTGCGCGAGCGCGACGAGGGCACCTACTTCGGTGAGCCGCAGCGCGGTCGCACAGCCACAAACCGGGTGTTCATGAACATCGCCCGCCGCAGGAGTGCCGAGGGCGGCACCTTCGACGGCGTCATCCTCACTTCGCTCGATCCTGTCTACTTCGCTAACGACTTCAAGGCGCTCGCGCTCGACCCTGGCGACTCCCTCTCGCTCATCCGCGAGGACGGCGCGGCGCTCGCACGAGGACCAGAGCCCCTGAGCGGCCCGTTGAGGCTCGCACCTACCAGCGGGCTCCTGACAAACCTGCATCAGGGTGAGCGGGGGTCGTTTCGCGTCCACTCGCAGATTGATGGGGTTGAGCGCCTCTACGCCTTCCGCAAACTCCCTGGCTATCCGGCCTATGTGCTTTATGGTCGCTCGATGCAGGCCGTGCGCGCGGGCTGGTATCGCGACCTCTGGCTTTATGGCGTCCTGGCTGCGGCGGCGGCAGCTTCGCTCTTCTTCATTGTTCAGGTCGCGGCGCGGCGCACTCGTGAGCAGCAGCGGGCGCTGGAACGCTTGCGCGAGAGCGAGGCGCGGTATCACGCGCTATTCCACGAGAGCCCGCTCGGACTCCTCCTCACTCAGGTGCGCCAGGACGGCACTTTGGCGTTCGAGGAGATGAATGACGCGCTCGCCCAGATCACGGGCCACACTCGCGAGGAGGTGCTGGGGAAGAGCCCAATTCAGGCGTTTCCAGGGTCAATGGGCGGGCTCATCGAGGAGCGCTACCGCCAGAGCATCGCGACGAAGCAGCCCATCGAGTACGAGGTTGCAAGCGAGGGACCCAACGGGCGCTTCGTGCGTCGCGCGGTCGTCCGACCCATTCTCGATGGATCGGGGCGGGTCGCGAAGCTGCTTGGCACCTCCATCGACATCACCAAGGCCCGCCTTCTGGAAGAGCAGCTTCAGCGCTCGCAGAAGATGGAGGCGCTGTCCGGCCTCGTCTCCGGCGTGGCGCACGATTTTAACAACCTGCTCACCGTGGTGATGGGCAACCTCGACCTGCTACGACGGGCAACCGAGGAACGCCGTCCGAGGCTGATCGAGAACGCGATCCAGGCGGTCGAGCGTGGCCGCAGGCTGACATCACAGCTTCTCGCGTTCGGACGCAAGCAAACGCTCACGCCCGAGGTCGTGGACTTGACGCGGCTCGTCGCCTCCACGCAGGACATGATCGCGCAGTCGCTGCGTGGTGACATTGAGGTCAAGCTTGACCTCGCTGCTGACCTCTGGCCGGTGCGTGTTGACCCATCCCAGCTTCAAGTCGCCTTGATCAACCTTGCCGTGAACGCCCGTGACGCCATGCCCAAGGGCGGCACGTTCACGGTGGCTGCCGAGAACCGGGTCTCGCATGGTCAAGGGACGAGCGAGACGGTGGCTCTCACCGTCTCCGACACTGGTTCCGGCATGCCCCGTGAGGTTCTTGCCCGCGCCTTCGAGCCGTTCTTCACCACCAAGGACGTTGGCCGGGGGACAGGACTGGGCCTCGCCCAGGTGTATGGCTTCGCCCAGCAGTCGGGAGGCTCGGTGGACATCGGCAGCGAGGTGGGACGCGGCACGACCGTGACGCTCTACCTTCCGAGGGCAACGGGCGAAGAAGTGACCTTACCAGCCGAGGCAGCGCCGCCACCGGTCGGGCGAGCCGCCGTCGAGCGGCGCGTCCTCCTCGTGGAGGACAACAACGAAGTCGCAGAAGTGGGACGCCTGATTCTGGCTGAGCGCGGACATCACGTCACCGTCGCCGCGAACGTGTCCCAGGCGCTCGACCGCCTTCAAGGTGAGGCGTTCGACATAGTCGTGAGTGACCTCGTGATGCCCGGTGAGAAGAACGGGCTCGGTCTGGCTCGCATCGTGGCGCGGCGCTGGCCCAACATCCCAATCGTGCTCATGACGGGCTATAGCGAAGCGGCCGGTCAGGCTGTCACTGAGGGCTTCGCCCTGCTGCGCAAGCCCTATGAACCGGCTGACCTGATCGACGCTGTGGAGAGCGCCACGGCAGCGAAGGTCATCCCGCTCTCGGGTTCGAGGCGGTAAGGAGACCGTCGCAACACCACGCTGGCGGTATACGGGATCTGACCCATGAAAAACGGTGTCGGTCCCTTGATAGCTGGAGTACCACATGCCCATGAAGTACGTGATGCTGCGGCTCGATAATGGCGATCTGTTGCCCCTGATCTTCCCCGAATTCATGCAGCACTCTCACGCGGCGAGTTCGATTCCTGCGACCGTCGTGAGCGCTGGGCGGGTGTATCTGGAGAACGGCCGGTTCGTTGCGCGCGGGTCGTCATCATCCTTGGGCGTGTCGTCGCGCGAGGAAGATACCGAGGTCATCCAGGGCTACATGGACGGGCAGAATGTCATCCAGCGGGAGCGATGATTTCTGCCAATCGCACTCCCGGTCAACGGGTTTTCATTGCCCCAGTCCGGCAGCTTCCAAGCTTCGAAGGTTCGCAGCGTCACGGTTTAGCGATTCCGCCACAGGTTGATGGCTCAATATGAAACCAGCACCTGTGAAGCGGAACACTCTCATGAGAATTTCGCCCCTGTTCATGTGGCCGGATCACCCCGGCAAAAACACGCTCGCTCGGGCTTCCATCAATCGGGGTACCGCTCGAACTCGGGCAATTCGTGGGCTGTCCTCAACCACCCGATTCGTTCGGCTATCTGAATGTGCGCCTCCGGGGGCAGAAGGTCGGGTTTGTCGAGCGTACCGGTCTGCACGTCGATCATACCGGGCAGGACATCCTTGTTGATGTAGAAGAGGCTCGTTCCGCACTCGCCGCAGAAGAGGCGCCGACCGTGCTCGGAGGATTTGTAGGTCTTCGGCGTGCCGGTGATACTCACCTGATCGGCGGGCACCATGGCCCACCCCACCATCGGTGCACCGGCATGGCGGCGGCAGTCGGAGCAGTGGCAGAGCGCATGGTGCAGCACCTTGCTGGGCATCTCGTACCGGATGCGCCCGCAATGGCATTGGCCTCGCAACATCATCGGCCCCTCTCCTTTCCGTTCACGCGACACCAGACCACCCGGTTAGGCCCTGGCGATTACCGTTTCCACGAACTCGATTGCGCCGACGCGATGCCACCTGATTGACGGATCTCCCCTCGCGCGTAGCCGCGCGAGATCATCCGCTCCGCCCTCTTCACCCGGCGCTCGGCCTCGGTGAGGTCCGCCAGCGCATCGGAAACGGCGCGCCGAAGGGCCTCGTCGCGATCTCCATCGGCGGCCTCGACGTATGCGGCGATAATCGTTTCCACCGGGTCGGGCATGGCTCTCGCTCGGACCATTGTTCGTGATATGTTCTCATATTGCCACGCTTGAGGGCGGGGTCAATGAGCCAGGGCGCCCAGGCTGTGGAATGACCGCATTGAAGCGCCGTGAACCCCTGCGGGCATTTTGCGTTTCCTACGATGGTCCTTTCGCTTCCGGTGACGCCATGAGCCCCGAAGAGCCTGACCTCACGCGCAATCGCCCTCGTCACGGGGACACCCAATTCTGGGACCGGCAACTGCGGGCACAGATCGGACGCGACCTGCGGGCGCTCTTCGAGAACTCCATGCAAGAGCCTTTACCGGAGCGCATCACTCGCATGATTGAGGAGATGGACCGGCAGTCTACCAGCGGCTCGCAGAATGAGGGATCAAGCTCGAATGCGCCTGCGAAGGCGGCTTCGGCCTGATCGAGATCACTCATGCATGACGTGCCCTTCATCCTTGGTTACGCACTGGTGATGCTGGGCGGCATCGTCCTAATGTGGGCGTTCGGCCTCACTGGGATGGTGAGCCGCTACGCACAATTCGCGGGTGGGACCGCCGCTCTACCCCCTTCGATATCTGTTTCGCGTGCGGCGTCCTGGCCGTATTCTTGGTATTGTAGTTGGTGGCGGCGATCACGCGTAAGCTTTAAGTAACGCTGGATAAAATCTCAATCGTCAGAGAGAGGCGTCGGTATTTCTGTCCAGATCCTTAGACGCCTCATAGTCAAGATTTGGCCCTCCAGTCCGCCTGGGCGAACTTGGGCAACTTCTGAAGCTTCTCCCCGGCGCTCAATCCCATTCTATTCGATTACAACATGCCATGAATGGGAGGCTGTCTCGCATTTCTACGAGACAGCCTCCTATCGGATTTTGCGTTTACCCGACCGCCAACTTCACCAGTGCCGGTTCAGAAAGGTCGTCGAAGTACACCATCCGGTGTTTGCCCTCTTGGACGATTTGGCTCCAGCCAACGACAATTCCTTGCAGAGCTTCCTTCACTTCCTGATCTGTCCAATCCGATCTGGTGCGGACAGCATAATGCAAGTGCGAAGAGACAATAACGTAAGCGTTTCCACTGATGAAGTCTCCCCGCGTAAACGTACCCTTCAATGCGCGTCCATTGCTATGGAGCAAGTTGGTGGCTTTCCAGTTCGGCATAAAGTACGGATTAGCCATCAGATTGATCATCGCCGGATGCCAGTACATAGTCGCTCGTTCATACCCGGCATCGAACTCGAAGGCGTTCCAGCGGGAAAAGCAACTCTTCGGCATGAAGTAGGGCAAAGAGATTTCCCCATGCGGATGAATCCTCTTCACGAGAAAAATACCTTTTTTCTTCAACTTAATTTCTCATTGTAAGCCACAAATACGGCAGAAATTTTATTATATAGACTGAGTGAACCCAACGACAGAGCTACCTCTCTAAGAACGGAGAAGTCGCCCAAAATCTAGGGTCAGAGGACCATCTTCAACAAGATGATGTCCGCCTCGTCACGCGCGATTACGTCGTGATAATCGCCACGTCGCGACGTGGGCACGACCGCAAACGCGTCCTTGAAGGTCAGGTGCGCCATCTTCATTTCGATGGTCGGCTTACTGTCTCGGACGCGCAGGCAGTGCCACTTCTCGGAGCGCTCCACGACCACCGCAGGGCCGTTAATGAAGAAGCCCCGGCGGTTGAACAGGTTGGTCGCCTGCCAGTTCACCACACGGGCGCGGCCGATGAAATTCTGGAAGTACAGCATCTGCTGCTGCCCATGAATCTCGACCGGCGCAGGCATGTAGCTCTTGAGGCGATTCACAGGAGCGTGATAGTTCTCAACCCGCCCACAGGGGCTATACCGCTTTCCGATATGCACGATGTGCTTCTTGTAAGAGATAACGTTAGACATAGAGTACTTTCGATTAAAATTGCCGGTGAAAACCACCAACAACATCAACCTACATTACGGCCGATTTGCATGTCGATATTTTTCTTTAGGGTCGTCGCACGAACTGGCGCGGCGTATCGAGGCTTCGGTGTTGGGGGGATGGTGGCGCATATGGCGCTCAGCCCGGTGCCATTCTTTACGTCTGCTTTGAATGCTGTCCGAACCCGCGTCGCGCAGAAAATGTGTCCGAAATATATTCCCTATAAAGGGTGGAGTCGGCGGACACGTATCGCACCTGAATTCATTGGACACCTGCTGGCCTGAAAGGCGCCGGGAGGTGCCGGAGCGACGGCTTGCCGGAGCGGGGCACCTTCCGGTGCTACAGGTCTCAGGCTGCCCGCGTGCAGCGGGCGGCCTGGGAGCTTGGACATCACCTCGCTTCGCGATTTAATCGATTACAAGGAGCCGAGCGCCGTGCGCTCGTCTCGCACTGGACCTGCGCTGTCGCGCCTGCTGCGCAGCCGCTCGGCTCCGGCCCATTGCACCTCTTCAAGTCATATCCGGCGCCCTGGAATTCGGGCTCTCTCTCAGGCGGACTTCGTAATCACAAGAGCGCTTACACTCGTGGTGGCGGGCACCTCGGCCTCTTTTGCGCTCATTCGCGTGCCGCCGCCAGACCTCAACACCGAAATGGGTCGCGGCCGCTCCTCAATTCGAACAATAACCCTCCACCCGGAGGGTGGATCTTCGCACGACGCGGGTTCGGACAGAATAATATCGACGCCACACATCTGCACCCGCTACAATGAAGATAAATAAAAGCTGAGGGGACGCAGCCGGAGTAGCTACCGGCGGCCCAGACGCATCTCACACATGACAACCAGAATGGGCCGTCCCCTCCTCATCTGGTTCGCGCCGACGAGATGCGTCGCAATTGGTTGCTTATTGTGTGAGACCCGCGTTGTGACGATTACGATAGAGTACAGCGGAGCCCTCTGCTCTGCCGGTAAGACAGAATTCGCCTTAGGCCTGATGGCCACCACCCCTGGACAGTACCTTTACGCTGTTGATCGCCGGGAGGTGATCGAGACCCGCATCCAACGCATCAACGAGAAGGCCGGGGCGGCGGGCGCCCATCCAGTCATCCGCCCCATCTTCAGCAAGGGTGATGAGAAGTTCACCACTGGCAGCGAGAACGTGCGCCGGGATCTGCGGGAGCAACCCACCCACGATAATGACGCGCCGCACGCGATCATCATCTGTACGCACGAGGGCTTGCTCTCGTCGGACCTGTCCACCTACGGCGGCTGGACCCTTATCATCGACGAGACGCCGAACCTGTGGACGTTCCGCGAAGTTGGGTCGCAATTCACGTGGCCGCTGTTTCAGCAGTTCTTTGATCTTGACCCCATCAACGAGGACCATGCTCGCGTCGAGATTCGTAGGGCCACCCCGACCGTGGAGCGCCTCAAGAAGGACACCGGGCTCTCGGACGAGTTTCGTGATCTGCTTCGGCGTTGGCAGGCCAGCCGACCAGTCGTGAACCTCACCGCCTGGGATCAGGCAGCCGATGGGGGGCGCTGGTGGTGGTGCTCGGTCTGGGACGCCACCCGGCTCAAGGTGTTTCGGCGCGTGGTGATCCTCGCGAACTCCTTCGAGGAGAGCCTGACCTACAAGCTGCTCAAACAGCAGGGGGTGAACCTCGTCCCCTTCTCGATCCGCGATGATCGGGTGTGGCAGCCCCGGCCGATCCTAATCCGCTTTTTCGCCGAGGCGCATCAGGCGGGCACCGGGTTCTGGACCAACCCCAATGATGACGACGGAGCCGAGGCACTGCGGCGGGTTTTCGACTGGATCACGCGCAACAGCGACCCGGACGACCATTTCTACTCGGCGAACGTGGGGGCGCTGGCGCGGACCACCCTCCCCGGTTTCAAGCTCCAGCCGAAGGTGTCCGGGTCGAACTCGTACCAGAGCCTCACCAGCGCCTCGTTCATCTACACGGCCAAGCCTTCGATAGCCGAACTGGAGGCGCTGGACCTTTACGGGATCGGGTATGATGACGTGGTGCGCGCGCGGGAGCGCGAGGACGTAATCCAGTTCTTCTGGCGCTCGTCGATCCGCGTGCCGGACGATGCGCGTGCGTGCGAGTTCCGGGTTTACGACCGCGTCCAGGCGCTGTTCCTCGCGGAGTTTATCGAGGCCAGCGGACGGCCATTCACCGTGGTGCTGGAGCATGTCGCCGAAGCGGGTGTCGATCAGTTCAAGCCGAGGAGGGTCGGGGCGCCGAGGAAGCATCGGACGCCTGGGGAAGAAGCCGCGCGCAAGGAGCGTCGGCGCCGAGATGGAAATCAAGGTCGGAAGGACCGCCGGACACGTGCCCGGCAGCGAGATGTTGAGGCGGGAATCGTGAAGCGTCGGGGGCGGCCGACGAAATGGCTCCATGCACCTCGTTGAGGGGCGGTGTACCGCACCTCGTCCCGTTAGTCATCGGACTCATGACAGGGCGGGCACGCTCCCAACGCGAGACCTAGACCAGCCCGAACGCCGGGTGCTGCGGCTCCTAGATGATGACGGCCACACCGTGGTTGAGATGGTTGGGTAGCCGCGCTCCCAGTTAATGCTGCCTCCCGTGAAAGTGCCGCAACGGCGACGTAGGATGCAAGCCCTTCAGATGCAGCAGGTTGGGCGGAACGAGGTGCCGCTTAAATCCAGTCTTGGGCTCCCGTGGGCGTCTGTAACTGCCCAACACATCCGGGGGAACCCAAGGCGAAATTTCCGCTTCACCGGAAATTTGGATGCGCCGCAGCAAGGCACCGAGCGACGTGTCGGTTTTGGGACGCATCAGCAACTTGAGCACGGAAATCTGTTCCTGCGCCATGCGCAATTCTAGCCGGGTTTGCTCAAGCTCCTTTCGAGTACGGTCTAACTCTGCGTCCTTTTCAGACATCGGTTGCTTGGCTTCGTGGGGCTGGCCTGCCTTCTCCGCCTCCTGCCAATCAGCGTGCGCGCGAGCCTGCTCATCCTCCTTCAGCTTGGCCCCAAGTTCCTTCACCTTGGCCTCAAGCTGCTCCTTATCGTGCTGGAGCATTCCAATCTGGTCTTGAGCCTTCGAACGGCGAGGGGCCTTCGAAGCCGGAGCCCCATTGCGATCAGCATCCGCATCTTTGATCAGGCGGAGGGCTCCGGTGGCGCTGAAGTCATTCGCGTTGAGGTTCTGGCCTTTCGCCTCGAAATATTCCTTTGCGCGAATGAACTCATCCCAGAGACGATCAAGCCTCATGAGATCCGCGCGCCATGCGTGCTTGATATTGAACGTGTCACGCGCCCATTGGTTGAACTCTCCGTGCTTGACGACCTTTTTCTCCTTGGCCTCGCGAAGGAGGCGACCGGCCTCCCGCTGGGCTTCAAGACCTTCCCACGTATTGTTCCGAGCCTTCTTGAGGTGGAAAGAGATCGCTCGGGTAAGTTCCTCCTTGCTCTTGTATCGAGCGTTGGCCTGGGCATCCGCGCGAGCTTTGCCGCTAACATGCGGCGCTTCGTTGCCGGTGCCGATAACGGTAGGTTCCAGGGCCGATTTTGCTTTGTCCTTCTCGCTCATGACTGCTTCTCCGGGGCCAATTCAGCCTTGCTGCCCAGATTTGGTTTCGCTATAGAGAATTCAAGATTGCAACGAGAGAAATATGAGCTATAAGGACATTGCTCGCAGGGCTGCTGCGGAGGCAGTTCGTCACACGATCCGGAAGGCAAACCGTCGAATGGCGGGTAAGACTGCCGTTCGGGCATTGGACGCATTCGCTGTCATTGCAGCGAGCGGAGAGCAGGGGATTGGGGCGACGGATTGCGCTGAGATGATCGGGGCGAGTGCACCCGGTATGCATAAGACGGCGGCTCGTCTTTCGAACTCGGAGGAAGGTGGCGGGGGTTTGGGCCTGATCGAGGTTGCTCCCGATCCCAAGGACCCGCGTCGCGTGCGGTATAGAGCGTCACGTCTCGGGCAGGAATTTTGGGAGGAGTTGCTGCGTCCAATCCTCGGCGAGTTCGAGGAGCCCTCGATGCCTGCTCATCAGGTTGTGCGGATCAACGCTACTGAGGAAGCAGACCGGGAGGTCTTACGCAATTATGGGATTGATCCAGACCACGCCTTTGTATTCGGCCCCCAGGCTCTTGACGGCGTCAAGACATGGATCGCCGAGCAAGAGGGGCTAAAGCCGAGCGACTGCCTGCGGGTGAGCCCCTTTGGCGGGTACGCAATCACGTTCACCGACTCGAACCTTGATCTCGCTTTCTTCATTCGCTGGTCGGCTCCGTAGGCAGAATTGCTACTCAAAACTCTCTGCATGGTGGACACGGTTGAGCAAGCGCGACCGCAATTGGCGCCCAACTCTGATGGCCCTCGATGATGTCGAGTATGATTTGCGCATCGGACGGACCAAGTTCTTGGAATGGGTTGCCCAAGGATGGATGCCTAAACCTTGGATCAAAGAAGGTGGCGTTGCTCGGTGGCGCACCTCTGATGTTCTCGATGCCATTGAAAATTTCCCGAACCGTGATGAACTCGACGTGGAGAGGACACGGCACTCCGGCAGCGACTCGGGTGGGACGAGGGTCACAAATCCGTGGGCGGATCAGCGGGTGAAATGATGGTGCGACCGAAGATCAATCCGAAGGTAAAGAAGGCGCGCTTAGAGGCGGCCAGGATGGAGGCGCGCAAACTCAACAAGAAGCTCCCGCGACCGTACGTGTATGCCTACGCGACCGAGGCCGGAAAGGTTTCGGTCTACTACGAGCCTCCTGGCAAACCGAAGGTGAGGCTCCATTCGGCATACCCTTCGCCGGAATTCGATGTGGAACTCGCCGCTGCAAAGCGCGGGCAGCCGCTTCAAATGGTGCAGGCTAAGGAAGCACCTGCGCAGCCCCGCACGAGCATCACCGATTTTACGCTTCGGTGGGCCTGCGCGGACTACCGCGCCAATGATGCGAGCTTCCGGCAAATGTCAGCGCGGGACCAACGCAACAGGATCAATGTCCTCGACAGCATATGCTCCGAGCCGATTTTCCCAGGCTCGCCCCTCATGTTCGGGGACATGCCGCTGTCTGAGTTCAACGGGGAGTCCGTCCTGATCCTGATGAAGCGCAAGCTCAGGTGGGTCACCTCGGTCGATGAGATCACGGGGGACCCACGTGAGGTCCAGACGAATTTCTCGGCCGCAAACACCCGGCACAAATTCATCAGCGCCGTTTTATCCCATCTGGTCCACAACCATACGCGACTGGTCGGAGGGCGGAACTGGGCACGGGACATCAAGCCGTTCAAGCCCGAGAACGAAGATGGCCACCGGACCCCCTCATTAGAGGAGATCCACTTGTTCCAGTCCGTCTTCGTTCAAGGCACGAAGGAGCGGCTTCTGTTCGATCTTGCCTATTTCACGACGCAACGTCGGGCCGACCTCCCCCGCCTGGGCAGGCAGTTCCTCGAGAAAGATAAGCGCGGCAACGACAGGCTTGTGTTTGTCCAGCATAAGCTGCGCAACAAGAAGCCGGTCAGGGCATACGTCCCAATCTTCCCCGAGCTTCAGCAATCCCTGCACGAGGCAAGGCGATCCGGCATCCTGGGTGGTCTTCTGTACCTCGTCCATGACAAACGCAGCCAGACTGACCCTGATAGGGCTTACTCCGAGGGCAGCCTTGGCAACATGATGCAGGACGCCATCAAGAAGGTGATGGCCGAGACTGGGCTTGAGGAGCCTTTCTCACTCCATGGCCTGAGGAAGGCTGGCGTCTGCCGCCTAATCATGCATGGCCTGTCGGTCCACCAGATCATGGCGATCACAGGCCACCGCACACCCAAAGAAATTGACCGGTACGGGCGCGACTACATGCGCAGCGTCGCGTCGGAGCAGGGCTACCAGAGCTACGTAGAATGGCGGGCTCGCAATGAGGGGCACCTGAGCCAGGATCTTGAGATCCCAGACGGTGAGATAGAGCACGCCTGAGCCCATCGTGCAGTGAGAACAGAGAGGGCTCAGAATCCCCCAGGTTTATCCCCCAGGTTTTCTGATCTCACGCCTCTGCGCCTCGTAAGTTTTTGGAAAATCAGCAACCATTCAAGAGAATGGTGCCCAGGAGAGGACTCGAACCTCCACGGCTTGCACCACTGGTACCTGAAACCAGCGCGTCTACCAATTCCGCCACCTGGGCTTGCCTTGCGGCGAGCCTCGTTTACGGCGGCCCGGGGCCGGCGTCAATGCGGTCCGTGCGATCGGGCGCGGGCGGCCCCGTCCATGTTGCCGCAGCGCCCCGGCTCGCGTCCGCGACGGGCCGGCGTCCGGACCGGGGTCTCGGCCTCCGCCGGCCGCGGGGGTGCCGGGCGGGCCCTTCACAGGCGGGGCCGGTTTGACTAAGGAACCGGTTGGCCCTTTCGGGGCAGGAGGTCGCTCATGATCGGCGCGCTGCGTACGCCCGCCCAGCAACTCGTCACGGTGTTCGGAGGCTCCGGCTTCCTCGGCCGGCACGTCGTCCGCGCGCTCGCCCGGCGCGGCTACCGCGTGCTCGTCGCCGTGCGCCGGCCGGAGCTCGCCGGACACCTGCAGCCGCTGGGCGTCGTGGGGCAGATCCACGTCGTGCAGGCGAACCTGCGCCATCCGGATTCGGTCGCGCATGCGGTCGCCAAGGCCGATCACGTCGTCAACCTCGTCGGCATCCTGCAGGAGAGCGGCCGCCAGGGCTTCGGCCCCCTCATGGCGGAGGGGCCCCGCCTCATCGCGGAGGCGGCCGCACGGGACGCGCGCATCGTCCACGTCTCGGCGCTCGGGGCCGATCTCGCCTCCGAATCGCTTTATGCCCGCGCCAAGGCGGAGGGCGAGGTCGGCCTCCGCAAGGCGCGTCCCGATGCGGTCGTGTTCCGCCCCTCGGTGCTGTTCGGGCCCGGCGACGGCCTGTTCAACCGCTTCGCGGGGCTCGCGCGCACGCTGCCCGTGCTGCCGCTCGCGGGCGCCGACACCCGCTTCCAGCCCGTCTATGCCGGCGACGTCGGCGAGGCGATCGCCCGCGCCGTCGACGGCGCGGTGCCGGGCGGCCGGACCTACGAGCTCGGCGGGCCGGAGGTGCGCAGCCTGCGCGAGCTCGTGGACTACGTGCTTCACGTCACCGAGCGCCGCCGCCTGGTGCTGCCGCTGCCCTGGCCGGTGGCACGCGCGCAGGGGAGCCTCATGGGCTTCCTCGACCGCATGACGCTCGGGCTCCTGCCCGACGATTTCGTGATCACCCGCGACCAGGTCGCCCTGCTCGAGCGCGACAACGTGGTCTCGGCCGCGGCGACGGCGGAAGGGCGCACGCTCGAGGGCCTCGGCATCGCCCCGACGGCGTTCGAGGCCATGGTGCCGTCCTATCTCCTGCGCTTCCGCAAATCCGGCCAGTTCGACCTGAAGCGCACCGCCCCCTCCGATGCGCCGGACCTGCTCGCCTCGCGCTCCGGCGGACCGGATTCGAACTTCAAGCCCGGCATCGCGACGGGGCCGGCGGCCGAATCGGCGGCGAGCCGGGGCCACTGAGCCCCGGGACGGGTCAGGCGCGCGGCCCCTGCGGCAGGGCGCGCCGGCTCAGGCGCTTGTGCAGGTGGACCATCAGGGCGACGCCGAAGAGCGGCGTCAGCAGGTTGAGGACCGGCACGAGCACGAGCCCGGCCATCACGGCGCCGGCCATCAGCACCGTGCCGCGGTGCTCGCGGCGCATCTGCGCGGCCTCCGGCATCGAACGGAAGCGCCCGGCCGCGAGCTCGAAATATTCCCGGCTGAGCAGGTAGGCGTTGGCGGCGAAGAAGGCCGCGATGTTGACCACGGGGATGAAGATCAGCACCAGCGCCGCGAGATTGACGAGGAGCGAGAGCCCGGCGAAGCGCGCGCCGTAGAGGAGCGCGCGGCCCAGCGGCAGGGCCCGGCCCGGCGCCTCGCCGGGAAAGGCGTTGCGCTCGACGATCTCGGCCGCGTCGTCGAGGAAATAGCCCGCCACCAGCGCCGAGACCGGCGGCAGGAGATAGGCGAGCGCCACGAAGAGCCCTGCGCCCGCGAGGATGAACGCGAAGGTGTCGAGAACGGGGTAATCGGCGCTCAGGTCGTGCCCCGCGAGATAGGCGCTCAAGAGCCGCGTGAGCCCGAACCACACGAGCGCCAGCAGCGCCAGGGTGAGCGCGAGCGACCTCCACAGGATGCCTCGGAAGGCCGGCGAGAGCACCTGCCGCCAGGCCGCGACGGCCGACTGGATCACCATGCTGCGGCCGGCCCCGCGCCGATCCGCTGCGCCGGCCCGCGCAGGACGCCTCCCGCCTCGGTCGCCCGGCCGGACCGCCGGGGAGAGATCCGTTCCGTCTGCGCCCGCATGAATCCTCCCGCGATGGACGGCGGACTTTACCGCCGCCCGGTTTCGCCGCAAGTCACCGGGCACGGCTCCCGCACGCTTCCATCCCCATGGCACGCCAGCCCCTGACGCCCTCGATCCGCCCGCGCCTCGCCGCGCCGCCGTCCGCGCCCGAGGTCGCGGTGATCGGCGCGGGCGCGGCCGGCATCGCGGCGGCGCGGCGGCTTGCGGGTGCCGGAATCGGCGTGGTGGTGCTCGAGGCGCGCCACCGCGTCGGCGGACGGGCCGTGACGGTCCCTTTGCGCGGCCACCCGGTCGACCTCGGGGCGCACTGGCTCCATGCCGGCCCGGTCAATCCGCTGGTGGCGCTCGGCGCCAAGCGCGGCGAGCCGGTCCGGCGCGCGCCGGTCGAGGGCCACCTGTTCGTGCGCGGACGGCGGGCCTCGGGCCCTGAGCGGGCCGCGCTCGACCGCGCCTTCGCGCGGGCCGACGCCGCGATGACGCACGCGGCCCGCAGCCCCGAGGACCGGGCCGCCGCGTCGGCCTTGGGGCCGCTCGGGCGCTTCGGCCGCCATGTCGCGCAGGTGCACGGACTGGTGTCGGGCCGGCCGCTCGGCGAGGTGAGCCTGCACGATTTCCCGAGCCTCGAATACGCCGACAACCGCTTCATTGCGGGCGGGCTCGGGGCCTACCTGGCCCGCCTCGCGCAGGGACTGCCGGTCCGGCTCGGCACGCCCGTGCTCGGGCTCGATTGGTCCGGGCCCGGCGTACGGGTCGAGACCGCGGCGGGGACGCTCGCCGTCAAGGCCGCGATCGTCACGCTGCCGATGGCGGTGCTGCAGGCCGGGGGCGTGCGGATCGCTCCCGACTGGCCGGCGCCGGTCGCGGAGGCCGTGCACGCCTTCGTGCCGGGGATCTACGAGCACGTGGTGCTGCACTGGCCGAACCATCCGTTCCGCTGCGCGGACCGGCTCGCGGCGCTCCTCGGCACCCGGCCCGAGCCGCCGGGCCTGCTCACCGCCATCGACGGCACGCCGTTCCATTTCTTCGAGATCGACGCCCCGCTGGCCGCCCGCCTCGACGGCCGCGACGCGCTCGCCCCCGCGCGCCTCGCCCGGAGGGCGCTCGCGGAGCAGTTCGGCGCCCGGGCGCTCGGCGGCCTCTCGGTTCCGGTCGCCACGGCGTGGCGCCACGACCCGTGGTCGCGCGCCTCCTGGGCCGTGGTGCCCCCGGGCCGCGCCTTTGCGCGGGAGCGCCTGAAGGCACCGGTCGCGGCGCGGATCTGGTTCGCGGGCGAGGCGCTGTCGCGCGATCAATGGGGCACGGTCGGGGGCGCCTGGGAGGAGGGCACGCGGGCGGCCGACGAGGTGGCGGCGGCGCTCGCGTGATCGGAGGGACGCCTGGTGTCATCCCCTCCGCGCTCACGTGCCCCTGCCGGGGATGACGCTCAGGGCGTCACAGCATGCTGGGCAGCACCCGGTCCGGCGGCCGATGGCCGTCCATGAAGGTCTTGATGTTGACGATGACCTTCTCGCCCATGTCGATCCGGCCCTCGCGGGTCGCGGAGCCCATATGGGGCAGGAGCACCACCTTGCCGGCCTTCGCGAGCTTGACGAGGCGCGGGTTCACGGCGGGCTCGTGCTCGAACACGTCGAGGCCCGCGCCCGCGAGGTCGCCGGCTTCGAGCATGCGGGCGAGGGCGGTCTCGTCGATGATCTCGCCCCGCGCCGTGTTGACCACGATCGCCGACGGCTTGAGGAGCTTGAGGCGCCGGGCCGAGAGCAGGTGGTAGGTCGCGGGCGTGTGCGGGCAGTTGACCGAGACGATGTCCATGCGGGCGAGCATCTGGTCGAGGCTCTCCCAGTAGGTGGCCTCGAGCGCCTCCTCGATCCGCGCCGGCACCCGGCGCCGGTTGTGGTAGTGGATCGAGAGCCCGAAGGCGCGGGCGCGGCGGGCGAGCGCCTGGCCGATGCGGCCCATGCCGACGATGCCGAGGCGCTTGCCGGTGATGCGGTGGCCGAGCATGAAGGTCGGCGACCAGCCGCCCCAGGAATCGTCCGGGATCAGGCGCGCGCCCTCCGGGATGCGCCGCGCCACCGCCATGACGAGCGCCATGGTCATGTCGGCGGTGTCGTCGGTGAGGACGCCCGGCGTGTTGGTGACCGTGATCCCGCGCGAGAGGGCCGCCTGCACGTCGATGTTGTCGACGCCGTTGCCGAAATTGGCGATGAGGCGCAGGTCCGGGCCGGCCTGGGCCAGCACCGAGGCGTCGATCTCGTCCGTGACGGTCGGCACGAGCACGTCCGCGCTGCGGACCGCCTGCGCGAGATCCTCGGGCGAGAGCGGCTTGTCGTCGAGGTTCAGCCGCGCGTCGAAGAGCTCGCGCATGCGGGTCTCGACCACGTCCGGCAGGCGGCGGGTGACGACGACGACAGGTCTCTTCTTCATCGAAACGTTCGCGGCGCTCGTGTGGACCGGCGGGCGCGAGGGGCTTCGACAGCCCCTGAACCCCCGCCCGGCGGTGGACATCTGGGCGGGGCCGCGGGGGTTTTACGCCCCCTTAACCCTGTCCCGGCGATGGAATGGTGACGAGCCGCCGCGTCGCGGCGCCCGCCCGGCCTCTCTATCAGAGGCCTTCGTGAAGACAATCCGCCGCGAGGGAGCCATGCGCAAGACCGTTCTCGCCATCGCCCGCATCTCCTGCCGCCGGCCCGCCTCCGCGCTGGCCGGAGCGCTCCTCGCGCTTCTCGCCGGGGCCGCGATCCAGGCGCAGGCCCAGGAGCCGCCCGGCGGGCGCCGGGGCACCGGCCTGCCCGTGCCGCGCTACGTCAGCCTCAAGACCGATCGGGTCAACCTGCGCGAGGGGCCCTCCAAGGACCACCGCACCGCCTGGGTGTTCCAGCGTGCCGGGCTCCCCGTCGAGATCGTGGCCGAGTACGAGACCTGGCGCCGCATCCGCGACGCGGAGGGCACCGAGGGCTGGGTGCTGCACTCCCTGCTCTCCGGCCGCCGCACCGCGCAGGTGATGCCCTGGGCCAAGGGCGAGGCGCCGCCGATCCCGCTCCTCGAGCGCGGCGAGGAGCGCGGCGGCGTCGTGGCCCGGCTGCAGCCCGGGGTGATCGTCAGCGTGAAGGGGTGCGGCGGGGCCTGGTGCCGGGTCGCGGTCGTGATGGACGGCGCCCGGGACCTCGACGGCTTCATCCGCCAGGACCGCCTCTGGGGCGTCTACCCGGACGAGCGCTTCGAGTAGCGCGCAGGCTTCGGGGCAACGCGGACCGGATAGGAGCGGCGCCTCAGCCGGCCTGGCGGCGCAGGCGCACGATGACCTCGACGCCGGCCACCCCCGCCACGTCAGCCCTTGCGGCGCAGCCTGACGATGACCTCGACGCCGGCGACTTCCATGCCGGGCGGGGGCTCGGGCAGGGTTCCGACGCTGATGCCGTCGGAGGGCATGTCGACGAGGGTCCCCTCTTCCTCGAGGAAGAAGTGGTGGTGCTCGCTCGGGTTGGTGTCGAAATAGGCCTTGGTGCCGTCCACCGCGAGCTGGCGCAGGAGCCCCGCTTCCGTGAACTGGTGCAGGGTGTTGTAGACGGTGGCGAGCGACACCGGCACCCGGGCCCGGGTCGCCTCCTCGAACAGCACCTCGGCGGTGATGTGCCGGTCGCCCTTGCCGAACAGGAGCCAGCCCAAGCTCACCCGCTGACGGGTGGGGCGAAGGCCCACCCGCCGCAGCTTGTCGCGCAGATCCGACAGGGGACAGCCGCGGCGCAGGCCGGGCGTCGGGGTGCCGGAGCGGATCGAGAGGGGCAGGAGGTCGGTCATGGCTGGAAAGGTACGCATCCCGGCTTTGTGCGTCTGTCTCCCTCTATAGGCAGCCCGGGGAAGCGCCGCAACCCGCGAGCCTTCTGGTGCGGCGCCTGGGCCGGCGCCGCGACCCGCCGCGCCTCCTTTGCGGCGTCCGGACCGGCGCCATGACCCGTCCGGTCGCATCGAATCGGGGAGGCCGCGTTGCATGCGCGGCGATGCCGTCGGCCGGGAGCGGGAGCGGCCGGGAGCGCCGCTGCCGCGGCTGCCTGCGACAAAGAGGCCGGTTTCGCATGCGCGGTCCCTTTGATGGCCGGCGCGGCTGTGCTACGAGCCCTGCCGCGAGGGCAGGGGCCTGCGGCCCCGGGCGCCTTCCTGCGGCATCTCGATGAAAGGACCGGCGATCGGCATGGCCCGGCAGTCCAGCTACTCCTACGAGGAACTCCTCGCCTGCGGACGCGGGGAATTGTTCGGCCCCGGCAACGCGCAATTGCCTTTGCCCCCGATGCTGATGTTCGACCGCATCACCTCGATCGGCGAGGACGGCGGCGCCAACGGCAAGGGCCACGTCCTCGCCGAACTCGACGTGCGGCCGGACCTCTGGTTCTTCCCCTGCCACTTCAAGGGCGATCCGGTGATGCCGGGCTGCCTCGGGGTCGACGCGCTCTGGCAGCTCGTCGGCTTCCATCTCGGCTGGCTCGGGTCCCCGGGCCGCGGCCGGGCGCTCGGGGTCGGCGAGGTGAAGTTCTCCGACCAGGTGCTCCCCACCCACAAGAGGGTGGTCTACGGCATCGACTTCAAGCGCGTCTTCCGCTCGAAGCTCGTGCTCGGGATCGCCGACGGCTGGCTCGAGGCCGATGGCCGGCGCATCTACGAGGCCAAGGACCTCAGGGTCGGGCTGTTCCAGGCCGATCAACCCGCGGCCGGCGGGTAGCATCGCAGGATCGGGCTGTTCAAGGCCGACCGACCCGCAGCCGGCGGTAGGTCTCGGGGCCGGGCAGTTCCGGGCCGATCGGCCTGCGGCGAAGGGGGTAGGACCAGCGGGCTTGCGTTCGAAATTCGGTCCGAAAGCGGATCGGCCGCCATCCGGGCCGTTGAGAACGGGGCCGGTCGGCCTTACCTCAGGCCCATGAGGGGCGCTTTCACCGGACGGGGCGCGACTCGGGCCATGAGAGGCGCGCTTGCCGGACGGGGCGCGACGAGGAGTGCGCGATGAGACGAGTGGTGGTGACCGGGATGGGAATTGTCTCGTCCATCGGGAACAACACGCAGGAGGTCCTGGCCTCGCTCCGGGAAGCCCGCTCGGGCATCTCGAAGGCGGAGGATTACGAGCGCCTCGGCTTCCGCTGCCAGGTTCACGGCGCTCCGAGCCTCAACGCCGAGGAGGCGGTCGACCGCCGCGCCATGCGCTTCCACGGCGGCGGCACCGCCTGGAACCACGTCGCCATGGACCAGGCGATCCGCGACGCGGGCCTCGAGGACAACGAGGTCTCCAACGACCGCACCGGGATCATCATGGGCTCGGGCGGACCGTCCACGCGGGCCATCGTCGAGGCCGCCGACACCACCCGGGCCAAGGGCCCGAAGCGCGTCGGCCCCTTCGCGGTCCCCAAGGCCATGGCCTCCACGGCCTCGGCGACGCTCGCGACCTGGTTCAAGATCCGCGGCGTGAACTATTCGATCTCCTCGGCCTGCGCGACCTCGAACCACTGCATCGGCAACGCCTACGAGACCATCCAGCTGGGTAAGCAGGACATCATCTTCGCGGGCGGCTCGGAGGAGCTCGACTGGACCCTCTCGGTGCTGTTCGACGCCATGGGCGCGATGTCCTCCAAGTACAACGACACGCCCGCGACGGCGTCCCGCGCCTACGACGTCAACCGCGACGGCTTCGTGATCGCGGGCGGCGCCGGGGTCGTGGTCCTGGAGGAGCTCGAGCACGCGAAGGCCCGCGGCGCCCGCATCTACGGCGAGGTGGTGGGCTACGGCGCCACCTCGGACGGGTACGACATGGTCGCTCCTTCCGGCGAGGGCGCGGTGCGCTGCATGCGCATGGCGCTCTCGACCGTGAAGGACGGCATCGACTACATCAACCCGCACGCCACCGCGACGCCGGTCGGCGATCTCAAGGAGATCGAAGCGATCCGCGAGGTGTTCGGCGCCGACCGGTGCCCGCCGATCGCGGCCACGAAGTCGCTCACGGGCCACTCGCTCGGCGCCACCGGGGTCCAGGAGGCGATCTACTCGCTCCTCATGATGAACAACCGCTTCATCTGCGAGAGCGCCAACATCCAGGAGATCGACCCCGCGGTCGCCGACATGAACATCGTGCGGGAGCGGATCGACAACGCGAAGGTTGACACGGTGCTCTCCAACTCCTTCGGCTTCGGAGGCACCAACGCGACGCTGGTGCTGCGGCGGTACGATGCCTGAGGGAACGCGGGCGGCGCCAATGCGACGCTCGTGCTGCGGCGGTATGAGGTCTGAAGGCCGCGCGGGCGGCATCGACGCCATGCTCGTGCTGCGCCGCCACGATGCCTGACCGGGCGCCGGCGGCCGGCTCCGGGAAGACGACGTTAAGGGTTCGGCCGTCACAACCATCGGGAGATGGGAGCCCGTGCCGTCCTCCCGAGAGGGGGCCGCCATCGTGCGGGCTCGGCCATACCGCCATTGCGGCTCGGGACGCGCGGATCCATCGCGGTGTCCGAGAGGAGCCGGAACACGAGGGGGTTTGAAGTGTCCGGTCTGATGCAGGGCAAGCGCGGGCTCATCATGGGCGTCGCCAACGACCATTCGATCGCCTGGGGAATCGCCCGGACGCTCGCGGCCCACGGGGCGGAGCTCGCCTTCACCTATCAGGGCGAGGCGCTCGGCAAGCGCGTGACGCCGCTCGCGAAGTCGGTCGGCTCCGACCTCGTGGTGCCCTGCGACGTGGAGGATCTGGCTTCGGTCGATGCCGCCTTCGCGGCTCTCGACGGGCGCTGGGACGGGCTCGACTTCGTGGTCCACGCCATCGGCTTCTCCGACAAGGCGCAGCTGAAGGGCCGCTACGTCGACGTCACCACCCGGGACAACTTCACCCGCACCATG
Organism: Microvirga sp.; assembly: GCA_036263675.1. Lineage (GTDB taxonomy): Bacteria > Pseudomonadota > Alphaproteobacteria > Rhizobiales > Beijerinckiaceae > Microvirga. The sequence continues at coordinate 66,081 of DATAGO010000084.1, read as the reverse complement.
GTGATCTCGGCCTTCTCGTTCACGGAGGTGGCCCAGCGCGCCGTCAAGCGCATGCGCGCCGGCGGCTCGCTCCTGACCCTCACCTATGCGGGCTCGACCCGGGTGATGCCGAACTACAACGTCATGGGGGTCGCCAAGGCGGCGCTGGAGGCGAGCGTGCGCTACCTCGCCTCCGACCTCGGCCCCGACGGCATCCGCGTCAACGCGATCTCGGCCGGGCCGGTGCGGACGCTTGCGGGCGCGGGCATCTCGGACGCGCGCCTCATGTTCACCTACCAGAAGGCCCACGCCCCCTTGCGCCGCACGGTCACGATCGAGGAGATCGGCGGTTCGGCGCTCTACCTGCTCTCGGACCTGTCCGGGGGCGTCACGGGCGAGATCCATTACGTGGATTCGGGCTACAACATCATCTCGATGCCCCGCCCCGAGATCCTCAAGGCCCAGGACGCCGCCGGCGTGACCGGGGAGGAGTAGCGTTCCCGCCCTCGGCCCGGCCGGGCCCTCGCGCTGCGGGACGCCCAAGGTGTCATCCCCGGCCGGCGCCCGCCAGGGATGAGATAGGGGCAGCCCTTGCAGCGGCATCTCCCCGCTTGCGCCCCACGCTCGCCGCTTGCATAAGGCCGGCCACGCTCGATCAGGGTCCTCACGATGGCCACCTTCCACCAGCGGGTCTTCTCCGGCGTCCAGCCGACGGGAAACCTTCACCTCGGCAATTATCTCGGCGCCATCAAGCGCTTCGTGGCCATGCAGGCCGAGTTCGACTGCATCTATTGCGTGGTCGACATGCACGCCATCACCCACCCGGTCGCGGTCTGGGGCGGGCCGGACGAGCTCTCGCGCCAGACCCGCGAGGTCACGGCGGCGTTCCTGGCGGCCGGCATCGACCCCACGCGCCACATCGTCTTCAACCAGAGCCAGGTCCACGAGCACGCGGAGCTCGCCTGGGTCTTCAACTGCATCGCCCGCATGGGCTGGGCCAACCGCATGACCCAGTTCAAGGAAAAGGCCGGCAAGGACCGCGAGAACGCGTCCGTCGGCCTCTTCGCCTATCCGATGCTGATGGCGGCCGACATCCTGCTCTACCGGGCGACGCACGTGCCCGTGGGCGAGGACCAGAAGCAGCACCTCGAGCTCACCCGCGACATCGCGCAGAAGTTCAACAACGACTTCGCGCCCTGGATCGAGGCGCGCGGCTTCGGCGACGCCTTCTTTCCGCTCACCGAGCCGCTGATCCAGGGCCCCGCGACCCGGATCATGAGCCTGCGCGACGGCACCAAGAAGATGTCGAAGTCGGACCCGTCCGACTATTCGCGCATCAACCTCACGGACGACGCCGACACGATCGCCCAGAAGGTCCGCAAGGCGAAGACCGACCCCGAGCCCCTGCCCTCGGAAGCCGAGGGGCTGGGGAGCCGCCCGGAGGCCGAGAACCTCGTCGCGATCTACGCCGCGCTCACCGATGCTTCCGTCGCGGACGTGCTGCGCGACCACGGCGGCGCCCAGTTCTCCGCCTTCAAGGCGGCGCTCGTGGACGTGTCCGTGCAGCGCCTCGCGCCGATCGCCGGCGAGATGCGCCGTCTCATGGCCGATCCCGGCCATATCGACGCGGTCCTCGCCGAGGGCGCCGACCGGGCCCGCGCCATCGCGCAGGAGACCATGACGGCGGTGAAGGATATCGTGGGCTTCATCCGCCGGACATGAGCCAGGGGTGCCATGGGGGACATCGTGGGCTCCATCCGCCGGACGTGAGCTCAGGGGTGCCATGGGGGACATCGTGGGCTCCACCCGTCGTCCATGAGCCGGCAGGGTCGTGATGGACGGCGTGGGCTCCGTCTGCCGCCCATGCGATCGACACGAGGGCGGTCCCGGCTTGCCGGATCCGTCCGTTTGAGGGCAGCATCGACCCCGGTCAGGAGAGCGCGGCTTTGAGCGGCAGGCAGCGACGGTCCTTCGAGAGCGGCCACCGGCCGAAATTCATGGTGGTCGTGGACGACACGCCGGAATGCGCCCGGGCGGTGCATTTCGCGGCCCGGCGCGCGAGCCGCACCGGCGCCTCGATGGTGATGCTCGCGGTCATCGACCCGCCCGACAATTTCGAGTGGATCGGCGTCGGCGAGGCCATGATCGCCGAGGCCGAGGCCGAGGCCGAGAAGCGCCTCGAGGCGGCGTCCCGCGACGCCCGCACCGCCGCGGGCCTCGAGCCCGAGCAGGTCACGCGCGTGGGCGAGAAGGCCGCCGCCATCACCGGGCTCATCGAGGAGGACGAGGACATCTCCTTCCTCGTGCTCGCGGCCGGCACCGGCAAGGAGGGCCCGGGTCCGCTCGTGACCACCATCGCGGGCAAGGCCGCCTCCACCTTCCCGATCCCGATCGTCATCGTGCCGGGCAGCCTGTCCGACGACGAGATCGAGGCGCTCGCGGGCTGAACCCCTCCCCGGCGCCCTCGCCAACCGGGGATCGGGGCGCTCGCGGGCCGGTCCCTTCCGGCAGACCGTCCGACGAGATCGAGGCGCTCGCGGGCTGAGCCGCCTCGGCGGCATCCTTCGGCCGCGGGGTCGCATTCCGCGCCCGGAGGCCCCGTCCGCCCTTGGAATCGCTCCCGCGGCGGTCCACATCTCGGGGGACACCTGCTATACCGCAGCCGTTCGGCCGGCCTTGAACCGGCGCGGAGACCTCGACATGTTCATCCAGACCGAAGCCACCCCCAATCCCGCCACCCTGAAGTTCCTGCCCGGCCGCGTCGTCATGGCGGAGGGCACCTTCGACGCCCGCGGTCCCGAGGGCGCCGCGCGCTCGCCGCTGGCCCAGCGCCTGTTCGAGATCCCCGGCATCGCCGGCGTGTTCTTCGGGCACGACTTCGTCACCGTCACCAAGGGCGACGGCGAGTGGCAGCATCTCAAGCCCGCGATCCTCGGCGCCATCATGGAGCACTTCATGGCCGGCACCCCGATCCTGGTGGATCAGGCCGGGCCCGCGGGCGACGTGGAGGGCGAGGAGTTCTTCGAGGCCGCCGACGCCGAGACGGTCGAGACCATCAAGGAGCTGCTCGAGACCCGCATCCGCCCGGCGGTCGCGGGCGACGGCGGCGACATCACCTTCCGGGGCTTCAAGGACGGCGTCGTCTACCTCGCCATGAAGGGCGCCTGCTCGGGCTGCCCCTCCTCGACCGCGACCCTGAAGCACGGCATCCAGAACCTCCTGCGCCACTTCCTGCCCGACGTGCGCGAGGTCCAGGCGATCTGATCTGCGCCACCGCCTGGCCGACGCGCGAGGTCCAGACGATCTGACCTGCGCCACGTCCTGCCCGACGCGCGAGATCCGGGCGATCTGAGCGGCTCCCGGCGACCTCCGTCGGGCGGCCCGGAACGGGTGGGCCTCGGGTGACTCCGCCCGCCGGGAGGTCTATAGGCACGGCCGGAACCCGGCCGTGCTCTCCTTCCTCGACACCTATTCCCCGGCGACGCTCGCCTACCTCGCCGTCTGCGCGCTCGTGGCGGGGCTCGCGCGCGGCTTCTCGGGCTTCGGCGGCGCGCTGATCTTCGTGCCGCTCGCGAGCGGCGCGGTCGGCCCGCAGGTGGCGGCCCCCGTCCTGCTCCTCATCGACGGCGCCGGCGCGCTCGGCCTCGTGCCCGGGGCCTACGGGCGAGCCGACCGGCGCGAGGTCGGCACCATGGCGGCCGGCGCGCTCGTCGGCGTGCCCCTCGGGGGCTGGATCCTCGCCCATGCGGATCCCCTGAACCTGCGCTGGACCATCTCGCTCCTGACCCTCGCCCTCCTCGCGCTCCTCGCCTCGGGCTGGCGCTACCGCGGCCGGCCCGCGGCCCCGCTCACGGTCGGGGTCGGGGTCGTCGCCGGCCTGTTCAGCGGCATCGCCCAGGTCGGCGGGCCGCCGATCGTCGCCTACTGGCTCGGCGGCGGGACCCCGGCCGCCACGGTGCGCGCGAACTTCATCCTCTATTTCTTCTTCTCGAGCTTCATCGCCACCGCGACCTATCTCGCGGTCGGCCTCCTGACCCTCGCGACGCTCGGCCTCGCCCTCGTCACGGGACCGATCTACGTCGCCGGGCTCAGCCTCGGCGCGCGGCTGTTCGGGCGTGCGGACGAGCGGGTGTTCCGGCGCATCTGCTACGCCCTCATCGCGGCCGCCGCGGCCCTGAGCCTGCCGGCGCTCGACGGCGTCATCCGCTAGGGCGGCCTCGTCCCGGCCCCGCGCGCCCCGTGGGTCCGCTGGCGCGCCGGGATCGAAACCATAGGCCCGCAAATCGGCGCCGGGAGGGGTTCCGGTCCCGCTCCGCTCGTGGTCTGATCGCCGTGAGAGGCGGCAGAGGATTTCGGGGTCTTGCGGGTTCTTGCGATCGATACGGCGCTCGGCGCATGCGCGGCCTGCGTGGCCGAGACGGGCACTCCCGCTCCCCTGAGCCGCGAGTCGATCCCCATGGAGCGCGGCCACGCGGAGGCGCTCCTGCCCCTGGTCGACCGGGTGGTCGCCGGGGTCGAGGGCGGCTTCGGGGGGCTCGACCGCGTCGCGGTGACGATCGGGCCGGGCTCCTATACGGGCTTGAGGGTCGGAATCGCGGCGGCGCGCGCCATCGGGCTTGCGGCCGGCGTCCCGGTGGTCGGGGTCGGCACCCTGTCGGCCCTCATCGCCGCCCTGATGAGCGGCGACGGGCGCCACCTCCTCGCCGCGGCGATCGATGCGCGCCACGGCCACGTCTACCTCCAGGTCATGGCGCCGGGCGGGCGGATCGTGGTGCCGCCGGGCCACCTCTCGCTGCGCGAGGCCGTGCGGGTGCTGGGCTCCGGCCCGGTGCGGCTGACGGGCTCGGCCGCGCAGGCGCTCGCCACGGAGGCGCTGGCGAACGGGGTCGAGGCCCTGGTGGCCGGGACGCCGCCCGCCCCCGAGATCGCCCTCGTGGCCCGGCTCGGGGCGCTGGCCGATCCCGCGCACGCCCTGCCGAAGCCGCTCTACCTGCGCGGCCCCGACGCGAAGCCCCAGGAGACCGCGCGCCTGCCGCGCCAGCCCGCAGGCGGCGCATGACCTCCGCGCCCGATGCCATCCGCGGGGCTCCCGCCGCACGGAGGCGGCGCACGAGCTCCGCACCCGACACCGCCCGCGGGGCTCCTGCCGCACGGGGGTGGCCGTGAACTCCGCGTTCTGGCCCCTGAACCTGTTCTGGAACTGGTGGCTGCCCTGGTTCGACCGTGCGCCCGCCATGACCCATCCGGCCGCCCTGACCTCCGAGCATGCCGAGCGCCTTGCCGAAATCCATGAGGCCGCCTTCGCGCGGCCCTGGGGGGCGGACGAATTCGAGCGCCTCCTCGCCGACCGGGCCGTGACCGCCGACGGGCTCTTCGCGGGCGGCGGGAGCCCCTGCGGCTTCGCGCTCTCGCGGCGGGTGCTCGACGAGGCCGAGATCCTCACCATCGCGATCGCGCCCGAGGCGCGCGGGCGCGGGCACGGGCGGACCCTGCTCCTGCACCATCTCGACGCCCTCGCCCGGGCGGGAATCCGCCTCGTCCACCTCGAGGTCGAGGAGGGTAACAGGCCCGCGATCGCCCTCTACCGCCGCCTCGGCTTCGAGGAGATCGGCCGCCGCCCGGGCTATTACGCCAAGCCCGACGGGACCCGGCTCGCCGCCATCACGATGAGCCTGAAGCTTTAAATCGGGTCCGGCGGGCGGGTGTCCGCGAAGCGGCGGGCGATAGGGTCCTCCGGCTGCGCAGGCGCGGTCGGGAGGTGGTGGCGAGCGGCGGCGAGGTCTCCTATAAGCACGCCGGCGGAGACGGATGGATCGTGGCTTTACGCGGCAAGGCATCGGCGGGAGCGCGCAGGCGGGCGGACGCGATCGAGCGCGCCTGCCGCGAGCGCGGCCTGCGCATGACGGGCCAGCGCCGCACCATCGCGCGCATCCTCGACGAGGCCGAGGACCACCCGGACGTGGTCGAGCTCCACCGCCGCGCCGCCGCGGTGGACGACCGGATCTCGCTCTCGACGGTCTACCGCACCGTCCGGCTCCTCCAGACCGAGGGCATCCTGGAGCGGCTCGACTTCCGCGACGGCCGCTCGCGCTACGAGCAGGCCGCGCGCGAGCACCACGACCACCTCATCAACCTCGAGACCGGCGCCGTGATCGAGTTCCGCTCGGAGGAGATCGAGGCGCTGCAGACCGAGATCGCCCGCCGGCTCGGCTACCGGGTGGTCTACCACCGCCTGGAGCTCTACGCGGTGCCCTCGGATTCGCCCGCGGGCCCTCTGGACGCCCCGGCGGGACCGCCGGACTCCTCCGACGAATGAGCGGGACCACGCCGTCCACCGCCGCGGATCTCCCCCGACGAGCGCCCCGCGCCCGGTTGCCCGGCGGATGGCGCGCGAGCCTCCCGGCGGGCGGCGCATGAGGCGGGTCGCGGTCGCGGCGCGGCTCGTCGTGCTCGGCCTGGCCTTCCTCGCGGTCGCGGGGCCGCAGGTCCTGGCCCTGCGCTTCGGCTGGCCCCTGGCCGAGCGCCTGCCCATCGCCTTCCACCGGCTCTTCCTGCGGCTGTTCTCGGTCCGGGTCGTGGAGCGCGGCCGCCCGCCGGACAACACCCCCGCCCTCGTGCTCGCGAACCACGTCTCCTGGCTCGACATCCCCGTCATCGGCGGCTTGCGGCCGCTCTCCTTCATCGCCAAGTCCGAGATCGCGGCCTGGCCCGTGGTCGGGCTGCTGGCGCGGCTGCAGCGCACCGTCTTCATCGACCGCGGGCGCCGCAAGGCCACCGCCGAGGTCAACCACGTGGTGGCGAGCCGGCTCGCGCGCGGGGAGGCCATCGTGCTGTTCGCGGAGGGCACCACCGGCGACGGCAACCGGCTCCTGCCCTTCCGCTCCTCCCTCGTCGGCGCCGCCCGCGCCGCCCTCGCGGAGCCCGGGATCGACCGCATCCACCTCCAGCCCCTCGCGATCGCCTATACCCGCCGCAACGGCCTGCCGGTGACGCGGCGGGAGCGGCCCGAGATCGCCTGGTACGGCGACATGGACCTCGCTCCCCACCTGGCGCTCTTCGTGCACGGCGGCCCGCTCGACGTGGTGGTGACCTGGGGCGAGCCGATCCCCTTCGGCGAGGACAGCGACCGCAAGCAGGCGACCCTCCAGGCCGAGGCCGCCGTGAGGGCGGCGATCCGCGGCGCCTCCGGCCCGCACTGATCGAGCGACTCTGCCAGGTCGCCCGAGCCCTGGGGCGGTTGCGGCGACGCGAGCCGGGCGCGTGAACTGGCCTTCCCCGGTGATTCGGCCTAAAAGCGCCTCGTCTCCCGCCCGCCGGCCCCCTGAACGGACAGGCTCAGCCTCGTGAAGAAAGCTTTCATCAAGTCCTACGGCTGCCAGATGAACGTCTACGACGCCGAGCGCATGGCGGACGTCCTGGCGCGCGAGGACTATGCGGAAACGGCCGCCATCGAGGAGGCGGACCTCGTCGTCCTCAACACCTGCCACATCCGCGAGAAGGCGGCCGAGAAGGTCTATTCCGAGCTCGGCCGGGTGCGCGTGCTCAAGGCCGAGCGCGCCGCGAAGGGCCTCGACACCAAGGTGGTGGTGGCGGGCTGCGTCGCGCAGGCGGAGGGGAGGGAAATCATCCGCCGCCAGCCGGCCGTGGACGCGGTCGTCGGGCCCCAGAGCTACCACCGGCTCCCCGAGCTCCTCAAAAGCGGCCACGGCGCGGTCGACACCGAGTTCCCGGTCGAGGACAAGTTCGCGGCCCTGCCGGCGCCGTCGCGGGAGAAGACCCGGAGCCGGGGCATCTCGGCCTTCCTGACCGTGCAGGAGGGCTGCGACAAGTTCTGCACCTTCTGCGTCGTGCCCTACACGCGGGGCGCCGAGCTCTCCCGCCCCGTGGCCCAGATCCTGGCCGAGGCCGAGCGCCTGGCCGGGGCAGGGGTGCGCGAGTTCACGGTGATCGGCCAGAACGTCAACGCCTGGCACGGCGAGGGTCCGGACGGGCGCCCCTGGTCGCTCGGGCGCCTGCTGCACCGCCTCGCCGAGGTGCCCGGCATCCTGCGCCTGCGCTACACCACGAGCCACCCGCGCGACATGGACGACGCCCTGACCGCCGCCCATCGCGACCTGCCGGCGCTGATGCCCTTCCTGCACCTGCCGGTGCAGTCCGGCTCCGACCGCATCCTGGAGGCCATGAACCGCGGCCACACCGGCGACGCCTACCGGCGGCTCGTCGAGCGCATCCGGACGGCGCGGCCCGACATCGCGCTCTCCTCCGATTTCATCGTCGGCTTCCCGGGCGAGACGGACGCGGATTTCGCGGACACGATGCGGCTCATCGCCGATGTCGGCTTCGCGAGCGCCTTCTCGTTCAAGTACAGCCCTCGCCCCGGCACGCCCGCGGCCGAGAGCGGGGAGCAGGTGCCCGAGCCCGTGAAGGCCGAGCGCCTGCGGGCGCTCCAGGCCCTGCTCGAGGCGCAGCGCCAGGCCTTCAACCACGGAACCGTGGGCCGGAGCGTGAGCGTTCTCCTCGAGAAGCCCGGCCGCCATCCGGGCCAGCTTGCGGGCAAGTCGCCCTATCTCCAGGCGGTGCAGATCGAGACCGACGCCCACCGGATCGGCGACGTGGTCCCGGTCCGGATCGTGCGGGCCGGGTCGAACAGCCTGTTCGGGGAGCTCGATGACGGCTCCTCCCGGGCGGCGGCGTGATCATGGGTCCCGGAGGCGCCGGGCGCCCTGCGGAGCAACGATTTTCGAGGGCGGGAGACAGCCTGTGAGGCAGCGGGACATCAGGGCGGGAGAATGCCGTTGAAATCGGGCGACACCGCAGCGCGTGGCCCGAAGGCCCGCGCCCCGTCGAGCGCCCATGCGGGCGTCGAGGAGACCGCCGAGATCACCCTGACCTTCGACGACAACCGCCTCGCCGGCATCGTCTTCGGCCAGTTCGACCAGAACATCGCCCATGTGGAGCGGCGCCTCGACGTGGTCGCGACCGCGAGCGGCAACCGGGTGGTGATCCGCGGCGGCCCGGATGCGACCGAGCACGCCCGCCGGGTGCTCGAGAACCTCTACGACCGCGCCCGCTCGGGCGCGCCGCTGTCGCAAGGGGACGTCGACGGGGCGATCCAGGAGAGCCGCGTGCAGGGCACCCTGTTCGCCGCCGAGGAAGCCCCGAGCGCCGGGCGCACCTTCGACCACATCGCGACCCGCAAGCGCGGCCCCGTGCGCGCCCGCAACGCCGCCCAGAACGCCTACATCAAGGCCCTGAAGCAGCACGAGCTCGTCTTCGCGGAAGGGCCCGCCGGCACCGGCAAGACCTGGCTCGCGGTCGGGCACGCGGTCTCGCTCCTGGAGCAGGGCCATGCGGAGCGGCTGATCCTGTCGCGCCCCGCCGTCGAGGCGGGCGAACGCCTCGGCTTCCTGCCCGGCGACATGCGCGAGAAGGTCGATCCGTATCTCCGCCCGATCTACGACGCCCTCTACGACTTCATGGAGGCCCGCCTCGTGGAGCGCGGGCTCACCACCGGCATGATCGAGATCGCGCCGCTCGCCTTCATGCGCGGGCGCACCCTCACCAACGCGGTGGTGCTCCTGGACGAGGCCCAGAACACCACCACGATGCAGATGAAGATGGTGCTGACCCGGCTCGGCGAGGGCTCGCGCATGATCGTCACCGGCGATCCGACCCAGATCGACCTGCCGCCGGGGCAGAAATCCGGGCTCGTCGAGGCGGTCCGGATCCTCAACAGCGTCGAGGGCATCGGCCGCGTCACCTTCAAGGAGCAGGACGTGGTGCGCCACGACCTCGTGCGCCGGATCGTCACGGCCTACGAGGCGGACGCGCGGGCGGCCGGGCCCGCGGCCGAGGAGGAGCGCCCCCGCTCCTTCCGGCGCGGCGACCGCCCCGCGTGAGCGCGCCCGTCTCCGGTCCCGTGACGGCCGCGATCCGCCCGGAGCGCGCCGCGTGAGCGACCTCGACCTCGACGTCGCGGTCGAAGGCGGCGCCTGGTCCGAGCTCGGCGACGCCGAGGCGCTCGCCCGCCGGGCCGTGGAGGCGGCGCTCGGCGTCGCCTCGGACGCGCCGCGCGGCCCCGTGGAGGTCAGCCTGCTCCTCACCGACGACGCGGGGGTGCGGGCGCTCAACGCCGCCTGGCGCGCCAAGGACCGGCCCACCAACGTGCTCTCCTTCCCGGCTCCCGCGCAGCCCGGCGTTCCCGGCCCGCGCCATCTCGGCGACATCGCGCTCGCCTTCGAGACGCTGCAGCGGGAGGCGCGCGAGGAGGGCAAGACGCTCGCGGACCACGCCGCGCACCTCGTCGTGCACGGCACGCTTCATCTGCTCGGCTACGACCACGAGGGCACGGGCGAGGCCGAGATCATGGAGGCCCTCGAGGTCAAGGCCCTGATGCGCCTCGGCATCGCCGATCCCTACCGGGACACCGAGCCGGCCGGCCCGGCGGCCTGAAGCGGGCCCCGTCGGAAGCGGACCCCGCCTGCGGCCGGGGCCTCAGGCAGAACCCGCCTCGGCGTCGGACCCCGCCTGCGGCCGGGGCCCGAGGCAGAACCCGCCTTGGCATCGGACCCCGTTCTTGCGATATGTGGGCCGGGATCCGGCCGGGCCGACGGCCGCCGGACCCCGCCCCACATGGCAGCCGGGCCCGGAGCCCGGCTGAAACAGAGCGAGATGAGCGACGATCGAAGTCTGAACGACCGCCCGGCCCGGGAGATGCCCGATCCGGACGGGGCCCGCGAACGCTGGTATGAGCGCCTCCTCCACCGCTTCGGCCTGAAGAGCCGCGACTCGATCCGGGACGACCTCGAGGACGCCCTCGCGGAGACGGTCGGAGACCCGAACTTCTCGCCCCAGGAACGGGCGATGCTCAAGAACGTCCTCGGCTTCCACCGCATCCGGGTCGAGGACGTGATGGTGCCCCGGGCCGACATCGTGGCGGTGCCCTCCGACACCAATCTCGGCGACCTCCTCGGGGTCTTCCGCACCGCCGGCCATTCGCGCCTGCCCGTCTACGGCGAGACCCTCGACGACCCGAAGGGCATGGTCCACATCCGGGACTTCCTCGACTTCATCGCGGCGCGCGCCGATTCCCGCCCGACGCGCCGGCGCAAGTCGGACGCGCCCCCGGCCGCGACGCCCCCGAGCCTCGGGCGGGTCGACCTTTCGCTCAGCCTCGCCTCCGCCCGGATCCTGCGCCCGGTCCTGTTCGTGCCGCGCTCGATGCCCGCGATCGACCTTCTGGTCCGCATGCAGGCGACCCGCACCCACATGGCGCTGGTGATCGACGAATACGGCGGCACCGACGGCCTCGTCTCGATCGAGGACCTCGTCGAGATGGTGGTGGGCGACATCGAGGACGAGCACGACGACGCCACCGCCCGCATGATCGTGCAGAGCGACAACGACACCTACATAGCCGACGCCCGCGCCGGCCTCGAGGAGGTCTCGGAGGCGCTCCAGGTCGACCTCGCGGCGGAAGCGAGCGCGGAGGACATCGAGACCTTAGGGGGCCTCATCGTGACGATGGCGGGCCGGGTGCCCTCGCGCGGCGAACTCATCGACGGGCCGGGCGACCTCGAATTCGAGGTGCTCGACGCCGATCCGCGCCGGGTGAAGCGCCTGCGCATCCATCGCCGCGGCGCCTTCGGGCCCGCCGGCCCCGCGGCGTCGCCGCCAGCCGCCCCGGCGCCGGCCGCCCGTCCGGCAGCGGCGGCCGCGGGGACGGCACCGACCGCTGCGGCCGCCCCTGCAGGGGCCGGGACCGCTCCTGCCGCCTCGCCGTCATCGGCAGCCCCTTCCGCCCCTTCGGGGACCGGGACGGAGTCGGCAGCCCCTTCCGCCTCTTCCGCCCCTTCGGCGGCCGGGACGGCATCGGCCGCTCCTGCCGCCCCGGCACAGGCCGTTCCGGCGCCGCCCCTGCCCGCGAGCAAAGCCGCCGAATGAGGGCGGCGGCGCACCGGGTCGCGCAGGCGCGGGGCTGGCGCCGCTTCGCGCTCGCCGCCGCCGCGGGGGCGGCTGGGGCGCTCGCCATGCCGCCCTTGGGCCTCGCCCCGGCGCTCGCGGTCTCGCTCACCCTGGCGGTGTGGCTTCTCGACGGCGCCTGGACCGCGCACCGGACCGGCGGCGTCGCGCGCGAAGCGGGGCGCGCCGCCGCCCTCGGCTGGGCCTGGGGCTTCGGCTATTTCGTCGCCGGCCTGTGGTGGCTCGGCGCCGCCTTTCTGGTCGAGGCCGAGGAATTCGCCTGGGCGATGCCCTTCGGGGTCCTCGGCCTGCCGGCGCTCCTCGCGGTCTTCCCGGCCCTCGGCTTCGCGCTCGCCCGCGCCCTGTGGCGGCCGGGCGCGGCCCGCCTCTTCGCCTTCGCGGCCGCGCTCACCGCGAGCGAGTGGCTGCGCGGCCACCTCTTCACGGGCTTTCCCTGGAACAGCCCCGGCATGGCGCTCGCGCAGGCGCTCTGGCCCCTGCAGGCGGCCTCCCTCGTCGGGCTCTACGGGCTCACCCTCCTGGCCTGCCTGATCGGCGCCGCGCCGGCGCTCCTCGGCACCGGCGGGTCGCCCCGCGGGCGCTGGCTCGGGCCGGCGGGAGCCGCCCTCGCCCTGGCGCTCCTCCTCGGCTACGGGGCCTGGCGGGTCCCGGACGGGAGCCTGCCCCCCGTGGCCGGCGCGCGCCTCCGGCTCATGCAGCCGAACCTGCCCCAGGACGCGAAATTCCATCCCGCGAACCGCACCGCGATCATGCGCCATTACCTGGACCTGAGCGCCGGGGCGGCGGGGTCCGGGACGGCCGACGGAAACGGGAGCGCCGGCGGGGACGGACTCGCCGGGATCACCCATCTGGTCTGGCCGGAATCGGCCTTTCCCTTCCTGCTCCACCGCGACCCGGAGGCGCTCGCCTGGATCGCGGACCGGCTCCCCGAGGGCACGACCCTGATCACGGGCGCGGCCCGGATGGGAGAGCCGCTTCCGGGCGAGGCGGCGGGCCGCTTCTACAACGCCGTCCAGGTGATCGCCCATGACGGCACCATCCTCGGGGCCTACGACAAGACCCATCTGGTGCCGTTCGGGGAATACGTCCCCGCCCCCGTCGCGGCCCTGATCCGGGCCGTGGGTCTGCGCGAATTCGTCCATATCCCGGGCGGCTTCTCGCCGGCCGAGCGCCGGCTGCCGCTCCGCATCCCCGGCCTGCCGCCGGTGGCCGCGAGCGTGTGCTACGAGGCGATCTTCCCGGGCGCGGTCCTGCCCGAGGGCCCGCGCCCGAGCCTGATCCTGAACGTCACCAACGATGCCTGGTTCGGCGCGACGCCCGGGCCCTACCAGCATTTCGCGCAGGCGCGCCTGCGGGCGGTCGAGGAGGGGCTCCCCCTCGTGCGCGCCGCCAATACGGGCATCTCGGCGGTGGTCGATCCGTTCGGACGCGTCGTGGCGGCGCTGCCCCTCGGGGTCGCCGGCGTTCTCGACGCCGCGGTGCCGGCCGCCCTTCCCGCTACGCTTTATTCACGCTATGGCGATAGGGTCCTCTGTCTGTTGCTTCTCGCCTGCCTTGCCCTGTCCCTGATGGCGCGGCCCCGCCGTCAGCCGGTCCCCGCCCGCGCCTGACCGGCGACGACGCGGCCCGTCCGCGGGGCCAATCCTTGGACCGCCCGATGAAAAAAGAGCCCAACTTCGTCGACAAGCATGTGGGCAGCCGCGTGCGCATGCGGCGGATGCTCATCGGGATGAGCCAGGAGAAGCTCGGCGAGGCGCTCGGGATCACCTTCCAGCAGATCCAGAAATACGAGAAGGGCACCAACCGAATCAGCGCGAGCCGCCTGCAGCAGATCGCCTCGGTGCTCGGCGTGACCATCAGCTTCTTCTACGAGGGCCTGCCCGCCGACGAGGCCGGGACAGGCTTCGCCGAAGAATCCTCCCCCGCCTACATGCTCGATTTCATGGCGAGCCAAGACGGGCTGCAGTTGATGGAAAGCTTCATGCGGATCCGGAGCGCGCGCGTCCGCCGCAGCATCGTGGATCACGTCAAGGCGCTAGCCGACGATCCCGGGGCGTAACGTTCGTTATAGCGAACGTTTCCGTTACATCACCTTGACCCCCGCGCCGTTTCGGGGCATGTGGCTGCGGCCGGAATGATGCCGGCAGGGCCGTACCGTCTCGGACGGACCGCCCTCACGCGAATCGGGAGCCGCGCCTCAAGCGGGCCGCTCCCGGGGCAGAACCGGAGCGGCGGCGAAAGCGCCTGCACTGCTCCTCCAAAGCTTCCAGGTCCGGCAGGGCGGCGACGTGACAAGCCGCTTCCGGCAATCGAGGGGACAAGACCGTGCGGCGCTCAAGCTATCTCTTCACCAGCGAATCCGTGTCCGAGGGCCATCCCGACAAGGTCTGCGACCGGGTCTCGGACGAGGTCGTCGACCTGTTCTTCCGCACCGCGCTCGCCGAGGGCTTCGACCCCTGGCAGGTGCGCGTCGCCTGCGAGACGCTCGCGACCACGAACCGCCTCGTCATCGCGGGCGAGTACCGCGGCCCCGGCTCGGTCACCAAGGACCTCGTCGCCCACGTGGCCCGGCTCGCCGTGAAGGACATCGGCTACGAGCAGGACGGCTTCCACTGGGAGAAGGCGCAGGTGGACGTGCTGCTGCACGGCCAGTCCGCCCACATCGCCATGGGCGTCGATTCCGCCGACAACAAGGAAGAGGGCGCGGGCGACCAGGGCATCATGTTCGGCTACGCCACGAACGAGACCCCGGAGCTGATGCCGGCGCCGATCCTCTACTCGCACAAGATCCTCGAGGTGCTCTCCCGCGCCCGCAAGCTCAAGTCGAACGGCGGCGCCTATCTCGGCCCCGACGCCAAGAGCCAGGTCACCGTGCGCTACGAGGACGGCAAGCCCGTCGGCGTCACCCAGATCGTGGTCTCGACCCAGCACGCCGAGAAGCGCGGCGGCAAGGACCTCACCTCGGCCGACATCCGCGAGATCGTCGAGCCCTACGTGCGCGAGGCCCTGCCGGACGGCTGGATCTCCAACGACACCGTCTGGCACGTGAATCCCACGGGCAAGTTCGTGATCGGCGGTCCGGACGGCGACACCGGCCTCACCGGCCGCAAGATCATCGTCGACACCTACGGCGGCGCGGCCCCGCACGGCGGCGGCGCGTTCTCGGGCAAGGATCCCACCAAGGTCGACCGCTCGGCGGCCTACGCGGCGCGCTATCTCGCCAAGAACGTGGTCGCGGCCGGCCTCGCGGGCCGCTGCGCGATCCAGCTCTCCTACGCGATCGGCGTCGCCAAGCCGCTGTCGATCCATGCGGATCTCTACGGCACAGGCCAAGTCGACGAGGGCCGGCTCGAGCAGGTGCTCATGGAGGTCATGGACCTCTCGCCCCGCGGCATCCGCACCCATCTCGACCTCAACAAGGCGATCTACGCCAAGACGGCTTCTTACGGCCATTTCGGTCGCGCGCCGCAGAACGACGGCTCGTTCTCCTGGGAGAACACCGACCTCGTGCCCGCGCTGAAGTCGGCGCTGGCGTAAGGGCCCCGATCAGGCGAGCCCCGGACCCGGTCCGGGGCTCGCCCCGACGCCAGGAGACCCACGCTGTCGTCCCCGGCCGGAGCCCGACAGGGCGGAGGGGAAGGGGATCCGGCACAGTGATGTGCTGCGAAGCAGCTCCGCTTTCCCAAGTCCATAAGGCGCCGCTTCGCGGCCTCATCGCTTCGCTGGATCCCCTTTCCCTTCGCACGTCGTGCTCCGACCGGGGATGACACCGAGACCGTCCCGGCGGCGTTTCCTCCATGACCCATCCCGATCCCGACACCACCGGCGCCTTCTTCGGCCGTCGCAAGGGCAAGGCGCTCCGCGCCGGGCAGACGCGGCTCGTCGAGACCCTGCTGCCGCGCCTGCGGGTCGATCCCGAGGGCGAGCTCGCCGCGTTCCGCACGCGCCATGCCGAGCTGTGGCTCGAGATCGGCTTCGGCGGCGGCGAGCATCTCGCGGCCCGCGCCCGGGCCCACCCGGAGATCGGCTTCGTCGGCGTCGAGCCGTTCCTGAACGGCATGGCGAAGCTTCTCGCGGTCGTCGACCAGGAGGGCCTGGGCAACGTCCGCGTCCACGACGACGACGTCACGAGGCTCCTGCCGCGCCTGCCCGAGGGCGCCTTCCAGGTGGTCTCGATCCTCTATCCCGACCCCTGGCCGAAGCGGCGCCAGCGCAAGCGCCGGCTCGTCTCCGACGAGACCCTGGCCAGGCTCGCCCGCGTGATCGCTCCCGGAGGGGAACTGCGCTTCGCCACCGACATCGACGATTACGCCGGCTGGGTGCTCGCCCGGGTTCTTCGCTCGTCCGATTTCCGCTGGCGGGCGGGAGGACCGGACGACTGGCGCCGGCCCTGGGCCGGCTGGCCCGGCACCCGCTACGAGGCCAAGGCCCTGCACGAGGGCCGCGTGCCGAGCTACCTCACCTTCGAGCGGATCTGAGGCCGCGCGGGCGCCCGCCATGGCGCAGGCTCACCGTCGGGCGGATCCGAGGCGGGCGCCGCCATGGTGCGGGGCCGGAGCCCGCCGGACGGCAGCCGGACCGCACCCGCGCCGTCCGGCTTCGGCATCCGGCTTGCATTCGCCCCCTGGAATCAGTACATAGCGTCCTGTCAGCTCTGGTTGCAGCGTTAAGCTGCGTTCGGGAGTGGGCCCCCCGGGGTCCGCTCTTTTTTATTACTTGCGCCAGGGCTCGCGAGAACCCTGCATGAGCGACACCGAGAAGCGTCTGATCACCGAAAACGGCGTGGCGGCCCGCGTCACGGCCATCATCGAGCCCGTGGTCGAAGACCTCGGCTTCCGGATCGTGCGCGTGAAGGTCACGGGCACCAACGGCTGCACGGTGCAGATCATGGCCGAGCGGCCGGACGGCACCATGTCGGTGGACGATTGCGAGCAGGTCAGCCGCGCGATCTCTCCCGTGCTCGACCTTGAGGACCCGATCGGGCGCGCCTATTACCTCGAGGTGTCCTCGCCCGGGATCGACCGGCCCCTGGTGCGGGCGGGCGATTTCGAGCGCTGGGCCGGGTACGAGGCCAAGATCGAGATGGCGGTGCCGGTCGAGGGCCGCAAGCGCTACCGCGGCACCATCCGGGGCGTCGCGGACGGCCGCGTCGCCGTCGAGCTGCCCGACGTCAAGGAGGGCGAGGACCCGGTGGTGCACCTCATCCTCGCCGATCTCGGCGAGGCCCGGCTCGTGCTCACGGACGACCTCATCCGCGAGTCCCTGCGCCGCGGCACGGCGCCCGCCGCCGAGGCGGACGAGGACGACGCGGAGACGGACCCGCCGGAGACCGACCCGCCCGCCAAGCCGGGCCGGCGCACGCACTAGACCTTTCGCCGGCTCGATCCCGCGCCGGCGGAGCCTTTGAGATCGAAGACACGTTTTAAGGAGAGACCCCGATGGCCGTCAGCGCCAACAGGCTCGAGCTCTTGCAGATCGCGGATGCGGTCGCGCGCGAGAAGGTGATCGACAAGCAGATCGTGCTGGACGCCATGGCGGACGCCATCGCCAAGGCGGCGCGCTCCCGCTACGGCGCCGAGACCGACGTCCACGCCGAGATCCACCCGAAGACCGGCGAGCTCAGGCTCTCGCGCCACCTTCTCGTGGTCGAGGACGCCCTCGTGGAGAACGATTCCCGCGAGATCCCGCTCTCCGAGGCGCGCAAGCGCAACCCCGCGGCCCAGATCGGCGACGCCATCTCGGAGACCCTGCCGCCCTTCGATTTCGGGCGCATCGCGGCGCAATCCGCCAAGCAGGTGATCGTCCAGAAGGTGCGCGACGCCGAGCGCGACCGCCAGTACCAGGAATACAAGGACCGCATCGGCGAGGTCGTGAACGGCGTCGTCAAGCGCGTCGAGTACGGCAACGTCATCGTCGACCTCGGCCGCGGCGAGGCGATCGTGCGCCGCGACGAGCTCATCCCCCGCGAGACCTTCCGCCCCGGCGACCGCATCCGCGCCTATCTCTTCGACGTGCGCCGCGAGACGCGCGGGCCGCAGATCTTCCTGTCCCGCACCCATCCGCAGTTCATGGCGAAGCTCTTCACGCAGGAGGTGCCGGAGATCTACGACGGCATCGTCGAGGTCCGGGCCGTCGCCCGCGATCCCGGCTCCCGCGCCAAGATCGCCGTGACCTCGCGCGATTCCTCCATCGATCCCGTGGGCGCCTGCGTCGGCATGCGCGGCTCCCGCGTCCAGGCGGTGGTGGGCGAATTGCAGGGCGAGAAGGTCGACATCATTCCCTGGTCGGTCGACCAGGCGACCTTCATCGTCAACGCGCTCCAGCCCGCGGAAGTCGTCAAGGTGGTACTCGACGAGGAGGCCGACCGGATCGAGGTCGTGGTCCCCGACGACCAGCTCTCGCTCGCCATCGGCCGCCGCGGCCAGAACGTGCGCCTCGCCTCGCAGCTCACCGGCTGGGACATCGACATCCTGACCGAGGCCGAGGAATCGGAGCGGCGCCAGAAGGAGTTCCTGGCCCGCACGGACCTGTTCATGAACGCGCTCGACGTCGACGAGGTGGTGGGCCAGCTCCTCGCCTCGGAAGGCTTCCGCACCGTCGAGGAGCTCGCCTACGTGGACCCGCAGGAGCTTGCCTCCATCGAGGGCTTCGACGAGGACACCGCGGCCGAGATCCAGGCGCGCGCCCAGGATTATCTCGGCCGCATCGAGGCCGAGCACGAGGCCCGGCGCCAGGAGCTCGGCGTCGCCGACGAGCTCAAGGAGGTCGACGGCGTCACGACCCCGATGCTCGTGGCCTTCGGCGAGAACGACATCAAGACCGTCGAGGACCTCGCGGGCTGCGCCACCGACGACCTCGTGGGCTGGACGGAAGGGCGCGGCCCCGAGGCCGTGCGCCACAAGGGGGCGCTCGACGGCTTCGAGCTCTCCCGCACGGATGCCGAGTCCATCATCATGGCGGCCCGCGTGAAGGCCGGCTGGATCGAGGCCCCCGTGGCGACCGAGGAAACGGCCGAGGAAGCCGAGACCGAAGCGCATCCGACCTGATGGAGAGGCGAATGGTGGGCGGCGAATGGCGAATGGCGGGGTCGAGGCGGTGTGAACCGTCGCCGCGACCGCCATGCCTGCTCCCCATTCGCCACTCGCCATTCGCCATTCGCTGATCCATGCGCCACGAACCCGAGCGCACCTGCATCGTGACCCGCGCGGCCAAGCCGCCCGCGGAGATGATCCGGTTCGTGCTCGGGCCCGCCGGCGAGGTGGTGCCGGACCTGAAGCACCGGCTGCCCGGCCGGGGCGTCTGGGTCACGACCCGCCGGGCCATGGTCGAGGAGGCGGTGAAGAGGCGGCTCTTCGCCCGCGCCTTCAAGGCCGAGGCCAAGGTTCCGGCGGGTCTCGCCGAGGACATCGAGCGCGGCCTGCGCGAGGATCTCCGGCAGGGCCTCGCGCTCGCCAACAAGGCCGGCACGGTGGTGACCGGCTTCGGCAAGGTCGAGGCGACAATCGCCGAAAAGCCGCTCGCCGCCCTTATTCATGCCACGGAAGCGGCCGAAGACGGGCGACGAAAACTGGCGGGCGGCTTGAGAAAGCGGCTCGGAGACGCCATATCAGACGTCCCGGTCATCACCGATTTGTCAGGCGACGAATTGGATTTGGCATTGGGCCGGTCAAATGTGATACATGCTGCCCTCGTCGCGGGCGCCGGGAGCGACGGCTTTCTCATACGTTGGCATCGGTACCGCGCCTGGCGCGGGAGCGAGGCCGATCAGGCTGGGTCCCGCGAGGGGGCCGGCGCCCCCGATGACGTGAGACCCTCAGGATCCGAGCTGAATGAGTGATACCAAGAATCCGGGCGACAAGACGCTCCACATGTCGCCCAAGACGCTGACGCTGAAGCGACCCGTCGAGCAGGGCGTGGTCCGCCAGAGCTTCTCCCATGGCCGCTCCAAGGCGGTCGTGGTCGAGACCGTGAAGCGTCGCGTCGTCGGCCCGGGCACCGCCCCGGCCGCGAAGGAGCCCGCGCCCGCCGCCCCGGCGGCGCCTGCCGCGCCCGCCGCACCCGCGGCCCGCACGGCGGCGCCCGCGCGCCCGGCGACGCCGGCCGCCAACACGCCCCGCTCGGGCGTGGTGCTGCGCACCCTCTCCGACCAGGAGCGCGACGCCCGCGCGAGCGCGCTGGCCGATGCCCGCCGCCGCGAGGAGGAGGATCGCTCCCAGCAGGAGGAGGAGGCCCGCCGCCGCGCCGACCGCGAGGAGCGCGAGGCCAAGGAGCGTGCCGCCGCCGAAGCCCGCAAGCGCGAGGAAGAGGACCGGCGCCGCCAGGAGGACGAGCTCAAGCGCCGCGGCGAGGAAGCCGCGCGCCGGCGCCTCGGCGAGGAGGCCGTGCCCTCGCGTGCGACGGCGCCCGCGCCCCGCAGCGACGCCCGTCCGCCGGCCCCCGGCAGCCGCGGCATCGACGCGCGCCGGCCCCAGAACCTCAACTTCATGGCCCGGCCCGCGCCCGTCGCGGCCCCGGAGGCGAAGCCTGCCGCCACGGCCGCCACCGCGGCGCGTCCCGCCGGCGCGCGTCCCGTCACGCCCGGCCGCCCGGCCGGAGAGGACGACGACGCGCCCCGCACCGTGCGCCGTCCCGGCGTCGCGGCCAAGCCTGCGGCGCTGCCGAAGCCCACGAAGGCCGCTCCCGGCGAAGAGAAGCGCCGCGGCCGCCTGACGCTCGCCAACGCGACCTCGGGCGAGGACGAGCGCACCCGCTCGCTCGCGGCCTTCCGCCGCCGCAACCAGCGGCTCATGGGCCACCGCCAGGTGGAGCAGAAGGAAAAGATCGCCCGCGAGGTGGTCATTCCCGAGACGATCACGATCCAGGAGCTCGCGAACCGCATGTCGGAGCGCGGCGTGGACGTGATCAAGCTCCTGATGCGCCAGGGCCAGATGCACAAGATCACCGACGTGATCGACGCCGACACCGCCCAGCTCATCGCCGAGGAGCTCGGCCACACGGTGAAGCGCGTCGCCGAGTCGGACGTCGAGGAGGGCCTCTTCGACACCCCGGACGTGGACGACCACCTCGTCGCCCGCCCGCCGGTCGTGACCATCATGGGCCACGTCGACCACGGCAAGACCTCGCTCCTCGACGCGATCCGCAAGACCAACGTGGTCTCGGGCGAGGCCGGCGGCATCACCCAGCACATCGGCGCCTATCAGGTGACCTCGCCGCTCGGCGGCAAGATCACCTTCATCGACACCCCCGGCCACGCGGCGTTCACCGCCATGCGGGCGCGCGGCGCCAAGGTGACCGACATCGTGGTCCTCGTGGTCGCGGCCGACGACGGCGTCATGCCCCAGACCATCGAGGCGATCTCGCACGCCAAGGCCGCGAAGGTGCCGCTCATCGTCGCGATCAACAAGATCGACAAGCCCGACGCCAACCCGCAGCGGGTGCGCACCGAGCTCCTCAGCCACGAGATCGTGGTGGAGTCGATGGGCGGCGACACCCTCGAGTTCGAGGTCTCGGCGAAGACCGGCGACGGTCTCGAGACCCTGCTCGAGGGCCTGCAGCTCCAGGCCGAGATCCTGGACCTGCGCGCCAACCCCGAGCGGGCGGCGGAAGGCACCGTGATCGAGGCCAAGCTCGACCGCGGCCGTGGCCCCGTCGCCACGGTCCTGGTCCAGCGCGGCTCGCTGCGCACCGGCGACATCGTGGTCGCGGGCGCCGAATGGGGCCGCGTGCGCGCCCTCGTCAACGATCTCGGCGAAGGCATCCGCGAGGCGGGCCCCTCGGTCCCGGTCGAGGTGCTCGGCTTCAACGGCACCCCGGAGGCCGGCGACCGCGTCGCGGTGGTCGAGTCGGAAGCCCGGGCCCGCGAGGTCACCGAGTACCGCCAGCGCCAGAAGCGCGAGAACCAGGCCGCCCGCATGGGCTCGGCCGGGCGCTCGCTCGCCGACATGATGCGCGACCTCAAGGAGGGCGCCGGCCGCAAGGAGTTCGTGCTCGTCGTCAAGGGCGACGTGCAGGGCTCGGTCGAGGCCATCGTCAACGCGCTGGAGAAGGCCGGCAACGAGGAGGTCGCGGCCCGCGTCCTGCACTCGGGCGTCGGCGGCATCACGGAGTCCGACGTCACCCTCGCGGGTGCGTCCGGCGCGGTGGTGCTCGGCTTCAACGTGCGCGCCCACAAGGAGGCCCGCGAGGCCGCCGAGCGCGCCGGCGTCGAGATCCGCTACTACAACATCATCTACGACCTCGTGGACGACGTGAAGGCGGCGATGTCGGGCCTGCTCGCGCCCACCCTCCGCGAGGAGCGGCTCGGCGAGGCGCAGATCCTCGAGATCTTCAACGTCTCGAAGGTCGGCAAGATCGCGGGCTGCCGCGTCCTCGACGGCGTGGTCCAGCGCGGCGCCCACGTGCGCCTCATCCGCGACAACGTGGTCATCCACGAGGGCCGCCTGAGCCAGCTCAAGCGCTTCAAGGACGATGCCCGCGAGGTCACGGCCGGCCAGGAATGCGGCATGTCCTTCGAGAGCTACCAGGACATGCGCGCCGGCGACGTGATCGAGTGCTACCGCGTCGAAGAGGTGAAGCGGACGCTGTAAGGCGCCTTGCCCCCTCTCCCGTCCAGGGAGAGGGTGGCCCCGCGCAGCGGGGTCGGGAGAGGGGGGGTCCGTGAAGCACTATACGTCGCCCGAGCGGCGCACCTTCGCCCAGATCAGACGCCGCCGGCCCACGCGTGGCGAGGCGATCGTCTGGTCGGCCGTGCGGGCGGGACGCCTCGACCGCTGGAAGTTCAAGCGCGAAGTGCCGATCGGTCCCTATACGGCCGACTTCTCCTGTGCGGCCGCCCGCCTCGTCGTCGAGGTCGACGGGCGCACCCACGACGACCTCGAGCGGGCGCTCAGGGACGACAAGCGCGACCGCTGGTTTCGGCAGCAGGGCTGGAACGTCGATCGGCTGCCCGACGCCGTCGTGATTGGATCGCCCGCACTGGCAATTGAAACCATCAGGCGTGCGCTCGGCGCACCCTCTCCCGACCCCCGCTGACGCGGGGGCCACCCTCTCCCTCAAGGCGAGAGGGCGATTGCGGGAGCCCTCCGACCGTCCGGTCCAACCCCGGAGAGACCAAACCCATGCCCAAACGTTTCGACCAAGCCGCCGCCGGCCCCTCCCAGCGCCAGCAGCGCGTCGCCGAACTCGTCCGCCACGCCATCGCCGAGGTGCTGGCGCGGGGCGACATCCAGGACGACGTGATCACCCGCCACGTGATCACGATCCCCGAGGTGCGCATGTCGCCCGACCTCAAACTCGCGACCGCCTACGTGATGCCGCTCGGCGGCAAGGACGAGGACGCCGTGCTCGCCGCACTGGAGCGCCACCGCAAGGTGCTGCGCCAGGAGGTGGCGCGCCGGGTCAACCTGAAATTCGCCCCCGACCTCCGCTTCCGCCGCGACGAGAGCTTCGACGAGGCCGCGCGCATCGACGCGCTGCTGCGCTCCGAGCGGGTGCAGCGCGACATCGGCAAGGCGGCCGACGACACCGGCGACGACGAGTAGGCGAGGCCCATGACGGACGAGACGAACGACGCCGACCGCTCGACGCCGCCCGACGCCCGCGCCGGCCGGAACGACGGGCCGAGGCCGCGGCGGCCCCAGGGCGACCGCCCGAAGAAGCGCGACGTGAACGGCTGGATCGTCCTCGACAAGGGCGTCGGCATGACCTCGACCCACGCGGTCGCGGCGGTGAAGCGGGCGCTCTCGGCCAAGAAGGCCGGCCATGCCGGCACCCTCGATCCGCTCGCCTCGGGCATCCTGCCGATCGCGCTCGGCGAGGCCACCAAGACCGTCCCCTTCGTGATGGACGGACGCAAGTCCTACGTCTTCACGGTGGAATGGGGCTCCGAGACCGACACCGACGACGCCGAGGGCCGGATCGTCGAGGCCACCAGCCTGGTGCCGGAGCCCGCCGCGATCGAAGCCCTGCTGCCGCGCTTCACCGGGCAGGTCCAGCAGGTGCCGCCGCGCTTCTCGGCGATCAAGATCCAGGGCGAGCGCGCCTACGACCTCGCCCGCGACGGCGAGGTCGTCGAACTGCAGCCCCGCACGGTGGAGATCGACCGCCTCGCGCTCGTGGCCCACGACGGCAACCGCTCGGTGCTCGAAGCCGATTGCGGCAAGGGCACCTACGTGCGCGCCATCGCCCGCGACCTCGGCCGGGCGCTCGGCTGCCTCGGCCATATCGCGGCCCTGCGGCGGACCCGGGTCGGACCGTTCACGGAAGCCGACGCGGTCCCGGTCGACGGGGTCGCGGCCGACCCGGCGGCGTTGCGCCCCGTCGACGCGGCGCTGAGCGAGATTCCCTCGATCGCGGTCAGCCGCGACATGGCCGGCCGGCTCATGCGCGGCCAGCCCGTGATCCTGCGCGGCCGCGACGCGCCGCTCTCGGGAAAGATCTATGCGACCTGCAACGGCGTGCTCGTCGCCGTCGGCGACATCGACCGCGGCGAACTCGTGCCGCACCGGGTGTTCAACCTCGGGGCATGAGACGCCCCGACCTGCCCAAGCTCCCTCTCCCCGCCTGCGGGGAGAGGGTTGGGGTGAGGGGCCGGTCGGATGAGCGCGATGTCTCCCGCATCTCACTCCCGCGTCACGGCGGGGCTCGACCCGGTCATCCCGACCGGAAGCTCTCGATGTGGGTCGCCGTGGGACCGGAGTGCCTCACTGACAGAGATGGCCGGGTCGAGCCCGGCCATGACATCGTTGAGGCGGAGATGGCTCAGATCCACCGACCCGCCCCTCACCCCGACCCTCTTCCCGTGAGACGGGGAGAGGGAGAAGGAAGCGGGGAGAGGAGGCGAGGCCTTCCTCAGATCTTGCCGCTCTGCCCGGACTGCTCGAGCATCATGTAGCGGCGGGTGATGGGCTCGATCTGGTCGTGGATGAGCTGGGCGGTCTTCTGCTCCTCCTTCAGGGTCTGCTGAAGGGCCGGGACGACCTGGTTGTGGCCGGTGGCCTCCGCCATGGCGATCAGCGACTTGTAGGCCGCGATCTCGAAGTTCTCGAAGGCGTGGTTCGCGAAGGTGTCCTTGAGGATCTCGTCCGCCATCGGGATATGGGCGATCGCGGCCAGGTTGCCCATGAGCTGGGTCACGGTGTCCTTCAGGAGCGAGCGGTCCTCGCCGAAGGAATGCAGGATCTCGTCGATGCGGCGGATCTGCTCCTCGGTCTCGATCACGTGCTGGCGCAGGAGCTGTTCCATCTCGGGATAGCGCTGGAGCCGCTCGATCTGCCGGTTCATGATCTGGAGCGCCTGCTTCTCGAGGGCATGCGCGTTGACGAGCCCGGTGATGAAGATCGAATGGGCGGTCTCGGATCCGGTGAGATCCGTCATCGTGTTGGCCATGTGCCTTCTCCCGTCCAAGGTTGAGTCTGGGGAACGTCGCTTCAACAACACCGGCCGGAGACTTGTTCCGCGGCGGCGCCCGGCCCCGCTCCTGCGTGCGGCCCCCTCTCCCCGCGGGCGGGGAGAGGGTCGGGGTGAGGGGCCGGTCGGTGGGGCGGACGGCATCCGTGTCATGGCCGGGCTCGACCGGGCCATTCCGACGCGAGGACCGCAATGCTCGTGGTTGCGGAACAGTGCGCCGCCCCGATCGAGGTGGCCGGGCCAAGCCCGGCCATGACACGCGTGAGGTGGATACGCCGCGTTCCACCGACCGGCCCCTCACCCCAGCCCTCTCCCCGCAGGCGGGGAAAGGGAGCGCCGTGGCAGGGAGAGGGGATCCGTCCCGACCTTGGCGGGGAACGATTTCTCTGGCGTCGCGGGGGTTTTTGTGTATGGTGCGCGCACCTTCCGCCGGGTGTGCCCGCGGAATGCGTCCGAAGTCCCGACCGCGCTGGACGACATCCCGGCCCGGCCGCCTCGGACGAACCGGCCCTTGAGCCCGAGACGGGCGGGCCGCCCCTACTCGCAAGAACCAGAAAGGACGGACAGATGTCGATTACGGCTGAGCGCAAGACCGCGCTCGTGAAGGAACATGCCCGGGGCACCAACGACACCGGCTCCCCGGAGGTGCAGGTCGCGATCCTCACGGAGCGCATCACCAACCTGACCGGCCACTTCAAGACCCACGCCAAGGACAACCATTCCCGCCGCGGTCTCCTGAAGATGGTGTCCCAGCGCCGCTCGCTCCTCGACTACCTCAAGCGCAAGGACGAGGAGCGCTACCGCACGCTGATCGAGAAGCTCGGCATCCGCCGCTAAGCTCGACTCTGGCCGTTCGGGGCGAGTTCCCGGACGGCCTTTTTTCGGCGGCGCGGCAGGGGCCGGCCGCCGCAGCAAGAGGCGGACGACACGATGACCATGGCAGGATCGCAAGGGGCTCGAGCGGGGCGCGGGACGCGTCCCGAGTCCCTTGCCGTCTTGCTCATGGCATCGGGCCGTCCGCCTCGACCGCATCGCGCAGGATCGGACGACCCATCGGCGTCCCTGCGCGGATGCGCGACCGCCATGAAAGAAGGCTGACATGTTCGACATTCAACGCGAAGAACTCATCTGGGGCGGCCGCAAGCTCGTCCTCGAGACCGGCAAGATGGCCCGCCAGGCCGACGGCGCCGTGGTCGCCACCTACGGCGAGACCACCGTGCTGGCCACCGTGGTCTCGGCCAAGGAGCCCAAGCCCGGCTTCGACTTCTTCCCGCTCACGGTGAACTACCAGGAGCGCACCTACGCGGCCGGCCGCATCCCCGGCGGCTACTTCAAGCGCGAGGGCCGTCCGACCGAGAAGGAGACGCTGGTCTCCCGCCTGATCGACCGCCCGATCCGCCCCCTCTTCGTCGAGGGCTACAAGAACGACACCCAGGTGGTCGTGACCGTGCTCTCGCACGACCTCGAGAACGATCCCGACATCGTCGGCATGGTGGCGGCCTCCGCGGCCCTCACGCTGTCGGGCGTGCCCTTCCTGGGCCCGATCGGCGCCGCCCGCGTCGGCGACCTCGGCGGCCAGTACAAGCTCAACCCGCCGCTCCCGGTGATGGAGGGCACCACCCTCGACCTCGTGGTCGCGGGCACCGCGGACGCGGTCCTCATGGTCGAGTCCGAGGCCAAGGAATTGGGCGAGGACGTGATGCTCGGGGCCGTGATGTTCGGCCACAAGCACTTCCAGCCCGTGATCGAGGCGATCATCCGCCTCGCCGAGAAGGCCGCCAAGGAGCCGCGCGACTACCAGCCCGCGGACGTCTCGGCAGTCGAGCAGGCCGTGCTCGCCATCGCCGAGAAGGACCTGCGCGAGGCCTACAAGATCACCCGCAAGCAGGACCGCTACACCGCCGTCGACGCCGTGAAGGCGAAGGTGATGGCCGAGCTCGTTCCGGCCGAGGGCGAGGCGAAGTTCGAGCCCGAGAAGGTCAAGGCCGTCTTCAAGGACGCCCAGGCCAAGGTCGTGCGCTGGAACATCCTCGACGAGGGCAAGCGCATCGACGGCCGCGACGTGCGCACCGTGCGCCCGATCCTGGCCGAGGTCGGCATCCTGCCGCGCACCCACGGCTCGGCACTGTTCACCCGCGGCGAGACCCAGGCGCTCGTCGTGACCACGCTCGGCACCGGCGAGGACGAGCAGTACATCGACCAGCTCGAGGGCACCCGCAAGGAGACCTTCCTGCTGCACTACAACTTCCCGCCCTACTCGGTCGGCGAGACGGGCCGCATGGGCTCGCCCGGCCGGCGCGAGATCGGCCACGGCAAGCTCGCCTGGCGCGCCATCCACCCGATGCTGCCGGCCGCGCACGAGTTCCCCTACACGCTGCGCGTCGTCTCCGAGATCACGGAGTCGAACGGCTCGTCCTCGATGGCCTCGGTCTGCGGCGCCTCGCTGGCGCTCATGGACGCGGGCGTGCCGCTCCGCCGCCCGGTGGCCGGCATCGCCATGGGCCTGATCCTCGAAGGCGAGCGCTTCGCGGTGCTCTCCGACATCCTCGGCGACGAGGACCATCTCGGCGACATGGACTTCAAGGTGGCCGGAACGGAGCAGGGCATCACCTCGCTCCAGATGGACATCAAGATCGCCGGCATCACCGAAGAGATCATGCGGGTCGCGCTCGACCAGGCCAAGGAAGGCCGCGCCCACATCCTCAACGAGATGAACCGGGCGCTCACCGCCCCCCGCGCGGAACTCGGCGAGCACGCGCCGCGCATCGAGACGATGCAGATCCCCGTGGACAAGATCCGCGAGGTCATCGGCTCGGGCGGCAAGGTCATCCGCGAGATCGTCGAGAAGACCGGCGCCAAGATCGACATCAACGACGACGGCCTGATCAAGATCGCCTCCGCGGACGGCAAGTCCATCAAGGCGGCCTACAACTGGATCCGCTCCATCGTGGCAGAGCCGGAAGCCGGCGCGATCTACGAGGGCACCGTCGTGAAGGTGATGGAGTTCGGCGCCTTCGTGAACTTCTTCGGTTCGCGCGACGGCCTCGTCCACATCTCGGAGCTCGCCCCGCGCCGGGTCGCCAAGGTCACCGACGTGGTGAAGGAGGGCGAGAAGGTGAAGGTGAAGTTCCTCGGCATGGACGAGCGCGGCAAGGTCCGCCTCTCCATGAAGGTCGTCGACCAGGAGACCGGCGAGGACATCACCGAGAAGCTGAAGGCCGAGCGCGAGGCGGAAAAGAACCGCGAGCGCCAGCAGGCCGCGGGCGAGTAAGCCTCGGCCCTTCAAGGCATCAAAGAAAGCGCGGCTCCCCGAGCCGCGCTTTTTGTTTGTCGATGCCTGTCCTAAGTTCAGGACATGACCCTCGACGACCTGCGCCGCGCCCTCGACCCGGAACGGGCTGCCCTGCGCGCCAGAGGCGTGCGTGCGCTCTATGTGTTCGGGTCCGTCGCCCGGGGCGAGGCGGGACCACGCAGCGACGTGGATCTTCTGATCGAGGTCGATGACGACCAGCCGCTCAGTATTCTCGACCTTGTCGGCATCCGCGACCAGCTGTCCGGCGCTTTCGGGATCTCCGCCGACGTGCACCTGAAGGACGGCCTGCACTGGCGCATCCGCGACGACGTGCTCCGCGAAGCCGTGCGGGTGCTCTGATGCGGCGCGCCCCGCTCGCGCTCCACCACATGGCCGAAGCGATCGAGAAGCTCGGCCTGCTGCTCTCGAACCACACCGAAGACGACATCCGCGGCGATTTCATCCGCAGCGCTGCGCTCGAACGCTTGGTCGAGATCGTCTCGGAGGCGAGCCGACGGGTCGAGCCGGCCTGGAAGGACGAACACCCGCATATCCCGTGGAAGGAGATCGCGGGAATCGGGAACATCCTGCGCCACGACTACGACGTCGTCCGGGCCGACGTGCTGATGCGGCTGAAAGGCCTGCCTCTCGTGGAGCTTGAACGGGCGGTGCAGAACCTGCTCGAAAAGTACGATCCGGAAGGGCTCGAGATGAAGCGGCGGTTGTTCCCGCGGCCGCCGGGAACAGGCGGCTCACGCGACTGAGGCGGACGGATTGCGGCGGCCTGCGAAACCATGAAGACTTCGGACATGTCCGACCTCGTCACCTCCCTCGCCGACCTCGAATCTCTCTACGGCGAGATCGCCCCGGCCTCGCTCCTCAAGGAGACCGACCGGATCACGCCGGAATACCGGGCCTTCATCGAGGCCGCGCCCTTCGCGGCGCTCGCGACCGCGGGTCCCGAGGGGCTCGACTGCTCGCCGCGCGGCGACGGGCCGGGCTTCGTCCGGGTCGCGGACGAGCGCACGCTGTTGATCCCGGACCGGCGCGGCAACAACCGGATCGATTCTCTCAGGAACATCCTGCGCGATCCCCGGGTCGGCCTGCTGTTCCTGGTCCCGGGCGTCGGCGAGACGCTGCGGGTCAACGGGCGCGCCGCCATCTCGGTGGCGCCGGACCTGCTGCGGAGCTTCGAGGTCCAGGGCAAGCCGCCGCGCTCCGTGCTCGCGATCGCGGTCGAGACCGTGTTCTTCCAGTGCTCGCGCGCGATCGTGCGCTCCAGGATATGGGAGCCCGTGGAGCGGAGGCGCCGCCCGGTTCCGACCGCCGGCGACATCCTGGCCGCCCTCGACGGAAGCTTCGACGGCAAGGCCTACGACGCGGCGCTGCCCGAGCGCGTGCGCCAGACGCTCTACTGACCGCCCGCGGGACGATCCCGCCCGCCCGGCCGGGTGCGGCCGACGCGGCACCGGCCGTCCGCCTCTTGACCGGTCGAGCGCGGCCGTTCCACAAGCGGCGCCTCACCTCAGGAAGGAAGCCCCCATGATTCAGCGCATCAAGCCCGGCCCGCGCATGAGCGGCGCCGTCGTGCACGGCAACACGGTCTATCTCGCGGGCCAGGTGGCGCAGAACGCCGCCGGGCAGAGCGTCACCGAGCAGACCCGGGACATCCTCGCGATCATCGACGGGCTCCTCGCGGAGGCCGGGACCGACAAGTCGCGGCTCCTGATGGCCAATATCTGGCTCACCGACATCGGCACCTTCCAGGAGATGAATGCCGTGTGGGACGCCTGGGTCTCGCCCGGCAACGCGCCCGCCCGGGCCACCGTCGAGGCGAAGCTCGCCGCGCCGCAATACACGGTCGAGATCGCGGTCATCGCGGCGAAGTAGGGTAGGCCCGTCTGCTTCTCCCTCCCCCACGGGGAGGGAGACGTGCGCCTTGCCCGGCCAGCCCTGGCTCACAGCCGCCGCAGCGACACCTCCTCGATGCGGTGGCTCGCGCCCTTCCTCAGGATCAGGCTCGCGCGCTGGCGGGTCGGGACGATGTTTTCGCGCAGGTTGGCGAGGTTGATCCGGGTCCACAGGCCCTCGGCGGTCTGGATCGCCTCCTCCTCCGTGATCTCGGAATAGCGCCGGAAATAGGAGAGGGGATCGCGGAAGGCGGTCTGGCGCAGCTTCAGGAAGCGGCTCACGTACCAGCGGTGCAGGTCGTTCTCGTCGGCGTCGATGTAGATCGAGAAGTCGAAATAGTCCGACACGAACGGGATCGCCTTGCCGTCCTTGGGCAGGCGCGCCGGCTGGAGCACGTTCAGGCCCTCGACGATGAGGATGTCGGGGCGGTCGATCACGGCCTCCTCGCCCGGCACCACGTCGTAGACGAGGTGGGAATAGAGCGGCGCCGCCACGTTGCCCTTGCCGGCCTTGATGGCGGCGAGGAAGCGCAGGAGCTTGCCGGTGTCGTAGCTCTCCGGGAAACCCTTGCGCTCCATGAGCCCGAGCCGGGTGAGCTCGGCGTTGGGCAGCAGGAAGCCGTCGGTGGTGACGAGGTCGACCTTCGGGGTGTTGGGCCAGCGGGCGAGCAGCGCCTTGAGGACGCGCGCCGTGGTGGACTTGCCGACCGCGACCGAGCCCGCGAGCCCGATGATGTAGGGCACCTTGCCGTCGTTCTCGGCGAGGAGAAAGCGCTGCGTCGCCCGGAACAGCCCCTGCGTCGCCGCCACGTAGAGGGAGAGCAGGCGCGACAGCGGCAGGTAGATCGCGATCACCTCGTCGAGGGAGATCGGGTCGTTGAGGGATTGCAGCTGCATCACCTCCTCGGCCCCGAGCGTCAGCGGCGCGTCGGCGCGAAGCCTGGCCCATTCCTCGCGCGCGAAGGTGCGGTAGGGCGAGTGGCCGGTCTCGGGAGCCGCCATTGCGCTCGGCTGATCCATGAAGGGTCGTTCCTCAGCCCCTGTCGCCCGACGGATCCGCCCGGCGTTGCTCCCTCGGACCCCGTCAGAGGCCTGCGGCGTGCGCGGACGCCCCACCCGATGGGGCGCACCGTCATGACGGCGGGCGCGCGGCTTTCTCGGCCAAGCCCGACTGGGCGGTCCGCCGCTCGAGCTCCGCCATCACATCCTGCAACGGAATCCCAGCGCCCTGCAACAGCACCAGGAGGTGGTAGAGCACGTCGGCGGCCTCCGCGGTCAGGGCGGCGCGGTCGCCCTGCACGGCGGCGATCGCGGCCTCGACCCCCTCCTCGCCGAGCTTCTTGGCGGCGCGCGCCGGCCCGCCCGCGAGGAGCTTGGCGGTGTAGGAGGTCTCGGGCGGGGCGGCGGCGCGCTCGGCCACGATGCGGGCGAGGTCAGAGAGAGTGAAGGCGGTCATCGGGCCGGCTCCGTCAGCTCGCCAGCGCCCGGACGGACGGTGCCACGTCGGGCGGGTCGAGGCGCATCTTCAGCCCCTCGGCCGCCATGTGGGCCTTGGCCTCGGCGATCGAATAGGTGCCGAAATGGAAGATCGAGGCCGCCAGCACCGCGCTCGCATGCCCGTCGCGCACGCCGGCGACGAGGTGGTCGAGATCGCCGACGCCGCCGGACGCGATCACCGGCACGGAGACCGAATCCGCGATCGAGCGGGTGAGTTCGAGGTCGTAGCCGATCTTGGTGCCATCCCGGTCCATGGAGGTCACGAGGAGCTCGCCGGCGCCGAGCGACGCCACCTGCTGCGCGAACGCGACCGCGTCGATGCCCGTGGGGTTGCGCCCGCCATGGGTGAAGATCTCCCAGCGGCCGGGCTCCCCCTCGCCCGACACCTTCTTGGCGTCGATCGCGACCACGATGCACTGGCTGCCGAACTTCTGCGCCGCTTCGCGCACGAAATCCGGGTTCTTCACCGCGGCCGTGTTGATCGAGACCTTGTCGGCGCCGGCCAGCAGGAGCGCCCGGATGTCCTCGACCGCGCGCACGCCGCCCCCGACCGTGAGGGGCATGAAGCACGCCTCCGCGGTGCGGCGCACCACGTCGAGGAGGATGCCGCGGGCCTCGTGGCTCGCGGTGATGTCGAGGAAGCAGAGCTCGTCGGCGCCGGCGGCGTCGTAGGCCTTCGCGGCCTCGACCGGGTCGCCGGCATCGCGCAGGTCGACGAACTGCACGCCCTTGACGACGCGCCCGTCCTTCACGTCGAGGCAGGGGATGAGACGGACTTTCAGCATGACGGACGGTCCGCTTCTGGAAGGGTGCGGGGGACGAGGCGGACCATCAGCATGGGAGAACGTCCGCTTGCGGGGTAGGGCAGGGGACGAGGCGGACCTTCGGCATGGGAGCGTATCCCCTTGAGGGAGCGCGTTGCAGGGGAGACGACCATCATGCCGTCTCCCGCCGCACCGCCTTGAGCCGCGCCAGCGCGTCGGCGGCGTCGATGCGGCCGTCGTAGAGCGCTCTGCCGGAGATCGCCCCCGCGAGCACGGCGCAGTCCGGTTCCGTCAGGCGCTCGATGTCGGCCATGGAGCCCAGGCCGCCCGAGGCGATGACCGGGATCGACACGGCGCGCGCGAGCCCCAGGGTCATCGGGATGTTGAGGCCGGCCAGGATGCCGTCGCGGGCGATGTCGGTGTAGACGATCGCGGCGACGCCCGCGTCCTCGAAGCGGCGGCCGAGCTCCTCGGCGGTCAGCGTCGCTGTCTGGGCCCAGCCCTCGACCGCCACGAGGCCGTTCTTGGCGTCGATCCCGACCGCGACCCGGCCGGGATGGCGCCGCGCGGCTTCGCGCACGAAGTCGGGATCGCGCACGGCTGCCGTGCCGATGATCACCCGGGCGACGCCCTTGGCGAGCCAGCCCTCGACGGTCTTCATGTCGCGGATGCCGCCGCCGAGCTGCACCGGGACCCGCACGCGGGCCAGGATCCCGTCGACCGCGGCCGCGTTCATGGGCTGGCCCGCGAAGGCCCCGTCGAGATCGACCACATGCAGCCACTCGAAGCCCTGAGCCTCGAAGGCGGCGGCTTGCGCGGCCGGATCGTCGTTGAACACGGTCGCCTGGTCCATGTCGCCCTGGATCAGGCGGACGCAGCGGCCCTCTTTGAGGTCGATGGCGGGAAACAGGATCACGATTTCACATCTCGAGATGGGGTCAGGCCGCGACCGTTTCGGGAAACAGGGTCACGGACGGAGCCTCGGAGCGGCGCGCGTCACGGCCGCCATTTCAGGAAATTGGCGATGAGCTTCAGGCCCAGGGTCTGGCTCTTCTCCGGGTGGAACTGCGCCCCCACGAGGTTGTCGCGCGCCACGATCGCGGTCACGGGCTCGCCGTACGCCGTCACGGCCACGACGTCGTTCATGTTGGCGGCCTGGAGCGCGAAGGAATGGACGAAATAGGCGTGCAGGCCGTCGGGCCCCGTGTCGATCCCGTCGAGGAGGGCGTGGTCGCGCTGCGGGTGCAGGGTGTTCCAGCCCATGTGCGGGATCTTGAGCGCAGGGTCGTCGGGACGGATCGCGCGCACGTCGCCCGGGATCCAGTCGAGGCCCCGGGACACCTCGTGCTCGAGGCCGCGCGTCGCCATGAGCTGCATGCCGACGCAGACGCCGAAGAACGGCCGCCCCCGCTCGCGCACGGCCTCCGTCATGGCCTCGACCATGCCGGGCACGGCGTGGAGCCCGCGGCGGCAATCCGCGAAGGCGCCGACGCCGGGCAGCACGATACGGTCGGCCTTCGCCACGGCGTCCGGGTCCGAGGTGACCTGGACCGCCTCGTCGAGCCCGGCTTCCCGCGCCGCCCGCTCGAAGGCCTTGGCGGCGGAATGGAGGTTGCCGGAGCCGTAATCGATGATCGCGACCGTCATAGGGGGCTCCCAGCGCCGGTCGGGCCGGTCGAGCACAGGTGGAGGCAGACCTCGATGATCGCGACCGTCATAGCATTACCTCCAGGGACACGGATAGGACGCGGCGTTCATCGCCCGCGGCCCGGATCGGGGAAGAAGCCGATCACCGGATCGGGGGTGCGGTAGGGCGCGACGGGCACGCGCAGCAGGGGCGCGCTCGCGGCAGAGGCCTGCGGCCGGCTCTCCCGGGCGAGCCAGCGCGCAAAGGCCTTGGTCTCGGCCTCGTCGCGGCTGGACGCGGTCACGAGATCGACGGCCGGGCGGCCGCGCCGCTGCAGGGTCCAGCGCCGGAGCGAATTGGCCTCGAGCCCGATCAGCACCGAGAGCAGGAGATCGGCCAGGAACGCCGCACCCGGGCGCACGCCCAGCGCGCTCAGGCCGAGATTGAAGGCGACGAGGAGCGCCAGCACCCCGAGTCCCGCCAGCCAGAGCCGGTGGGCGAAGAACCACAGCACCGTGAAGAAGAAGGCGCCCCAGGAGAAGCCGTCGCGCACCAGCACGGCCTTCTCGAGCGGCTCCGGATCGCCGGGCAGGGCGTCGGCGGGCAGGTGCAGCGTAAAGGTCTTCATCCGCGTCTCCTCCGCCATCGCGGCCGACGTGATCCGATCGGGGGGATGGGATGCAGGGCGTCGGTTCTCATCCGCGTCTCCTCGAGCCGTCAGGCCCCTACAGGGCGCCCTTGGTCGAGGGGATGCGCCCCTCCTCGCGCGGATCGACCGCGACCGCGGCGCGCAGGGCCCGCGCCAGACCCTTGTAGCAGCTCTCGGCGATGTGGTGGCTGTTCAGGCCGTAGAGGGTCTCCACGTGCAGCGTGATCCCCGCATTCATCGCGAAGGCCTGGAACCATTCGCGCACGAGTTCGGTGTCGAAGGCGCCGATCTTTTCCGTCGGGAATTCGGTGCGGAAGACCAGGAACGGCCGCCCCGAGATGTCGAGGGCGACGCGGGTCAGGGTCTCGTCCATGGGCAGGTGGATGTCGGCGTAGCGCGCGATGCCGCGCTTGGTCCCGAGCGCCTGGAGGAAGGCCTGGCCGAGGGCGATGCCGGCATCCTCGGTGGTGTGGTGCTGGTCCACATGCAGGTCGCCCGTCACCTTCACGGTCAGGTCGAACAGGGCGTGGCGCGCGAAGAGCTCCAGCATGTGGTCGAGGAAGCCGACGCCGGTGGCGATCTCGGCCTCGCCGGTGCCGTCGAGGGCGATTCTGACCGCGACGTCGGTCTCGGCGGTGCGGCGGCTGACGCTCGCGGCGCGCATGGGGTTCTCGATCCTTCGCGTGAGGGGCCGGGCGTTCTAACAAGCCGTCCCCCAAAACGCCACCCGTCCCGCTCCCCCTCTCCCCGCCTGCGGGGAGAGGGAGGCCGAGCGGCGAAACGCCACCCGCGTTGGCTTTCGCGTCGCCGGTGATTAAGTGAGGGCCGTTCCCCGCCGGAGTGGCCTTCCCTTGTCCGATACGCCCCGCATGCACGCCACCACGATCCTGATGGTCCGCAAAGGCGGCCGCGTCGTCATCGGCGGCGACGGGCAGGTGAGCCTCGGTCAGACGATCGTGAAGGGCAACGCCCGCAAGGTGCGCCGCCTCGCCAAGGGTGCGGTGATCGGGGGCTTTGCCGGTGCGACCGCGGATGCCTTCACCCTGTTCGAGCGCCTGGAGGCGAAGCTCGAGCAGTATCCGGGCCAGCTCACCCGCGCCTGCGTCGAGCTCACCAAGGACTGGCGCACCGACCGGTACCTGCGCAACCTCGAGGCCATGATGCTGGTGGCCGACCGGGAGGTCGGGCTCCTGCTCTCCGGCTCCGGCGACGTGCTCGAGCCCGAGCGCGGCGTGATGGCGATCGGCTCGGGCGGCAATTTCGCGCTCGCGGCCGCCCGCGCCCTCGAAGACACCGACCTCGATCCGGAAGCGATCGTGCGCCGCTCGCTCCAGATCGCCGCCGAGATCTGCGTCTACACCAACGGCAACGTCGTGATCGAAACGCTCGATGCCGCCTGACGCCCTCGCGCCGGCAGCCCCGCGACCGGCCACGCCGGCCGCCGTCGAAGCTTACGGCTTCCGCCCCGTGGTGCCGGCCGACCTGCCCCTGATCGCGGGCTGGCTCGCCCGGCCGCACGTGGCGGAATGGTGGGACGGCGACGGGCTCGGCGAGATCCGCGAGGCCCTGACGGACCCGGCGACGCGGCCCCACATCGTGGCGCTCGGCGGCCGGCCGATCGGCTACCTCCAGTGCTACGACCCGCACCGGGAGGAGGGCCACCCCTACCGCGACCAGCCGCCGGGCACGCTCGGCATCGACCAGTTCATCGGCGAGCCGGACCTCGTCGGCATCGGCCACGGCTCGCGCCTGATCGGGGCCTTCGTCGCAGGCCTGTTCCGCGAAGGCGCCGTGCGGGTCGTCACCGATCCCGATCCCGCCAACGGCCGCGCCGTGCGGGCCTACGAGAAGGCGGGCTTCAGGGCCCTCGGCCGGCGCCACTCGGTCTATGGCAGCGTGCTCCTGATGGCCTGCGACGCCCCTCTTCGATCCCATGACGGGCCCCCGGCCCGCGACGCCACAACCCCATCGAGTCCCGCATGACCACCTTCTCCCCCCGTGAAATCGTCTCCGAGCTCGACCGCTTCATCGTCGGCCAGCACGACGCCAAGCGCGCGGTCGCCATTGCGCTGCGCAACCGCTGGCGGCGCCAGCAGCTCGAGGGGCCGCTGCGCGAGGAGGTGGCGCCGAAGAACATCCTGATGATCGGGCCGACGGGCTGCGGCAAGACCGAGATCTCGCGGCGCCTGGCGCGGCTGGCCGGCGCGCCGTTCCTGAAGGTCGAGGCCACGAAGTTCACGGAAGTCGGCTATGTCGGCCGCGACGTGGAGCAGATCGTGCGCGACCTCGTCGAGATCGGCATCGGCCTCGTCAAGGAGGAGCGCCGCAAGCAGGTGCAGGCGAAGGCGCATCTCGCGGCCGAGGAGCGCGTGCTCGACGCCCTCGTGGGCGCGACCTCGAGCGCCGCGACCCGCGAGAGCTTCCGCAAGAAGCTGCGTGCCAACGAGCTCGACGACAAGGAGATCGAGGTCGAGATGCAGCCCTCCGGAGGAGGGGGCCTGCCGATGTTCGAGATCCCGGGCATGCCGGGCGCGTCCGTCGGCGCCGTCAACCTCGCCGACATGTTCGGCAAGGCCTTCGGGGGCCGCTCGAAGCCGCGGCGCACCACCGTGCGCGAGGCCTACGCGCCGCTGGTGGCGGAGGAATCCGACAAGCTCCTCGACCAGGACGCCCTCGTCCAGGAGGCGATCCGCCAGGTCGAGAACAACGGCATCGTCTTCCTCGACGAGATCGACAAGATCGCCGGCCGCGAGGGCCGCACCGGCGCCGACGTGTCCCGCGAGGGCGTGCAGCGCGACCTCCTGCCCCTCATCGAGGGCACCACGGTGGCGACCAAGCACGGGCCGGTGAAGACCGACCACATCCTGTTCATCGCATCCGGCGCCTTCCACGTCTCCAAGCCCTCCGACCTCCTGCCCGAGCTGCAGGGGCGCCTGCCGATCCGGGTCGAGCTGCAGCCCCTCACGGTCGAGGATTTCCGCCGCATCCTCACCGAGACCGAGGCGAGCCTCATCAAGCAGGCGGTGGCGCTCCTCGACACGGAAGGGGTGCGGCTCACCTTCACCGACGACGCCATCGACGCGCTCGCCCGCGTCGCCGTCGAGGTCAACGGCTCGGTCGAGAACATCGGCGCCCGCCGCCTCCAGACCGTGCTGGAGCGCGTGCTCGACGACATCTCGTTCACGGCCCCCGACCGCTCCGGCGAGGCCGTGACGGTCGATGCAGCCTATGTCGAGAAGCAGGTCGCGGGCCTGGCGCGGAATGCGGATCTGAGCCGGTTTATCTTGTGACCCTCCTCTCGCCGTATTCTCCCCCCTCTCCCCGCCTGCGGGGAGAGGGTCGGGGTGAGGGGCCGGTCGGAGGAGCTCAGTCTCTCCCGTGTCATGGCCGGGCTCGACCCGGCCATCCCGGCGCGAAGCTCGCAATGATGATCGACCGGGAGCGCGCCTCTCCGATCGAGATGGCCGGGACAAGCCCGGCCATGACACGCGTGATGTGGAGACCGCTCGCTACGCTGCGTGATCATGACGTCGGCGAGGTGGATGCTGCTCGACTCACCGACCCGCCCCTCACCCCAGCCCTCTCCCCGCTCGCGGGGAGAGGGGGTGCATGGAACCCTTCCCCCGATTCGCGGCTTCCCGCCCCATGGCCGCGGACCTGCAGGACCTGAAGCATAAGGCGCTCGAGATCCATCGGCGGCTCTGCGCCGTGTACGGCTGCCCGATCCCGTACTTCCACAGCTACGATCCGTTGAGCGAGCTCGTCTCCTCGCTCCTGTCGCACCGGACCAAGAACGCGGATTCGAGCCGGGCCTACAAGGCGCTGCGGGCCCGCTATCCCGATTGGGCGGCCGTGCGCGACGCGGATCCGGAGGAGGTCGAGGCGACGATCGCGGGCGTGACCTGGCCCGAGCAGAAGGCGCCGCGGATCCAGGCCGTGCTGCGGGCGGTCGCGGAGCGGCACGGGGACCTGTCCCTCGATTTCCTGGGCGACATGCCGGTGCGCGAGGCGCGCGCCTGGCTCGAGAGCATCCCGGGCGTCGGGCCAAAGACGAGCGCGGCGGTGCTCGCCTTCTCGTCCCTGCGCAAGGCGGCGCTCCCCGTCGACAGCCATCACCACCGGGTGGCGCAGCGCACCGGGCTGATCCCCCTGAGTCTCGACGTCGGGCCCTCGCACGCGGTGCTGGAGGCGCAATTGCCGCCCGAGTGGGACGCGCAACAGATCTACGACAACCACGAGGTCCTGATGCTGCACGGGCAGCGGGTGTGCTTCTTCAAGAACCCGGCCTGCGAGCGCTGCGTGCTGCTCGACCTCTGCCCGACGGGGCAGGGGCGGATGCAGGGGAAGCCCCTGGCGCCGCCGGCGCGGGCGAAGCGCAGCCCGGCGCCGGCTTCGAAAGATCGGATGCTTTAGGCGAGAAGCCCCTGCTGGCGCGCCAGGTCCTGGAGGTTCGCCTGAGGGCGGGCGCCGATATGGCCGATCACCTCCGCGGCCGCGAGGCCGCCGAGGCGCGCGCAGTCGGCGAGGTCGAGGTTGCGGGCGAGCCCCGCCATGAAGCCCGCCGCGAAGAGGTCGCCCGCGCCCGTGGTGTCGACCACGCGCTCGACCGGATGCGCCGGCACCGCCCGGGTTTCGCCCCGCGTCACCACGAGCGCGCCGTCCGCCGAGCGGGTGACGACGCCGAGGATGCGCTCCTCGCGCAGGGCCGCGAGAGCGGCCTCGGCGCTCGACGTGCCGTAGAGGCTCTGGAGCTCGTGGATGTTGGCGAAGAGGATGTCGAGGCTCCCATCCCGGATGAGCCCGAGGAACTCGTCGCGGTAGCGGTCGACGCAGAAGGCGTCGGAGAGCGTGAGCGCGACCCGGTTGCCGGCCGCATGCGCGATCACGACCGCCTTGCGGAAGGCCTCCTTGGCGGCGGGCGGATCCCAGAGATAGCCCTCGAGATAGACGATCGCCGCCGCCTGCACGGTGGCGGGGTCGACGTCGTCCGGGGTGAGGTTCTGGCAGGCGCCGAGATAGGTGTTCATGGAGCGCTCGCCGTCCGGGGTCACCAGGATGAAGCTGCGCGCGGTCGCCGGGCCGTCCTCGGCCGGCCTGACGTCGTAATGGACCCCGACGGCCCTCAGGTCGTGGCTGAACAGGCGCCCGGTCTCGTCCGCCTTGACCTTGCCGACGAAGCCCGCCCTGACGCCGAGGGAGGCGGCGCCGACCGCCGTGTTGGCGCCCGAGCCGCCGCCCACGATCGTGGCCGGGCCCATGGCCTGGAACAGCTCCTCAGCCCGGGCCTCGTCGATGAGCTGCATGGCGCCCTTGTGGATGCCCTTGGCGATCAGGAAGGCCTCGTCGGTCTGGGCGATCACGTCGACGATGGCGTTGCCGAGCGTCAGCACGTCGAGGGAGGTCTGGGCCATGGGATCCTGCGGGAGCGGAGGGCGAAAAGCATGGAAAGGGCGCCGGCGCCTTTCGCATCCCTCCCCGGGAGGGTCAAGCCGGGGCTCGGCCGCAGGCCCGCCTCGGCTTCAGGGCCGCTCGAGCGGGGCGGCGGACGCCATCGCGCCCGGCTCCGGCGCCCCCGCGTCGCCCATGGCCTCCAGCACGAGCGCGTCGGCGGCGCGACGGGCCCTGCCTTGCGCCTCGTCGAGCACCGCGAGCAGCCGGTCGAGGTCGTCCTCGGAGAGGGAGCGGATCTCGCGCGCCAGGCGGTTGGCCAGCAGCGTCGCCCGCGGGCAGGTGCTCGCGGTGTCGATCCGTACGCGCGGGTCGGACAGGTCGGCAAGGCGCGCCAGTTCGTCGGCCTCGTCCCAGATGATGTTGAAGTAGTGGATGACGCCCTGGATCAGGGTCCAGGTCGGCTTGCCCCGCTCGCCGCGCTCCAGCGCCGAGAGGTAGGCGCTCGACACGCCGAGATGCGCGGCCATGTCCTTGAGGAGGAGCCCGCGGTCGCGCCGCAGCGCTCGAACCCGTTCCCCGAACGGCGTCATCTCACCCCTCGCCGGCCAGCGCCCCGGTGGCTGCGAGCAGCGCTCCGAACCCGTTCCCCGAACGGCGTCATCCCGTCGCCCCCTCGCCCGCAAGTCCATCGCCTGCGGATCGTCCGGGTCCGCCCTCAGGCGCGGTCGGTCCCCCGACGCCGGCGCAGCCGCACGTAGAGGGCGCCCGACCCGCCGTGGTGCCCGGCCGCCTCGTCGAACCCTAAGACAAGTGGTCGCACGTCCGGCAACCTGAGCCAATGGGGCACGACCCGGCGCAAAACGCCGCGCTCCTCGAACAAACCTTCTGCGGCCGCGCCGCCCTTGCCGGTCACCACGAGCACCACCTGATGGCCCGCCGCCTGGCTGCGGTGCAGGAAGGCGAGGAGCGCGCCGTGCGCCTCGGCCTGGCGCATGCCGTGCAGGTCGATCACCGCATCGGCGCGCCGCTGGCCGCGACGCAGGCCCGTGAGGACCTTGCGCTCGACGCCTGCGAGCGGCGGCAGCGTCGGGCGGGACGGCGCCGGCGGGAGCGGCGGCAGGGGGGCGGCCGGAGCCGGAGCGGGCAGGGGCGGGCCCGGCTCCGGATCGGACTCGGGCGGCAGGGCCTTGCCCTTCATGGGCGCGACGCCCCGCACCACGTGGGCCCAGAGCCGGCGTTCGTCCGGGCGGAGCGCGCGGGGGCGGCGGGGCTTGGTCATGGATGCTGCGGCCGGAGACGGACGACGCTCAGGGCGAGGCCTTCGGGAGCGGCACGACGGGCCTGGGGCGCCGGTCCGGAACCGGGGCGGCGAAGCCGGCATCGGGCGGCGCTCATGGGGAGGCTTTCGGGAGCAGCACGACGAAGCGCACGGGATGGCGCAGGAGCCCGGCGCGCGTCCCGGCCTCCGGGCCCGACCCGAAGAAGAAGTCGCCCCGCGCCGGACCGACGATCGCCGAGCCGGTGTCCTGGGCGATCATCAGGCGCCGGAGCGGCTCGGTGCGGTCGAGCGCCAGGGGCAGCTCGCCTTCGAGCCAGACCGGCAGGCCGTAGCTCCAGAGCGAGCGGTCGACCGCGAGGCTGCGGCCCGGGGTCAGCGGCACGCCGGCGCCGCCGATCGGGCCGTCCGCGGGAGCGAGCTCCGCGGCTTCGCGGAAGAAGATGTAGGAGCGGTTCATCCGCATGAGGTCGCGGGCGGGGCCGGGATGGTCCTTCAGCCAGCCCATCAGCCGTTCCAGGCTCATCTCGGGCAGCGGGATCGCGCCGCGCTCGACCAGGATCCGGCCGATCGAGGTGTAGGGGTGGCCGTTGCGGCCCGCATAGGCCACGCGCATCGCCGTGCCGTCGGGCAGCCGGACGCGGGCCGAGCCCTGCACGTGGATGATGAAGGCCTCGCCGGGCTCGGCGAGGTGGACCACGGGCCTGGCGAGGGGCCCGAGCGCGCCGTCCTCGATCGCGGCGCGGTCGGGGTAGGGGACGAGGCCGCCGGCCGTGCGCCGGCCCGCCTGCAGGCCGGGTTCGAGGCCCGGCAGGGTGCCGCCCTGGGGCACGGTCACGAGGTCGTCGGGCCGGCCGAGGAGAGGAACCCGGAACTCCGGCGTGGGCGCGCGCGAGCCCCGGAACTCGGGCTCGTAATAGCCGGTCAGGAAGCCGCTGCCGCCGGACGGCACCACCGCGTGGGGCTCGAAATGAGCCTCGAAGAAGCGCCTCGCCGCCCCGGGCTCCGGTGCCTCCGGCATCGCGAGGGCGGTCCGGCACACCCGCGCGAGCGCCGCGTCGCCGGCCTTGGCGGGGCGCAGCGCCTCGCCTTCTCCGGACGCGACCGCGCAGGTGCGCCGGAACGCCCGGAAGGCGGCCGCGTGGTCGTCGGCCTCCCAGCCCGGCAGCGCCGCGAAGGCGAGCCGGTCGAGGCGCATGGCTCCCGCGGCGGGGGCAGAGGCAGAGGGGGCGGTCATGGCGAGGTCGGCGGGCCGCCCGGGGGAGGGGGAGCGATGGGGCAGGGGCTGGGCGGAGCCGGCGGCACCCATCGCGAGGATCAGGGCAAGGAGGGATCCGGCGCGCCGGACCGGGTTCATTGCCCCGCTTCGGTGGCGACGAGCTGCCAGTTCGGGTCGCGGCTGCCCAGCGTCCGCGCGAAGGTCCACACGTCGGTGACGTCGACGACCGCGTCGGGGCTGCCGTCGACGACGGCGCCGGCGGCGTCGCGGGTCGCAGTGATGAGCTTCGAGAGGAAGCGCACCATCACCTGGACGTTGGTGCCGCGCACCTCGACCCCGATGATGTCGGCCTTGTCGATCGAGACGAAGGTGGTCTCGACCCGCTGCCCGGAGCGCTCGCGCTCCACGATGGCGCGCTCGAAGCCCTCGAAGACCTCCCGCGAGAGCAGGTCCTTCAGGGTCTTGCGGTCCCCTTGCGCGAAGGCCGTGACGATCATCTCGTAGGCCGCCTTGGCGCCCTCGACGAACACGGCCCCGTCGAAGGTGGGCTCGGCCCGGGCGATCTCGTCGAGGCCCTGCGCCACGCGGGAACCGGGCTCGGCGATGCCCTTCCAGCGGTCCACGGGAGCCTCGGCGGCGAGGGTCCCGGTGCGGTCCGCGGCGGCGCCCGGCAGGCGCACCACGTTGTCGCCCTCCGCGGCCGGCCGGCCGGCCGCGGGATCGCGGCGCGAGATCGGATCGAAGGGCGGCTGCTCGTGACCCGTCTTCTGGCCGAGCACGGAGCGCAGACGCCAGATCACGAAGACCGCGAGGCCGAGGAAAATCAGGGTCGTGACGTCGAAGGAATCCTGCATCGTCGATCCGGTCTTGAGCCTATCCGCCGTCGGCCTGCAAGCGGCGTCGGTCGTGCACGGGGTGAACCGCCGGTCGCGGGGGCCTGTTCCAGGCCATATGGGGTTCCGGCGTCGTAACATCCACCCGCCAGCGCAGCAAGCAAGCGCATCGAGGAACGCCGGCGCAGCAGGCCAGCGCGGCAAGGAGCGCGCGGGCGCTCCCCACAGCCGCCCGACGGTGCAGATCAGGAACGCGCGAGCGCTCCCCACAGCCGCTCGACGGTGCAGCAAGGAACCTCTGCGGCGGACGCCGGACGCGAGCCCGTTTCGGCCGGCTATGCTTGCCGCTCCGCGATCTTGTTCCCCCGGGGGAAGCGTGCTAGCGCGGATTCACGTCGCCCATGATCGAGCGCGCGCCACCGGCGCCCGTTCGGGCGCCCGCCCCACCTCATCCAGGAGCCTTCCGACCATGGCCGACAGCCCGGCAAACAACGGCGCGCAGAACGACGCGGCCCCCGCCCTCAACGCGCTCGCGCAGTACACCAAGGACTTCTCGTTCGAGAACCCGAACGCGCCGCGCTCGCTCCAGCCCCAGCAGCAGGGCCCGCAGATCAACCTTCAGGTGAACGTGGGCGCGAAGCAGCTCAGCGAGGCCGAGTTCGAGGTCGAGCTCACCCTCGAGGGCGACGCCAAGGTCGGGTCCGAGGTGCTGTTCGCGTTCGAGCTCACCTATGCGGGCGTGTTCCGGGTGCGCAACATCCCGCCGGATCAGCTCCACCCGGTGGTCATGATCGAGTGCCCGCGCCTGCTCTTCCCCTTCGCCCGCCAGATCGTCGCCGACGCGGTGCGCAACGGCGGCTTCCCGCCCCTCTACATCGACCCGATCGATTTCGTGGGCCTCTATCAGCAGCGCGCCGCCGAGATGCAGGGCAACGCCGCCCAGGGCGGCCAGACCCTGT
Source organism: Microvirga sp. (assembly GCA_036263675.1). Lineage (GTDB taxonomy): Bacteria > Pseudomonadota > Alphaproteobacteria > Rhizobiales > Beijerinckiaceae > Microvirga. The sequence goes on along the minus strand of DATAGO010000084.1, from coordinate 21,296 downwards.
CGTAAGGGTCCTCAAGGGGAACCGGCGCGCGAGGCGCGGCCCGTCCGGGTGCCGGCTCTCCGCGGGGATCCTCGTGCAGGAGCGTCGGCGCGGCCCGTCAGGGCGTCGGTTCTCCGCCGAGATACTCGCGCCAGAGCGCTTTCTCGCCGAGCTTCGCCACGAAGGCCGCATGGGCCTCGCGCTCGGCCTCCGTCAGGCGGGTTTCGAAGGATCGCGGCCGCACCTCCCGGGGTGCGGCCGTTTTCATGACGGACGCGGCCGGCGCGCTCGCCGGGGCCAGGGTGAGGCCGAGATCCGCCTGCTTGCCGCCGAGGAGCTCGATATAGACCTCGGCCAGGATCTCGGCGTCGAGGAGCGCCCCGTGCTTGGTGCGGCGCGAATTGTCGATGCCGTAGCGGGCGCAGAGCGCGTCGAGGCTGTTGGAGGCGCCCGGATGCTTGCGGCGCGCCATCGCGAGGGTGTCGATCGCCCGCTCCATGCCGATCGCGGGGTGGCCGGTGCGGGCGAATTCCGCGTTGAGGAAGCCGACGTCGAAGGCCGCGTTGTGGATCACGAGCCGGGCGTCGCCGATGAAGGCGGCGAATTCGTCCGCGACCTCGGCGAAGAGCGGCTTGTCCTTCAGGAACGCGTCGGTGAGTCCGTGCACCGCGACCGCGCCCGCCGCCACGGCGCGCTGCGGATTGAGGTATCTGTGGAAGGTCTGGCCGCTCGGGATGTGGTTCAGGAGTTCGACGCAGCCGATCTCGACGATGCGGTCGCCGGCGGCCGGGTCGGTGCCGGTGGTTTCGGTGTCGAGGACGATTTCGCGGAGCATCGGGGCACTCTGGAGCGGGTTCACGTGGGGCTAACGGGCCGTCAGGGCGGTTTTGCGGAGCATCGGCGTTCTGAATGGGGTCCGGGCCGGGCTATCGGGATGCGAGGGCGCGCCCCGGCCGGGCCGCGAGGCAGGCCAGGATAGAACGCACCTGCGCCTCCGCGGGAGCGAAACCGCGGCCCGTGTCCACAAGGAAGTGCGCCCGGCGCCGCTTCTCGGCGTCCGGCATCTGCTTGGCGAGGATCGCGGCGAGCCGCTCCTCGCCCATGCCGGGCCGGGCGAGCACCCGCTCGCGCTGCACCTCGGCGGGCGCCGAGACCACGAGCACGGCGTCGCAGCGGGCGTCGCCGCCGGTCTCGAGCAGGAGCGGGATGTCGAGCACGGCAAGCATCGCCCCGGACGCGGCTGCCTGACGGAGGAAAGCCTCCTCCTCGGCCCGGACCAGCGGGTGGACGATGGCCTCCAGCGCCTTGAGGCGCTCGGGCTTGCCGATCACCTCGCTGCCGAGCCGGGCCCGGTCCACGACCCCGTCCGCGGTCGTACCCGGGAAGGCCGCCTCGATGAGGGCCGCGGCCGCGCCGCGATAGAGCCGGTGCACCGCCGCGTCGGCATCGTGCACGGACACCCCGCAGCGGCGGAACAAGCCGGCGGTCGCCGACTTGCCCATGCCGATCGAGCCCGTGAGGCCGAGCACGAAGGTCATCGCGGGTCGAGGTCTCGGGTCGAAATCGCGTGACGCGTGGCGGAGGTCACCGCCGCCCCTCGATGTCGGCGGCGATGAGCGCACGAAGCTCCGGCGTGACCTCCGGGGTGACCCCGAACCAGCGTGCGAAGCCCGGCACGGCCTGGTGCAGGAGCATCCCGAGCCCGTCGACGGCGCGTAAGCTCCGCGCCCGCGCCTGGGCCAGGAGCGGCGTCTCGAGCGGCACGTAGACGATGTCGGCGACGGCGGCCCGGCCGGGAAGGCGCGCGAGATCGAGCGCGAGGGGCGGCTGCCCCGCCATGCCGAGCGAGGTGGTGTTGACGAGGAGGTCCACCTCGCCGAGGGCCGCGTCGAGCGCCTCCCAGGCGAGCGGGACGATCCGGGTGCCCCCGTCGCCCGCGAAGGCTTGCGCGACCTCCTGCGCCCGCTCCCCGGTGCGGTTGGCGACGAGCACCCGGTCGAAGCGGCGTTCGAGCAGCCCCGCCACCACGGCGCGCGCGGCCCCGCCGGCGCCGAGCACGAGCGCGGTGGCGACGCCCCCGTCCCAGCCGGCGCCGAGGCTCGCGTCGAGATGGGCCATGAACCCGGTCACGTCGGTGTTGTCGCCCCAGAGGACGCCGTCCTCGATCCAGAGGGTGTTGACGGCGCGCAGGCGCTCGGCGCGCTCGGTCCGTCGGTCGACGCCCGCGAAGGCCGCCTCCTTGTGCGGGATCGTGACGTTGCCGCCGGCATAGCCCTCGGCCGCGAAGCCTTTCAGGAAGCGCGGGAAATCGGCCGGCGCCACGTCGATGCGCTCGTAGGAGCCGGGAAGGCCGTAAGCATCCAGCCAGGTGCCGTGGATCAGCGGCGAGCGCGAATGCTTGATCGGATGCCCGACCACGAAGGCCTTCCGGGCCGGCCGCGGGCGCAGGCCCGCCGGCGGCCCGTCGGCCGGGACCTCCCTGATGGCGGCAGCGGCGGCTGTCATGACGGATGGTCCCCCTCTCCTACAGCGCCAGGCATCCCCGCGCCCGCAGCCGGGCGAGCAGCGGCAGCAGCGGCAGGCCGAGGATGGTGGCGTGGTCGCCGTCCACGGCCTCGAAGAGATGCACGCCGAGCCCCTCGATCTGGTAGGCGCCGACGCTTCCTAGGACATCCGGGCCGGCGGCGTCGAGGTACCTCTCGACCGCAGGGCGTCCGAGCGGGCGCATGGCGAGCACGGCGCTCTCCACGAAGGCGTCGACCACCGCGCCGTCCCGGGCGAGGGCCACCGCCGCGCGCAAGGCGTGCCGGCGGCCGGCGAGCGCCAGGAGCTTCGCCACCGCGGCCTCCCGGTCGGGCGCCTTGTGGAGCACCCGCCCGTCGAGGTCGAGCACCTGGTCGGCCCCGAGCGCGAGGCGGCCGGGACGGCGGCGGCTCACGGCGAGGGCCTTCTCGGCCGCGAGCCGGAGCGCCAGGCCCGGCGGGTCGAGCCCCTCGCCTCGCGCCGCCGCCTCGACGGCGCGCTCGTCGACGCCCGGCGCCTCGATTTCGACCGGAATCCCGGCGCTTTCGAGGAGGGCGCGGCGGGTGGGGCTCGTCGAGGCGAGGAGAAGCGGGGCGGGGTCGGTCCAGACGGAGGGCGTCATGCAGCGGGCTTCAGGGGAATCGCGGGATGCTATTCGGCGATGAATTTCAGGCGGTGCTCGCGGTAGAGGTCGAGGATCGCGGCCGCGGTCTCCTCGATCGAGCGCCGGGTCACGTCGATGACCGGCCATTGGTGGCGCGCGCACAGGCGGCGCGAATGGGCGACCTCGTCGGCGACCGCGTCCCGGTCGACATAGGAGGTGTTGTCGTCGGCGCGCAGGGAAAGCAGGCGGTTCTGGCGGATCTGCACGATGCGCTCGGGGCTCGCGATGAGGCCGACGACGAGCGGCTTGCGAGCCCGCTCCAGGGCGGCGGGCGGCTGCACCCCCGGCACGAGCGGGTAGTTGGCGGTCTTGAGGCCGCGGTTGGCGAGGTAGATCGCGGTCGGGGTCTTGGAGGTGCGGCTGATCCCGACCAGCACCACGTCGGCCTCGTCGAGGTCGTCGGGCAGTTGCCCGTCGTCGTGCATGAGCGTGAAGTTCATGGCGTCGATGCGCTTGAAGTACTCCGCGTTCAGCATGTGCTGGGCGCCGGGCCGCGCGATCGAGGCTGCGCCGAGATAGGATTGCAGCAGGGCGTGGACGGGCGAGAGCACCGAGAGCGACGGCGACCCGGTCTGGCGGCAGACCTCCTCGAGCGGCCCGGAGAGCTCCGGGTCCACGAGGGTGTAGAGCACGATTCCGGGCGCCGCCTCGATCTCGGCGATGACGCGCTGGAGCTGGGTCGGCGAGCGCACGAGCGGATAGACGTGCTCGATCGCCGACACGCCCTCGTACTGCGCCACCACGGCCCGCGCGACCGTGATCAGGGTCTCGCCGGTGGAGTCCGAGACGAGGTGGAGATGGAAGTAGCTGCGCCCCACGGGCCTCTCCTGACGGGACGCGAGATCGGCCTAAAGCCTTGGTCCCCGATGCATTTCGACTTCGTCTCGGGTTCGCCCGCGGGAATTTGTCCACTGCCGGGCCCGGGGGGAGTCGATGGGTGTGGATAGTTCGGCTCCGCGGCGCGGTCCAGGGCGGCGGCCCGTTTTCGCCGTCGACTCCCCGTGAACAGGACTGGGGGGACGGGGATCCGGATTCGGGCCGATGGGAGAATCCGGCACGGTTCCGATTCGCGACTCCGCCGGCGGATCCGGATTCGGCCGTTAGGGATTTGTTAAGCTTTAACTTTTCGGAAACCTTTGGGGCCGGGCGCCCCAGAGGTTAAGGGACGGTTAACGGGCGGCCCCCTGTGGAGGGTCTGTGGACGGGGTTGCGGCTCCAGAACCCACGGCCCAAGAGAAACAACAAAGAGTCTAGATTCAAGAATCCTTTAGAAGAGAGAAGGCCTGTGAACACGAGCCCGGTCCCGTCTGCCAGTCCCCGGAACGAACCTGCCGAAAAGCCCGTCCTGAAGGTTCTCGCCGGCGAGCCGGTCTGGCCGCCGCCGATCTGGCTCATGCGTCAGGCCGGGCGCTACCTGCCGGAATACCGGGAGACCCGCAAAGCGGCCGGGTCCTTCCTCGACCTCTGCTACAACCCGCGTCTTGCCACCGAGGTGACCCTGCAGCCGATCCGGCGTTTCGGCTTCGACGCCTCGATCCTGTTCTCGGACATCCTCGTGATCCCGCATGCGCTCGGCCAGGACGTGCGCTTCGTCGAGAACGAGGGGCCGCGGCTCGAGCCCGTGACCTCGCTCGAGGCCCTGAAGGGGCTCGCCGAGGACCTGCCGCTGGCGCGCCTCGACCCGGTCTTCGAGACCCTCGACCGGCTCAAAACCGCCCTGCCGCGGGAAACGACGCTGCTCGGCTTCTGCGGCGCCCCCTGGACGGTGGCGAGCTACATGATCGCCGGCAAGGGCACGCCCGATCAGGCCCCGGCCCGGACGCTGGCCTACCGCGACCCCGCCTTCATGGCGGCGCTGATCGACCGCCTGGTGCGCGCCTCGACCCTGTATCTCGTCCGCCAGATCGATGCCGGGGCGGAGGCCGTGCAGCTCTTCGAGAGCTTCGGCGCGGCGCTGCCGCCGGCCCTGTTCGGCCCGCTCTCCTTCGAGCCGATCCGCCGCATCGTCGAGGGCGTGAAATCCGCCCGGCCCGCCGCCCGGGTCATCGTGTTCGTGCGAGGGGGCGGCGCCAACCTGGAGCGGTTCGCCGCCGCCGGCATCGGCGACGCGCTGGCGCTGGACTGGACCCTCGACCCGGCCCGCATCCGCCCCGCCCTGCCGCCGCGCCTCGCGACCCAGGGCAACCTCGATCCGCTCGCCCTCATCGCCGGCGGATCGGCGCTCGACGACGGCATCGACGCGATCCTCGCCGCGGTGCGGGGCACGCCCCACATCTTCAACCTCGGCCACGGCATCCTGCCCGAGACGCCGATCGACCATGTGGAGCGGATGATCGCCCGGGTGCGCGCCGCCTGACCCTTTCCCGACCGGTTCGGAGCGGGTAGTCCGGACGCGCGGACGGCTGCCCCGGTACGCGCCGGCCGACCCCGCACCCGCCGCCCTTCCCTTTGCCCGACCCGGATTCCGAACCGTGCTCTATCTCTGGCTCAAGGCCTTCCACGTCGTCGCGGTCATCGCCTGGATGGCCGGCATGCTCTACCTGCCGCGCCTCTTCGTCTATCATTGCGAGGCGGTGCCGGGCTCGATCCAGTCCGAGACCTTCAAGATCATGGAGCGGCGCCTCCTCAAGGCGATCATCAACCCCGCCATGATCGTGACCTGGGTGCTCGGGCTCGTGCTGGTCTGGCAGGGCGGCTGGCACGTCTCGGGCTGGCTCCACGCCAAGCTCGCCCTGGTGATCGCCCTCTCGGCCCTGCACGGCGTCTATGTCGGCCGCCTGAAGGACTTCGCCGCCGACCGCAACGCCCGTCCGGCGCGCTACTACCGCATCCTCAACGAGATCCCGACCCTGCTGATGATCGGCATCGTGATCCTGGTGATCGTGAAGCCGTTCTGAAGGTGCCCGCCTGGCTCCCCTCTCCCCGCCTGCGGGGAGAGGGTCGGGGTGAGGGGCCGGTCGGTGAAGCGAGCGGTGTCCGGTGAATCCCGCCCTGCCCGGGGGGAAGCACGAGCCGTGCAGGAGGCCCACTTCCCTCCCCCCGCTTGCGGCGGGGAGGGGTGGGGGTGCTGGGGACGTGCTGAGATTTCCCGAACTGCCCCGCATCCGAGAAGCGGCACCGCCCCCCACCCTTGATCCCTCCCCTCCGCAAGCGGGGGGAGGGAGACGCAGTGCCTCCTGAACCAGTGAGCTTTCATCCCGCCTGCCCGTCGGGTTGCCCTCCGGTCAAGGAGGAGGGCTTCGCGGCAGGGCAGCCATGCCGGCGCTCCGTCGCCTCCGCCCTGACCGCGCTCGGGCGCGGCAACGACACCGAGGGCCTTGCCACCTGAGGACTTGAGCGCGCCCGCGAAACCGGGTATGGAGGTCGTCCTTCCTCAGGACACTTGTCCCGCCTCGAAGCCTCTCCGGCTGACTCGAAGCCGCCGCGTGAACGCGGTCGCCTGTGGGACGTTGCCTCAAAGCCTCCTCCGCGTGCCCTCCCCGCCCGCGTGCCGTCTCCCCCGATCTCCTATTTTCGAGAGTGTTCCCCGATGAGGGAAATCAAACTTCAAGACTTGAAATCCAAGACTCCGACCGAGCTCCTCACCTTCGCCGAAGAACTCGAGGTCGAGAACGCGAGCACCATGCGCAAGCAGGAGCTCATGTTCGCGATCCTCAAGCAGTTGTCCCAGCGCGAGACCGAGATCATCGGGGCCGGCGTCGTCGAGGTGCTGCAGGACGGCTTCGGCTTCCTGCGCTCGGCCGATTCGAACTACCTGCCGGGACCGGACGACATCTACGTCTCGCCCTCGCAGATCCGCCGCTTCGGCCTGCGCACCGGCGACACCGTCGACGGGCCGATCCGGGGGCCGAAGGAGGGCGAGCGCTACTTCGCGCTCCTGAAGGTCAACACGATCAATTTCGAGGATCCGGAGAAGATCCGGCACAAGGTCCACTTCGACAACCTCACCCCCCTCTACCCCGACGAGCGCCTGCGCCTCGAGGACGAGAACCCGACCAAGCGCGATTTCTCGTCCCGCATCATCGACATCGTCTCGCCGATCGGCAAAGGCCAGCGCGCCCTGATCGTGGCGCCGCCGCGCACCGGCAAGACGGTGCTCCTGCAGAACATCGCCCAGTCGATCACCGGCAACCACCCGGAATGCTATCTCATCGTGCTGCTCATCGACGAGCGGCCCGAGGAGGTCACCGACATGCAGCGCTCGGTGAAGGGCGAGGTCGTGTCCTCGACCTTCGACGAGCCGGCCACCCGCCACGTGCAGGTCGCCGAGATGGTGATCGAGAAGGCCAAGCGCCTGGTGGAGCACGGCCGCGACGTGGTGATCCTGCTCGACTCGATCACGCGTCTCGGCCGCGCCTACAACACCGTGGTGCCGTCTTCCGGCAAGGTGCTGACCGGCGGCGTCGACGCCAACGCGCTCCAGCGCCCGAAGCGCTTCTTCGGCGCCGCCCGCAACATCGAGGAAGGCGGCTCGCTCACCATCATCGCGACCGCGCTCATCGACACCGGCTCGCGCATGGACGAGGTGATCTTCGAGGAGTTCAAGGGCACCGGCAACTCCGAGATCATCCTCGACCGCAAGGTCGCGGACAAGCGCACCTTCCCGGCGATCGACATCACCCGCTCCGGCACCCGCAAGGAGGAGCTGCTGGTCCCGACCGACGTGCTCAAGAAGATGTACGTGCTGCGCCGCATCCTCAATCCGATGGGCACGGTCGACGCCATCGAGTTCCTGCTCGACAAGCTGCGCCAGACCAAAACCAACGGCGACTTCTTCGACTCGATGAACACCTGACGATCGTCCGCATCGGGAACACGTTCGCGATGGCCGGGCTCGTCCCGGCCATCGGCGTTTCAGGATCCCGGGGCTCTTGCGGCGAACGCGCCGGAGATGCCATCCCGGCATGAATGATCGACCTGAATCAACGGCCCATGATCTCCCGTTCGAGCGACACGATCTTCGCCGCCGCCTCCGGGTTCGGGCGTGCCGCCGTGACCGTGGTGCGGATCAGCGGCCCGGGCACGGGCACCGTGCTGGAGGCGATCGCCGGCGGCGTGCCCGCGCAGGCGCGGCGGATGAGCCTGCGCACCTTGCGCGATCCCGGCACCGCGGAGCCCCTCGACCAGGCGCTCGTGGTCTGGATGCCGGGGCCGCACAGCTTCACTGGCGAGGATCAGGCCGAGCTCCAGATCCATGGCGGCCTCGCGGTGCGGGCCGCCGTGCTCCGCGCGCTCGCGCGGCTGGAGGGCTGCCGCCCCGCGGAGGCCGGCGAGTTCACCCGCCGCGCCTTCCTCAACGGCCGCATGGACCTGAGCCGGGTCGAGGGCCTGGCCGACCTGATCGACGCGGAGACCGAGGCGCAGCGCCGCCAGGCCCTGCGCCAGCTCGAGGGCCGTCTCGGCGACGCGGTCGAGGCCTGGCGCGAGGAGGCGCTGCAGATCCTGGCCCTCCTCGAAGCCGCCCTCGATTTCTCGGACGAGGGCGACGTGCCCGAGACCCTGGAGCGCGAAGCCGCCGGGCGCATCGGCCGCTTGCGCGGTGCCGTGGCCGGCGTGCTGGAGCAGCGCGGCGGCGAGCGGCTGCGCGAGGGCTTCGTGGTCGTCCTGGCGGGCGCGCCCAATGCCGGCAAGTCGACGCTCCTCAACGCCCTCGCGCAACGCGAGGTCGCGATCGTGTCGCCGGTGGCGGGCACGACGCGGGACGCCATCGAGGTGCGCTGCGACCTCGGCGGGCTGCCGGTCGTCGTGGTCGACACCGCGGGCCTGCGCGACGGCACCGATCCGGTCGAGCGGGAGGGCGTCGCACGGGCCCGCGCCCGGGCGGCCGCCGCGGACCTCGTCCTATGGCTGGTGGCACCGGGCGAGTCCCCTCCCCCGCATCGGGACGGGACGAGGAGCCTCGTGGTCCGCACCAAGGCCGATCTCGATGCGGAAGCGGGCGGCGCCGATCTCGCGGTGTCGGCCCGGACCGGAGCCGGAATGGCGTCGCTCCTGGAGCGGATCGCGACGGAAGCGCGGCTCGGCCTCGGCGGCGGCGACGCGGTGATCACCCGGGAACGGCACCGGGCAGCGTTCGAGGCCGCCGAAGCGGCCCTCTCCCGCGCCGGAGCGATCCTCGCCGCCGCGGGGGCGACGGAACTCGCGGCCGAGGAGGTGCGCCTCGCGACCCGGGCGATCGGGCGCGTGACCGGCCGGGTGGATGTGGAAGACGTTCTCGACCGCCTGTTCGCCTCGTTCTGTATCGGGAAGTGAGCGGCCGGTTGTTTGGCCTGGCAGCGATAGGCGGGTACGAGCGCGGACTTTCCGCGTTTGTGCTGAATGGTCGGCATCGGGAGCATTGGCGGCATTGTGTAGATCGGGGGACCGTGGCGAGGAATTGGCGGGTTGTTTCACGTGAAACATCCGGCACTCATCCGGCTGCGTCGACTCAGCTCTGCCGACAGGACGTTTGACGGAAGCCATGGTGCTCCGTACATCCGGGTCCGGAGCAGTCCATGAACACCTCTTTTGACGTCATCGTCGTCGGCGGCGGCCATGCCGGGACCGAAGCCGCTGCGGCATCGGCGCGGATCGGCGCCCGCACCGCGCTCGTGACCCACGTGATCGCGACCATCGGCGCGATGTCCTGCAACCCGGCCATCGGCGGGCTCGGCAAGGGCCATCTCGTGCGCGAGATCGACGCCCTCGACGGGCTGATGGGGCGCGTCGCCGACCGGGCCGGAATCCAGTTCCGGCTGCTCAACCGCCGCAAGGGCCCTGCCGTGCGCGGACCGCGCAGCCAGGCCGACCGCAAGCTCTACGCGGCCGCCATGCAGACGGCGCTCGCCGCAATCCCGAACCTCACCCTCGTCCCGGGCGAAGTCGACGATCTCCGGATCGTCGACGGCAGCGTCGCCGGGATCCGGCTCGCCGACGGGCGGGAGTTCTCCTGCGCGGCCGTCGTCCTCACCACCGGGACCTTCCTGCGCGGGCTCATCCATATCGGCGAGACCAAGATCCCGGCCGGGCGCGTGGGCGAAGGTCCGGCGCTAGGCCTGTCGCGCACCCTGGAGCGGCATGGCTTTACCCTGGGCCGCCTGAAAACCGGCACGCCGCCGCGCCTCGACGGCCGCACGATCGACTGGGCCGGCCTCGACAAGCAGGCTGCCGACGACGATCCCGTGCCGTTCTCGACCCTGACCGACCGCATCCGGACGCCGCAGATCGAGTGCGGGATCACCCGCACGAGTGCCGCCGGGCATGCCCTGATCCGGGACAATCTGCACCGGGCGCCGATGTATTCCGGCGACATCCAGAGCCGCGGTCCGCGCTACTGCCCCTCGATCGAGGACAAGGTGGTGCGTTTCGGCGACCGCGACGGGCACCAGATCTTCCTCGAGCCCGAGGGTCTCGACAGTCCCCTCGTCTACCCCAACGGCATCTCGACCTCCCTGCCCGAGGATGTGCAGCGGGACCTCCTGCGCACCATTCCCGGGCTGGAGCGCGCCGCCATGGTCCGGCCGGGCTACGCCATCGAGTACGATTACGTCGACCCCCGCAACCTCGACGCGACCCTGGCGACCCGGGCCGTCGCGGGGCTGTACCTGGCCGGCCAGATCAACGGCACGACGGGCTACGAGGAGGCGGCCGCGCAGGGACTCGTCGCCGGCCTCAACGCCGCCCGCCGCGCCGGCGGCCAGGACGGAATCGTGTTCGACCGGGCCGAGTCCTATATCGGGGTGCTGATCGACGATCTCGTCACCCGCGGGGTCAGCGAGCCCTATCGGATGTTCACCTCCCGCTCGGAGTACCGGCTGAGCCTGCGGGTCGACAATGCGGAGGACCGCCTGACACCGCGTGGTCTCGCAACGGGCTGTATTGGACCGGAACGGACCGCCGGGTTCACCCGCCGCCAGGCCGAGCTGTCCCGGCTGCGCGCCCGCCTGGACGCGCTCACGCTGACCCCGCGCGAGGCCGCCCGCTACGGTCTCGACCTCAATCAGGACGGGGTCCGCCGGACGGCGTTCCAGATCCTGTCCTACCCGCATGTGGCCTGGAACCGCCTTGCCGCCATCTGGCCGGAGCTCGAGGAGGTGCCTTCGGCCCTCGCCGAGCGGCTCGAGACCGATGCCACCTACGCGGTCTATCTCGACCGGCAGGCGGCCGATATCGCCGCGTTCCGGCGCGACGAGAGCGTGACCTTGGACGTTTCGCTCGATTTCCGCTCGGTTCCCGGCCTTTCCAGCGAGTTGCAGTCCAAACTGGAGCTGGTCCGGCCTGCAACTTTGGGTCAGGCTGCCCGGATCGAAGGCATGACGCCGGCCGCCATCACCGTTCTGGCGGCCTATGCGCGCCGCGGGGCTGTCGAGGCCCGGGCGGCAGACCGGTGAGCACCCGTCAAACCGACGACCGCGATCGTGTTCTCGCCGGCTTCGATGTTTCACGTGAAACATCCGACAAGCTCGCCCTGCTCGCGGCCGAGCTCGCCCGCTGGCAAAGCATCAAGAACCTCGTCGGGCCCGCGACCCTGGACGAGGTCTGGACGCGCCACATCGCCGACTCTCTCCAGCTCCTGAGCCTGGCGCCCGATGCCCGCACCTGGCTCGACCTCGGCTCCGGCGCCGGATTCCCCGGTCTGGTCGTCGCCATCGCCGGCGCAGAGCGCGGCCTCGCGGTCGACCTCGTCGAGAGCAACGACCGCAAATGCGCCTTCCTGCGCCACGTCGCCCGAGCGACCGGTGTGCAGGCGCGGGTCCACGCGGCGCGGCTGGAAACGATCGTGCCGGGCTTCGTCCGCCGGCTCGACATCGTCTCCGCCCGGGCGCTTGCCTCCCTCGACCAGCTTCTCGCCTGGACCGAACCGCTGTTGACAACCGGCACCGTCGGCCTGTTCCCCAAGGGCCGCGACCTCGCCGCCGAATTGACCCAGGCGCGCCGATCCTGGACATTCGAGGCCGAAATTCTGCCGAGCCGCACCGATTCCGCCGCTGGAATCGTCCGCGTCACCTCCCTCTCACGAGCCGCGTCATGACCGACCCCACCGTCCTCGACGCCCCGATTCCCGACCCCAGGCCCGCCGGTCCGGCCCGCCCGCGCGTTCTTGCCCTCGCCAACCAGAAAGGCGGCGTCGGCAAGACCACCACCGCGATCAACCTCGGGACTGCGCTCGCCGCCATCGGCGAGCGGGTGCTGATCCTGGACCTCGACCCGCAGGGCAACGCTTCGACCGGGCTCGGCATCGACCGCAAGAGCCGCCGCATCTCGACCTATCACGTGCTCGGCGGCGAGGCCTCCCTGGGCGAGGCCGTGATCGAGACCGCGGTGCCCGGCCTGTGCGTCGCGCCCTCCACCCTCGATCTGCTCGGCCTCGAACTCGAGATCGCGCATGAGCGGAACCGGGCGCATCGCCTGCGCCTTGCGATCGATGCCCTCGGCCGCGCCACCGCCGAAGACCCGTTCTCCTACGTCCTGATCGACTGCCCGCCGTCGCTGAACCTGCTCACCATCAATGCTCTGACGGCTTCCGACGCGGTGCTGGTGCCGCTGCAATGCGAGTTCTTCGCGCTCGAGGGCCTGAGCCAGCTCATCAAGACGGTCGAGCAGGTCCGCACCACCCTCAACCCGCGCCTGTCGATCCACGGCGTCGTGCTGACCATGTTCGACCCGCGCAACAACCTCTCGGGCCAAGTGGTCGCGGATGTGCGCCAGTTCATGGGCAACAAGGTCTACGAGACCATGATCCCGCGCAACGTGCGCGTCTCGGAGGCGCCCTCGCACGGCAAGCCGGTGCTCCTCTACGACCTGAAATGCGCCGGCTCGCAGGCCTATCTGCGCCTCGCCTCCGAGGTGATCCAGCGCGAGCGCGCCCTGCGCTCCGCGGCCTGACCGCCCGCACGGGCTTCCGGGCGCAACAGCCCGGCACACGATTGTCTGCAGCGCCTCGGAAGCGAAGGAGAAGGCGACGATGGGGGACGAACACGGCAAGCCGCGGCTCGGGCGCGGACTCGCGGCGTTGATCGGCGACGTGGGCGACGAGATGGCGGTGGTGGAGCGCGGTCGCGGTCAGCGCCGCGTTCCGGTGGAATTCCTGCGCCCGAACCCGCGCAACCCGCGCAAGTCGTTCGGGGAGGAGGAACTCGCCCGCCTCGCCTCCTCGATCCGCGAGCGCGGCATCATCCAGCCCGTGGTGGTGCGGGCGATCCCCACCACGCCGGACGCCTTCGAGATCGTCGCCGGCGAGCGGCGCTGGCGCGCCGCTCAGGCGGCAGGCCTGCACGACGTGCCCGTGGTGGTGGTCGACGTCGACGACCGCACCTCGCTCGAATTCGCCATCCTCGAGAACGTGCAGCGCTCCGACCTCAACCCGATCGAGGAGGCGGCGGGATACCAGCGGCTCCTCGACGAGTTCCGGTACACGCAGGAGGAACTCGCCAAGGTGATCGGCAAGAGCCGCTCCCACCTCGCCAACATCGTGCGCCTGCTCGAACTCCCCCCGAGCGTCAAGGAGCGGGTCGTCGCCGGCGAGATCACCGCCGGCCATGCCCGCGCCCTTCTGTCGGTGAAGAACCCGGAGGCCGTGGCCCGCCGCGTCGTCGAGCAGGGCCTCACCGTGCGAGAGGTGGAGGAGATCGCCTATGCCGACCACGGCAACGCGGAGCCGAGGTCCGGCCGCCCGCGCCGGGCGCGGCCCGAGAAGGACCCCGACACCCGCGCGGTCGAGCGCGCGCTTGAGGACGTGCTTGGGCTCGGCGTCTCGATCGAGCACAAGGGCCAGGGCGGCGAGCTGCGCATCCGCTACGGCACTCTCGACCAGCTCGACGCCCTGTGCCGGCGCCTCAACGCCTCCGCGGCCTGAGACCGGTCCGGAGCCAAGGCGCACGACCCACCCTGCTTTCGGTGCGGCCGAAGTGCCCTTTCCCGGGCCAGCCCGGCTGCCCTATCTCCCTTGCCGGTCCGCGGCGCCCCCGGTAGAGAGGCGCCCCCTGCCCTATCCCGGAGCCTCTTCCTCATGCGCCTCGACGCCATCTCGATCGGCAAGAACCCCCCGCACGACGTCAACGTCCTCATCGAGGTGCCCATCGGCGGCGAGCCCATCAAGTACGAGATGGACAAGGACGCCGGCACCCTGGTGGTCGACCGCTTCCTCTACACCGCCATGCGCTATCCCGGGAATTACGGCTTCATCCCGCACACGCTTTCGGGCGACGGCGACCCCTGCGACGTGCTGATCGCCAACACCCGCGCGATCATCCCGGGGGCGATCATGAGCGTGCGGCCGGTGGGCGTGCTCGTCATGGAGGACAATGCGGGCGAGGACGAGAAGATCATCGGGGTGCCCTCCGCCCACCTCACCCAGCGCTACGACCGGGTGAAGAACTACACCGACCTGCCCGACATCACGCTCAAGCAGATCGAGCACTTCTTCCAGCACTACAAGGATCTCGAGCCCGGCAAGTGGGTCAAGATCAAGCGGTGGGGCGACGCCGCCGACGCCCATCGCCTGATCCTGGAAGGCATCGAACGCGCCAAGAAGGGCGCGTAGGATCCCGCGGGCGGCGAGCAGCCGCTCGCGCTACAGCGCCTCGCCGCGCAGGAGCCGCGGGCTCGAGCGTCCGCGCAGGCCCGCGGCCTCGCGGATGAAGAAGCGCTTGAGGGCCGGCACGCGGTCGACGAGGCCGAGCCCGAGATCGCGGGCGAGGCGGACGGGCAGCACGTCGTTGGAGAACAGGCGGTTGAGCCCGTCCGTGACCATCCCCATGGCGGTGATGTCGACGCGCCGCGCCCGCTCGTAATCCTGCAGCAGCGCGCCGCCGCCGGGATCGAGGCCGAGGCGCACCGCATCGGCGACGAGCTCGGCGAGCGCCGCCGCGTCGTGCAGGCCGAGATTGAGCCCCTGCCCGGCGATCGGGTGGATCACGTGAGCGGCGTCGCCCAGCAGCGCCAGGCGCTCGGCCCCGAAGGAGCGCGCGACGCCGAACGAAAGCGGAAAAGCCTGCGGCTTGCCCTCCAGCGCGATGCGCCCGAGCTGGTGGCCGAAGCGGCGCTCCAGTTCCTCCAGGAACGCGGCCGCCTCGGAGGCGAGGAGCCCCGGCACGGCGCCGGTGCGTTCCGTCCAGACGATGGAGGAGCGATGCCCGAGCGCACCGCCGGGGGTGAGCGGCAGGATCGCGAAGGGACCGGAGGGCAGGAAATGCTCGACCGCCCGGCCCTCGTGATCGCGCTCGTGGGTCACGGTCGCGACGATGCCGGACTGGTCGTAGGGCCAGTGGATCCAGGCGATGCCGGCCAGCTCCCGCAGGCGCGAGCGCGCCCCGTCGGCGGCGACGAGAAGCGCGGCCTCGAGGGCGTCTTCGCCCGCGATCTCCACCCGGATCGCGGCCGGCCCGACCGCAAAGCCCGTGACGCCTGCGGGCTTCAGGACCACGCCGGCGGCGCGGCACCCCGTCACCAGGGCGCCGGTCAGATGACCGCCTTCCACCATATGCGCGAAGGGCTCGCCCGGCGCGACGTCGCCCGCGAAGGTGAGGAACGTCGGCCGCACCGGATCGCCGAGGCGGCTGTCGGTGATCACCATGCCCTCGATGGGCTGGGCATGGGCCGCGACCTGCGGCCAGATCCCGAGCGCCTCCAGCATCCTCCGCGCGGCCGCCGCGATCGCATAGGCCCGCCGGTCGCCGGCCGGGTCCCGGCGCAGGGCCGGGTCGCACATCACGACCGTCAGCGCATCGCCGAGGGAGGCCTTCAGCGCAAGCGCCAGCGACAGGCCGGCCAGTCCGCCGCCCGCGATGACGATGCTGGGCGCGTTCGATCGGCCGGCCGCCGCGCCGGGGGCATCGGTGCGCGGCGCGTTCGCCATGGCGGCGCCTGGGCCGTGCGCGGCGGTGCGGGGGGCGTTCGACATGACCCACCTGTGCCACGGAGCACCGTCCCCTGTCATCTCCGCCGGCCCGCGAAGGATCCCGGCTTCGCGCCCTGCCGTGCCGCTTGACCTGCCCTCCGGCCTTCGGGATGGATGCGCGGGCCTGAGCCAGAGTCCGAACCCCGATGTCCCGCGCCGTCGACGACCTCCTCACCCTCCTCGATCTCGAGCCCCTCGAGCACAATCTCTTCCGCGGCCGCTCGCCCCAGGTGGGCTGGCAGAGGGTGTTCGGCGGCCAGGTCATCGGCCAGGCGCTCGTCGCCGCCTGCCGCACCGTGGAGGAGCGCCGGCCGCATTCGCTGCATGCCTATTTCCTCCTGCCCGGCGACCCGAAGGTGCCGATCATCTACGAGGTCGAGCGTCTGCGCGACGGCCGGAGCTTCGCGACGCGGCGCGTCAAGGCGATCCAGCACGGGCGGGCGATCTTCGCGATGTCGGCCTCGTTCCATGTCGAGGAGGGCGGCTTCGACCACCAGGTGCCGATGCCGGACGTGCCGGGACCCGAGACGCTGCCCACGGATGCCCAGACCAAGGCCGGCGTGCTGGCGCAGATGCCGGATGCCGTGCGGGCCTATTACGAGCGCGAGCGCCCGATCGAGCTCCGGCCGGTGGATTTCGATCGCTACGCGTCGCGCGAACCCCGCGCCCCGCGCTTCAGCGTCTGGATCCGCTCGACCGCGCCGCTTCCCG
This sequence comes from Microvirga sp., assembly GCA_036263675.1. GTDB lineage: Bacteria > Pseudomonadota > Alphaproteobacteria > Rhizobiales > Beijerinckiaceae > Microvirga. Next base: position 4,542 of record DATAGO010000084.1, on the reverse strand, counting down.
ACGACCCGGCCGTCCATCAATGCGTGCTCGCCTACGCCTCCGACCTGACCCTGCTCGATTCCTCCCTCGTCGCCCACGGGCGGTCCGTGTTCGACCGCGCGATCCAGGGCGCGAGTCTCGACCACGCCCTCTGGTTCCACCGCCCGTTCCGGGCCGACGAGTGGCTGCTCTACAGCCAGGACAGCCCGAGCGCCTCCGGGGCGCGGGGGTTTTCACGGGGCCTGATCTTCACCCGGGACGGCACCCTGGTGGCCTCGGTCGCGCAGGAAGGATTGATCCGGCCGCGGAAGGAGTGATGCCGACAGCGACATTGTGCATCATTATTGGGCGGTCGCGTCCGGATGTCTTCGTCGGAGCCGCGTTTCTGCTGAAGCACTAGGCAAAGCGCCTACTGCGCAGGCTGTGGTCGAGGGCTCCCGGTTAGACCCACTTTGGTGAGCCCACCCGGCTGGAGCCCGCCCAGGGAGGAGGCGGCTCCAGGACCCGCAGTGTCATCCCCGGCCGGAAGCGGCGTCAGCCGCTGGAGGGGAAGGGGATCCAGCACAACGACTTGCTGCGAAGCAGCTCCGCCTTTCTAAGAACAGAAGGAGCCGCTTCGCGGCAGCTTCACTGTGCTGGATCCCCTTCCCCTCCGCCCCGGCGGGCTCCGGCGACACCGAGGGGGTCCCGCTACGTGAGGGCTCCGGCCGGGGATGACACACAGCTCTTCCCCTCTGCGCCCGCGCCAATTTTACCCGAAGCCCCCCTCGCCACCCCGTCCCGGCCCGACTTGGCACGCGGCTTGAATCCTAGGCTCCCGGCATCCGCACCGCACGGCGCGGATCGAGTGAAACCCGCCGCGGGGCTTGGCCGAGCCCTGCGCCATCCACGGGGGCAAAAGCACATGAAGATCGTGATGGCCATCATCAAGCCGTTCAAGCTCGAGGAGGTGCGCGATGCGCTCACCGGCCTCGGGGTGCACGGCCTCACCGTCACCGAGGTGAAGGGCTACGGCCGCCAGAAGGGGCACACCGAGATCTACCGCGGCGCCGAATACGCCGTGAGCTTCCTGCCGAAGCTGAAGATCGAGGTCGCGGTCGCGACCGATCTCGTGCCGCGGGTGGTCGAAGCCGTCACGGCCGCGGCCCGCACGGGCCAGATCGGCGACGGCAAGATCTTCGTCACGCCGCTCGAGAGCGCCGTCCGTATCCGCACCGGCGAGACCGACGGCGACGCGCTCTGACGCGCCGCACCGCTCCCCGCACCTTCCCCACCCTTCCGTCGTCACAGAGGTTCAACCGATGAAGTCCCGTCTCATGCTCGCCGCCCTCGGAGGGCTCGGGCTCGCCGCTCTCGGCGCCGACGCGGCGCTCGCGCAGGCCGCCGCTCCGACGCCCGACAAGGGCGACACCGCCTGGATGCTGCTCTCGACCATCCTGGTCCTGCTCATGGTCGTGCCCGGCCTCGCCCTGTTCTACGGCGGCCTCGTGCGCACCAAGAACATGCTCTCGCTCCTCACCCAGGTCTTCGCGATCGCGTGCATCGCCGCGATCGTCTGGGTCACCTACGGCTACAGCCTCGCCTTCACCAACGGCGGCGCCCTCAACGACTTCGTCGGCGGCTTCTCCAAGGCCTTCCTGCGCGGGGTCGACGCCAACTCCGTCGCGGCCACGTTCTCGAACGGCGTCGTGATCCCGGAATACGTCTACATCTGCTTCCAGATGACCTTCGCGATGATCACGCCGGCCCTCATCGTCGGCGCCTTCGCGGAGCGGATGCGGTTCTCGGCGCTGGTGCTGTTCACGGTGCTGTGGCTGACCTTCATCTACTTCCCGATGGCCCACATGGTCTGGTACTGGGCCGGCCCCGACGTGGTCGGCAACGCCGCCAAGGCGCTGGCCGAGGCCGATGCGGGCGGCAAGGCCGCCGCGCAAGGCGCGCTCGACGCCGCCATGGCCGATGCCGGCCTCCTGTTCCAATGGGGCGCCCTCGACTTCGCGGGCGGCACCGTGGTGCACATCAACGCCGGCATCGCGGGCCTCGTGGGCGCGCTGCTGCTGGGCAAGCGCATCGGCTACGGCCGCGACCTCATCGCGCCGCACTCGCTCACCATGACGATGATCGGCGCGGCGCTCCTCTGGGTCGGCTGGTTCGGCTTCAACGCCGGCTCCAACCTGGAAGCCAACGGCACCGCGGCGCTCGCGATGGTCAACACCTTCGTGGCCACCGCCGCGGCAGGCCTCGGCTGGCTCTTCGTGGAATGGGCCGCCAAGGGCAAGCCCTCGCTGCTCGGCCTCGTCTCGGGCGCGGTCGCGGGCCTCGTCGCGGTCACGCCGGCGGCGGGCTTCTCGGGTCCGATGGGCGCCATCGTCCTCGGCCTCGTCTCGGGCGCGGTCTGCTTCGTGTTCTGCTCGTCGGTCAAGAATGCGATCGGCTACGACGACAGCCTCGACGTGTTCGGCATCCACTGCGTCGGCGGCATCATCGGCGCGATCGCGACCGGCATCCTGGTCAACCCGGCCCTCGGCGGGGCCGGCATCCCGGACTACGTCTCGAACCCGGGCTCGCTCGCGGTCGCGGACTACGTGTTCGGCACGGCGGTATGGGCGCAGATCAAGGCGGTGCTCTTCACCATCGTGTGGTCGGGCGTCGGCTCGGCGATCCTCTACAAGATCGTCGACCTGATCGTGGGCCTGCGCGTCACGCAGGAGGAGGAGCGCGAGGGGCTCGACCTCGCCGACCACGGCGAGCGCGCCTACAACTACTGACCCCACGCCTGCATGGGGTGTCGGCAGCCCCGGATCCGGCGAGACGCCCCTGCGGGCGCCTCGCTCCCGACGACAAAAAGCCCCGGCCGTGCGACCGGGGCTTTTTTGTTACGCGACTTCTACGCTACACTGACGCAACTTACGCGAACGCTTACGCAGTACTCGGGAACGCGGTACGCAACTGAACTCGTTACTCTACTCGACTTGGGTACGCGACTGTCTTCCTGCCCTATCAACGCCGGTCGCGGGGGAAGGTTTCGTGGTTGCAAAGCGATTCGCGCAAAATTGTCAAGCGCCAACGGCCCGCCGTCCCGGGACATCGGTCCGGGCCGGCCGCCCCTCGGCCCCGCGCCCCTCTTAGGGTTAAACGGCCCTTAACCCCGCGCCCCTACTCTGCTGCAAGCCCCGTCTGCCGTTCCGCCCGCGGCGACGCTCCTGCAGGTATCCGATGCACGCGACCCCCCGCTCCCGTTCATCCCACGACAGCCTCGCCGATCTCTTCCGCGGCTTCCTGCTCCGCCGCACGAGAGAACTCCTCGGCTTCGCGCTCCTGACGCTCGTGGCGCTCGCCGCGGTCGCGCTCGCGACCTGGTCGGTGGACGATCCGAGCCTCAACAACGCCACCGACGCGCCGGTCCGCAACGCGCTCGGCTGGCCCGGCGCCCTCGTGGCCGATCTCGCGATCCAGCTCTTCGGGCTCGGTACCATCGCGGCCCTGGTGCCGCTGGCCCTCTGGGGCTGGCGCCTCATGCGGGCGCGGGGCTTCGGGCGGGGCCAGCTCCGGGTCGCGCTCTGGATCCTCGGCTCGGGCGCCGCGACCGCCATGGCGAGCACCCTGCCGGCCACCGCGCGCTGGCCCCTTCCCACCGGGCTCGGCGGCGTCACCGGCGATGCGCTGCTGGCCGCCGGCAAGGCCGTGACCGGGCTCACCGGCGGGCCGGCCTCGGTCCTCCTCGGGCTCGCCTTCGCGGCCATTGCGATCCTGGCGCTCACCGCGGCGTCGGGGCTCGGCGCGGCCGAGGATCCGCACGCGGTGCTGCCCGCCGGCCAGACCCGCGCCGAGTGGGACGATGCGGACGAGACCGCCCGCGACGACGAGCCGGGCTGGGGCATCGTGTCCCTCGGCGCCCTCGCCCACGGGGTCATGAGCCTGCGCGCCGCCGCCTCGCGCTGGGTGGACACCCGCCGGGGCCCGGATGCCATCCCCGACGCCGCACGGGGCTCCGCCGACCGGACCCGGCGCGAACCCTCCTTCGCGGCGCCCGCCGCCGGGCCCGTCGATCTCGACGAGGCCTCCGACGCCGTGCCGGACGCGCCCGCCCGCCGGGTTCAGGCCCGCCCCGCCCCGGCGGCGCCCCCCGACCAAGACGACGCGCCCTGGGACGGCGGCGCCGCGCCGGAGGCGCGACCCGCGTCCCGCGTCGCTCCGGCGGCGGCAAGCCCGAAGCCGGCCCGCCGCGCGCCGCGCGAGGCGCAGGGCCCCGGTCCCGACCGCGATGCCTACGCCCTGCCCGCGCTCACCCTCCTGACCGAGCCGAAGCGCCCCGCCGTGCCGGCGGTCTCGGCCGACGCCCTGGAGCAGAACGCCACCCTGCTCGAATCGACGCTCGAGGATTTCGGCGTCAAGGGCGAGATCATCAACGTGCGCCCGGGTCCCGTTGTGACGCTCTACGAGCTTGAGCCTGCGCCGGGCACCAAGTCCTCGCGGGTGATCTCGCTGGCCGACGACATCGCGAGATCCATGAGCGCCGTCTCCGCCCGCGTCGCGGTGGTGCAGGGCCGCAACGCCATCGGG
>DATAGO010000083.1:0-18346 GCA_036263675.1 Microvirga sp. | reverse complement strand
CGCCGTGAAGACCCCGAACTTCGACCGCTTCGCGCAGCGTGCCGTCACCTTCGAGAGCCACTTCGTCGGCTCCCTCCCCTGCATGCCCGCGCGCCGCGACCTCCACACCGGCCGCCTCAACTTCATGCACAGAAGCTGGGGACCGCTGGAGCCCTTCGACAACTCCTTTCCCGAGATGATGCGGGAGCGGGGGATTCACACCCACCTGATCACGGACCACCTGCACTACTTCGAGGACGGGGGCTCGACCTACCACACCCGCTTCAAGACATGGGAGTTCATCCGCGGGCAGGAATACGACCCCTGGAAGGCCATGGTCCAGCCGCCGCTCGAGCGGTACAGGGAGATGTACGCCGAGAAGCACTACAACATCGGACAGAACGCGAAGAAGACGCAGGCCGCGATCAACCGCGATTACATCCAGAACGAGCAAGATTTCCCCGGGCCACGCTGCTTCGCGTCGGCTTTCGAGTTTCTCGACCTGAACCGGACTGCGGACGACTGGTTCCTGATGGTGGAGTGCTTCGACCCGCACGAGCCCTTCCATGCGCCCGAGCGCTTCAAGGAGCCCTACCGCACGGGCTGGAACGGCGGGATCCTCGATTGGCCCTACTACCAGAAGGCCACCGACAGCGCGGAGGAGATCGCGGAGATCCGGGCCAACTACGCGGCCTTGGTGGCCATGTGTGACGCCTATTTTGGCAAGCTCCTCGACTATTTCGACGCGCACGATCTCTGGAAGGACACGGCCCTCATCCTTTCCACCGACCACGGCTATCTGTTGGCCGAGCACGACTGGTGGGGCAAGAACCTCATGCCCTACTACACCGAGATTTCGAACATCCCGCTCTTGATCCATCACCCGGGCCATGCCGGAACGGCAGGCGAGCGGCGGTCGGCGCTCACCCAATGCATCGACCTGATGCCGACCTTCCTGGATTGCTTCGGCATCAAAGTTCCGCCCGAGGTGCAGGGGCGCTCGCTGCTGCCGCTCCTGGAGGAAGACCGCAAGATCCGGGACGTCGCGATCTTCGGCATGTTCGGCGGTCCGATCGGCGCGACTGACGGGCGCTACACCTACTACCTTTATCCGGAGGACCTCTACGCCCCGGGCCTGCACGAGTACACCCTGATGCCGATGCATCTGCATTCGCTGTTCACGGCGGCCGAGATGAAGACCTCGCAGCTCGCAGGCCCCTTCGACTTCACCAAGGACATGCCGATCCTGAAGATCGACGCCCTGAAGGATGCGCGCCGTATCCCGATCCACGACAATGCACGCTTCGATCCGGGTGTCGGCACGACCCTCTACGACATCGTCAGCGATCCGAAGCAGGTCCGCCCCTTCCGGGACGCGGCCATCGAACGCGAGATCACGCAGGGCATCGTCGGGGTTCTGCGCGACCACCACACGCCGGCCGAGATCTATGCTCGATACGGCCTCTGCGATCCCGACGACGACCGGGAACAAGCCATAACAGAGGGAGGAACCACCATGACCCAAGGGAGGACAGTGGCATGACACCATGGCGCATCACGGCGACCGCGCTCGCCTCGGCGACGCTCGCCACCCTCACGGCCGGAACGGCGCTCGCGCAGCAGGGCGCCGCCGCAATCGGCAAGCATCCGCCGATCTCGATCCTGATCAACTCCTCGCCTTGGTATGCGGGGTTCGAGAAGGTCGTTGGCCTGTACGAGCAGCAGACCGGCAACAAGATCAAGCTCGATGTCACGCCGTTCGGCGGCATGCTCGAGAAGGCCCGCAACGCGGTGCGCGGGTCGGAGAGCCCCTACGACATCCTGAACCTCGACACGCAATGGACGATCGAGTTCTACGAAGGCGGCTTCCTGACGCCGCTCACCGACATCGATCCGGGCTTCAAGCTGCCCCAGGAGGTCTTCACCTACGACCAGTCCGGCTACTGGAACCAGGAGAAGCGCTGGCGCACCGCCGAGGGCGGCAAGCTGATGGCCTATTCGCCGAACGGCAACGTGCACCTGTTCCTCTACCGCGGCGACCTCTTCAAGGAGGCCGGGCTCAAGGCGCCGGAGACCTGGGACGACGTGCTCGCGGCCTGCGGCAAGCTCCACAGCCCGCCGCGCGCCTATGGTGCCGTGTTCCGCGGCGAGAAAGGCAACTCGATCCGCTACGACTGGATGCCTTTCATGCTCGGCTCCGGCGCCGCGATCACCCGCAACCCGGCCGCCGGCGACTACACGGTCACGATCAACAGCCCCGAGGGCAAGAAGGCGGTCGACCTCATGATCGACGTCGCCAAGAAGTGCGGCCCGCCCAACATCGCGGCGCTCGGGCAGAGCGACGCGATCCAGCTCCTCGCCACCGGCCGGGCCGTGCAGGGGATGCTCGTCGCCGCCGCCTGGCCGAACTTCGAGGACCCGACGAAATCCGCGGTCGTGGGCAAGCTCGAAGCTGTGCCGGTGCCGCGCCCGGCCTCCGGCCAGCACGGCGATGCCATCGGGAACTGGCACTTCGTGGTGCCGAAATCCGTACCCGATGACCGCAAGAAGGCCGTCATTGCCTTCTCGAACTGGTTCCTGACGCAAGCGGCCCAGAAGGCCTATCTCGAAGGCGGCGGCATTCCGGTGCGCAGCGACGTGCTGACCGCGGATCTCGCGTCCAATCCGAAGTACCGCTGGGTAAAGGCCTATCTCGACAGCCAGAAGTTCGCCAAGCAGGAGCTCGGCTACGGCGAAGGCCCGCAGGTCGAGCAGGTCCTGGGCCTTCGCCTCAACCAGGTTCTCATCGGCGAGATGTCCTCGGCCGCGGCCCTGAACGCCGCCGCAAAGGAAATCGAGGAGATCTTCAAGAAGTCGGGCCGCAAGACCGGCACCCTGCCGCCGCTGCCCGAAAGCTGATGCAGCCGAAGGTCGCCTTGGGTGCGGCGGAGATTGCCGCGCCTGCCCTATCCCGGCCGGGCCCCGCCGCCCGGTCGGGAGCGTATTGGCTCAACCGCTCCTTCCGCTGGTGGAGCTTCTTGCCCGCCGCCCTGCTGATGGCGGTGCTGACGCTCTATCCCATGGTCAATCTGGTCTGGATGAGCGTGTCGACCATCGAGTTCGCGCAAGGGCGCGACATCTGGAGCTTCACGCCCGGGCGCAACCTCGATCTGCTGCTCAGCGACCGCGTGCTGCGCCACGCCTTCCTCAATACGCTCGTCTTCGTCGTCGTTTCGGTCGCGGCCGAGATGGTCCTTGGCCTGGGGCTTGCGCTCCTCGTGGGGCGCCTCACGCGCGGCAAGGGGCTCGTCCGCACCGTGATGATCCTGCCGATCCTCGTGCCGCCGGTCGCGATCGGCAGCATGTGGAAGCTCATGTTCAACTACGATTTCGGGGTGTTCAACCAGGCTCTCATGGGCCTTGGGATCGAGCCGGTGAACTGGCTCGGCTCCACCAGCGTCGCCCTGATCTCGGTGATCCTCGTCGACATCTGGCACTGGACGCCGTTCGTGTTCCTGATCCTGTTCGCGGCCGTGGAGGCGCTGCCCGTCGACGTGCTCGAGGCCGGCCGCGTCGACGGCGCCACGGGCCGGCAGGCTTTGCGCCACATTATTCTGCCGCTCCTGCGCCCGGCCCTGATGGTCGCGATCACGTTCCGCAGCATCCTGGCCTTCAAGGCCTTCGACGAGGTCTATCTCCTGACCTCCGGCGGGCCAGGCACCTCGACGGAGCTCATCAGCCTGCATCTCTACAAGGTATTCTTCGAGCAGAACCAGCTCGGCTACGGCGCCATGCTGTCGCTTGCCGTGATCGCCGCCATCGTGGCGTTTCTGCTGGTAAGCCGGCAGGCGCTCGCCCGAAGCACCGCGGCATGAGGATCCCGGCCGTTCCCCCGATGTGGCCGGGGCGCCGGCCTTGCCCGATTCGGAGGAGCGCATGACGCCGTTCGGCAAGGGCGAGCGCTGGATCGGCTACGGGCTCCTGACGCTCGCGGTGCTCCTCGTAGTCGGGCCCTTCGTCTGGATCACCCTGCAATCCTTCAAGCACCAGATCGCGATCTATACCGGTGCCTGGATCTTTACCCCGACCCTCGACAATTACCGCGAGGTCCTGTTCAGCCGCCGCTCCGATTTCGTCTCCAATGTCTGGAACAGCGTGATCGTGGCCGCCGTGAGCACCAGCCTCGTGCTCGTGGTCGGAACGCTCGCGGCCTATTCGCTCCACCGCCTCGCCTGGGCGCGGTGGGTGGCGCTCGGCTTCCTCGCCTGGACGATCTTCTTTCACGCCATTCCCGTCATCACCCTCATCGGCCCCTGGTACATCGCCTTCCGCCAGCTCGGCTTCTACGATACCCAGTTCGCGCTCATCGTCACGCACCTCACCATCAACCTGCCCATGACGGTGTGGCTCATGATGGCGTTTTTCCGGGAGATCCCGCCCGAGCTCGAAGAGGCGGCGCTCGTGGATGGTTGCCGGCCGGTTCAGGCCTTCTGGCGCATCAGCCTGCCGCTCGCGGTGCCGGGCCTGATCGCGGCGGGGATCCTCGCCTTCATCTTCAGCTGGAACGAGTTCGCCGTGGCCCTGAGCCTCACCTCACGCGAGACCGCGACGGTACCGGTCGCGATCGCGCGCTTCGCGCAGCAATACGAGGTGCAGCACAGCCAGATGGCGGCGGCTTCCGTGATCTCGACGATTCCGGCGGTGCTGCTGATGTTCCTGGGCCAGCGCTTCGTGGTGCGCGGCCTCACGCTCGGCTCGGTGAAGTGAGGCCATGACGGTGCCTCTCCCCAGCGGCCCGGCGCCCGTCTCGGCGAGGCGAGGTCATGACGACGTCCGCCTTCATCCGCAGCCTGCCGAACAAACAGTGAGGGCCCGATGGCGTCGGTGACGATCCGCGATCTGCGCAAGAGCTTCGGGGCTCTCGAGATCCTCAAAGGCGTGACCCTCTCGGTCGAGGACGGCGAGTTCATCGTGCTCGTGGGCCCGTCCGGCTGCGGGAAGTCGACGCTGCTGCGCATGATCGCGGGGCTCGAGGGCATCACCGGTGGCACCATCGAGATCGGCGGGCGCATCGTGAACGAGCTCGAACCGCGCGACCGCGACATCGCCATGGTGTTCCAGAGCTACGCGCTCTATCCGCACATGACCGTGCGCCAGAACATGGCCTTCAACCTGAAGCTCCGGGGCGAGCCCGAAACCGCCATCGCCGAGAAGGTCGGCGGCGCGGCGCAGATTCTCGATCTCGACACACTCCTAGCGCGCTATCCCCGCCAGCTTTCGGGCGGCCAGCGCCAGCGCGTCGCCATGGGCCGTGCAATCGTGCGCAAGCCGCAGCTCTTCCTCTTCGACGAGCCCCTGTCGAACCTCGACGCCAAGCTCAGGGTGCAGATGCGCATCGAGATCCGCCGGCTGCATCAGTCGCTCGCCGCGACCTCGGTCTACGTGACCCACGACCAGGTCGAGGCCATGACGATGGCGGACAGGATCGTGGTGATGAACAAGGGCCGGATCGAGCAGGTCGGGACCCCGCTTGAGCTCTACGACCGGCCTGCGAACCGCTTCGTCGCCGAGTTCATCGGCTCGCCCGCGATCAACCTGCTTGAGGGCACCGTCGAAGAGGCTGGGGGGCGCCGCGGCCTTCGCGTGGCTCCTGGACTGACGATTGAACTTCCACCCGGGAGCGCCGCGGCCGCGGGGTCTCGACTCCTTGCCGGCTTCCGGCCCGAGCACCTGTCGCCCCTGCACGATGGCCCTATCCGGGGCGACGTCCAGATCGTCGAGCATCTCGGCCCCGAGACGTTCATCTACGCCGACGTCGAAGGCCGGCAACTCTGCTGCCGGACCGGACGCGAGACTCCCGCCCGCGCCGGCGTCCCGATGGCCTTCGCCGTGGATGCCGCTCACCTGCACCTGTTCGACCCACAGTCGGGCGCCCGCCTCTGACGGCGGTTCCGACGGGCGCTGCGTGCCAGGATCCAGCCCCTGCATTCAGTGGAGCGGGTTGAACGGGCGCGGCACCTGCGCTCGGGGTCACGCGCCTCCCGTTGAGCTTCCGGGGCCCGCTATGGCGCTCCGCCCGGGCCCGCGCTTGCGCCGCTTGAACCGCCCCCGCTCTTCGCGACGATCAGCAGGCCGATCGCGCCGACGAGCAGCACGCCGGCCAGGATTCCGGCGCCGGCGCTGCCGAAGAATTCGTTCGTCGGCACATCCGGCGGGCGCAGCGTGGCGGGAGCCGGGACCACCTGGTTCGGGTTGTGCGTTGCAACGGAGCCGGAGCGGACCGGGACGGCAGCGGCGACCACGGGCTGTGCCGGGTAGATCGTGGTGCAGCCCGCGGATTGGAAGGCCAGCGAGACGACAAGCATCGCGGCAATCATACGCTTCATGATCGAGAACCTCCGGAGCGCAACCTTGTGACAGCGCGGCGGCGGTTAACAAGCGGTTAAAGCTAAACCTCAGAGATTGTTGAGGGTTGTTCCCCGAAGGCCACACCAGGGCCTCTCCACCGCCCCCGCTCCGCGCAAGTGCAGCAAAAGCCGCCGCAGCCGGAGGTGGGCGTGTCGAGACGAGCGGATCGGCGCCCGCCTAGGGGCCTCTCGCGCATGATCGTGTTGCGCCAACCGGTCAGGCGGTCCTGGCCAAAACGTTCAGGCACGTCCCGGCCGGGGCCGCCCGAACGCCCTCCCCGGCCCGAACTCAACCCACGCTCCGCCCTGGTGTCTCCTCGAGACGCCATCGCAGCCGTACCCCGTGGCCGTCTCCCGGCGCGCGCTCGAGCGCCGGGATCGCCGACAGCAGGCGCCGCGTATAGGCATGCTGCGGATGGTCGAAGACCTGATCCCGGTCGCCCTCTTCCGCGATGCGACCCTCGTGCATGACGATGACGCGGTCGGCGACCTGCTCGACGACGCCGAGGTCGTGGCTGATGAAAAGGCACGAGAAGCCGTAGCGCTTCTGCAGGTCCGCGAACAGGTCGAGGATCTGCGCGCGCACCGTCACGTCGAGGGCGGAGACGGGCTCGTCGGCGATGACCAGCGCGGGACGGCGCACGAGCGCCCGCGCAATCGCGACCCGCTGCCTCTGGCCGCCCGACAGCTCGTGCGGATAGCGCCCCGCATAGTCCGCGCCGCCCAGGCCGACCTCGTCCAGGATGGCGCCGACGCGAGCGGTCCTGTCGCCGCGCGGAAGGTCGGGAACGATCCGCAGCGCCTCGTCGACGATGGCCCCGACCGTCATGCGCGGATCAAGCGATGAGTAGGGATCCTGGAATATCATCTGGCAGCTGCGCCGGTACTCGAGCCAGGAGGCGTTGCCCGGCGAGATCGGCTGGCCCGCATAGCGGATTTCGCCGCCGGTCGGCGCCGAGAGGCCCGCGAGCGCCCGTCCGATGGTGGTCTTGCCCGATCCCGACCCGCCCACCAGCGCCACGACCTCTCCGGGCGCCACATGGAGCGAGACGCCGTGCACGGCGCGTTTCGCCGCGGCGCGCCCGAACAGGCGGGGGCGGCCGGGGTATTCGACCACGAGGTCCCGCGCCTCGATCACCGGAACCGGCGGGGCCTCGGGCCGGGGCCGCGCGGGAAGGCGGCGCGGCAGCGCGCCGAGAAGCCCGCGCGTATAAGGGTGCCGCGGATCCTCGAGCAGAGCCTCCGTCCGGCCCTCCTCCACGATCTCGCCCTTCGCCATCACCACGATCCGGTGCGTATAGCGCGCCACCATTGGGAGATCGTGGCTGATCAGGAGGAGCGCGGTGTCGTGATCACGGGCGAGCCCGAGCATGAGGTCGAGCACGTCGCGCTGGATCACGGCGTCGAGCGCCGTCGTCGGCTCGTCGGCAATGAGAAGCGCCGGCGCGAGCAGCATCACCGAGGCCAGCATGATGCGCTGGCGCATCCCGCCCGAGAACTGATGCGGATAGGCCGAGAGCGCGCCCGCAGGATCCGCGATCCCGACCCGGCGCAGCATCTCGAGGATCCGCGCGCGCCGCGCCGCCGCATCGAGGTCGGAGCCGCGGTGGACCGCGAGGCCCTCCTCGAGCTGGCGGCCGACCATCATGGCAGGGTTGAGCGAGGTCATCGGCTCCTGGAACACCATCCCGATCCGGGCGCCTCGCAGAGAGCGCAGTTCGGCGGGCGTGGCGGCGGCGAGATCCCTTCCCTCGAACCGGATCGATCCCGATACCCGGCGGATGGCCGGCGGTTCCAGCCGGAGGATCGAGCGGGCCGCGAGCGTCTTGCCGGAGCCGGATTCGCCGACGATGCCGACGATCTCGCCGCGCGCGATTGCGAGCTCGAAGCCGCGGACGACCCGAGCGCCCGTACGGGCCACCTCAAGCGTCAGGTCCGAGACCTCCAGGAGCGGCGCGGGTGCGGCGGAGCCGTGCACGGTCGGGCCGTCGCGCAGGGCAGTGCCGGGCAGGGTCGGGCTGCCCTCATGCGGGAATCCTGTGGCCGAGGCGGGCACGTTTACGCTCCCCTCATGCGCGGATCGAGCCGGTCGCGCAACGCATCCCCCAGGAGGTTGATGCCGAGCAGGGTGAGCGAGATGCACAGGCCCGGCAGCACGCCGAGCCACACGGCCTGTGCCATGAAGGGCCGGCTCGCTGAGAGCATGTTGCCCCATGTGGGCGCGGGCGGGGGCACCCCGAGGCCGAGGAAGCTTAGGCCGCTCTCCGCCAGCAGCACCCAGCCGAACATTGAGGTCGCGAGCACCGTGAGGGGCGCGATGCAGTTCGGCAGGACGTGACGCGCCATGGTGAAGAGCTCGGAATTGCCCATGACCCGCGAGGCCTCGACGAACTCCTTCTCGCGCAGGGAGAGGACCGTGCCGCGCACCACGCGGGCGACAGAGGGCGTGTAGGCGAGCCCGAGCGCGAGCACGATCCCGTACTTGTTGGCGCCGAACACCGCGAGCAACCCGAGGGCCAGCAAAACGCCCGGGAAGGCCAGGAGGGCGTCGTTGAAGGCCATGACGACCCGGTCGACCCAACCGCGCAGGAACCCGGTCAGCACCCCGATGGCGGTGCCGAGACTCGTCGCGAAGCCGACGGTCAGGAGTCCGATCCAAAGACTCGTCGCCGCCGCAGCGAGAAGGCGGCTCAGCACGTCGCGGCCGAACTCGTCGGTGCCGAGCCAGTAGGCATCGGTGCCGGGCGGGGCGAGGCGCGCCCGGATGTTGATGCGCAAGGGATCGAACGGCGTCCATAGAGCGCCGACGAGGGCGCAGGCCACGACCGCGCCGACGAGAACGCCGCCGATCACGAGGTTGCCCCGGATGCTCCGCCTCATTCCGCCGTCACCCGCGGATCGAAGACCGGATAGAGCAAGTCGATGACGAGATTGACCATCACGTAGACGAAGGCCACGAACAGAAGGCAGCCCTGCACGACTGGGTAGTCGCGCCCGAAGATCGCGTCGACGAGGAGCCGGCCGAGGCCGGGGATCGTGAACACGGTCTCCACGATCGCGATGCCGCCGAGAAGGTTGCCGAGGACGAGCCCGATCAGCGTCCAGGTCGGGCCGAAGGCGTTGCGGAAGGCGTGGCGCCACAGCACCGCGCCCTCCGACAGGCCCTTCGCCCGCGCATGGGTGATGTAGTCGAGGCGAAGCACCTCGAGGGTGCTCGCCCGTGCCATGCGGATCAAGACCCCGATCTCGTGCAGGAAGAGGGTCGCGACCGGCATCACCATGTAGAGGAGCGCAGCCCCTGGATCCTCGCTCAGGTGCACGTAGCCGACCACCGGGAACCACCCGAGCTTGAGGCCGAAGAACAGGAGCAGCAGCAGTCCGAGCCAGAAGGTCGGGATCGACAGGAGGAGCGTGGCGGTACCGACGAGGGCGAGATCCGTCGCGCTGTTCTGGCGCCACGCCGCGATCATGCCGGCCGGCACGGCGACGAGGCTCGCGAGCAGCACGGCCGCGAGCACGATCTGGGCGCTCACCCAGAACCGCTGCAGCACGAGCGGGAGCACCGCCTGCCCGGAGGTGATGGAGCGGCCGAGATCGCCCTGGAGCACATTGCCGAACCAGATCGCGAACTGCTCCGGCAGTGAGCGGTCGAGGCCGAGCCGCGCCCGAGCCTCGGCGAGGGTCGCCTCGTTGGCGAGGTCGCCGAGCATCAGGGAGGCCGGGTCGCCCGGGATCAGGCGGATGAGGACGAACACCGACACCGCCATGATGACGAGGGTCGGCACGGCCATCAGGAGTCGCCTGAGGATGAAGCGCAGCATCGTGCGGCCGATGGGTTTCGGCGTGCAGTAGCGGCCGCACGCCTTGTGTCGGAGGTGGCGCCGAGATCAGTTCCTGACGCTGACGCCCCAGGCCCGCGCCCGCCCTTCGTTCGGGGTGAAGCCCTCCACGCGCGCCGAGGTCGCCCAGGCGTCGAGCTGGTTGAACAGGATGATGAGCGGCATCTCGTCGAGCATGCGGGTGTGGAGTTCGTCGAACATCTTCTGGCGTGCGGCCTCGTCGGAAGCCGCGGCTGCCTTCTCGAGGAGCTGCTGCACTTCCGGGTTGTCCCACACCTTGCGCGGCTGGCTGCGCTTCGGCCCGGTGAAGTGCTCGAAGCTGAGCGCCGGATCGAAGCGCGACGAGTAGGAGTGGACCATGATCTGGTAGTTGCCCTTCAGGAACCGGTCCATGTGGGTGGCCCACTCGACCACGTCGATATCGGCCGGGACGCCGACCTGCTGGAGCATCGCCTGGATCACGACCGCAATGTTGAAGCTCGGCGCGGTCTTGCGGTTGTTGGTCGTAATCTTGATCCGCTCGCCCTTGTAGCCTGCCTCGGCGAGAAGCTGCTTCGCCCGCGCGGGATCGTATGTCACGCCGCGGGCCTGCACCGCGCTGTAGTAGGGCGAGCGCGAGTGGATCGTGGAGTTGTTGGGTTTCACGCGGCCGCTCGCCGCCACCTCGACGATCTGGTTGATGTCGAGGGCGGCCGCGATGGCCTGGCGCATCTTGGCGCTCTTGAACACGGGGTCGGTGGTCTGGAAGATCACCGCATGGCGGCCGCCGGTCGAGCCGAGCAGCACCTTCACGTTCTTGCTCTTCTCGAGCTCGGGAATGTCGGAATCGACGATCTCGGCGATGTCGATGCGTCCGGCCTCGAGCCCGGCCTTCACGGTCGAGGAATCGGGCACCACGAGGAAGCGCACCTCCGGGACGAGCGCCTTCTTCTGGCCCGTGAAGCCGTCGCGCTTGTCGCCAGGGGGCGAGACGTAGCCGTCGAAGCGGGTGAGGATCACCTCCTGCCCGCGCTTCCACTCACCGAACTTGAACGGACCTGTCCCGACGGGCGCCTTCCAGCTTCCGTCCGGGTTGAGCGAGTCCTTGTGGAGCACCGCCGCCATGCCGCAATCGGTGCGCGCGAGGCTGTCGAGGAACAGGGCGTTCGGCTTGTCGATCCGCATCGTCACGGTGTGGGGATCCGGCGCCTCGACGGCCTCGACCTTGACGGCGCCGCGCCCGTCGAACTCCGACAGGCAGCGCCACTCCGTCTTCGGGTCCATGAAGCGATTCCAGCTCCAGACCACGTCCGCGGAGGTCATGTCGGCGCCGTTGTGGAACTTCACGCCCCGGCGGAGCCGGAAGGTGTAGGTGCGGCCGTCTCCGGAGAGGTCGACCTTCTCCGCCAGGAGCGGGCCGACCGTGCCACCCTCGCGGTAGGCCACGAGCCCCTCCACCATGTGGAGCGCCACCGCGTCCGTGTCGTCGTCCCGGTTGACGCCGGGATTGGTGCCGCGGATGTCCGCCTTGAGCGCCACCGTGACGCTCTGAGCCGCGACGGGGCCGCTCGCCAGGAGCCCCAGGCCCAGCCAGAGTGCATGACCGATCTTCATCCGTTCCTCCCTCGTCGTGTTCCCTGCGCCGTCGCCTCGTCGACCGCAGCCGCGATCATCCCAAGCCGGTGAGACGCCTATTCCGCCGCCTCGAGCATTCTCGGCTGGTCGGTGAGGCTGTAGCGGGTGAAATGCCGGTTGAGCGCCGGCAGCGGCGCGACTTCCATGATTCCGGCCGCCGGCTCCATGAGGATCATGGCGACGCTGGCGGTGATGTCGCCGCGCAGCCCCGGCCGCGGCGGCCGGCAGACCGAGTACGGCGACAGGAAGTCGTCGAAGAGCGCCGCCTTCAGGTCCGCCATGGTGATGCCGGAAGCCTTCTCCTCGAGGAGCCGGCGCACGCGCCAGTCGCGGTAGAGGCTGTCGGGCGCCGTCGCGGTGCCGGTATCCCGCAGCTTCATGAGCGCGGTCTGGCTCACCCAGTGATTGGCGTGAACGATGAGCCCGTTTTCCGGGTAGAGAGGGAAGGCCTCGTCGGGCGCACATTCGAAGTCGATCGCCCAGCCGGCCTTGTGGCTGACCAGCATGTTGGTCGCGCACGCCTTGCGCGTCGTCGCGATCACCCGCATGGAGAGCGCCACGTGCTCCTGGTCCATGGCCTTGCGCCGCACGAGGGCGAGCGGCACGCCGCCCGGCTGCGCGTAGTCGCGGTCGCAGCGCAGGTAGTTGCCGCTGATCGCGATTCCGGCCGCATTCATGCCGTGGCGGCCCAGGCCGCCCGCCTCCACGAAGGTCAGCACGTCCGGCCCGTCGTCGCGGTAGATGCGCAGCACCACCGCGTTGTCGACGCATTCCGGGCGCCAGTCCCAGTTCTGGCCGTGGAGCAGGTTCCCGTCCGCACTGCGCTCCGGCAGGATGATGGCGCCGGTGCAGCCGTCGGCCTTGGTGTCCTCCTCCTCGTCGCCGTCCTCCGGGCGATCGGCCAGGACACGCGCCATCGCGACCACTTCCGTGCGCGCGTTGATCATCACGACCTGCTCGAGGCTGACGCCGGCGCCCTCCGCGATTCCCTGCATCTCTTGGAGGTAGCTCGCGTCGAACGCCTCGACCTTTTCGGCGAAGTCGCCGATCAGGCGCGTGCGTGCCCCTGCGGAGAGGCCGAGCTCGTCGAGCTGGCCGCCATAGAGCGCCGCACTGCGGTGCACGCGCTCGCGCGCGATCCTGCCATAGGCGCGGCCCCGCTCGAACGGGCGTCCGGACACGGAAACGAAGGGGAATGGTTCGATCACAGGCACCCCAGGTGTCTTTTACGCTCACACAGAACATGCGCCCGTGTATCGCGGGGTGTCAACGGCCTCATGGGTCAGGGGCCCTCTCAGCGGTTCGACGAGCAGGCGACACAGGCGCGCGCGAGAGCCTCTGTGGCATCGAGCCATTGCGGGCCGCCAATGCCGTCGAGCGCGATGGGGAGTTCCGTGCAGGCCAGGAGAAGGATTTCGGCGCCTTCGGCCCGGAAGCCTTCCGCGGCTGCGGATGCGGAGCGGCGCGCGGCGGCGACGTCGCCGGCCTTCACGGCCGCGATGGCGGCGTCGATCAGCCTCTGGGTCGCCTCGCCGGGCGTCACGAAGCGGACCTCCGGAAGGCGCTGCTCGAAGATCCGGGAGTGAAGGGTGGCGCGAGTCGCCATCAGCCCGATACGGCGGTCGAGCGCAGCCCTCTCCCGCAGGAGGGTCCGTACGGCGTCGGCGACGTGCAGGATCTCGAGGCCGGTCGAGCGGGCGAGCGCCTCGTGCCAATGATGGGCGGTGTTGCACGCGATGACGATCAACTCCGCTCCGGCGCGCTCCAGCGCCCGGACCCCCGCCACCATGGCGGGCAGCGGCGCGTCGGTCCCCTCGGCTATGGCGGCGGTCCGGCTCGGGATCTGGGGCACTTGGTAGACCACCAGAGGGACATGGTCCTGGTCGACCGCGGCGGGCGTCGCGGCCATCACCTTCGCCATGAAATCCAGGGTCGCGGCCGGACCCATCCCGCCGAGAACGCCGACCAGCCGCATTCGAGGGGACTCCATCCGGCGCTCCGTCCATTTTCCGCCAAGAGATCAGGAATGGAAGGCGCCGTTGAACGCCGTGATCAGGCGGGATCCGAGACCATGAAGCGGGGGCCACGGGCCTCGACGAGAGAGACCGAAATCAGGTTGACCCCAAGGCCACCGGTGTTCTTTACGTTGATGGAGAACATGGGCCGATGCGGGACAGCCTGTCAACGGATCCGGCCCTGGGAGGAAGGGGAATGGGCGGCAACTTGGCGCGGGAGATCGCGCGCGAGATCCTGCGCCTCCGGCGCCAGGAGCAGTGGGACGTCGGCGCGCCGGTTCCGGTGCAGACGCTCGCCCGGCGCCTCGGCGTGTCCCGCACGCCCGTCCGCAAGGCGCTCCTCCTGCTCGTCGACGAGGGCGTCCTCGAGCGCCAGACGGGGGCGGGTTTCAAGATAGGTTCGCGCCCGGTCGCCGACCCGGAGGGCGGGTCATCCGATCCCACCTCGCTCTGCGAGCCCGAAGGGAGCGATCTGTCCTCGCGCATCCTGGCAGATCGGGCGAGCAACCAGATCGCGCCGGACGTCTCCGAAAGCGGGCTCCTGGCCCGCTACGGCACCTCACGGGGCGCCGTGCGGAAGGCGCTCCAACTGCTGGCGGCGGAAGGCCTGGTGCAACGCCAGCGCGGGCACGGCTGGCGCTTCGTGGAGAGCCTCGACAACGAGGAAGCCATCGCGGAGAGCTACGCATTCCGGATCAGCGTCGAATGCGCGGCCCTCCGGCAGCCCGGCTACCAGGCGGATGCGCGTGAACTGGCGCAGCTCCGCAACGCCCATCTCGAGTTCCTGGCAAAGCCAGCGGGAGCCGCTTCGCCGCAGGAATGGTTCTGGATCAACGCCCATTTCCACGAGGCGCTCGCGGCCTGGTCGCAGAACCGATTCTTCCTCCAGGCCATCCGCCAGCAGAACAGCCTGCGGCGCATGCACCAATACGCCGACTTTCCGAGCCTCACTCCAGACGAGATCGAGCAATCCTGCCGCGACCACCTCGGCATCCTCGAGGCCATCGAAGCCGCAGACCTCACCCGCGCCGAACGGCTGCTCCTCGATCACCTCTCGGCGGCGACGAAGCGCTGAGCGAGGCCTGGAGTGCGGGGCTCACTCGACCCTGCAAAACCTGCAACGCCGAACAAAGCCCAGAGCGGGCGGGTCACTCGACCTTGCCGATCACCTGCACGGCCTTGATGAGGCGCGTGCTGTCGGCGTCGACGAAGCGGGCGAACTCGGCGGCATCCTGATAGGCCGGCGGGCTTCCGGCGCCTTCGAACACACGCAGGACTTCGCGCTCGGCCATCGCCTGGCGCATGGCATCCCGCAGGCGAGTCATCACAGGATCCGGCAGCCCCTTCGGAGCGAAAAGCCCGGCCCAGATGTAGAACTCGACCTGCGGGTAGCCGAGTTCCTTGAAGGTCGGCAGGTCGGGGAAGCTCGGAACGCGCTCGGCCCCCCAGTTCGCCAGCACCCGCATGGCGCCCGAATCCACATGCGGTTTCAGCACGCCCGGCGCGGAGGCGAGCGCCTGGATCTGGCCGGAGAGCAGACCCGTCACCGCAGGCCCCGCGCCGCGGTAGGGGACGTGGAGCAGCTTGATCCCGGCCGCGGCGGCGAACATCTCCATGGCGACATGGAGAGTGCCGTAGGGGCCCGACGAGCCGTAAGGAATCTGGGCCGGACGCTTCTTGGCGTCCTCGACGAGATCCTGCAGCGTCTTCCAGGGCGCGGAGGCCGGAACCGCGAGGAGGGTCGGGTCCGCGAGCACCCGGGCCACCGGCGCGAGCTGGGCGACCTCATAGGCCGGCTGGCGGCCGAACAGGCGGTCCGATTCCGGCAGCACCGCGAGCGAGGAGAGCGTCATCAGGATCGTGTAGCCGTCGGGTTCGGCCCGGGCCACGGCCGCATTGCCAACCGCGCCGCCGGCGCCGCCGCGGTTCTCCACCACGACGGGCTGGCCCAGGATCTTCTCGAGCGCCGCCGCAATCGGGCGCGCGGCGAGATCCGCCTGACCGCCGGGCGGGAACGGGACGATCATAGTGATCGTCCGCGTGGGCCAGGCCCCCTGTGCGCGGACCGGGCTCGCGCCGAGGAGCGGCAGGGCGGGAGCGAGGCTGAGGCCTTTCAGGACATCGCGGCGTTTCATGGCTTTTTCTCCCTGTGTCGTGTTCTCAGGCTCGGGGTCGTCTCCGGGACACTTGGTCCTCCCGGCCGGACCCGCCGCCTCACCGGCAAGGGAGCGGTCGGAGCAAGATTGCACCCCGTGCCTGCGTTCTCCTAATGCTCCCCGCGATAGACCGGCTCAGGCTGTGTGAAGAAGCCGTGCAGGATGTGGAAGACGAGCTGGTAGTTCTTCTGCTGGAACGACGCATGCGCGATGCCCGGCATGACGGCAAACTGCTTGTCGGCATTAGGCAGGAGCGTGAAGAACTCGACCAGATCCTCAAAGCTCGCGATGCCGTCGTATTCCCCGCGCATGACGATGGTCGGCACTGTGATCCGGCGCGGATCGACGACCGGCAGCTTCGAGCACATGTCGACATAGGTGCCGGTCGGCATCGAATCGTCGAGGGATAGAATCGCATCCGCGAAGGCCTCGACCACGTTGGCGTCGGCGGTGCCCGGATGGTCGCGGTTGAAGATGCTGTGCACGAAGGCGCGGTCCACCGGGCGCCGGTTCTTGGCCAGGAATTCCGGCAGGCGCTTGGCGCGCTCGGCCAGCGTCGGGCTACCCTTGCCGGTCCACACGAAGGCGTCGAGTGCGAGGCGCCGGACACGGTCCGGGTGGCGCTCGGCGAAGAGTGCCGCCCGCAACGCACCCGACGAGATGCCGTAGACCAGGAAGGGACCGCAGTTCCGCTCGCGCAGGATGTAGTCGGTGGCGGCCGCGAGGTCGTCGGCGCCGTTCGCGATGTCGCTGTTGATGTCCCGGTGCTTGTCGGAGCGGCCGTAGCCCTCCATGTCGACCGTCCAGGTGTCGAAGCCTCGCCGCGCGAACCAGTCCATCACCGAGGAATCGGGCCGGCCCGGCACCGTGAGATCGAAGGTCGGCTGCGACGCCATCGAGGAGCCGTGGACGAACAGGATCGTGCCGCGGGAGGCGGGCTGCGCCACCGCCGGCTTCTCCCACAGGAAGAGCCGGACGTCGCCCTTGTTCGTCCAGTGCTCCCGGCCTTGAACCGGCGTCTCGTTGGCCATCCCGTTCATCTCCCTAGAGCGGCCGTCCGCCTGCGGCGGCCACCGTCAACGTGCCCTCAGAGCCCTACCTGCGCGAGAGGCTCACGCGAAGCGGTTCGACAGCGTACCGATGCCGCTGATCGACATCGTGACCTCGTCTCCGGGTTTGAGAAACTTCGGCGGGCTGAAGCCGAGTCCGACGCCGGCCGGCGTGCCGGTCGCGATCAGGTCGCCGGGGCGCAAGGTAAGGCCGGCCGAGATCGTGGCGATCAGGGACGGGATCGTGAAGATGAGATCGCGCGTATTGGCGTTCTGGCGCAATTCGCCGTTGACCCAGCACTTCACATCGAGATTCTCGGGGTCGAGTTCGTCGGCGGTCGTGATCCAGGGGCCCATGGGACAGAAGGTGTCGAGCGCCTTCCCCATGAACCATTGCTTGTGGTTGCGCTGACGGTCTCGGGCCGTGACGTCGTTGACGATCGTGTAGCCCCAGATGTGCTCGTATGCCCGCTCAGCCGGGATGTCGCGCCCGGCCTTGCCGATCACGAGCGTGAGTTCCGCCTCGTAATCGACCGCGGAGGTGACATGCGGATGCAGGCTGACCGTGTCGCCATGACCGATCACGCTCGTCGGCGGCTTCGAGAACACCGCCGGGTATTCGTCGATCTCCGCGCCCTTCACGGCTCCGGCTTCATAGCCGCTGCCTGCAAACTCTTTGGCGTGGTCGCGATAGTTCTTGCCGACGCAGAAGATGTTCCGGCGCGGATTCGGGATCGGCGCGAGGAGCTTCACCTCCCGGAGCGGGATCCCGGCGCCCTCGCCCTTGAGGGAGCCGCGCACCTCGTCGTAGCGCTCGATCAGCTCGACCATGTCGCGCACGGCCGGCGACAGCGGCCGCACGAGCGAGGCTTCGGCGTCCACGACACCGATGGCCTGTGTCCCGTTGTGGGAGAAGCATGCGAACTTCATCGTCGCTCCGATTGGTTGACCAATTTGCCCCGATGTTAGGGTCTGAGCGAGCCGCATGTCAACTTGCGCCCCTTGCCGAGGTCCGAGTTGCTCGACCAGCTCAATTGGTCTACCAATTCGCTCATGACGGGATCACAGGACGTCCGAAAGCGGGGCGACCAGGTGCGCCACTCCCTGGTGCGCATGGTCGAATCCGGCGCGTATCCGCCGGGCGCGAAGCTGCCGACCGAACGGGCGCTTGCCGAACAGCTTGCCCTGCCGCGCAGTGCCGTCCGCGACGCCCTCGCGGGACTGGAGGCCGAGGGCGCCATCATCCGCAGGGTGGGGAGCGGCACCTTCGTGGCGCGCCGATCGGGCGCGCCCCGCCTGCCCCCCGGC
>DATAGO010000082.1:0-45281 GCA_036263675.1 Microvirga sp. | reverse complement strand
ACGGGGTGGTGACGGCGAGCGTCGGGGTGGCGGCGTTCCGGCCGCAGGCGACGCAGAGCGTGGCGGACCTGCTGAACGCCTCCGACCAGGCCATGTACGAGGCCAAGCGAACCGGGCGGAACCGCGTCGTCAGCGCGGCGGCGCCGGCCTGAGAAGGGGGTCCGGGCCGGCCCGTCAGGCCGCCGCGGCGAGGGGCGGGGCGGAGGGCGCGTAGCCGGCGCGGAGCTCGTCGAGCCGGGGCGGCCAGTGCTCGATCCAGGCCTCGTAGTCCGGCTCGAGCCCGTAGGCGCGCCGGCACAGGCGGGCGATCTCGGTCCCCGACAGGGTGCCCCGCTCCATCAGCGCATCGGCGAGGGCGGTGACGGCCCGCCAGCCGGACGGGGACCGCACCAGCGCGCCGGCCCGCCGCCAGGCTTGCGCCGCAGCGGCATCCTGGGCGTCCTTCCCGAACCACTCGCGCAGCAGGGCGCCGTTCTGCGCCATGTCGGCCTCGCCGCCCTCCTCGATGCAGACTTCGAGGGCGCGGCGGCGGTGATGCGCCTCGGCCACGAGCCCGGCATAGCCCTCGATCAGGGCCATCTCGACCCGCGCCACGGCCTCCCGGGCGCTGTCGGAGGCCCCGAGCAGGCGGTCGCGCTCGGAGGGGTGGGGGGCGAGATCGGCGCCCTCGGTGCGGCCCTCGCAGGGGATCGACACGCCGTGGGCGAGGTCGATCGCGGCGCCGGCCGCGACCTCGGCGATCGAAAAAACCTGAACCCGTTCCGTGAGATGACCGAAATACCAGCGCGCAAGGCAATGGCCCGCCTCGTGGATGGCGGTGTGGCGACGACGCAAGACGAGATCCTTACACACACAAGAGGACGCGGGCGGGGCCCGCAGAGGCCGTCGGGTCCGTGCACCGGGGCCGTATGGGGCCCATATGAGGCTATTGCCGAGCCTTGCCAGTGAGTTAGAGCGCCGCACCCGCGGGGCGCCGGGGCAGCCCGCAGCCCGCACCGCTCGGGACCGGCGCGGGCGGCGCCGCGGGGGCGTTCTAGGCCGTCCAGCCGTACGGGAGCCTAGGTAAAGAAGCGGAATGGATCGGCCGCGCCAATCGGGGGACATTCCCGCCGCGGCCCGAGGGAGGACCAAGGCCGCATTCACGGGAGCGCTCCCGCCGGAGCGGGCGCCCCCATCGGAGGATTGGCGGCATGACAGGCGGGTTTTTCGGTCTCGTTGCCCTGGCGGAGCGCCTGCACCGGCGCACGCTCGACCTCCTCGAGGGCGAGCTGGCGCGGCTCGGCTGCGCCGACGTGAACGCCACCCAGGCCTCGATCCTGCTCCACATGGGGGCGGACGAGATGACGGTGAGCGAGCTGACCCTGCGGGGCTGCTACCAGGGCACCAACGTCTCCTACAACCTCGGCAAGCTCGTCGAGGGCGGCTACGTGGTCCAGGAGCGCTCCGAGCGCGACCGCCGGGTGGTCAAGGTGAGGGCGTCCGACAAGGGCTACGCCCTGTCGGCCCAGCTTAAGCGCTTCTACGCAGCCCTGGAGGCGGACCTCGCCGACTCCGTCGCCGAACCGGGCGCGCTCGCCGATTGCGAGGCCCTGATGGCCCGCTGCGAACGCTTCGCCCTCGCGCGGCTGTCGATGCCCGCTTCGCTCGACCGCCCGCAGATCGCCGTAGTGTCGAACCAGGTCGTCTGGCCGACCGGCGCCCTGCACTCGCAGCGCTGAAAGCCCGCCGGGGCGGGGAGGGGCGCTACCAGCCCCGCGACCGCGCCCGCGCCTCGGCGATGAGCGAACGCCCGCCGATCCCGCCGATGCCGCCGACCATTTCCGCCTGCGCGGAGCGGATCGTGCCCGCCGTTCCGGGGGTGCGCATCCCCGAGCCGGCCGTCGCGACGGTCTCCGGCATGCCGGTGCTCCGGGTGTCGATCGAGCCGGTCGTCACCGGGTCGTAGATCGGCCTCTGGGAGCCCGCCGGCGCCTGGGCCACGACGGCCGTGCCGGCGCAGAGCATGTCGAACTGCCGCGACAGGACGCGGGTGTAGCCGGACGAGAACTCGGCCCCCACGGACCGGCCCGACAGGGTCTGCCAGTCCGTGCCCGCGCGGCGGAAGGTGTAGCCCATGTCGTTCCAGAGCAGGCCTTCCGGGCAATTGGCGCGCACCTCGTAGAGCCGCTCGTCGCGGGGGCGGGCCTCCTCCTTGGCGCGGCAGATCGTGATGGTCTGGCGGTCCTGCAGCGTGCCGTGGAAGGGGAAGGAGGGGGAGTAGAACTTCCACCCGATCCGCTCGCACATCTCCTTGATGTCGGCCTTGGTGAACTCGCCCACCATGCGGGCCGCATGCGAACCGAGTCCCGTCCGCTCGATCAGGGTCGCGGCGCCGTTCTCCTCGTGGAGCGGGAACGAGCCCGGGCTGCCGATCGCCTGCGACCAGGCCGGAGCCGAGCCGAGAATCAGCAGTGCCGCGGCACCGGAGCGGAGAGAGGAGAGGCAACGCATCGGACTACACCCACAAGGATTAGCCCGTTAAGCTTAATCAGTAACGACAGTATCGCATAGGGCGGTATCCAAGGATTAACTTAAAATTTTAACGACTTACGCGCAAGTCCCGCCCGCGCGCCAGGCGGCTCCCAGGCCGCTCCGGACGTGGGGCAGGTCGCCGCAGCCGCCGGAATCCGCGCTCCCGGAGGGGCGACGGCGCCTGCCCGCCGCACGGGGGTCCAGCTCTGCGGCCCGGCTTCCAGGCCGGACCGGCAATGGCGCCGTCTAGTCGAAGGTGCTGCGGCCGCGCGGCGGGCGGGGGCCGATCGGCAGCTCGGTCGGCAGGTCGGGCCGGGCGCGCCGCTCGCGGATGAAGGTGATGCAGCGCTCGCGCAGGGTGTTGAACAGCGGCGCCGCGCCGGTCAGCGGCACCCGGTGCGATTCGAATTCCGTGCGCAGCTCCACCCAGTCGCCCGTCGTCATGAAGGAGATCGTCTGGGCGTCGTAGGGCACCTCGGTCATCCAGTTGGTGCCGAGCGCCGAGCTCGTGAGCGACCAGACCCCGTTGAGGGTGAGCGTCCGCCCGTCGCTGCGCGACAGCACCACCCGCGCGGATTCGCCCTGGCGGACGCCCGCCTCGTAGCGGAAGCGGAAGAACAGGCCGATCCGCTCGGAGTTGAGGCAACTGAACACCAGCGCCGTGTCGTTGGGCGTCTTCGAGCGCCAGTCGGGCTCGCGGAAGCCGATGCTCGGCAGGCCGCTGCGGGGCGCTTCCTCCCATTGCGCGAGAGCCGCGCCGGACGACAGCGCCAGAACCGGGACGAGGGAAAGCAGGAACGTGCGCATGAGCCACCTGAAACCGCGCGCATCAAAGCAGATCCGCGGCCGCATCGGAACCCGACACGGCGCCGCGCCGAGGCCTCCCGCGGCGGTTTCGCGGACCGCTCAGCCCTTGTAGCCGAAGAAGCGCGGCAGCCAGAGCACAACCTCGGGCACGAAGATCATCAGGAGGAGGGCGGCGACCAGGATGCCGATGAAGGCCCAGATCTCGCGGATGATGTCGCGCAGGGGGATGCCCGTGAGCCCGCTCATCACGAAGAGCAGCACGCCGTAGGGCGGCGTGATGAGCCCGATCATGATGTTGACCACGATCACCACCCCGAAATGCACCAGGTCGATGCCGAGCGCACGGGCGGCGGGCAGGAACAGCGGCACCAGCACGAGCAGCAGGGTGGTGGCGTCGAACAGGCAGCCCAGGATCAGGAAGAGAAGGTTGACCAGCAGCAGGAAGACCAGCGGCGAGACGTCGAGCCCGTCGAGGAGCCGCGCCACCTGCTCGGGCAGGCGCTCGGACGCCACGATGTAGTTGAAGATCAGCGCGCCCGCGATGAGGAGCGCCACCACGCTGGTGGCCCGGCTCGACTCGACAAGGACCGCAAAGCCCTCCTTCCAGGAGAGCTCGCGGTAGAAGAACACGGCGAGGATCAGGGCATAGGCCGCCGCGATCGCGGCCGCTTCCGTGGGCGTCGTGGCGCCGCCGTAGATGCAGTAGAGCAGGATCACCGGCATCAGCAGCGCCGGGACCGCCTGGAAGGTGGTGCGCGGCAGATCCCGCAGCGGGATGCCCTCGCCCCGGGGGAAGTCGCGCCGGCGCGCCACGAAGCCGACGAGACCCATCTGGGCGAGCCCCATGATGAGTCCGGGAATGACGCCGCCGAGAAAGAGGTAGCCCACCGAGGTGTCCGACACGACCGCGTAGATCACCATCGGGATCGAGGGCGGGATGATCGGGCCGATCGTCGAGGAGGAGGCCGCGACGGACGCCGCGAAGCCCGGCGGGATGCGGCCCTGGCGGATCATCATCTGGGTCACGAGCTTGCCGGGCCCGGCCGCATCCGCGATCGCCGAGCCCGACATGCCCGAGAAGATGATGCTGACGAGAATGTCGACCTGGGCGAGGCCGCCGCGGAAGCGCCCGACGAGCGCCTGGCAGAACTGGAACAGCCGGTCCGAGACGCCGCTCGCGTTCATGATGTTGGCGGCGAGGATGAAGAGCGGCACCGCGAGCAGCACGAAGGAATCGTAGAGCCCGTTCAGGATCTGCTCGCCGAACAGGCCGATGTCGCGCTGCGTGGCGACGAGATAGCCCACCGAGGCCACGAACATCGCGAAGGCCACCGGCATGCCGATCAGGGCGAGGCCGAAGAAGGCGACGAGCGTGAGGATGAAGGTGGTGCTCATCGCGTGGTCTCGCGTCGATCGGGGTCGGGGCCGCGGCGAAACGGCCGGGCGCGGCAGGCGGAGGCACTCCCGGCTTCGGAGAGCCGGCGGATGCGGCAGGCGGAGGCGCTCGCGGCTCCGGGGAGCCGGCGGACGCGACGGGCGGGGGCGCTCACGGCTCGGGCGCGCTTTCGGACACGAGTTCGCTGCGCCAGGCCTTCCCGACGAGGCGGACGATGCGGATCAGCGCGCCGACCACGATGGCGGCCACGAAGACCACGAAGATCGCGTAGACGAGGTCGAAGCGGATGCCGATCACCGGGCTGCGCTCGATGCGCATGAAGGAGACGTAGTCGAAGGTGCCGGGCAGGGCGACCGCGAAGGCGATCGCGACGAGCGCGGTCAGCACGATCGCGAGGATCCGCCGCAGCCCCGGGGGGAGGGCGGACGAGATCATGTCGAAGGTGATGTGGTCGCGCTCGCGCAGCAGGAAGGCGGCGCACCAGAACACGATCCAGATATAGGCGATCAGAACGAATTCCTGCGTCCACGACACCGGGTCGTTCAGCACGTAGCGGGTGAAGACCTGGAGCAGGAACGCCGCGAACATCGCGACGAACAGGAGCGCGGCGATCAGCTCGGCGAGGAAGCGGAGGCGGGCGCGGAAGGCGGCCATGGCGGGGACTCGCGGGTTGGGATTGCGCCGCAGCCCTTCGCTGCGTCCGTCCGGGCGGGCGGAGCGCTCTGCGCCCGGAGGGAGGAGGGGCCCGGACCGGCCTCAAGCCGGTCCGGATGGTCGGTTCGAGAGGGGCGCGCCGCGGGCGGCGGGCCTCCGGCTCACTTCACCGCGTTGATGCGGTCGACGAGGCCCTTCGGCCAGGTCTTCGAGAACTCGGACTCGAGATAGGTCTTCTGGACCTGAGCCCGGAAGGCGTCGACGTCGGGCTTGTAGACCTTCAGGCCCTGCTCCTTGAAGAAGGCGATGAGGTCCGCCTCTTCCTTGAGCCGGTTCTGGTTGTTGTAGGCGATGGCCGCCTGGGCGGCCTCGGTGACGGCGGCCTTCTGCTTCTCGTCGAGCTTGTTCCAGGTCGAGCCCGCCAGGGCGACGAAGACGCCGTCGGTGAGGTGGCTCGTGAGGACGATCTGCTTCGTGACCTCGTAGAACTTCGCGGCCTTGTCGGTCGGCAGCGGGTTGTCCTGGCCGTCGATCGCGCCGGTCTGGAGCGCGGTGTAGATCTCGCCGAAGGCCACGGGGAGCGGGTTGGCGCCGAGCGCCTTGCCGAGGAAGAGCCAGGTGTCGGAGCCCGGCATGCGCAGCTTGGTGCCCGCGAGGTCGGCCGGGGTCTTGATCTCCTTCTCGCCGCGCAGGTTGAGCTGGCGGGTGCCGAGGTAGCCGACGCCGAGGATCTTGATGCTCATCTTGTCTTCGACGAGCTTGAACATCTCCTTGCCGATGTCGCCGCCGAAGACCTTGGCCTGATGCTCCGCGTCGCGGATCAGGTAGCCGGCCGTGAAGATCGACCATTCCGGAATCTGCTTGGAGATGTCCTGGGCCGAGATCAGCGCCATCTCGAGGTTGCCGCGCTGCATGGCGGCCGGCTCGGTGCCCTGCTTGAACAGGGTGCCGTTGAGGTGGATCTCCACGTCGAAGGCGCCGGGGGCGCGCTTGGCGAGCTCGTCGCGGAAGACCGGCAGCATCTTGGCGTGCCAGTCGCTCTCGACGGCGGGCGTCGAGATGCGCAGCTTCACGGGATTGGCGGCGGCGGTCTGTGCGCCGGGCAGCAGCGCGAGCGTCAGGGCGGCGCCCATGATCCATCCGCGGCGGTCGAGCATCGTCATCTTATGTCCTCCCCGTTGCAGCCGGGCGTTCTTTGCCCAGCCCTAAACTTCGCTTGAGGGTTAGGAAGTTTTTTGTAACATGTCAATTGTCGATCAGGCCGCCGGCCGATCGCGGGAGGCGCCCGGTGCACCCAACCCTCGCCACGCTCCGGGGCATCGTCCCGAGCCTGAACACGCCGTTCCTCGCCGACGACCGCATCGACGAGGTCGGCATCCGCAGCCTCGTCGAGGCGACGATCGAGGCCGGCTGCGTCGGCATGCTCGTCCTCGCTGTCGCGGGCGAGAACCGGTCCCTCACCTTTCAGGAGCGCGACCGGATCGGGCGCGTCATCGCCGAGGCCAACGCGGGGCGCCGGCCTGTGATCGTCAACGTGACGGGCCCGGACCTCGCCGGATCGATCGCGCTCTCGCGCCAGGCGGCCGCCGTCGGGGCCGATGCGCTCTGCTATCAGGTCGACCCGCGCAAATCCCTCGCCGAACTCCGGGACGAGATCGAGCGCGTCGCGGAACCCGGCCCCGAGATCGTCGTGGTCCAGGACCTCGACTGGGCCGGCGGAGGCCTGCCCCTCGACGTGATCGAGGGCCTCGTGCGGCAGTGCCCGCGCGTCCAGGCGATCAAGATCGAGACCGTGCTGGCCGGCCCGAAATATTCCCGCGTGCTCCGGCATTTCGACGGCGCCCTGCACGTCTCCGGCGGCTGGGCCGCCGCCCAGATGATCGAGGCGCTGACCCGCGGCGTCCACGCCTTCATGCCGACCGCCATGGACCACCTCTATGTGCGCGTGAGCGACCTCTTCCGCGCCGGGCGGGAGGCGGAGGCGCAGGCCGTGTTCGAGACCATGCTCCCGATCCTCGCCTTCACGCAGCAGCATATCGACGTCAGCATCGTGTTCCTGAAGCGGCTGCGCCGCCTGCAGGGGCTGTTCGAGACCGACCGCACCCGCTGCGGGCTCGCGTTCGATCCGGTCCAGGACGCGATTGCCGGCCGGCTCGCGGCCCGCGCCCTCGCGCTCGATGCGGCCGCGGCGCGGGAGCGGCAGACCTTGCCGATTGCGCGACCGGCCGCCACAGAGTAACATGTCAATACGATCATCCCTGAAATCCGGAGCCGCCCGTGCCGTCCCCTTCTGAACCTTTCGGCCTTTCGGCAGCCCTCACGCTCCCCGTGACGGAGGCCGGCGCCGTCGACCTGCGGCGCCTCGCCGATCATGCCCGCTGGTGCCTCGCGGAGGGCTGCGGCAGCGTCACGGCCTTCGGCACGACGGGCGAGGGAGCCTCGCTCGGCCTTGCCGCGCGCGAGCGGATCCTCGGCGCCCTCATCGGCGCCGGCATCGACCCCCGCGGACAGATCCTCGGCGGCGTCGCGGCCTCCTCGATCGAGGAGGCGGTCACGCAGACGCGGCAGCTCATGGAGGCGGACCTGCGCGCCGTGCTCCTGGCGCCGCCGTTCTATTTCAAGGGCGTGAGCGACGACGGCCTGTTCGCCTGGTTCGCGCGGGTCTTCGAGGGGCTCGGGGGCAGCGCCCGCGACATGATCCTCTACAACATCCCCTCGGTCACCCAGGTGACCCTGTCGCCGGGCCTCATCGGCCGCCTGCGCGAGGCCTTTCCCGGAGTCGTGGCCGGCGTCAAGGACTCCTCCGGCGACTGGCCCTATTCCGAGGCCCTGCTGGAGCGCCACCGCGACATCGCGATCCTGATCGGCGACGAGCGCAGCCTGGCGGCGGGCGTGCGCAAGGGCGCACAGGGAGCGATTTCGGGCCTCGCCAACGTGTGCCCGCGCGAGCTCTCCGCGATGATCCGCACCGGCCAGGACGATCCGCGGCTCTCGCGCCTCGTCGAGGCGGTGCTGGCCCATCCCGTCACCCCGGCCGTCAAGGCCCTGGTGGCGCACCGGACCGGGGACGCGGCCTGGCTCGCGGTGCGCCCGCCGCTCGTCGCCATGGGCGCGGCCGAAGCATCGGCGCTCGGCCGCAGCTTCGACGCCATCCTCTCGGCGAAGGCGGCCTGAGCCCATGGACACCGACGCGACTGCGGCCGCGGGCGAGCGCCAGCGCGTCAATCTGCGGGAGAAGGCCTACGACAGCTTCACCCGCCACCTCCTGGCGCGCGACATCGTGCCGGGCCAGTTCGTCTCGCAGCGCGAGCTCGTGGCGCTCACCGGCCTGCCGCTCGGCGCCATCCGCGAGCTCGTGCCGCGGCTGGAGGCCGAGGGGCTGATCAAGACCGTGCCGCAGCGCGGCATGCAGATCGCCCATGTGGACCTGAACCTCATCCGCGACGCGTTCCAGTTCCGGCTCTTCCTGGAGCGCGAGGCGATCGCGCTCTTCACCGCGAGCGCCCCCGAGGCCGTGCTGGCGCGCCTGCGCCGGGACCACGAGGCGATCCTGGCCGAGGGCGAGGCCTGCGGGGACGCGGTGCCCGCCGACCTCGTGGCGCGGGCGCAAGGGGTCGACTGGGACCTGCACTGGACGATCGTGGCGTCCCTCAACAACGCCATCATCGCCGACGCCTACCGGGTGAACTCGATCAAGGTGCGCCTGATCCGCCAGGAACAGACGCTCCTCTCCGGCGCCCTGGTGCAGCCCGTGATGCGCGAGCACCTCGCGATCATCGCGGCGATCGAAACCCGCGACCCGTCGCGCGCGGTCGCGGCGATCGACGCCCACATCACCAGCGCGCGCAACCGCGCCCTCGGACTGCGGTGAGGGGCCGGGAGAGGACGCGCTCCGAACGCTTGAGGACGACAGGTCAGCAGTACTGCTGGGCTCGCCGCGCGGGTCCTGCTAGCCTGTCGGTCCCGTGATCCGCGTATCGATGCAGCCCGACAAGAGCGGCTGAAGCCGCCCAGCCGAAGGGGCGGACCCATGATCGAGACTCTCTCGTCCCGCACGTCCGTCCTGATCGTCGAGGACGTCGCCGTCACCGCCATCGCCCTGTCCGACGCGCTCGAAGACGCGGGCTATGCGGTCTTCGGCCATTGCAGCTCCGCGCCCGACGCCCTCGCGCTCCTGAGCCGGGCCGCACCGGATCTGGCGATCCTCGACATCTCCTTGCGCGGGGGCTCGTCCGGCGACGTGGCGCGCGAGCTCCGCCGGCGCGGCGTTCCCTTCCTGATCCACAGCGGCTGGTCGCCGCATGCGGACCTCGCCGCGGCGTTCGAAGGCGCGATCTGGCTCGAGAAGCCGGTCTCCTACGAGGCGCTCGTTCACGCGCTCGCGCTGGTCGGCGCGGAGGTCCGGCCGCAGCCCGCGCCGGCCGCGCGCCGGCTCGTGGAGCACGACGAGGGCGGGTGAGGGGCCGCCCGCGTCAGCCGTACCTCAGCTTGTAGAGCAGGATGATGCCCGACGAGGCCAGGGTGATGCCGTTCGCCAGGATGATCGGCATCTCCCCCTTCATGAGCCCGTACGCGAGCCAGAGCGCCACCCCCGTGACCAGGACGAGGCACATCCACAGGGAGATGTCCTGGGTCGAGCGCGTCCGCACCACGCGCACGACCTGCGGGAAATAGGCGCCGGTCGTGCAGATCGCGGCCAGGGTGCCGACCCAATCGGCGAGTTCCATCGCGAGGCTCTTTCGAAGGCGGGGCGGGACCGGCGTTCCGCCGCAGGCCCGCCCCGCCATGGAGGATCGCCACCGGTCTAAGGCCGTTTCCCTCTCCGGGGAACCGCCGCGCCTCTCCAGCCGCTGGAACTTTGCAAAATTGTATTGCAAACAATTTAAAGCCGCGCTATCGACACGGCGCCTGGTTCGGATCGCCGCATCCGGGCGACGCGGAGCGAGGCCTCCAGACCCGGCCCGGCCGTCCGAGACCCAGCGGGAGACGCCGCATGATAGTTCATGGTTCGATGCTGCTGGCCCTTGCGCTCGCCTGTGCGGCCGGCGTCGTGCTCGGCACCTATGCCGAGGTCTCGCTCGCACGGGTGCGGGCCGCCGCGGCGCCGGCCCGCCGGTCGCGGCCCGGCCGTCCGGGAGCGCGCGCATGAGCCCCGATCCGCGCCTCGCCCTCGTGCGCAACCTGATCCGCATCTACGCCGAGGTGCTCGGGGAACCGGCGCCGGCCGACCTGATCGACCTGCTTTGCCGCCTGGAGCGGCAGGAATCCGCCCCCGAGCGGCGGTGACCCGCGCGGGGCCGGTCGTTCTGGTCCCGAACAGTCGAGGCCGGGGCATCGCCCCGCGGCCGTACCTCCATCTTCTCCTGCCGCTCTGCATCCGGACGCCTGGGTGCCGTGTACCCGTTCGCGCGGCCCCGAGGGCGGCGCCGTGTGATCTGCCGCACAGCGGCGCCGGCCCGCGTCGCGTCTGATCCTCCTGCTCGGCGGATCCGCCGTCGCGGGCGCAGCGGCGCCCGGCGGGTCCGAGGAGCGGAAGGGACCGCCATCTTCATGACGGGCCGCGAGGCCCCATGCCAACAGGTAAGATCAATGCGGAATACGATTTTCGCGACGCTGACGGCGCTCGTCGCGCTCACCGGTCCGGGCCACGCCCAGGACATGACGGTCTGGCGCGACCCGGCGCAGGGCTGCACCTACATCGTCACGCCGCAGGGCGGCGCCACCTTGCGCTACCGGCGCGACGGGACGCCGGATTGCGCGCCGCCGTCGCCGGCGCAGAGCCAGGTGCCCGCCCCCTACATCAATCCCGCCCTGCAGGCCGGGCCGGTATCGGCGGTCTCTCCGGTTGCGACGAGCGCGCTCGTCCGGGCCCAGGGCCGCATGTACTAGAGTCCGTCAGCCTGTTTCAGGATCGCATCGGGACGGAGTCGCGGGCCCGCCGCGCTCCGTCCCGATGCGATCACGGCTGATAATCATCGAACCAGAAGGACGAATGACGTCGCGAGATCGTTCCCACCGACGGCAGGGGAAAATGCGACGTCATGACGATGCGGCCATTCTCCGAGCAGGCCTCCAGGAACGCCCACCGCGTCCGACGTGCCTGGTCGGGGTCCGCGTCGTACCGAAAGTTCCAGTCGGGGTATATGCATTGCATCGGCCAATGCATGACATCGCCCGAAAACACCGCCCCTATGCCTTGGGATCTCAGTCCGATGGCGACATGCCCCGGGGTGTGGCCCGGCGTCGGCTCCAGCCACACTTCGTCGTCGAGCGCATAGTCCATGTCGACGAGCACGGCCCGACCGGCCTCGACGATCGGCAGGACGTTCTCCTCGTAGGAGCGTGCGGCATCGCCGGAGGTCGCTCGTGCGGCCTCGAACTCGCGCCGCGCCATGACGTAGCGGGCATTGGGGAATGTCGGGATCCAGCGCCCGTCCACCAATCGCGTGTTCCAGCCGCAATGGTCGCCATGAAGATGGGTGCACAGCACATAGTCGATCTGCTCGGGAGCCACACCCGCATTCGCCAGCCGCTTCAGGAAGGTGTTGTCGTTGCGGCGATGCCAATGCGGGAAGTCCGCGTTCGTCTTGTCGTTGCCGATGCAGCCGTCGACCAGAATGGTGTGGTGCCCGGTACGGACCAGAAAGCTTTGGATGGGAAGAATGATCCGGCCCGTCGCCGGCGATATCGATCGGGGCGTGAGCCAATGAAGATGCGGTTCGAGGGCCTCGTCGGTACAGTCGGGGAACCATTCCGCCGGCCTCCGCAGAGGGTCGCACATCTCCAGAATCCTGGTGACCCGGATAGCCCCTATTCTCCAGTCATCCATCGACGCGGTCCTTTTCCGATCAAGGGACAGGTCGATCGATATAGCACCTGCAGCCTTCCGGCGTCAGATGCCGCACCGGCAGGAGGCGCGCGAAGGGGCCGCGCGCAAACCTGATCCCGAGCGTCGGACCACAGCCGCTGGAGCATGGTCCCGAAGCGATTCCGGCTTTCCGGATAAGACCGCACGGAACGACGACCGCGAGAGCCCGATCGCTTCAGGCCGGAGGGATCGGGCTCTCGGCGCCCATGAAGCGCCGGCGCGTGCGCAGGAGCGCCACGGCCTGCTCGGGGCTGACGGCGCGGAAGCGCACCAGGGCGTTCGGGCGCAACTGCGCGAAGGCGTCGATGTCGATCGAGGCGATCGTCGCGACCTTCGGGTAGCCGCCGGTGGTCTGATGGTCGGCGAGGAGGACGGTCGGCTGGCCGTCGCCCGCGACCTGGACGGCGCCGCGCACCACCGCCTCCGAGGGCATGTCGAGCCGGCCCTGAACGGGGAGGGCAGGACCCCTCAGGCGCACGCCCATCCGGTCGTAGCTGCTCGTCAGCGCATAGGGTCCGGCCAGGAAGGCGTCGACCGCCTCGGGGGCGAAGAAGCGGTCCTGCGGCCCGAGCACGACGCGGATGTCGCGGCGGGCGCGGGCGGTGACGGGCAGGGCGAGGGGCCCCGGCTCCGGCATCGGCCCATCCGGCACCGCGATCTCGAGGCGCTGGCCGGCCGCGAGCGCGCCGCCGCCGAGACCCGCGCGCAGATGGGTGGCGCGGCTGCCGAGCCAGGACGGAGCCACGATCCG
The DNA here is from genome assembly GCA_036263675.1 of Microvirga sp. Taxonomy (GTDB): domain Bacteria; phylum Pseudomonadota; class Alphaproteobacteria; order Rhizobiales; family Beijerinckiaceae; genus Microvirga. The sequence goes on along the minus strand of DATAGO010000082.1, from coordinate 32,294 downwards.
GCCCGCGAAGGCAAGATAGGTCCAGGTGCCCCACGGCCCCGCGCGGATCGCGAGCCGCGCTCCCGGCGGCACGATCGCCACGCCCCAGGACGGGACGGTCTCGCCGTCGATGACGACATGGAAGCCGCCGCCGGCCGTCGCGGCCGCGATCGGGCCCTCGAGGCAGCGGAGCATCAGGCCTCCGAGCGACGCCTCGATCGCACCGGCACCGGGCCCGTTGCCGAGCGCACCTTGCGCGATGCCGTAGGCCGTGCGGTCCATGGGTCCGGAGGCCGGCACGCCATAGCGCATGAGGCCGCGCCGTCCCTCGTCCTGGATCGTCGTCAGCGGCCCCGCGGCCTCGATCTCGACCACGGCCGTCCTCATGCCCCGCCCCCGAGGGCATCCGCGCCGACGCGGCGGAAGGCGATGCGGTCTCCGACCTCGAACAGGAACGGCGCTTCCTCGTGCGGCCGGAGGATCCGTGCCGGCGAGCGGCCGATGATCCACCAGCCGGTCGGCATCGTGATCGTGGTCACGAGGCATTGCGGCCCGGCGACGAGCACGCTGCCTGCCGGGATGTCGCGCACCGGCGCCGTCTTGCGGGGGAGCCGGATTTCGCCCGGCACGCCGCCGAGATAGGCGTAGCCCGGCGCGAAGCCGTACATGTAGACCCGGTAGGTGCCCGAGAGGTGCGCCGCGATCACGGCCTCGGAGGTGAGCCCCGTGCGCTCCGCCACGGCCGCGAGGTCGGGCCCGAAGGGCGGGTCGTAGCAGACCGGGATCTCGTGCAGGCGGCCTTCCGGGCGCGACACCTGCACGTTCGCCCAGAGCTCGGCCACATGCGAGCGCACCGAAGCGGGCTCGGCGACGAGGGGATCGTAGCCCACGAAGAGGGAGCAATAGGACGGGATCGCCTCGGCGAAGCCCGGGAACGGGCGCGCTTTCAGGGCGGCGTCGAGCGCCAGCACGGCGTCGTTCGCCTCCTCGCTGACGCTCTCGGCGAACTCCACCATGATGCCGAAATCCGCCACCGGGTGGAAGCGCGGGAATCCGCCGCCTGCGTCCCCGGTCATGGCGCCTCGATGCGCGAGGGCGCGCCGCGGGTGTTATCGGTCATGGCGGGTCGATGAAGGGCCGGATCGCGATGCCCTCGCGGGCGAGGCCGTCGCGCAGGCCGCGCGCGAGGGCGACCGCGCCCGGGCCGTCGCCGTGGACGCAGATCGACTCCGCCTTCAGCGGGATCGGGTCGCCCTCCACGACCGGCATCAGTCCCGAGCGGAGGAAACCCACCATGCGGGCCGTGACCGCATCCGCATCCTTCAGCATCGCGCCCGGCCGGTCGCGCGGAACGAGGCGGCCGTCGGCCAGATAGCCGCGGTCCGCGAAGACCTCGCTCACCACCGCGAGTCCGAAGTCCCGCGCCACGTCCTCCAGCACGGTGCCCGAAATCGCGAGCACGCGCATCGAGCGGTCGACCGCAGCGGTGGCCCGCGCGATCGCGGCGGCGGTGTCGCGGTCTTCGGCCGCGAGGTTGCCGAGGGCGCCGTGCGGCTTGACGTAGGCGACCCGCGTGCCCGCGAGCGCCGCCACGCCGCAGAGCGCGCCGATCTGGGCGGCGACGAAGCGCTCGCATTCCGCGGGGGTGTAGGGGAGGCGCCGGCGGCCGAAGCCCAACAGGTCGGGATAGCCCGGATGCGCGCCCACCACGACGCCGCGCTCGCGGGCGGAGGTGAGCGTCGCGAACATGGTCTCGGGGTCGCTCGCATGCCCCCCGCAGGCTACGTTGGCGCTCGTCACGAGATCGAGCATCGCGGCGTCGTCCCCCATCCGCCACGGGCCGTAGCTCTCGCCGAGGTCGGAGTTGAGGTCGATGGAACGAGCGTCCGCGCTCACGGGCGCACCGGCACGGTGTAGTTCAGGATCAGGCGCCCGCCGTCGGGGTAGATCGTCTGGCCGGTGATGTAGGAGGCGTCGTCGCTCGCCAGGAACGCGGCGACCGCCGCGACCTCGGCGGGCTCGCCGCAGCGGCCGATCGGCGTGCGCGACAGGACCGCGTGCCGCGCCTCATCGGAGGAGAGGATCGCGGTCGCGACCATCTCGGTCAGGATCGTGCCCGGCCCGATCCCGACCACCCGGATCCCGTGCGGCGCGAGCGCCACGGAGGCCGTGGTGGTGAGCTGGTTGAGGCCGCCTTTCGAGATCGCGTAAGTCGCGAGCGAGGGGTTCGCGAGGAGCGCATTGATCGACGACATGTTGACGATGACGCCGCCGCCGCCCTGCGCCATCATCTGCTTCGCGGCTTCCTGCACGCCGAAGAAGGCACCCCTCAGGTTGACGCCGAGCACCGCGTCGAAATCCTCGTCCGTGATCGAGAGGAAATCCTGGCTCCTGGCGATGCCGGCATTGTTGACCATCACGTCCACGCGCCCGAACGCGCGCACGGCCTCCGCGACGAGGCGCTGCACGCCGGCGCGCTTCGTGACGTCGGCGGTCACGGTGTGGAGCGCGCCGCGGCCCTGCAACGCGGCCGCCGCTTCGGCGAGGCGCTCCGCGTGGACGTCGCCCGCGACGACCCGCGCGCCCTCGTCGAGGAAGCGCTCCACGCAGGCCCGTCCGATGCCCTGCGCGGCGCCCGTGACGATGGCGACCCGATCTTTCAGCCTCATGCCTTCGCTCCGCCCGATCCGTCCGGGGTCCACCCTTTCGGCAGCCGCGGCTTGTCGATACCCGCGGCCTCGCAGAGCACGTCGACCATCGCGGAGAAATCGGAACCCGCATGGCGCCCCGCCCGCGCCATGGAGAACATCTCGCGCGCCGCCGCCGCGACCGGTACCGGCACCTTCGCGGCGTTGGCGGCCGCCACGATGATCGACAGGTCCTTGTGGGCGAGGTCGATGGTGAAGCCTGGCGCGATGTCGTCGGCCAGCACCTTGTTGGGCCAGTTCACGCGCAACTGCCCGTTCGTCGCGGTGGTGCCGTAGCAGACCTTCAGGGTCTTGGTGAGGTCGAGCCCGAAGCGCTGCGACAGGGCGAGCGCCTCGGCGTTGAGCTGGCAATGGATGATCGCGAGGTAGTTGTTGACGAGCTTGGTGCGGATGCCGGTGCCCACCGGGCCGCAATGGTGGATGGTGGTCCCCATCGCTTGCAGAAGCGGCCGCACGCGCTCGAAGTCGCGCTCCGAGGCCCCGACCATGAACAGGCTCTCGCCGCGGTCGGCGTGCGCCGCGAGGCGCCCGACCGGCGCGTCCACCACGGTGACGCCGCGCTCGGCCGCCGCGGCCGCGATGAGGTCGGTGGTCTTCGGCTCGACGGTGCTCATGTCGACGATCACCTGGCCGGGCCGGCCGTTCGCCAGGATGCCGTCGGGGCCGAGCACCGTCGCCTCGACCTCCGCGGAGGCCGGGAGCATGGTGAAGATCACGTCGCTCGCCTGCGCGACCCCGGCGACGCCGTTCGCCGCTCGCGCCCCGAGCGCGGTCAGGGCTTCGACCCCTGCGGGCGCGATGTCGTAGACCGCCATCTCGGGCCCGCTGCGCCGCAGGTTCGAGGCCATCGGGCGCCCCATGCGCCCGAGGCGGATGAAGCCGACTTTGTCCATTCGTTCACTCCCGTTCCGGGCCCGGCCTTGCGGGCCTCCGTGTTCTGTTTCGAACTGCGCCCGTCGTCAGGTCACCGGCAGCCCGAGATGCCCGCGCAGCCTGTTCTTGAGAAAGATGCCGTCCCGCGCCGGCAGGGCGCGCTCGGGATTCTCGGGCCGGATCCGCACGGTCGCGAAGCGCGGGCCGCCGCTCGTGCGGCGCAGCTCGCCGCGATAGGCGTCCAGGCCCGCCCGGTCGCGGATCTCCGTCACGGCTGCGAAGCCCGCCGCCTCCGCGATCCGGTGCAGGTCGAGGCCGAGGCCGGTGTGGCTGAGCTGCATGCCTGTCTCGCCGAAGCGTCCGTTGTCGAGGACCACGATGCTCAAGTTCCCGGGCTTCGCGGCCGCGATGGTGGCGAGCCCTCCTAACCCCATGAGCTGCTCGCCGTCGCCGGTCAGCGCCACGACGGGGCGCCCCGGCTGCGCCAGCGCGAGGCCCAGGCCCACGAGCGCGGCGCCGCCCATGGCGCCCCAGAGATAGAACGTGCCGTCGTGGTCGCCGGCCGCGAAGGCGTCGTAGCTCGGCGAGCCGAGACCGGTGACGACGAGCATGTCGCCGCGCTCGGCCAGCAGGGCGCGCACGGCCTCGCGGCGGTCGAGGGCAGGGGAGGTCGAGGCGTTCATTTGCCGGTCCATTCCCGGTGTCGCTCCTGCCGGGTGCGCCGGCTCGCCGGTGTTCCGATTCCCGTCCGTCTCGCTCATTTGCCGGTCCATTTCTTGCGGCCGATCAGGCGCTGGGAGAGCAGCACCGCGACCGGCTGGTCGGCCTCGAAGGCCAGCGCCGCCGCGGCCGAGACCGTCTCCCCGGCCTCCTCGCCCCGGTCGACGCGCAGGGTCGTGACCCCGATGGCGGCGAGCACGGGTTCCGTGGCCCGGCTCATCGGCACCTGCCAGGGATTGAACTCCGCCCACTCGCCCCGCATCGTCACGAGGGCGAGGAAGGGAAAGCGGCAGGCGGGCAGGAGCGACATCATGTTGATGCAGTTGCCGACGCCGCTCGACTGCATGAGCAGCACCGAGCGCTGCCCGCCGAGCCAGGCGCCGGCCCCGATCGCGACGCCTTCCTCCTCGGTGGTCAGCACCGTGGTCGCGACCTCCGGATCGGCCTGGAACAGCTCGATCAGGCGCGCATGCCCGGCATCGGGCACGTAAGTGGCCTGGCGGATGCCGGCCTCCTTGAGGACCCGGTAGAGGTCGAGGGGCCAGTCGCGCGCCGGCGGCTGGTCGTTGGTCCCGTGCATGGGCGGCTCCGTCCGCATCCTCCGTCGGCTTCGGACGGTCGCGCGACGTTAGCCGCTCGGCCGGCGCGCCGCCAATCCCCCGCGGGGAGCGTTACCGGCGGCTTCCGCCTTTTTCGAGCGTGGCGAGGCCGAGGCGCAAGGCCGCGCGGACCGTATGGGCGAGCACCTGCTTGGGATGGCCGGAGAAACGGTGCTCCTCCGCGACCGGCTCCCCGCCGCGTAAGGCCGCGCCGACATAGACCAGCCCCGCGGGCTTGCCCTGGTCGGGCCCCGGCCCGCCGACGCCGGTGACGGAAAGCGCGAGCGATGCGCACGGCGCGCGCTCCAGCGCCCCGGCCGCCATCCGGCGCGCCACGTCGGGGTGGTAGGGCGTCTTCTCCGCGATCAGCTCCGCCGGGACGCCGAGGACGTCGGTCTTGAGCGAGCTGCAATAGGTCACGAAGCTGCCCTCCAGGACCCCGGAGCTCCCCGGCGCGCCGGCCACGCAGGCGGCGAGCAGCCCTGCGGTGCAGGATTCCGCCGTCACGAGACGCCGCTCCGCCGCCTTGAGGGCCTGGGCGAGCTGGTTCGCGACATCCTGCAATTCGCCCGAGAAGCGCGACAGCGCCTCGTCGGCGCGCAGGACGGCCGGGCGGAACAGACGGGCGTCGAGGGCGTCGATGGCGTCGTAGCGCTCGGCGGTGGGGTGGTCGAGGCGGATCGGATTGACGCGCTTGAACCACGTGCCTCTCAGGCGCCGCAGCACGATGTCGAGGGCCGCGCGGGCGTGCTCGTCGCCGCCGATCTCCAGCACCTCGGCGATCTCGCCGGCCTCGAGCCCGGGATGGCGCGACACGGCCTCGAGCAGGGCGAACACCATGGTGTCCCATTCGAGGTAGCTCACGCCGATCTGCGCCTCGTCGCCGCCGCCGATGCCGAGCCCGTCGGTCGGCTTGGCGCGCCAGGTGCGCTCCGGGACCCCGTAGGCGCGGGCCATCCAGGGCACTTCCCAGGACTTGATCAGCGACTGCACCGGGGCGACGTCGCCGACGTCGCCGTGGAGCGTCCAGAACCCGGCTCCGAGCTCGGAAAAGTTGTCCGTGCTCGCCACGATGCCGCCGAAACGGTGCGCCTGGTCGTAGAGCGTGACCATGCGCAGGCGGGCGCGGACGTTGCCGCGCCGGGTGCGGATCCGCCCGTCGTCGCCCGAGGGGAGATCCGGGTCGAGGGCGCCGAGCTCGCCCACGAAGCCGCGGTAGGAGGCCGAGAGATCGATGTGGAGGTGCTCGATGCCGAGCGCGCCGCAGGCCTCGACCCCGCGCTCGGTCTCCTCCGGGTTCTGCTCGATCGGGAGCGTGAAGCCGATCACGCGCCACCCCGCCCGCTTGAACAGGGCGGCGGTCAGGGCGGAATCGACGCCGCCCGACATGCCGAGCACCGCGGTCGAGACCCCGGCCTGCTCGCGGTACTGCTCCAGATCGCCGACGAGCTTCGCGCCGATCGATTCGAGCTCGGATTCCGGCGGGAACAGCCCGCTTTCGACCTGGGCGCGGAGCCGGCGGTCGAACCAGGGCGACAGGCTTCCGCGCTGCGCCTGCCGGGAAAGGTCGAGAATGGTGTCGAGAAGCGCCATGGCGGGTCCCCTGCTGCCGTACGAGCTAGGGCGCGCCCGGGCACCGCGGCAAGGGGGCGCCCGCCGTTTCGCTCGTGGCACCCCGGGTCCAAAGGGGGCCGGCAGGCCCGCCGGCGGGGCTGCGCTCGCCCCTTGTGCCGCCCTCCGGGCTGTTGTCTGATGGCGCCGGACGGGGATCCCTCACGATGCAATTGCTCTTCCGCAACTTCAAAATGCTCGATCCCGAGGTCGGCGAGCTCCAGGACGGCTTCGAACTCCTCGTCGAGGGCGACACGATCCGGGAGAGCTCGAACAAGCCGATCAAGTCCAAGGGCGCCGAGACGGTCGATTGCGGCGGCCGCACCCTGATGCCGGGGCTCATCGACAGCCACGTCCACATCTTCCTGAGCGAGGTCAACATCCGCTATCTCGAGGCGGTGCCCCTCACGCTCATGACCGCGCGGGCCGTCGAGCTCATGCGCGGCATGCTCGACCGCGGCTTCACGACCGTGCGCGACACCGGCGGCGCCGACTGGGGCATCAAGACGGCGGTGGAGCAGGGCAACGTGCCGGGACCGCGCCTGTTCATCGCCGGCCAGGCGATCGGCCCGACGGGCGGCCACTCGGATTCGCGCCGCCGGACGGATTACGGCATGCGCTGCCATTGCTGCAACGCAATGGCCTATTCGATGACGGTCTCGGACGGCACGAGCGAAGTCCGCAAGGCCGCGCGCGAGCAGATGCGCCAGGGCGCCGACCACGTGAAGATCATGATGTCGGGCGGCGTCGCCTCGCCCTACGACCCGCTCGACTCGCTCCAGTTCAGCCCGCCTGAGGTCGCCGCCGCAGTCGAGGAGGCGCACGCCTACGGCCGCTACGTCTGCGCCCACGCCTATACGCCCGAGGCGATCACGCGGGCCGCCCATGCGGGGGTGCGCACCATCGAGCACGGCAACCTCATCGACGACGCCTCGGCGAAGCTCATGGCCGAGAAGGGCATGTTCCTCGTCGCCAACCTCATCGCCTATTACGCCATGCGCGAGCGCGCCGCCGAGTTCGGCATGACGGGCGACATGCTCGCCAAGAACGACCTCGTGATCGAAGGCGGCCTGCGCTCGCTCGAGATCTGCAAGCGCGCGGGCGTGCCGGTCGCCTACGGCAGCGACCTGCTCGGCGCCCTCCAGGTCGACCAGAGCCGCGAGTTCCTGCTGCGGCGGGAGGTCCTGTCCCCCCTCGAAATCATCCGCTCCGCCACGACGATCGGCGCCAAGGTGCTGCGGATGGAGGGCAAGCTCGGCACCCTTAAGCCCGGCGCCTTCGCGGACCTGCTCCTCGTCGACGGCGATCCGCTCAAGGATTTCGGCGTGTTCCAGGGCCAGGGCCAGCATCTCGCCGCGATCGTGAAGGGCGGCCGTTTCTACAAGAACCGGCTCAACTGAGCCCGTGGCGACGGCGTCCCTCCCGGACCGGACCCTGACCCCCGCGGGCGCGCCCCGCCCGCGGGGAATCCACCTCGGGCGCTGGGTCCTCGACGGCGCCGCCGCCCTCTCGCTCGGCTTCATCCTGCTGCCGCTGGTGCTGGTCACCTGGCTCGCCTTCTTCCGCCAGGAGATCCCCTCGCTGCCGCCGGAGGGCTATTCCCTGCGCTGGTTCGGCGCGGTGTTCCAGAACCGCAACTTCGTGGGCGGCTTCATCTTGAGCCTCCAGGTCGCGGTGGCGGCGACCGCCATCGGGCTCGCGCTCGCCGTGCCCGCCAGCCTCGCGCTCGCCCGGCGGCGCTTCCGCGGCCGCGGCCCGATCGCCACGCTCCTCCTCATGCCCCTGGTGATCCCGGGCGTGGTGTTCGGCACGGCGATCTACGTGTTCCAGATCGAGGCCGAGATCCTCACCGGGCTGCCGCTCCTCGGCTCGACCGCGGGCCTCGTGCTGGCGCACGCCCTGATCACGATCCCCTGGGTGGCGCGGCTCGTCACCGCGAGCCTCGCGGGCTTCGATCCCGCGGTCGAGGAGGCTGCCAAGAACCTCGGCGCCAACCCCTGGACCACCTTCCGCCGCGTGACCCTGCCGGCGATCCGCCCCGGTCTCGTTTCGGGCGCCCTGTTCGGCTTCGTGATGTCGTTCGGGAACCTGGAGATGAGTCTCTTTCTCGTCGGCGCCGGGCGCACGACGCTGCCGATCGCGATCCTGCAATACCTCGAATGGAAGATCGACCCGACGGTGGCGGCCGCCTCGGTGCTGCAAATCCTCCTCATCGGCGCGGCGATGATCGTCACCGACCGCTACGTCAAGATCAGCCAGGTGGTGTGAGATGACCCTCTGCTCCGCGCAGACCGGCCGGGTGATGTGACATGGCGGGTGTCGAGCTCGATCGGCTGTCGAAGCGCTATGGAGAGCAGGCGGCCGTCAAGGACGTGAGCCTGCGCATCCCCGACGGCGAGTTCCTCGTGCTGCTCGGCCCCTCGGGCTGCGGCAAGACCACGACCTTGCGCATGGTGGCCGGATTCGTGGAGCCGACCGGCGGCACGACGCGGATCGGCGACCGGGACGTGACCTATCTCCCGCCGTGGCGGCGCAACACCGGCATGGTGTTCCAGTCCTATGCGCTCTTCCCGCATATGAGCGTCGCCGAGAACGTCGCCTTCGGGCTCGAGATGCGCAAGGTGCCGCGGCCCGAGCGCGAGGCCCGCAGCCGGGAGGCTCTGCGCCTCGTGCGCTTGGAGAAGCTCGCGGAACGGCTGCCGCGCCAGCTCTCCGGCGGCCAGCAGCAGCGCGTCGCGCTCGCCCGCGCGCTGGCGATCCGGCCCGACGTGCTGCTCCTCGACGAGCCGCTGTCGAACCTCGACGCGAAGCTGCGCGAGGAGGTGCGCATCGAGATCCACGACCTGCAGCGCCAGCTCGGCCTCACCACCATCATGGTGACCCACGACCAGGAGGAGGCGCTGACCGTCGCCGACCGGCTCGTGGTGATGGCAGACGGCGAGATCCGGCAGGTGGGCCACCAGCGCGACCTCTACGAGCGTCCCGCGGACCGCTTCGTCGCCGGCTTCGTGGGGCGCAGCACCTTCCTGGAGGGGCGGGTCGCGGAGCCCGGCCTGTTCGAGACCGCGGGCGGCCTCCGGCTGAAGGCCGACACGGAGGGCGTGCTCGGCCCCGCCTCCCTGGCGCTGCGGCCGGAACGGCTCACCGTCGGGGCCGGCGGGCACGACAACCAGTTGCCGGGCGTCGTGGAATTCGTGTCCTATCTCGGGGCGGTGCTCGAGGCGCGCGTGCGCCTCTCGCCGGAGGACAGGGTCGTCGTGCAGCTCCCGAACCGGAGCGGCGTGCCGCCGCTCGCGATCGGGCAGAGCGTCGAGATCGGCTGGCCGCGCGAGGCCGGTCTGGTCTTCGCCGCGGCGTAGGGGCGGGGAGGCGGCTTTCGCGCCCGCAGGGTGCTGGCGTTCGGTCTGGGGAGAGCCCGGCCCTCGCCGCACCGGCGGGGCCGCGAGGTCGAGAGAACGAGAGCGGGTCGCTGCCGCACCGGCAGGGCCGTGAGGTCGAGAGAAAGAGAGTGGGCTGCCGGCTCGCCGGCGGGACCACGAGATCGTGGAGCGGGGAACCGATCCTGGCCGCACCGGCAAGGACCGGCATCAGACAGAGGGAGAACGAGGATGGCGAACGACAAGTGGACCATGAACCGGCGGGATGCGCTCAAAGGGCTCGGCCTCGCGGCCGGCGCCGCGACGCTGCCCTTCGGGGCCGGGCGGGCGGCGGCTCAAGGGGGCGGCCGCGTCGTCGTCGGCACCTGGGGCGGCGACTATGCGCGCCTGCTCAGCAAGAACGTCGAGGACCCGATCCTGAAGCCGAAGGGCTTCGAGATCGCGCAGGACCAGGCCGCGGACGGCCCGCGTCGCGCCAAGATGGTGGCCGAGCGCCGCCTGCCGCGCGGGACGAGCGACATCCAGGGCCTCTCGGCCGCCAACATGTACGAGATGAACGAAGCCGGCGCCGTCGAGCCGATCGACTACGCCAAGATCCCGAACGCGGCGAACCTCGTGCCGCAGATGAAGTACCCTTACGGCGTCGGGCACATCTATTCCGGGAAGGTCATCGTCTATAACCCGAAGATGATCAATCCGGCGCCCGTGAGCTTCAAGGACGCCTTCGATCCGAAGCACGGCAACAAGATCGGCATCATCGACATCCAGTATCAGTACGTCATGGCGGCCGCGGCGCTCGCGAACGGCGGCTCGGTGTCGAACTTCGAGCCCGGCAAGGCGCTGCTGCTCGAAGCCAAGAAGGCCGGCGCCCGCGTCTATCCCACGAACGAGGCCTTCGCCCAGGCGCTCAAGAACGAGGAGATCGGCATCGGCATCATGTGGAAGGCCCGCGCGGTGCAGTGGCAGAACTCGGGCATTCCCGTGGAATCGGTCGCGCCGTCCGAGGGCATTCCGCTCTACATCTCCGGCTTCTCGATCCCGAAGAACGCGCCCAACAAGGAGGGCGCCTACGCCTACATGAACGCGATGCTCGAGAAGCAGGCACAGGAGAACTTCGCGGTCGACATGGGCTACAACCCGACCGTCACGAACGCCTCCGTGGCGCCCGACCTGCAGAAGCGCATCGGCTTCACGGCCGAGGAGCAGAAGCGCCTTCTCGATCTCGATTACGGCTACATCGCCAAGAACGACCAGGCCCTTAAGGAATGGTGGGACAAGGTGTTCAAGGCCTGATCGGTCCGTGACGAGCACGAGCGCGGTCCGGCGCCCGAGCGGCGCCTTCGACGTGGCGGGACTGGTCGGTCCCGCCACCTTCTACGTGGCGGCGGGAATCGTGATCCCGCTCGCCATCCTGTTCCGCTACAGCCTCAACCGTTTCGTGCCCGGCCAGTTCATGGTCGACGCCCTGACGGTGGAGAGCTACGTCAAGTTTTTCACCGACCCCTACTACACGGGCGTGCTGTGGCGGACGGTGCGCGTCGCCGCCGCGACGACGGCGCTGTGCCTCCTCATGGGCTTCCCGCTCGCCTATGTCCTCGCGCGCACGCGCACGCGATTCAAACATCTTCTCATCATGCTGGTGGTCTTGCCCCTCTTCGTCGGCAACGCCGTGCGGGCGGCGGGGTGGATGGTGGCCTTCGGCAACAAGGGGCTCATCAACGCGAGCCTCATGGGCGTCGGCGCCGTGAATCAGCCGCTCGAGATCATGTTCACCGAGGTAGCGGTCATCGTCGGCATCACAGCCGTCAATCTGCCCTTCATGGTGCTGTCCCTGCAGAGCGTCATCGAGGGCATCGACCGGGCGGTCGAGGAGGCAGCCTTCAGCCTCGGCGCCAATCCGCTGCGGATGGCGCAGCGGGTGCTCTTCCCCCTCGCCATGCCGGGCATCCTCGCGGGCACGATCCTGACCTTCATCCTGGCCATGAACGCCTATGCGACGCCCGTCCTCCTCGGGGGACCGCGCTTCCAGATGATGGGCCCGCTCGTCTACAACCAGTTCGTGCAGCAGAACAACTGGCCCTTCGGCGGCGCGGTCGCCTTCGTCCTCATGACGGCGACGCTGATCCTGACCGCCACCGCCAACCTCCTCGTCCAGCGGCGCTACCACAGCGCCTGACGCGCCGGCCGGGGCGGGCACCCGGACGCCCGGAACCCTCCCGGGCCGCGGGCGTTCGCCCCGAGGCTCAAAGGAGGGTCTGTCATGATGCCGAGATTGCCCCTGATCGGCCTGGGGCTCGCGCTCCTCGCCCAGCCCGCCCTGGCGGATCGTCCCCCGACCCTGGAGGAACTCGCCCGCATCGAGACCGTCCTGCGGGTCCAGGGCTTCCAGACCTGGGACGAGATCGAACTCGACGATGACGGCTGGGAGGTCGACGATGCGCTGGCGCCCGACGGACGGCGCTATGACCTGAAGCTCGACCCCGTGACGCTCGCGATCCTGAGCAGCAAAGCCGATTGAGGCCGGCCCATGGTCTTCGCTGCTGGCGCGAGTTCGTGCGCCACTGGGTTGCCCGAAGATCCTGATCGGCGGCTTGGCTACCGCCCGGGTCGGGGACATGGCCGTCCATGATGGCGGCTCGTCGCCGGGTTCCCGAAGGTGCTGATCGACGGATAGAAGACAGCTTTGCGGTCGCTTGGAGTATGCGCGTGTCTGGTTCGGCCTGCCGCGAGTGGCATGGGATCGATTGGGTTCGTTCTGTCGTCTGGCGTTGTTTGTCGCCGCTGACGTCGAATGGTGTCGCGGCCGACCAAGCGCGGGCGTTTCGATCAGCGCTGCACCAATTGGCTTCGTTTTGTCAGCGCTCATGCGTGCTGCCTGGGCCAGATCCAGCGGGGATCTCTTCGAGGCGGGTGAGGGCGCGGCTGCGGCGGGCGAGGGCCTGCCGCTCGTAGCGCTCGAGGCGAAGGAGATCCCTAAGGAGGGCCTCCACGTCGGCCGGGGGCGAGCCGTCCCGAGGCGGCCCATCCCCCGGTGCGTCGCCGGCGACCGTGTCGGTCTCCTCCAGACGTCCGGCCAGGAGACCGTCCATGTCAGTCCCCTCCAGACGCCCGGCCTGGAGGTCGTCAAGGCTTCCGAAGGTGTCGAGCGACAGGCTTCCGATCCCCTCAGGGTCCTCCGTCACAAGGCCATCACACGTGACGAAATCATCGGGCGGATCCGCGTGCGCCGCGTCGGCCATCGCGGCGAGGAGCGTCGCGCGCTGCACCTGGATCGCCAGAAGGGTGAGGCTCTCGGCCGCGATCTGCTCGGCGAGGGCGAGAGCGGCCGGGTCGGCGGTGCCGGCGCCGGCAATCGCACGAGCGAGAGGGACCGCCAGCGGCGGGCCGGGCTCCGGCGCGGGCAGGGTACGGGCGAGGCCGTGCCGGAGGGCGTTCAGACGCGAGCGCGCCTTGCCGGCCGGGGTCTTGGGGCCCGTGCTCTTCTGGGCGTTGCGCCGGTTAGCGGCGATCTGCTTCTCGCTCGCCATCACGCGCCCCCCTGGGCGAGGGAGAGCGGCGATCCGGTCGGGAGCTTACTTCCGCCAGTGAGCGCGCCCGGCGCGGCGGCCGCTGCGGGCGTCGGCCGCCCCTCGGGGCCGCCGGCATCGTGCCCGGCGGGCGACGGGCCGCCCTCCGGCTGGTCAGGCCACGTCTCACGTGCAGGCATCAACGCTTGGCGGTCGGGCTGTGTCTCCGAGGGCATGACCTCCGGGCACTCTGTGCCGGCGCCGGGCGCGGGCGCGCGCCCGAGGCGGCCGTCCGGCGCCGCCTCGGCGGTGGCGGGCACTTCCGTCGGGGGATCCGCGGCCGGGCGGGAGGGCGGCGGGGGGCTGCCTTGCGCCTCGGGGACCAGCGGGCGCGGGGCGGCGTCGCGCCCGCGCCCCTGCCGCAGCGCCTGACCCGGGGTCCGCCCCTGGGGGGCGGCCTGCGTGGGATCCAGGGCGGCGGGGGAGCGGGCCAGACCCACGAGGCCGGCATGGGCCCGCACACGGAGGGCAAAGTCCCGGCGGCGGCCGACCTCGCGCAGGAGGCGGGCGCGGCGGAATTCGGTCCGGCTCGCCATCCGGTCGAGGATCTCGAGGCGCGGGAGGCACTCGCCGTAGGCGATGGTGACCCAGAGGGCACCGTCGAGGTCCGTCTTGGCGAGGAGGCGCTCCACATGCGCCACCGCGTCCGGGTCCCGCGCCCAGTAGCGCTTGAGGAGCCCCTCCATCCACCGGCGGCGGGTGTAGCTGAGGCCGGCGCAGAGGGTCTCCCTCAGCACGGACCGGCGGCTGCGCTCGAGGATGTCGGTGCGCAGGCGCTCGATGCGAGCCAGCTCCCAGGTGAGGCGGACCGCCTCCTGGGTCCAGATCTGCTCGAGCGCGTCGGCGGGCTGGAGGACCCGGTGCAGGCCCTCGCGCAGGGCCTCGTAGGCGGCCCGATCCTCGCCGGCGACGAGCGGGTCGAGGTCGAAGAAGATGGTGACGGAGGGATGGACGGATGCGGTCATGGCGTACTCCCGAAGAGACCGCAGGACACCAATCGCATCCGGACCCGCTTCGCCTAGGGGCTTTCGTTGCCGCGGGGCGGGTCTTCGTGCCGCAGGCGCGGCTGGGCGGGACGGGGCGCGCCGGTGCCCCCACCGGACGCGCTGACTGGAGCCGGCTTGTGGGGGCGTCTGGAGAGGGGCGCCCCCTTTGGCTTCGATCAGGTGTCCCGGACCTATTCCCGGGCCTGTTCTGGGGTGCGTCGGGGGTGTCCCGCTCGTGTTCCCTGGCCGCATTCGGGGGTTCCCTTTCAGCTTTGCGTGACCGGCGGAACACGCCCGGGGCCGCTGCGGCGGGAGCACGCGCGAGCCGGAGGGGCAGGGAGATCATGGCGTCAATGTTGGTCGCCGTTGCGCTTCCGCGGGGGCGACCCGCCCGTGGCCGTCGCCGGATAGGTCAGGTACAGCGGCCCCAACGGCGGCGGCTTCATCGACGGGTCAGGGAAACGGCTTGCGCAGAGCCCGCGGGGGCTTGGCTTCGATCCCATGGTTTCACCCTAGTGTCAGGCCATGGTTTCGGGGGCGTGTCACCCTGGTTTCAGTCCCGCGTCAGTGGGGGCATGGGGGTGTGTCACCCCTGTATCACTGCCGTCCGACGCGGCCCTTGAAACCTACCCGCCACCGTCTGCGGTAGGAGCCCCCAGGCGTGTGAGAGGCCGGGAGAAGTCTCGGACCGACGAGGCTGCACCTCGGGTCGCGGTCGTCGCGCGGATCGCCTACTTGCCCGCGGCAGGCGCGGTCAGCTGGACTGCCTCGCTGCCCCGCCTTCCCGACGGCGCGCCAACCGACTTCGTGGACGGGCCCCCTATAGGAGCAACCAGTTCGATCAGGAGCCTTTACGGCGGAGGCAACATGCTGAACGGGGGTAACGGCAAGGACCGCCTGGAGGGTGGCATTCCGACAATGAGCTTAATCGGCAAGAACAACTTTATTTACGGTGAGGGCGGAGATGATGATCTCTGGGCACTGTCAGATTATTCCCTGATCAATGGGGGCTCAGGTGACCTGACTGGCTCGATTTGGACTGGGTTGACTAAGAGTTGCCCGGAACCAAAGGAGCCTGAGATGGCGGCCTGACCGGGATTTTGGACCGGGCTCAGTGAGACTACTGCATGGCGGCTGGCGTGGGTAGCTGGCGTGCGACGACGTGCAGGGTGACAGGCGCGGGAGGCCGGTAGCCAAGGAGGAGTGAGGATGGATGCAGTTGTAATGGTCCTTCCATGCACCGATCACGACCTGCGCCTCCCGTAGGCTGTAGAAGATCTCGCGCTTCTGGCACGCGTCCTGGAGCTTGCCGTTGAAGCTCTCGCAGAACCCGTTCTCCCACGGGCTGCCAGGCTCGATGTACAGCGGTCTGGTCCCGAGGCCCGCCAGCCACTCCCGCAGAGCCTTGGCGATCATCTCAGGGCCGTTGTCGCAGCGTACATGCTCCGGCACGCCCTTCTCGAGCATGGCGTCCGCGAGCGTCTCGATCACCCCGCAGCTGACGATCCGCCGCGCCTCCTTCAGGGACAGGCACTCTCGGCTGTGCTCGTCGCTGAGCGTCATGATTCTGAGGCTGCGACCATCATCGGTACGGCCCTCCACGAAGTTGAAGCTCCACATGTGATTGGCCCGCTTCGGCCGCAGCTGGATGCAGGAGCCGTCGTTGAGCCACAGCCTGCCTCGTGGCTTGTGCTTCGGGAGCCTTGAGCCCCTCACGGCGCCAAATGTGCTGCACCCGATCCCTGCCCACGCGCCAGCCCGCGATCCTCAGCAGGGCTGTGATCCTGCGGTAGCCGTAGCGGCCGTACTGGGAGGCCAGGGCCACGATGGCTCGGGTGAGAGCATTCTCGTCAGATCGCACCGTGGGGATATAGCGCTGCGTCCCACGGGACTGGCTGACGATCCGGCAGGCGTGCCGCTCCGAGAGGCCGTACCTCTCCCGGATGCCGTGCACCGCCTGCCGACGCCGCTCAGGGCTTATAAGTTTCCCGACACGACATTCTTGAGGATCTGCTTCTCGAGCGAGAGGTCCGCCACACGGTCGCACAGGCGAGAGTTCTCCTGCTCCAGATCCTTCAGGCGCTTGGCTTGTTCAACGGCGAAGCTGCCGGGGGACGTAAGTTGGCCGAAAGCGGCATGACTGCTTTCGAGAGAGTTGGCGTGGACAGCTGCCATCAGCTCAGGCTTTGTGCTGCGAAGCGGCACCGCCCCGTCCCGACCGTTCAGGCTTAGCTGGGTCGTGCCGGGACCGAGCCGTCGCGAGTGTGGCGCGGACGGAGTTCCCTCATGTCTCCCTGACGGTCGGATTTCGGCCCCTCGGAGCCCTCTGTGAAGGCACGGCCGTGGCCCTTCCATCACCAGCGCGCTCCGCAGCGAGCACTTGCGTTCCATCGAAGGGTGTGGTCCCACGCGCCGGCAGTCGCGCTGCCGATCAGCTCACAGGCTGGCGCAAAGGGCCGGCAGGTGAGGAGCGCTGCGTCCGGGGGAGCCGGGACCCGTTGCCCGTCACATGATCTAAAGACTGCGCTCCGTCGTAGAACGGCAAAGATCAAGGGGTGGGTGGGCGATGTCGACAGCAGGACCCACGATTATCCTTGCGGTCGACGACGAGCCAGTCGAACTCCAGTTCATTGCCCTCGTACTTGGGCGCGCCGGCTACGAGGTGATTGGGACGGCGAGCGGCCCGAGCGCCTTGGCGGTCCTGGAGGCGCGCTCAGACGTCGCTCTCGTGGTCGCAGATTGCCGCATGCCTCACATGAGCGGGCCCGAGCTTCTGGGCCAGATTGCAGTTCGCTGGCCGGAAATCAAGCTCATCGCGACAAGCGGTGCCCCGGAGCCGGACGACCTGCCGGATAAAACGACGTTCCTGCAAAAGCCCTATCGGCCGAGCGTGCTCACGCATCATGTCGACAGGCGGCTGAATAGGGTTCAGGAGACACCCCTGTGACGAGAGCCTTGGCTCTGGATAGCTCAAGCATGCCGGTGCGAGACGCCAAGGCCCGTAAGGCCGTGGGGCACCGCTGAACGGGCTGGTTGGATGAATGTCTGAGCTATCTTAGACCTTCGTATAAGAATTGCGTGTGATCCAGCCCCCACCAGCAGCCGTATTTTGTTCGAACCGGCGCCTATGGCTGCTGAACATGGGGCCGCTGCTCACGAGAGCGACAGGTCCGGAACAGGATCCACCATGAAGAGCGAAAGCAGGGCCAGCGCGCTCCTCGTGGATGAAGATGAGTTTTTCTGTCTTGCTCTTCGGACGATCCTGATCGACCAGCTCGGCTTCGCCGACGTCCATATCGTGTCCTCGTTGGCGGCTGCCGCCGAGGAGCTGTCGCGGCGCCCCGATGTCGCGCTGGTTGTCGTGAGTCACGCCCCCGGCGGGTTTCGGCCGATTCGGGATGTCGGCGCTCTGCGCGACCGCTTTCCTCGGCCGCGTGTCGTTCTTGTTTCCGGAACCGAGGGCAGGGGCGACATCCTCGCCGCCCTGGATGCCGGGCTACACGGCTACGTGCCGAAGTCCCTCGGGCTGGCAGGCCTGCCCAAGGCGCTCCGGCAGGTCCTCGAAGGGGCCATTTATGTGCCGCCGTCGCTCGCCCGGAGGCAGGGCGCAGACGCCTGGCACGAGCTGGAGCGGCGGCCCGCCGATGCCGCGGCCGGCAGCCCGGTCGCTCTCACGCCGCGGCAGCATGACGTGCTGCGCCACATCGTCGAAGGCAAGTCCAACAAGGAGATTGCCCGCTCGCTCAGCCTCGGCGAGGGCACCGTGAAGGTTCATGTGGCGGCTCTCTTCCGCGTTCTGGGTCTTACGTCCCGTTCCGCCGCTGCCGCGATCGGTGCGCGGATCCTAGCCGATGTCGCGAATTCCAACGCCAGCCTGGAACTGACCTCCGCAGCGGTCTCCTCGGACACTCTGGACGACGCCCGGTCGGCCGCTTCGGCGGCGTGACCAGCCCATGAAGAGGACAGCGACCTCCCTATGCCACGGTACTTCTTTCATATCCGAGATCGCGATCAACTGATCGAGGACCAGGACGGCCTCGAGCTCGCGGACCTGCATGCCGTTCTCGACGAGGCCCTGCGGATCGATCGCGAGTTCGGAACCGAGGGCACCGGCGTCTTCGGGATGGAGATGGAGATCACGGATGCGGCAGGCCGAACGGTCCTCAAGGTTCCGATCCAGGAGCGCCGCCGCAACCGCTCACTGCCACCCCACACGGCGGTAGAGGAGCAAGGCGTGTCTCGGTAATCGCATCCTCCGCTGCGACGCCATTCTAACCCTATCCTGGAGACGAGACATTGTCTGAGGCAAGAACGAAGTGCGCTGGATGTCGTGACGGCGAGCCGCTGCCTTTCGCCTTCACCATGGCGTTTCACCCGATCGTCGATCTCACATGCGGAGCCGTCTGGGGTTACGAGGCGCTCGTGCGGGGTACGGAGGGTCAGTCGGCCTTCTCCATTCTGTCGCAGGTGGACGAGAAGAATCGCTACAAGTTCGATCAGGCTTGCCGCGTAAAGGCCATCGAACTCGCCGGGCGGCTGTTCGGGCCCGACCTGCGCCTGTCGATCAACTTCATGCCGAATGCGGTTTATGAACCGGCAGCCTGCATCCGCAGCTCGCTCCACGCCGCCAGCCGCGTCGGCTTCAACCCGAGCCGGATCATGTTCGAGTTCACCGAGAACGAGCACATGTCGGATCCGGATCACGTCGGACGTATTGTCGAGGAGTACAGGCGCATCGGGTTCACCACCGCGCTCGACGATTTCGGCGCAGGCTATGCCGGTCTGAATCTGCTGGCACGGTTCCAGCCGGATCTCGTGAAGATCGACATGGAGCTGATCCGCGGGATCGCGACATCGCCAGCCCGCCAAGCGATCATCAGAGGCATCGTGTCCATCGCGCGCGATCTGAACTTGAAGGTCATTGCGGAAGGCATCGAAACGGATGACGAGCTGCGCGCCCTCCGCAGCGCGGGGATCTCGCTGTTCCAGGGCTACCTCTTCGCGCGGCCGCTCGTCGAGGGACTGCCTCCGGTGATGCTGCCCGTGGCCATTCCCGCCTCTGCGGCCGCCTGACGTCGAAGCTCCTGCTCTTCGGCCCAGATCCCCTCTCGCTCGCGCGCAAGAGGCTGCCGCCCCGGCGGTGAGCGCCGCTGCCGCCATCCCCCTTTGCGAGGCACCCGCGATGGACACGCCTGACGGAACCGTGCCGCCTTGGTCGGCCCTGCTGGTTCGTGCGCTCGAAGCGATCGCGCAGGGCGTCGTGATTACCAACTGGCAGGAGCCTGACAACCCCATCATCTACGTCAACCCCGCCTTCGAGCGTCTCACCGGATACGACGCGTCCGAGATCGTCGGCGCGAACTGCCGGTTCCTGCAGGGACCGGAAACGGACCGAGGTGTTCTGGAGGAGCTGAAGACCGCCATCGCGACGAGCTGCCATTTCCACGGCACCCTGCTGAACTACCGGAAGGATGGGAGTTCCTTCCTGAATGAACTCACCGTCTCACCTGTGTGGGACGTGTCCGGCCGGGTGACCCATTTCGTCGGCACACAGTTCGACGTGACGGAGCGCCATGCGGCGCAGGTTGCGCTGCGGGACAGCGAGGAGCGGTATCGCCTCCTTGCGGAGAATGCGACTGACCTCATCCTACGCATCGGCCTGGACGGCTCGACGGTCTACGTCTCTCCTTCCTGTGTCGACGTGCTGGGGCTCGCGCCAGGCGACCTCCTGGGACGATCTCTGGCTGAGATCATCCATCCCGAAAACCAGGCTCAGTTCGTTGGCGGCCTCGGCAGCCTGGCCTCCGAAGGCCATGACCAGCAGACGCTGTTGTACCGGGCGCGGCACCAGAGCGGCGAGACGATCTGGCTGGAGGATCGCCGCAGGCTTGTGCGCGATCCGAAAGGTGCGCCGAGGGAGATCGTCAGCGTCGTCCGCAACGTATCGGATCGCGTGCGTCTCGAGGAGCGGCTGCGCCAGCAGGCCAGCGAGGACGGGTTGACAGGTCTCGCCAACCGCCGGGCCTTCGACGAGCGGCTCGAGGAGGAGTGGCGCCGAGCCCGCAGGGGAGGCCGCTGGCTGGGGCTCCTGTGCTTGGACGTGGATCACTTCAAGCAGTACAATGACCACTTGGGGCACGTGCAAGGGGATGCCTGCCTCCGGCGCATCGGCGAGGTGTTGCGCGAGCGCTGCCGCATGTCCGACTTCGTGGCGCGCACGGGCGGGGAGGAATTCTGCATCATCCTACCCGACACCGATCCCGCAGGAGCTGCCGTCGTTGCCGAAGGCGTTCGCGCTGCCGTCGAGGGGCTGAACCTGGTGCACCCCGGCAGTCCTGGGGGGACGGTGACCGCCAGCATCGGTGTCGCCTCCCTCCAGCCGAGCATGGACGAGGCTGCCACCACTCTGCTCAACCGGGCGGACCAGGCACTCTATGAAGCCAAGCGAGCGGGGCGCAACCGGATCGTGAGCGCAACTCCTCTGCGCAGTGCTGCTTAGCGCTCGCAGACGGCTCAGGGTCATCGGGAGGTCGTCTCTGGGGGAACCCACCCATCCCTTCGCGATAACGGCACCCGGGATCCGCCCGAAGGCGCCCAACGGCAGGCTGTACGCATGTCCGGTATCGGAAGCGGTATGAGGGCAGCGGAATGGCTGAGATGGGCGCAATCCCGCCGTACTCCTTGCGCATGCCGTAGTAGCTCTGCTCGGAGATCTCGGCCTCCTTTCAGGCCAGCGCCAGGCTATTGCCTTGTGCCATCTGCACCTCGATCTGCCGCAGCTTGGCGACGATGTGCTCCGCACTCCAGTTCTTGCGTCTCGCCATCAGGGGCTCCTCTGGTTCGGGTCAACTCACTCAGTCAGCCCGGTCCAAAATCAGCCAGTCAGGTCGAAGCTTGGCGGGCCGTAGAGTGCACTCCCGGCGAGGGGCGCTGTTGGCTGAGCTTGGGCTGACGCTTTCGATCGCGTGCAGAAACTGCCCATATCAGTCCACATTCTCGGATGACGGGCCAGTCTGGAGTTCACCCGATCCGCTCCGCCGAAGCGGCGGCCTCACGCCGGAGCAGAGGGAATGTGTGGCACAGCATCATCCTGGTGCCGCCCGAGCGGCCGTGCCGTTCCAGTGGATGCTCGCACCCCGGGGATCCATTGGCAAAAATTCTATCTTCGACCTAGTCCGAGCATCCTATTGCGACGCGATGATGGAATACGCC
Organism: Microvirga sp.; assembly: GCA_036263675.1. GTDB lineage: Bacteria > Pseudomonadota > Alphaproteobacteria > Rhizobiales > Beijerinckiaceae > Microvirga. Next base: position 10,663 of record DATAGO010000082.1, on the reverse strand, counting down.
GCAAGGTTAACTTGACCCCTTGAGAGTTCGCGTGCGATGCCCGAGTAGATTTCCAAGTCTAGCTTGGCCATAGAGCGTAGGTTCCTGATCATGCCGTCTGTGAGCACATACAGCCCAACCGGGGACATCAATTTGGATGGCCTGTTGCTCGGCACCAGGTGGGCCATCAATAGTCTCTCCTACAGCTTCCCGACGAGCGCCTCCGACTACGGCGCAAACTACGGAGGGGGTGAGCCTGGCAGGGGATTTGAGGCCTTCACCTCGCTTCAGATGGCGGCTACCCGTTTCGCGCTCGCGCAGTACACCTCCGTGGCGAACCTGAGCTTTACCGAGATCGTGGAGACCTCCACGCAGCACGCCGATCTGCGCTTTGCAGAGTCGGACGCGCCGAACACGGCATGGGCCTACTACCCGCACGGGTCCGCGGAAGGGGGCGACGCCTGGTTCAACAACTCGCGGAACCAGTACGAGAACCCGGTGCGCGGCAACTACGCCAACTCCACCTTCATGCATGAAATTGGGCACGCCCTCGGCCTGAAGCATCCGCACGAGGTGAGCGGCAGCTTCGGGGCTCTGCCGGTCGATCGCGACTCCCTGGAGTATTCGGTCATGAGCTACCGGGCCTATATTGGCGCGCCGACCTCGACGGGATACACCAACGAGACGTGGGGGTATCCGCAGTCTCTTATGATGTATGACATTGCGGCCATCCAGAAAATCTACGGCGCCAACTTCAACACCAACAGCACCGACACGGTCTACGCGTGGAGCCCGACCACGGGCGAGATGACCGTCAACGGTATGGGTCAGGGCGTGCCAGGCGGGAACCGCATCTTCCAGACGGTGTGGGACGGGGGCGGCAGCGATACCTACGACTTCTCGTCCTATTTCGCCGGTCTCGCCATTGACCTGCAGCCTGGGCGGTGGAGTACAACCTCGTCGGCGCAACTCGCCTACCTCGGCAATTCGAAGTACGCGGTCGGGAACGTTGCGAATGCACTCCAATATATGAGCGACGCCCGGTCCCTGATCGAGAACGCCAAGGGCGGGTCGGGAGCGGACGCCGTGATCGGCAACACGGCTGCGAACACCCTTTGGGGTAACGGCGGCAATGACAAGCTTTTTGGGCTTGTGGGAGCGGACGTGCTCGTCGGCGGCACCGGCGACGATGTGCTCGACGGCGGCGAGGGCAGCGACACGGCGCGCTTCTCGGGGCGGTCTGCGGACTACACGTGGTCGCCGAATCCCGACGGCACCTGGACACTGACGGGGCTTGAGGGCACCGACACCTTGATCGGGATCGAGACCCTTCAGTTCACCGACACCGCTCTCACGCTGCAGGTGGCGACCCCGCTCACCCCTCCGACACCGCCGCTGACGTTGAACGTCGTCAAGTCGGGGACGGAGGGAAGCGATCTCCTCGAGGGCGGCGCCGGGCACGATACGCTCACCGGCCTCATGGGTGACGATGCCCTCTATGGCTTTGATGGCAACGATCTACTCGATGGGGGTGGCGGCGCGGATCAACTCCTCGGTGGCGCCGGGGTCGACACGGTGACCTATGCAACGGCGGGCAGTACCATCGTGGCGAGCCTCGCTAGCGGGTTCGGCAACGCGGGCGAGGCGGCCGGGGACACCTACAGCGGCGTCGAGAACCTGACCGGCGGTGCCTTTGGCGACACGCTCACTGGAGACGGCAGCACGAACGCGCTCTCGGGCGGGGGCGGCGATGATTACCTCCTCGGTGGCGCGGGGGCGGATCAACTCGCCGGCGGCGACGGGGTCGATACGGCGGGCTACGCAAATGCAGCCGCAGGCGTGACGGCGAGCCTGACCGCTCCGTCAGGCAATGCGGGTGATGCGGCCGGGGACGTCTACACGCTCATCGAGAACCTGATGGGGGGCGCGTACGCCGATGCCCTGACGGGGAGCGGTGGCGCGAACGTCCTCACGGGCGGTGCGGGCAACGACGTGCTGCGGGGCTTGGGCGGAAACGACGCCCTGGTCGGCGGCGAGGGACGGGACACGGCGGTGTTCTCAGGCCGCTCGTCCAACTACCAGGTGACGCGGACTACGGACGGCAGCTACATCGTCCGCGACAAGCGCGCCGGCAGCCCCGACGGGACAGATAGCGTGAGTGGGGTGGAGGTGCTTCAGTTCAGTAACGGCACGCAGGTCCTCTCGACCTCGGGCGCCAGCACGAGAATGGCCGCAAAGCGCGGCATCCCGGAAGTCGAGAACCTGCCGGCGCCAGTCCGCGAGGCGGCAGCGGGGCACAAGAAGGCCGGATGGTGGTCGGTTGTCTCCGTCGATACACCGATGGACGCCGCCGGTGGGGCGCAGGGAAATTTCGAGTTCAATCTCGTCGGCGCGTTTGGGAACGGCGACTTCTTCATCGGGTGAGGAAGGTCAGGCCTGCCGGGGCCGCGCGGCGCGAGTGGCGCTTGACGTGCCGACGTGAAAGCAGGTCCGGCCGCGTAAGGGAGTGGACGATGGGTCTTTCGAATCGCAGCCGCAAGTAGGGCTGGGCGGTGCTGAACGCGGCCTGCAACCTTGCGCGCTGCGGGCATTGCGCCGACTGCACGATCATCATCTTGCAGGTCGCGGGTGCCGAGGCGCTTTCGCCTCGTGCGGGCTTAGGTCGAGGATCAGGCTCGGCGCGTCCAACGCGATCGACTCTGCACGCTCGCACAGGGGAAAAGATTGGTTCATGCCTTAGGATGCGAGGCTCGTTGCCGCTCTGGCGGAGCGCATACCGCGCGCTAGCGGCCGCGCTTCCAGCGTGTCATACTTAGGCCCATGTCGCACGGGCGTGGAAAGATCCAGAGAGGGGTCATGAGGGCACTGTCTGGCAAGCCCGGCCGACGGCTTACGTCGCTGCAGCTTGCGACCATCATTTACCGCCTAAAGCCGGACGCCGAGGGCGTCGTCGTCGTATCGCCCGCGCAAGCCGGGGCTGTGCGACGGGCCATCGCTGACCTGAGGCGGGCGGGGGAGGTTTTCAGCCTCGGCCGGGAGCATGAGAACGGGACGAAGCGCGGGTTGCCCCGCATTGAATGGGCCAGCAAGGGTACGGCCCGCATCAAATGGGGGAACAGGGACACGGCGCGAGCCTATGCGGAGATGATGCTTGCAACCTTTGGGCCAAAGCACATAGCCCCGGAGTTGCTGAAGCTTGTGGTCATGGATGATGTGACTTCGCCATCAGATGGCCACGAGCGTGCTGCTCCTTCCAGGCAGCGAACGGTTTGAATCTGCCTCCTCTGTTCGTTCGAGGACGATCTGGGGATCTGAGGATCTGTCTTAAAAGGCACGCAGAGAAGCATCAAGCGAGTTTGACCCGACTCGATGGCACACTTGCCCCGCTGTGGGCTTGGGTGGAAATAACGGCGGGCGTCTGCCATTCTGGCTTGGCCTGCTGCTTGGAGGGATACAGGGGGGACGTGGAGATGCAATTGCGCTGCCCTCCTCGCCACGGAAGCACGGCCTTCCTTTGACACGTCCCTCGGTGGAACCAATCTGTTCGCAGCGGCGCTCCTAGGAGGGGGCACCTTCACCGAAGATCCAGGCCTGGGATGAGTCACGAGCTAGCAAGCGATGCGGATAGCTTGTTTGAACAAGCCCTTGCCAAGCGACCCGACGCCAACTTCCTGCCGTTGGCCCGGAGCCTCACTGACGTGCGGCGCGTGCTTCCCGACCGATTGGGTGATTTGATCGAGCAGTCGAGCCTGAACCAACGCAGGGCCTACTATCTGATCGAAATCGCAGAGCACTTGCTGCGGCTGGAGGCGCAAGGGATCCCTCTAAACGAGGGCCAGCTCCAGCGGATCGGGTGGGGGAAGCTCAGAGTGATCGCGCGCCACCTCACCCCCGACAATGCCGATCAGTGGCTGAAGCTCGCCGAACGACAGACGATTCGCGAGCTGGTGGCGCATCTGCCGGGGGAGAGGAAGCCCCTCAAGGACCATCAGGTCCTGCTCCATTTTACCGCAGAGCAGTACCAGATCTTTGAGGACGCCATTCTTCGGCATGGCGCCGCTCCTAAGCCCAAGGGGCGAGGGCTCCAGAACAAGGAAGAGGCTATCCTCACGCTCATCGAGAGGGCCGAGCGTGACACTAAGCCCTCGGGGAGCTGAGGTACACTGACCGTTCAGTAGTCGTCCGACCGGGTGGCTTCCCTGTTTGCACAGGACTAGGGGCGCCGCTCCTCTCTGGAGTATAAGTGAGCCGAAAGCGATCCTTGACCTTATGCGGCCTGCCTCGCCTCGGCGCCGATCGAGGCGATCAGGTCCGCCGCCTCGCTCGCGGGCCGCGGGCGGCTGAAGAAGTAGCCTTGCACCTCGGTGCAGCCTTCGAGCCTCACGGCGGCGAGCTGCTCCATGGTCTCCACGCCCTCGGCCGTGGTCGACATGCCAAGGCTGGTGCTCATCCCGGTGATCGCCTTCACGATGGCGCCAGAGCTCGCCTTCTCGGGCAGGTCCGAGATGAACGATCGATCGATCTTGATCTTGTCGAAGGGGAACTTGCGCAGGTAGCTCAGCGAAGAGTAGCCCGTCCCGAAATCGTCCATCGAGATCCGCACCCCGAGATCCCGCAGCTGGTGCAGGATCGCAAGCGTTGCCTCCGTGTCGTGCAGAACCACCGACTCGGTGATTTCAAGTTCGAGGCGGTGCGCGGCAAGCCCCGACGTGGTGAGGGCCGAGATCACGTCCGCGACAAGCGACCTGCCCTTGAACTGTGTGGAGGACAGGTTCACCGCGATCTTGATGTCCCGCGGCCACGCGGCCGCCGCCGCGCAGGCCTGATGCAGAACCCATGCCCCGATAGGGTTGATGAGGCCGATGTCCTCCGCGAGGGGGATGAAGTCGGCGGGCGACACCCAGCCCCGCTCCGGATGGTTCCAGCGCAGGAGTGCCTCGAACCCGCTCACGCGGTTGGTTTCTAGGCTCACGAGCGGCTGGTAGTGGATCTCAAATTCGCCGTTCGGGAGAGCTTTGCGCAGGTCGAGCTCCAGCATCCGGCGCGCCTGCATCTTGGCATCCATCCCAGCCTCGAAGAAGCGATAGGTGCCGCGTCCCTCAGCCTTGGAGCGGTAGAGGGCCATGTCGGCGAGGGTGAGGAGGCGATCGGGGTCATCGCTGTCTTCCGGGGCGACCGAAATGCCGACGCTCGTGCCGATCACCACCTGATGTCCCTCGATCTCGTAGGGTGCGCTGAGGCTCTTGATGATGCGCTCCGCGACCTTGACCGAGTGATGGGGCTCCTCAGTTCCCACTTGCACGATCGCGAATTCGTCACCCCCGAGTCGCGCCACCGTGTCGGTCTCGCGCAGGCAGCCACGCAGCCGCTCCGCCACCTGGGTCAGGAGAGCGTCGCCGACGGAATGTCCGAGAGTGTCGTTGACGGCCTTGAAGTGATCGAGGTCGAGACACAAGACCGAGAGGTGCTCCCCCCGGCGGGCGCGCGTCATGGCCCTGTCGAGCTCCTGACGGAAGCGCACGCGGTTGGGCAGACCCGTGAGGGCGTCGTGGTGCGCCATGTGGGCAATCTGGGCCTCGGCCCGGATTGCGTCCGTGATGTCGTCGTGCAAGGCCACGTAGCCACCCTGGGGCATCGGGCGGTGTCCGATCCGGATGACTCGGCCGTCCTCGAGTTCGCAGCGGAAGGTTGTTGTGTCGCCCTTGGCGGCCAAGTCAGCGTGCTGCGTGGCATAGGTGTGGAAGTCGATCGGAGCGTTCCCGCGCGATTTCCGAAAGTCGAGAATATCGTGGAGCGACGTGCCCGGCTTTGTGAGGTGCTCCGGCAGACCGTACATGGCCGCGTAGGGCGGGTTGCACAACAGGAGGCGCTTCTCGACGTCGAACATCGCCAGCCCCTGTGGGACGTTGTTCAACGCGACGTCGCTTCGCGCCTCCAGGGCACCGACCGTGCGGTCGAGGAGGCGGAGCGGCATCGTCCGGCAGAGGAGGTAGATGACGAGCGCAAGGGCGAGGCTCGGAAGGAAGACGAGACCGGTATTGGCCAGAACGGGGCGCAAGCTCGCTATGACCTCGACACGGCCGGCAGGGACGCCCCCGACGACGACCGGGGCGGATCGGACGATGGTGGGGCCTGCCACCGCTTTGCCCTCGTCCAGCACGACGGAGCCATCGCCCGCCATCACCCGGTAACCGGCCCTGTCGGCATGGCGCAGGTTGATCTCGATGACGTCGTGCAGGTGGTCCCTGTGGGAGAGCCAAGCGGCACCGGCCTGCGCGGCGTAGCGCGAGATGTAGTCGGCGTTCAAAGCGGCCTGGAAGGCCGCATCCTTGGCCTTGTCGCGCGCGGTTTCGAGGGCAAAGCCGATGGGCGCTCCGCCGGCCACCACGAGGGACACCAAGAGGCCGATGGTCCCGATGAGGCGACGCACCGAGGAGGAGAGCGGGGCCCCACTGCCCTCGAGAGAGCCGATCAGGGTTCTGAGCGGAAAGAAATTCCTGCGAGCGGTGGAGGACTGCGCGGGAAGCACGGGCGCCAACATGCTTGTCTCTGCCTTTGAGTTCGAGACCTGCATAGCGATGAGGCCGTGGACTCAACAGACGGTCAGACGATGTAGACCACCTGGCTGAATTCATGCCTAGGTGTCCTGTCCCTTCCTCGGGTTGCTCTCGGCGGCCATTGAACCTTGTGGCTAATCGGACCCGTTCAGGCTTGGCGCGAGGCGGCGAGCAGATCCCTAATTTCCGCCAGAAGCTTCACGTCGGCCGGAAGCTCGGGCGCCGCAGGCGCAGCAACCTTCGCATCCTCCTTGCGCCTCAGGCGGTTCATGCCTCGGATCACGAAGAACAGAACCCAAGCCACGAGGAGAAAATTCAGCGAGGTAGTCAGAAACTGCCCATAGCCAACCACCGCCCCCTGCTTTTTGGCGTCCGCATAGGCAAGGCCCGCCTGCACCTTGCTCGACAGAGGCAGGTAGTAGTTTGAGAAGTCGAGCCCGCCCGTCACTGCGCCAATGAGGGGCATAATGATGTCCTGGACCAGGGACGTCACGATCGCCCCGAAGGCCGCCCCTATGATTACGCCGACGGCCAAGTCAACCACATTGCCGCGCATGGCGAACTTCTTGAATTCCTCGAGCATCCCACTCACTCCCGATTTCTCTGCCGATCCAGTTAAGCCTGGCAGCGGCCGACGAGAGCGGTCAATGGTCTGCAGGCTCAAACCGCTGCGGCCTGCGTATGGCATCGATGTTCCCCTAGGAGACGCAGGTTGCCTGCCCCGCAGCAGGACGGCGCGCCGCGCTGACCAGACCTCCCGTCCAGAGGATAATATGCCTATCAGGGAGAGAGCGGCACCTCCTCTCCGCATTGACGTCAGAGACGCGGGCTTGCTGTTGCGGTAGTTGAGGTCGGGCGTCCGGCGGCTTGCTGGTAGCGGCCGAGAACCAGGGGACTCCATAGCAACTTCCCACCTGCCCGCCAGCGGGCAATTGCTTTTAACAGGATGTCGAGTCTCACGCCTCAGGTGTTTGTTGGAGTCGGGTCACTTCCTTCAAGCCTTGATGCACCCCTATCTCTCCTGAAGGCATCTTCTAAGACATCCAGAGCGGCCCGCAATCGCTTGTTATTCGGGAAATAGGCTAATCCATCCCGGTAATATTGCATTGCCGCTGAAAGTTCGCCTTGACCTTCTCGAGAGCGTCCGAGGAGAAAATAAACAGCAGGATCGGCGCGCTTGCTTTCAAGGACCGCTTCCAGAACTGAGACGGCTTCGTCGAATCGGCGAAGTCCCAGTAGGGCATGTCCGAGGTGTTGCCGCCCCGTGACGATGTGGGGATGGCGAGACACAAAATTCTCCAAACTCGTGCGCGCTGCTTGGAACCGTCGTTCCGTCAAGGACCGATAGCCTTCATACCAGGCTAAAATGGCCTCCCGATCATCCAAGAGGCCACTCTCCTCTCCATAAGCCCTATAATCAAAGCGGTCTTCAATCAATTCGGACAACATCGGCCGCAGCGTTCGACGTTCTGAAAAATAAGGGATAGCTGTATGGGATGATCCTGGTGCCGAGTGGACATGAACGCCCGGCAAATCTTGGACGCGCAGACCTGAATAAAGATCCGTTATGTCTTCTCCTCCACAGAATATGTGGGCGTCTATAGGAGGACAGTCTCGAAGGTGACTTGCAAGGTCAGCGTACGGTGAGTTGATCGACACGCCTCTGACAAGCCTCTCGCTCCGAGTGGCCGGCAGACCGATCGCCGTTTCAGGGCCAAATGCAAATGTGCGCCGCGCACCGAGAATGGACCCCAACAGCAAGGCAACATACCCACCGTAGGAGATGCCGAGAGTGAAAACATTCTTGGCGCCAAGGTCTCCGCAAATCTGTCGAAGCTCCTCGGCAACTGGCAGAACGAGGTCCAGCACTCCGTGAAGGCCACTCTGCGCCCACTCCGGCCTAAAGTTGCTACATACTATCTTGCTGCAATTCAGATGAGAGATAGAGGATGGAACAGCAAATCTTTCTAAGCCACCCATGACAATTGGAAAGCAAACAATAACGTCACTGCTATTTTGACATGGATCGACAATGATGTGCGGTTTACCTGGCGGGGAATATCGTTCCATCTTATCCCTATATACAAAGTTCTTGTTACAGTTTAACTCTATCGGCCGATATGACTGCGAGCTGAGACGTCCGGATGCTCTCAGTTGCTGCTCATCATTCTATGGTGGGGTAGATTGGCGGCAAGCTGATAGCAGATGAGGCGCGAACTCCCAGATAGGGCCCTACGGGCAGCCTGAGGCACAGCGCGGGCCCAACGCAGGCGGAAGCAGGGTGTAAACCGGGACGCGGCTAGGCACCACCCCGCCTAATCATGAGGAGCGATGGGCGCAGAGGGGGACCTCGTGACGTTAGGAGGCCGCTTAACGACCGATGCCGCTGCTTGACCAGCCTGTGCTGGACGACACGCAGCTATTCTCGCTCACCGCCGCTCGCCTTTGGCTTTCCAAGCAGCCGCGGCCCAGGTGCCTGCCTGAGCTCAGCCCGCCCCTTGAGCTGTCCCTCCAGTCTCTGCCATTGCTTGCGAGAGGGTAGTCGTCGCCCTGGCACCTTCAGGCTCTGCCGCTCCAGGTGCTCCTGGTGCTTCTCAGCCAGGCGCTTTGCGCGGGCGATCTCCTTCAGATCCCGCGGCGTCTTCAGCTCGTTGCAGGTCCAGCAGATCGCCGCCAGACGATCGGGATCATTGGCATCATCGCCTGCCGCCCTCAAGGCGAGGGGAGGGCGGTGGTCGAAGACGAAGAAGCCCAGGATCAGCCGCGTGCCGCAATCGGCACAGCACCCCTCCTGCCGCAGCATGATCTCGGCCTTCAGCCGAGACGGAAGGTGGCGCCGCTCACAAGCATCAGGCGGTGACTTGCGCGTCATGGCTCCCTCCCTGTGCTGATGCTGGGAGCGCCTGCTGGCCCCTCCCGCTCCGAGTCCCCAAACGTCGTGAATGCCGCCAGCAGGTCAGGATCGGCCCTGATCGCCTGCGCCCGCGCCAGGAAGGCTGTATCGAGCTCGGCTCTGGCTTGATCCGTGAGCGTGTTCCGGTAGGGCAGGGCAGCCACGGCCCATCTAAGCAGCCCCGCCTCATCTCTGGCCTGCTCCAGAGATCCCTCAGGATCAGAGAGGCAGGCCTCCTCACCCCGCGTGGGCCCCATGCTCCCGATCCGCCCTCGTGCCGGTGAGCGGCGCAGCGTTCCAGCCCGAGGATCTCGCCGGGAGGGGGGCAGGGGATGCCCGCCCGCCACAGCGGCAAGGTCCACCACCTGCCTCTCGTCAGCTTCCCTCTGCCCGGGCGAGAGCTCCACCGCATCGAGGTCGTCCTCGCCCGCAAGCCCCACCAGGCTGAAGAGGCTGTAACGCCTCGCATACGTCAGTGCCGCTCCCATAAGCTTCGGCTGCGCCATGTCAGACACCCGGCACACCGGCCACTTGGCCGCGATCCACTCGCCCGAGCCATGCGCCAGCGTGGTGGTGAGCAGCACCGTGCCGCTCTCCCGGTCCACTTCTGTGGCCTGGATCACCGCAATCGCCTGCTGCCCCAAGCTCCGCCTGACGATGTCGAGCCCTGCCGAGAGAGGCGCATAGCGGTAGCTCTGACCTGCCCCTTCCGATCCCGCTCTCTCGCCGCTGCCCCGGTTGTCCCTGCCCCTCTCGAGCACGGCCGTGCAGGACTTCACCGGGTTGGTGAGCTCCACCTGCGCCTTGGCCAGCGCCCCCGCCAGATGAGCGATGCTCTCACTGCACATGAGCATGGGAGCCTCCATTGCTCATCAGCTCGAAGGAGACCGCCCCCACCTTGGAGCGCCTCGCCCTCACCCCATGCCCGAATGCCTCCCGGGCATCCTCCGGCACCAGACCCTTCAGCTCCGCCCTCGCACTCTCGTGCTCCGCATGAGCCGCCCTGGTGCTGACGTAGAGGGAGGCCCACTCCGCCCAGGCATTGGACGAGCTCATGTCCACCACCCGAACAGCCGCCACCTTGGCTCTGGGCGGCTCGGCTCCGAAGGGGCGGGGCACCTCGCCCTGCTGCACGCAGCGCCAGAAGATCCGCTCCACCTGGAGGAGCACGGTCTGGTAGACCGGGTCCGCCTCCACCTCGACCAGTACCCACTTGCCGCCTCCCGTGATGATC
>DATAGO010000081.1:0-8942 GCA_036263675.1 Microvirga sp. | reverse complement strand
CGGATCAAGGACCAAAGCCGCCTCAAATCGGAAAAACCGCAGTAGCCGCTGCCCCTCAAACCAGAAGAGCCGCCAAACCATCCGCGATGAACCCGATATAAGTTCATCCAAACCTAATGTCAACACCAATCCGGAAGATTTCCGGCCCAGTCCCGACGCCCATCCGGAGATGGGCCTCCCGAACGGCCAAGCTCTTACCGACCGAAGTCGGGCAAAGAGGCCCGGCATGTCCGAGGGGGCGGCGCCGGCCCGCGTCAGCGGCGGCGTCGATGGGCGGCTTATAGGTCCGGCCGATCCCCCCTGTCAACCGCGCCCCGCGGATTTTTCGCCGGCTCCCTACCCGACCCCGAACAGAAATGGATGCCGCCTCGATGCCGACACGGTGCCTTCCGAAGGATCCCGCCCGGCTGCCCTGTGGCCGGGCCCGCGATTTGCCTCGGCTCTGCCTCTCGGGCATGGTCTGGGCCGGCTACGCACCGAACCACGGTGCCCGACCGCATCACGCCACCCGACGACGAACAGGCACGCTCCGCAAAGCCGATGACACGACGAAAGCTCGAGCAAGAGATCGAGGCCCCGACCCCTCCCCTCGCCCGCGGGAGCAGCATCGAAGTCGGCCACGAGCCGCCCCTCAACGGCAGCGGCGGCACGGCCGAGGACGTCGATCGCCGCGACGTGAATCTCCGCTGGCTCGGGGCGAGCGTCCTCACCGGGATCACCGGCGGCGCCCTGATCGGCGCCTCCATCTACATCGCGCTCCAGGGCGCCCTCACTTTCGCGACAGCACCCGAACGCGCCGACACCGTGCCGGCCCGCGCGCGCGCCGGCGCCGCCGGTGGCGCGGCGCCGCGCAAGGCCGACAAGCTCGTCCGTCAGGAGATGGTCGCCTCCGCGCGGCACAGCTTCAAGGCGCCCACCACCATCCGGACCAACGACCGCGAGGTGATCCGGGTGCGCCAGTTCGTGCGCGTCGCCACCAATCTCTCCCTCACCGCGGGCGTCTACGCGACCGACATTCCGCCCTACAACCCGGTGCGGCTCTTCGCCGAGCAGAACGGGGAGCGCTACGTGGAGCCGGCGCCCGAGGTCAGCGACGCGGAGGTCTCCGTGGTCAAGCGCGACCTCGCCTCCCTGACGTTCGAAACCGACGCGGCCGGCCTGACCGACGCCGACGTGGCCGCCCTGCTCGAGGAGGAGCGGCGCCTCTCGGCCGAAGCCGGGCGCCGGCCCGCCGTGCCGATCCCGACCCAGTTGATGCTGCCCCGCGCCCTCGGGCAGCCCGCGCCCGGCCTCGACGCGGCGCTCGGCTTCCCGGGCGGCCCGGACAACCCCTTCAACTCGATCGAGGTCCGCGTCGTCCCGGAGAACGTCACGGACCGGCCCAAGGCCGACCTGCGGATTGCCAATCCTTTGATCGAGGAGCGCGACGTCACCCTGAAGCGGGGCGAGACCCTCGAGATGGTGCTCCGGGGCCTCGGCTCGCCGCCGGACCAGATCCGCTCGGTCAGCGCTGCGCTCGGGACGGCGGTGAAGATCGCGACCCTTCCCGAGGGCCAGCGCATGCGGATCCTGCTCGCGCCCGGATCGCGCCCCGGGGAGGGGAAGGGCGTGGTCCGCGTAATCCTGTTCGGCGAGCGCGGCATCGAGGGGATCGCGGCCGCCAACGACCGCGGCGTCTTCGTCGCCGTCACCCCCCCGAAGGACGAGGCGACGTCCCGGAGCGCCCCCTCCGCCGACGACGAGGACGAGGAGGAGGGCCGCGGCGGCATCCGGCTCTACGAGAGCCTCTACGAGACCGCGCTCAAGAACGACCTGCCGCGCCGCACCGTCGAGGAGCTGGTGCGCATCTTCGGCTACGACGTCGACTTCCAGCGCCGGGTCGCGAGCGGCGACAGCTTCGAGCTCTTCTACGGCCAGGACGACGACGGCGGCACGCCCGAGATCCTCTACGCCGCGCTCACCGTGAACGGCGAGCCGCGGCGGGTCTACCGCTATCAGGGCGAGGACGGCGCGATCGACTACTTCGACGAGGGCGGCCGGTCGCTCAAGAAGTTCCTGGTCCGCAAGCCGATCGCGGACGGCATCCTGCGCTCCGGCTTCGGCTACCGCCGCCACCCGATCCTCGGCTATTCCAAGATGCATACCGGAGTCGACTGGGCGAACCGCATCGGCACGCCGATCATCGCGGCCGGCAACGGCACGGTCATCAAGGCCGAGTGGGATTCCGGCTACGGCCGCCGGGTCGAGATCCAGCACACCAACGGCTACGTCACCGCCTATTCGCACCAGTCGCGCTTCGCCGGCGGCATCCGCCCCGGAGCCCGCGTCCGCCAGGGCCAGGTGATCGGCTACGTCGGCAATACCGGACTCTCGACCGGCCCCCACCTCCACTACGAGGTGATGATCAACGGCCACTTCGTGGATCCCATGAAGATCCGCCTGCCGCGCGGCCGCGAGCTCGACGGGCGCCAGCTCGCCGAATTCAAGCGCCAGCGCGAGGAGGTCGACGCGCTGCTCCTGCGCGCCAACCCGTCGACGCGCCTGGCGCAGCAGGCGGAGCTGCGCTAGGGCTCGGCCCCGGGAGGTTCCGGTGAGCGCTGTGGCGGCACGATTCCGGCGGCCTGCGCGCGCGATGGCGCGCCCTTCGGGGCAGCGCTAGTCATGCTGGCCGCGCTCGCGATCGTGCTGCCGGTCTTCGGACTGATCGCCATCGGCTCCCTCGCCCGCCAGACAGGCGTGCTCTCCGACCGCACCGGCGAGGGGCTCTCGGACTTCGTCTTCACCCTCGCGGTGCCCTGCCTGATCTTCCGCACCCTCGTGCGGGCGGAGATCCCGGCGGCGCAGCCCTGGGGCTACTGGATCTCGTATTTCGCGGGCGTGGCGGTGGTGTGGGTCCTCGCCACGGTCGCGGCGCGGCGGGTCTTCGGCCTCTCGGGGACGGCCGCGGTGGTGGCCGGGTTCTCGGCCGGGCAGGCCAACACGGTGCTGGTCGGCATCCCGATGATCCTGAAGGCGTACGGCGACGAAGGCGCGGTGCCGCTCTTCCTGCTCATCGCCGTGCACCTGCCCGTCACCATGACGCTCGCGACCCTGCTGGCGGAAGGCCGCAAGGCCTCGCTCCTGGCGATCCTGAGGCGGCTCGTCACGCATCCGATCATCATCGGGATGGCGGCCGGGTTCGTCCTGCGGCCGGTGGCGGACCACGTCCCGGGCCCCCTGTGGCAGATCGTGGACTTCATCGGCGGCACCGCGGTCCCGTGCTCCCTGATCTCGATGGGGATCGCGCTGCGGCGCTACGGCATGGAGGCCGGGTGGCGGCTGCCGGGCCTCGTCGCCGTCCTGAAGCTCGTGCTCCACCCGCTCGTCGTGATGGTGCTGGCCGTCTGGGTCTTCGAGATGCCGCGCGCCTGGGCCGGGGTCGCGGTGCTGTTCGCCGCCTGCCCCTCCGGCATCAACGCCTATCTCTTCGCCCAGCGCTACGGCGAGGGGGTGGCACTGGCATCGAGCTCGATCGCCCTGTCGACCGGGCTGGCGCTCGTCACGATCACGATGTGGCTGCAGGTGCTCGGGGCCGGGGGCTGACGGACACGGCCGGCCTGCCCGTCCCTCACGCGTCGAAGCCGAGCCGCCGGCGGATCGCCCCGGCATCGATCCCCTGCCCGCGCAGGTCGGCGAGGGACTGCGAGCCTGCGCTCTTCGACAGCTTGTCGCCCTCCGGGTCCCGCACCAGGCCGTGGTGGTGGTAGAGCGGGGTCGGCAGCCCGAGGAGGGCCTGGAGCAGCACGTGGAGGTCGGTCGCAGCCTCAAGGTCGGTGCCGCGGACCACGTGGGTGATGCCCTGGAGCGCGTCGTCCACGACCACGGAGAGGTGGTAGCTCGTCGGGATTTCCTTGCGCACGAGCACGGCGTCGCCCCAGCGCGACGGATCCGCGGCGACCGGTGCCGTCGCCCCCTCGGGGTCGAAGCCGCGATAGGAATGGGGCCCGGGCGCTTCGAGCAGCGCCGCTGCCATGTCGAGCCGCCAGGCATGCGGCTCGCCGCGGGCGATGCGGGCTTCCGCGGAGGCCCGCGGCAAGGTCCGGCAGGTTCCGGGATAACGAGGCGCGCCGTCCGGATCGCGGGGCCAGGGGGCGGCGCCCTCCGTCGCCGCAACCGCGCGGGCGATGTCGCTCCGCGAACAGAAGCAGGGATAGGCGAGCCCCGTCGCTACAAGGGGCGCGAAGGCGGCGCGGTAGGCGTCGAAATGCTCGGACTGGCGCCGCACCGGCCGCTCCCAGGCAAGGCCGAGCCAGGCGAGGTCCTCGTAGACGCCCGCCTCGTATGCTGGCCGGCAGCGCGTGACGTCGATGTCCTCGATCCTGAGCAGTAAGCGTCCGCCCCAGCGCCGGGCCAAATCCGCATTGAGCAGGGCGGAATAGGCGTGGCCGAGATGGAGCCGGCCGTTGGGACTGGGCGCAAAGCGGAAGACGGGTTGCGTCACGGGCCGGTTCCGGGCGATGCCCAAGCGATCTTGCGAGGTTCCAAGAGTGACGATCCTCGATTCAGGCAGACCACGGCGATCTCATGGGGTCCGGGAGTGACGATCCTCGATTCGGACAATCCGCGCCGCCGCTCCCCCGGCGCCGGCCAGGGCGAGGCTCCGACCGCGACCATCCTCGATTCAGACCGCGCCCTCAAGGCGGGCGTGCGGGCGCTCGTGCGGCTCGATCCCGTTATGGCGCGCCTCGTGCGCGAGGGCGCGGTCCCCGGCCTGCGGCGGCGCCCGGCTGGCTTCGAGGGGCTCGCCTGGATCGTGGTGGGGCAGCAGGTCTCGACTGCGAGCGCCAGCGCGATCTGGGGGCGGGTCGGGCAGGCGTTTCCCGCCCTGTCGCCGGAGGCGGTGCTCGCCGCCTCGGACGAGGCGCTGCGCGCGCCCGGGCTGTCGCGGCCCAAGGTGCGCACGCTCCGGGCGATCGCGGAGGCGGTCGTCATCGGCGCCCTGCCGCTCGACCGCCTGGGCGAGCTTCCGGCCGACGAAGCCCACCGGCTGATGGTGGCCGTGAAGGGGATCGGGCCCTGGACGGCCGACGTCTATCTCCTGTTCTGCCTCGGCCATGCGGATGCCTTCCCGGCCGGCGACCTGGCGCTCCAGGAGGCGGCGCGGATCGCCGACGGCCTGGACGCGCGGCCGTCCGTGCAGGCGCTCACGGCCCGGGCTGAGGCGTGGCGGCCCTGGCGCGGGGTCGCAGCCAAGGTGCTCTGGGCCTATTACCGCATCGCCAAGGCGCGCGAGGGGGCGCCGCTCGGCGGGTGACGGCGTGCCGCCGGGTTCGGGCTTGTTCCCGCCTGCCCGCTCCGGTACCCCGGGCCCGGACCGCAATCCCCGACGGAGCACCCCATGGCGACCATCGACGGCCCGCGCCTTGCCCCGCTTTCCGGCCGCGCCAAGCAGCTCGTGGTGTTCCTGCACGGCTACGGCGCCGACGGGAACGACCTCATCGAGATCGGCCGGCAATGGCAGCGCTGGCTGCCCGACGCCGCCTTCGTGGCCCCGCACGCGCCCGAGCCCTGTGGACAGGCGCCCATGGGGCGGCAATGGTTCGCGCTCACCTTCCGGGATCCGCACGAGCGCTGGCGCGGGGTCAACCAGGCCGCGCCCGGCCTCGAGGCGTTCCTCGGCGCGGAGCTGAGGCGGCATGGGCTGCCGGCCTCGAAGCTCGCGCTCGTGGGCTTCAGCCAGGGCACCATGATGGCCCTGCATGTAGGCCTGCGGCGGGCGGAGCCCGTGGGAGCGGTCGTGGGCTTCTCCGGCATGGTGGTGCTGGAGGAGGGCAAGGGCCCCGAGAGCCTGCAGGGCACTGTGCGCGCAAAGCCGCCGATCCTGCTCGTGCACGGGGACCAGGACGAGGTGATCCCGGTCGACGCGCTCTTCCTCACCATGGATGCGCTGACGGCCGCCGAGGTGCCGTGCCAGTGGCACCTCTCGCTCGGGGTCGCGCACGGGATCGACGGCGAGGCCCTGCGCCAGGGCGGGCTCTTCCTCGCCCATTCCTTCGGGCTGCCTTACCCGAAGGGCTGACGCGCCCGCCTCAGCCCCGCGCCTTGGCGAGGATGTCCTGGGCGCCTGCGCGCAGGTAGAAGATGTCCATGCCGACGGCGCAGACGTGGAAGCCGCGGGCAAACAGCGCGCCGACCCTTTCCGGCGCGAAGGCGTAGACGGCGGCGAATTTGCCGGCGGCCCGGGCTCGCCGGGCGACGTGGTCGAGGGCTGCCTCGACCTCCGGGTGGAACGGATCGATGCCGGCGCCGCCCGAGAGCGCGATCGACAGGTCGGCCGGGCCGACGAACAGCCCGTCGATCCCGGGCACCGCCAGAATGTCGTCGACGATCCGGAGCGCCTCGCGGGTCTCGACCATCGCGAAGGCGAGGCTCGTTTCGTTCGCCGCGGCGAAGTAGGCGTCCGGCCCCTGGCCCGTGATCGCCATGGCGGCCATCGGGCCCCAGCTCCGGGTGCCGATGGGCGGGTATTTCATGTGCGCCGCGAAGGCTTGCGCGTCCTCGACCGTGTTGATCATCGGCGCAATCACCGCGGCGGCGCCGCAATCGAGCAGCCGCGAGGCCGACGCGAAATCCCGGACCGGAATCCGCACCGCCGCCGGCTTGCCGGCCGCGGCCACGTGCGGAATCGCCCGCATCGCGGCCGCCACGTCGTAGCCGCCGTGCTGCAGGTCGAGCGTGACCGTATCGAACCCCTCGCTGGCGAGGAGCCCCGCCACCATGGGATCGGGGATCGCGCACCAGGCGGAGACCACGGTCGCGCCGGAGCGGAGGCGCTGGCTGAGGGCGGCGACGGCGGACATGAGGGCCTCGGTGCTCCCTCTCCCCGCAGGCGGCGAGAGGTTCAGGGAGAGGGGCGGGTCGGTGAGGCGAGCGCTCTCCGATGATCTCCCCTCCCCCTTGCGGGGAGAGGCCGGGGGTGGGGGTTGGTGCAGGATGAAGCTGGGTGGTGCCTCCTGGACCGACCCCCACTCGGCTCACTGACGTTCGCCACCCTCCCCGCAAGGGGGAGGGTATGATCCGGATACGCTGAGCTCTTCCGACCCGCCCCTCACCCCAACCCTCTCCCCGTGAACGGGGAGAGGGAGCTCGCGCGCGGGGAGAGCGGAAGGCGCGGCGAGACAGCCGGGCTAGCGCCCGGCTTTGATCTCCTCGATGGCCCGGGCCATCAACTCGTCCATGGTGCGGCGCAGATCGCCGTCGCCGACGCTCTTGCCGCCGGCCTCCAGGTCCTTGCGGACCTTGCGGAGCACGTCGTCGTCGCCGGCCTCCTCGAAATCGGCCATCACGACGCTCTTGGCGTAGGCCTCGGCGTCGGCGCCCGCATGGCCGAGCTGGCCCGCGGCCCAGAGGCCGAAGAGCTTGTTGCGCCGGGCCATCGCCTTGAAGCGCAGCTCCTCGTCATGGGCGAATTTGCTCTCGAAGGCATTCTTGCGGTCGTCGAAGGCGGTCATGGGCTCCCCTGGAGGTTATGGTTCGCTCGCACCGGCGGCGTCGCCGCCGAGCTTCATCGCCATATAAGCGGCCCGTCTCCGACCCGCCAGGGCCGGGCCGCGGCTCCGCTGCCCCGCTGGGGTGCCGGCGGCACTCTCCCCGTCGCCCGCCTTGGCCGGCGCGGGCCCCCTCCCCCGTTGAGGTGCCTTGGGAAAGCCGGCTTCCCCGCTTATATGGAGCCGATCCGACCGGCCCCGGCCCCTCCCGCCAATCTCGTTGTGCTCCGAGACGCCTTCGAGTAGGTTGCGCCCGAGCCGGGCCGCCGGTTGCGCCTCGTCCGCGCCAGCCGCGGACCTTTTCGTATTTCCAGGAGCCCCGGCCCTTCGATGGATTTCCTCAAACCACGGTACACGCCTATGAACCGCCGCCGTCGCATCTACGAGGGCAAGGCGAAGGTCCTCTACGAAGGTCCCGAGCCCGGCACGCTCATCCAGCACTTCAAGGATGACGCGACCGCCTTCAATGCCAAGAAGCACGAGATCATCGACGGCAAGGGCGTGCTCAACAACAGGATCTCGGAGTACATCTTCCAGAACCTGAACGACATCGGCGTTCCCACCCACTTCATCCGCCGGCTCAACATGCGCGAGCAGTTGATCCGCGAGGTCGAGATCATCCCCCTCGAGGTGGTGGTCCGCAACGTGGCCGCGGGCTCGCTCTCGACCCGGCTCGGGATCGAGGAGGGCACCCAGCTCCCGCGCTCGATCATCGAGTTCTACTACAAGAACGACGCCCTCGGGGACCCGATGGTCTCGGAGGAGCACGTCACGGCCTTCGGCTGGGCGACGCCCCAGGAGATCGACGACATCATGGCGCTGGCCATCCGGGTCAACGACTTCCTGTCCGGCCTCTTCCTCGGCGTCGGGATCCGGCTCGTGGACTTCAAGATGGAGTGCGGCCGCCTCTGGGAAGGCGAGATGATGCGCATCGTCGTCGCCGACGAGATTTCCCCGGATTCCTGCCGGCTCTGGGACATGAAGTCCAAGGACAAGCTCGACAAGGACCGCTTCCGCCGTGACCTCGGCGGCCTCATCGAGGCCTATTCCGAGGTGGCCCGCCGCCTCGGAATCCTGTCCGAGAACGAGAACCCCACCACTGGCGGCCCGCGCCTGGTGCAGTAGGGGGACCGTTCTGCGCAGCGCTTAGGAGGCCGGGCCGGGTGCCCGGCCTTTTTCGTCGACGCACCCTCTCGCCGGGCGCACCGCCTCTCCCCGTTCGGAGGGGAGGAAGTCGCGGCGGGCCGCTGCAGCACGTGTGCCCCCGCGCCCTTGTCGGGCCGGGGCTGCTTTCGTCTCCTGATCTCCTCGTGCGAGGGAGAGCGGGAGGCGTGCGATCCCGGCTCCCGGGCAGGAGCCGGCGGTGGAAGGTGGAGGCCCGCCCGGGAGCAGGACCCCACGCCTCCCGCTGGCCAG
>DATAGO010000080.1:0-8226 GCA_036263675.1 Microvirga sp. | reverse complement strand
CGGATCAAGGACCAAAGCCGCCTCAAATCGGAAAAACCGCAGTAGCCGCTGCCCCTCAAACCAGAAGAGCCGCCAAACCATCCGCGATGAACCCGATATAAGTTCATCCAAACCTAATGTCAACACCAATCCGGAAGATTTTTCCAAGTCTTTTGCGGGTCGGGGCGGAGCCCCAGGCCTGCTCAGGACAGGTCGATCGGAATGATGTCGCCAGAGGAACCCTGCACCACAACGGGTTTGGGTTCTTGAAAGGCTTTGCCGTTAGGCTCGGCCTGACCACGAATTCTTCGGGAGCCCTTGCGAGCCCTGATCCGAAAGCTTTCGAGATCTCGACGCCCCAGCGGCCTTGCGGCCGGTCGCGTCGTCGGGAGGGCGCTGTTTAGTGAGTCGGATTCGATCCGTCAAGCGCCACTTCGCGTCCCGCGGCAGCCCGCTGCGGCCGCCATCCGAGCGACCCGAGATGGGGGTGCGATCCGGTCCGTTCAAGCCCGACGCAGGCCGAGGCCCGCACTCCGTCCGTCCTGCGTGAGACCCGGCGCGGGCGCCTGCGGCGGGCACCCGGTCCGGGACAGGCTCCGGCTCGAAGCGGCGGGGTGGCGCCGCAGCCGATGGAGCGCTTCCCGGCCGAGCGCCGCCAGGACCCGCTGCGTTCGATGCGGAGCCTCCGGGCCGAGCGCCGCCAAGACCCGCCGCAGCCGATGGAGCCCCTCCCGGCCGAGCGCCGCGAGAGCCCGCCCGGTCTCCCGGCTGCGGGCGCGGCGCGCCGCGAGGTAAAGCTGGTAGCAGTCGGGCCGGTCCATTTTTCGCTCCTGTCGCGGGTTGCGGCGAGCCCCGGCTGTACGGCCCCGGTTCGATCCCGTAAAATGATGAGATCAGAACGGATCGTTCCCGAAATGAGATTGATCGAGACCGCCGACCTGCACGTGTTCCTCACCGTCGTCGAGGCGGGCGGCGTCACCCGGGCGGCCGAGCGCCTGCACCGGGTGCAGTCCAACGTCACGGCGCGGATCCGCCGCCTCGAGGAGGATCTCGGGGCGGTGCTGTTCGCCCGCGCGGGCCGCGGGCTCCAGCTCACCCCCGCGGGCCGGCGGCTCGTCCCCTACGCCGAGCGCCTGCTGGCGCTGGCCGGGGAGGCCCGCGACGCCCTCCAGGAGACGCAGGCCCGCGGGGTGCTGCGGCTCGGCGCCATGGAGAGCACCGCGGCCTCGCGCCTGCCCGAGCCCCTGAGCCGCTTCCACGCCGCCTGTCCCGCGGTCACGGTCGAGCTCAGCACCGGCGATCCCCGGGCGCTCACCGCAGCGGTGCTCGCCGGCACCCTCGACGCCGCCCTGGTGGCCGAGCCCGTCGCCGACCCGCGCCTCGCCGTCCGCCCGGTCTTCGCCGAGGAAATCGTGGTGGTGGCGCGCGCCGGCCATCCCCGCATCGCCTCGCCCCGGGACGTGGCGCCGCGGACCATGCTGGCCTTCCATCCCGGCTGCCCGCACCGCAAGCGCATGGAGGACTGGTTCGACCGCGCCGGGGTGCCGGTCGAGCGGGTGGTCGAGCTCTCCTCCTACCACGCCATGCTGGGCTGCGCGGTCGCCGGGATGGGCGCCGCCTTTCTGCCCCGCTCCGTGCTCGACACCTATACCGAGCGGGCGCGGCTCAGCGTGCACCCCCTGAAGCCGCCGTTCCGGGACGTGCGCACCCTGCTGATCCGGCGCCGGGACGCCCCTCAGGGGAAGGTCGCGGCCTTCGAGGCGGTGCTGCTCGGGGAGGAAGCAGCAGGTAAGACGGCAGGGGAGGGGGCTCGGGGCGAGAGGCGGCCCGAGCGGGCCCGCCCCAGGGCCGGCCGCCGGCCGCGCGAGGCCTGATCGCGATCCGCCGGCATCCGGGATCTGCGGGAAAGAGGCCGCGATTCGCCTCGGCCGGCATCCGGGGCGGAGGGGCACGGGCCCGGCTTCGCGGGGCCGGATCCCGGGGGCGGAGGGACACGGGCCGGCGCCTGACCGCTCTCCGGGCGCGGGCAAAACGGGCGAGGCCGCGCGTCATTCGGACTCGACCTCTTGGCCTAGCTCTTCTTCCGTCGCCTAGCCGAATTGTCGAGCCGGGCCCCGGCAGGCATCCATAGGGCCTGGATGCGGAATCGAGGGAGGACGAGTTGGACCGTGACCACCAGACCTATGGTGAGGGCCCCTCCCGTCGCCCGCCTGCGGGCCCGGCGCCGCTGTCCGCCCCTCGGGCCGCCGGGCCCGACGCCCGGACCGGCCTGCCGGGGGCCTTCCAGGGAGGCCTCCCGGTCGGCTCGCCCGTCTCCGGCGCTTCCCCGGCCGCGGACGCGCGGCCCCAGGGCGCCGAGCCGGACGCGCCCGTGCGCGACCCGGCGCCCGGCGGGCTGCCCCCGGCCCTGTCGATCGTCGCGGCCGGCGACATGCTCTCGCCGGCGCGCGAGATCACGGCCTCGACGGCGGCCGCCAAGATCCTGTTCACCCGCGACGATTTCGACACCACCTACATCTCCGGCCGCCGGGGCATGATGGTGCTCTCGCTCGTGGAGGACGGGACCTCGTACCGGGTCGGCCGCTACGACGTGGAATCGGGCGAGTGGCGCATCCTCTCCAAGGGCTGGCCGCGCTTCGGCAACGCGCTCGCCTTCGCGTGCACGATCGTGTCGTGACGGCGAGGCGGCGCCAGGGGATCAGGTCCCCGTCCTGACGGCGAGGCGGCGGCGCTACAGGATCAGGTTCCTGTCCTGACGGCGAGGCGCCGCCGCTAGAGAATCACGTCCCCGGCCGCGAGCGCGCCGACGATGCGGATGTGGAAGTCCGCGCGGCCGTCGCCGTCGGTGTCGCCCATGAGCACGCCGCCCGCGAAGCGCAATTGCCCGTCGGCCTTGGTGAAGCCGGCCTTGAGGCGGGCCGGGTCCACCCAGGCGAAGGCCTGGTTGCCCCTGGTGCCGTCGGTGTCGGCGTCGATGCCCGCGAGGTCGATCCGGTCGCGCTCCGCCCGCACGAAGGTCACGACGTCGCCCAAGGGCCCGAGGCCGGATTCCGCGATCGTGTCGAAGGCGAACACGTCGGCGCCGCGGCCGCCCACCAGGACGTCCCGGCCGGGGCCGCCGACGAGGCGGTCGGCACCGTCGCCGCCGTGGAGGAGGTCGTCGCCGGACAGCCCGAACAGCCGGTCCCGGCCCGGCCCGCCGCGGATCTCGTTGCCGAGCCCGTTGCCGGTGCCCGTGAAGGGGCCGAGCCCGGTATAGACCAGTTCCTCGACGGCGGGCCACGCCGCGAGCGAGGCGGACGGCGCCGCGGTCGCGAGCGCATCGTCCGAGACCGTGAGCGTGAAGAGGGCCGAGGCCGAGGCCGCGCCGTCCGAGGCCGTGACCCGCAGGGCGAGCGTGCCGACGTCGGCATCCCGGGGCGTGCCTGAGAGCACCGTCCCGGCGAGCGTCAGCCAGGCGGGAAGCGGCCGCCCGTCCGCCAGCGTGGCCGAGAGGCTCAGGATCGTGCCGGGATCCGCGTCCCGGAAGCCGGTGGCGAGGTCGAGGGCGAAGCCCCGGTCCTCCGCGGCGAGGCTTCCGGCGAAACCCGGCGAGGCCACGGGCGCGTCGTTCACGGGCGCGATCGCGACCGCCAGCGTGCCCTCGGCCGCGAGCGCCGGCCCGAGCCCTTGCGCCCCCGCATTGCCGTCGCTGAGGCGATAGGCCAGCGCGAGACCCGCGGGCGGCGCGTCGCCCGCGAAGGCGTAGGTGATCCGTCCGAGCACCGCCTGGACGAGGGCCCGGGTCGCGGGCTGGAGCGGGTCCGCCGCGAAGGCGACGGTCAGCGCCCCGCCCGCCGACGCGACGGTCGCGACGGTGCGGCCGTTCGCCTGCAGCGCGGTGCCGGCGAGCGTGAACGGCGCCCCCGCGAGGTCGAAGCCGAACAGGTCCCCCGCATCGGCGCCGCCCGCCCGCGCGATCGAGAAGGTGGCGCCCGCATAATCGCCCGCTCCGCCGCGGAGCGCGTCGAGCTCCGCGTCCGCGACCGCGAGCCCGTCCGGGAACAGGCGCGCCGGAACCTGCTCGGTCGCGGCGTGATCCGCCCCCGCACCGGCGAGAACCGGCGCGGCGTTGAGGAAGCTGTCGAGACCGAACAGCCCGTCGGCGAAGCGGAAGTGCTCGACCCCCGTGACGGTGTCGGTGCCGCCGCCGATCGTGTCCCGGATCAGCAGCGCGCCGCCGGGTCCGAGCGTGATCGCGTAGCCGGCGCGGCTGCCGGCGAACACGGCGGTGTCGCTGCCGTCGCCGCCGATCAGCGTATCGCTCCCGGCCCCGCCCGTGAGCGTGTCGGCCTCCGCCCCGCCGTCGAGGATATCCTCTCCCGTGCCGCCCGCGAGCGTATCGGCGTCCGCGCCGCCCTCGAGGGCGTCGTCGCCGTCTGCTCCGATGAGGGTGTCGGCGTCCGCGCCGCCGTCGAGGGTGTCCGCCCCGGCTCCGCCCTCGAGGAGGTCGTCGCCCTCGGCTCCGACGAGCGTGTCGGCATCGGCTCCGCCCGCGAGGCTGTCGTCGCCGCCGCCGCCTTCGAGGCGCGAGCCGTGGTCGGTGCCGAACAGGGTGTCGTCCGCCGCCGTGCCCCTCGCGTTGTCGATCTCGATCAGGACGTCGACGTCCCCGAAGCTGTCGATCGCCCGCCCGGCGTGGATCGCGACCCCGTCGACGAGCCGGTCGACGGCCGATAGGTTGACGACGACGCCCCCGCCTCCGGTTTCGGCCCCGTAATCCGCCGTGTCGGATCCGCCCGCGAGCGCGTAGAGCCGCACGCCGTCGATCAGCGTCGCGGCATCGCCGTCGAACCCGGTCTCGTGGAATTCGAGCCGGCCGGCGCCGCCGGTCCCGGCCTGCGCCGCGACGACGTCGAAGGAGAAGACGGTCGTGGCAGCGGTCGAGAGGTCCGAGACCGTGAGCAGGACCTGCCCGTTCCAGACCACCGTGAGCTCGCCGTACTGCGCGCCCGGGTGCCGCGCGGCCTCGAAGGTGAGGCGGTAGCTCCGGCCGGCCTCGAGCCCGGCGACGTCCTGGGCGATCTGCCGGCTCTCGCCGTCGACGAAGGCCGCCGCGAGGTCGAGCGCCGCGTCGCCCTCGCCGAGGGGCAGCGAGCCGGGTGCGGCGGCGCGGTTGAGCTCGAAGGCCGGTTCGCCGGGCGTGGTCCAGCCGAACAGGCTGTCGGCGACGCGGGCGAGCGCGTGGGCGTCGGCGACGAGCGGCGCTTCGGCGATCCACGCCGCCGCGTCGTTGGTGCCGTCCTGGGTCTCGAAGCCGCCGTTGACGACATGGTCGCGGCCGGCGCCCGACAGGACGTCCCCGCCCCGGCCGCCGGTGAGCACGTCGTCGCCCGCCCCGCCGCTGAGGCGGTTGTCGCGCGCGTCGCCGGCGAGCGTGTCGTCGCCGGCGCCGCCGTCCTGGTCGGGGCTGCCCGTCACGGCGCGGGGCGGAGCCGCCGGGGCGAGCGATGCAGCATCGGCCCCGCGCCGGCCCTGCCCGGCGGGGAGCGATGCAGCATCCGCCCCGGACCGGGACGGCCCGGCGGGGAGAGGCGCGGCTGCGGACCCGAACGGGGCGAACGGGAGCGACGCAGCGTCGGCTCCCGGCGTCTATCAGGCGATGCCGGACGGACGGGCGGCATTGAGGCACTCGCTCCGGCCGCAGGCGCGGCCGCGGCGCGTGAAGGACGGGCCTCGAGGCGCATTGCCGTCACCCAATCGCGCCGCCGATCGCGCTGGAGACCGCGCCGCAGGGCGGTCCTGGCAGCATTCGTCGGGACTTGCCTGGTTGTTCGGGCACTGACCTGAAGGCGAATCCATCCTAGGAGAAGCAACTCAACCGGGCAATGGCTTCCGCACTTCTCCACACAACCTTGAGTTACGATTGCGATACTTGTAATCTGGAGATGCTGTTCTCGCCCGGCGGGGGTTCTCGGACCCGGCGCGCGACCCCCGGCTCGAGCGCCGGGGACTCGCGGCTGGTCCTCCATGCGGAACCTCGCCCCCGCATGCAGTCCGATCCTCCATGCGGAGCCTCCCCCCGCATGCAGTCCGATCTCCCGGCGCGGGCCTTGCCGAACCCTTGCCCAACCCTCGCGCGGCCTATCGGATGAACTGATCCACGTAACCCGCGCCGAGTTCCGTGGTGGCGTAATGTGCCCGGCACTTGTCGATGCGGGTGAACACGTCGTCGTAGCCCACGTTCCTGCCCTCGGGATCGACGTAGATCATCGCGCCGTTGACCTGGAACAGGGTGATCATCTCCTCGACGTGGGGATCGACCACGAGGGTGTGGGTCTCCCCCGGCGCCTCGTAGACGTAGCCGCCTTCCGTGGCGACCCAGTCGTGTTCGAGGTAGCGCCACTCGCCCTTGAGCACGAAGCCGTGCACGGGCTGCGGGTGGCGGTGGCGCGAGAGCACGCCGGATTTGCGCACCCGCAGGAGGTTCATCCAGTAGCCGCGCGAGGCGCAGAGCAGGAGCGGGCGGAACCACACGTTCTCCTCGAGCGGCACCCAGATGCGCTCGTCGGTCGGGATCGCGTTCGGGATCACGAGCTCGGGCGGCGATTCCTTCGGCTGCGGATGGCGGTACGGAAGCCACTTCTCGTTCACGGGCGTGCCGGCGGCGGGCGTCTCGGGCTTGTTCATGGGCGGGTGTCCTCGGATGCGGGCGTCGTTCGGCGGATTATAGCGCGGCCCGGAGCGGGAGGCGCGTCGGAGGGCCGTCGATCCGGTGGGGGAGAAGCGAGCACGCCTGAACGGGGTGGAAGCACCAGCCGAGCAGGAGGCCCACCTCCCTCCCCCCGCTTGCGGCGGGGAGGGGTAGGGGTGGGGGGTGTTCGGGACGGACTGAGCCTCTCCGGATCTACCCTTCGCCCAGCACCCGGGCAGCGGCACCGCCCCCCACCCTTGACCCCTCCCCGCCGCAAGCGGGGGGAGGGAGGTGTGCCAGACTCAGCAGCGCGGAGCTTCCATCCCACCCGGCCCTTCGGGCCACCTCCCTTGGCAGGGAGGGATGCGCCTGCGCGCGACACCCCACCCGTTGCCCGCTCGGGCTTCTCCTGCCGGACTCACAGCGTGAGATAACCCCCGTCGATCGCCAGGATCGCTCCCGTGACGAAGCGCGCGGCGGGCGAGGCCAGGAACACCGCGCCCTCGGCGACCTCCTCGGGCGTGCCCCAGCGGCCCATAGGCGTGCGCGCCAGGATCGGGCGGCTGCGCTCGGGATCCTCCTGGAGGGCCCGGGTCAGCGGCGTCGCGATCCAGCCCGGCGCCACCGCGTTGACGCGGATTCCGTCCGCGGCCCAGGCGGCCGCGAGGCTCTTGGTCAACTGGCCGATGCCGCCCTTCGAGGCGCTGTAGGCGGGGACGCGGGGGCCGCCGAAGAAGGTCAGCACCGAGGCGAGGTTCACGACCGCGCCGCCGCTCTCCGCGAGCTTCGGCCGCGCCGCGGCGCAGACCTGCATGGTGCCCGTGAGGTTGATCGCGATCACGTCGGCGAACACGGCCGGGTCGTGCTCCGCGTCGCGCCGGATCACGCCGGCCGCGTTCACCACGACATCGAGGCGCGGCAGCGCGCCGACGAGCGCCTGCACGGCGGCGGCGTCGCGCACGTCGAGCTCCGCGAAGGCGATGCCGCCGTTGGCGGGATCCGAGCCGGCGCGGTCGGCCTCCTCTTGCGTGGCCCCGACGGCCGTGACCGCGGCGCCGAGCGTCCGGAAGGCGCAGGCGCAGGCAAGGCCGATGCCGCTCGTGCCGCCGGTCACCAGCACCGACCGGTCGCGGAACAGGTCGGGCGCGAAGGTGGCGAGCCACGATGGGGCAGTGTCCGGCATGATATGCGGTTCTCCTCGCAGGGCTCGCGGGCGGGCCCGGGGCGGCGCATCCTGACAGATCGCGGGCGACCGGCAACCGGCCGGTGCATGCACGGCGCACACGGGAGGTGCGAACGGGCGGCGGTTGCGGGAGCGGGGCGCTTCGGGCTTGTGGGCCGGCCCCGTTCCGTGATCCGTCGCGGGGGCGCACGAGACAGCACGCATGACCGCCGCCCGCCGCACCGGCCGGCGCCAAGGGAGCGAGACCGCCATGGGCCTGATCACGTACCTGACGACGATCCGCTTCGAGAGCGGCGCCGTGAAGGACATCGCCGCCGACCTCGCGGGCCTCGGCATCGCCCGGCCGCTCGTGGTCACCGACGCGGGCGTCGTGGCGGCGGGCCTCATCGCG
>DATAGO010000079.1:0-95696 GCA_036263675.1 Microvirga sp. | reverse complement strand
GCAGCGGGGGCGTTGTCCTGCTGCGCCCGAACCCAGACCTCCTGCTCGCCGCCACGACGCCTCGCGAGCGCGCCCCTCGTGAGCAGGACGGGATCTACATAGAACAAAGCAGGAACATTGTCAAGCTTGGAGAGGCGAGCGCGTCGCTCCCGCGACCCGCAGGTCACCCCTGTCCCTGCGTCCTTCTCCCTCTCCCCGCCTCACGGGGAGAGGGAGTGTTGTGCTCCGCCGGGGTTCGCCTTATGGCGTTGGCGGCGCTCCGCCCCCATCTCGATGAGGCCCCGATGAAAGCCCGCGTGACCGTGACCCTGAAGACCGGCGTTCTCGATCCGCAGGGCAAGGCGATCGAAGGGGCGCTGCGATCCCTCGGGGTCGAGGGCGTCGCGAGCGTGCGCCAGGGCAAGGTGTTCGACGTCGAGCTCGACACCGCCGACCGGGCCCAGGCCGAGGCCACCCTGAAGGCGGCCTGCGAGCGGCTCCTCGCCAACACGGTCGTCGAGAACTACCGGGTCGAGATCGCGCCGTGAGGCGCGTCGGGCTCCGGATGGCCGGGCTCGGACCCGCCGGCACTTGGAGAGACAACGCATGAAAGCCGCCGTCATCGTCTTCCCCGGCTCGAACCGCGAGGGCGACGTCGTCAAGGCGCTGAGCGTCGCCGGCGCGAAGGTCGAGAAGGTCTGGCACGCCGAGACCGCGCTGCCGGCGGGCACCGACCTTGTCGTCCTGCCGGGCGGCTTCTCCTACGGCGACTATCTGCGCTGCGGGGCCATCGCGGGCCGCGCCGCCGTGATGGACGCGGTGCGGGCGCATGCGGGCCGCGGCGGCCTCGTGCTCGGCATCTGCAACGGCTTCCAGATCCTGTGCGAATCGGGGCTCCTGCCCGGCATCCTGATGCGCAACGCCAACCTGAAATTCATCTGCCACCGACAGACCCTGAAGGTGGAGCGCGCCGACACCGCCTTCACGAAGGCCTATCGGCCCGGCCAGGTCGTCGACGTGTGCGTGGCGCACGGCGAGGGCAACTACACCGCCGACGCCGACACGCTTGCCCGCATCGAGGGCGAGGGCCGGGTGGCGTTCCGCTACTGCGACGCTCAGGGCCATGTCACGGCGGACGCCAACCGCAACGGCTCCATGAACTCCATCGCCGGGATCTATTCGGAGAAGCTCAACGTGCTCGGGATGATGCCGCACCCGGAGAACCTGATCGACGACCTCGTCGGCGGGACGGACGGGCGCGGGCTGTTCGAGAGCCTGGTGGCGGCCTAGGTCCCTCTCCCCCGGAGGGAGAGGGACAGCCTGCCGGAGGCAGGCAGGGAGAGGGGGAGGTCATGCCACAGCATCGAGCGTCTCCGGAACATCGCGATTTCGCCAAGGGGCAGCGCCGGGCGTCGACGCACGGCGAAGAGATCGTCTGGGACATCGTCCGAGCCGGACGCCTGGGGCTGAAGTTCAAGCGCCAAGTCCCGTTCGGGCCCTATGTCGCCGATTTCTGGTGCGCGGAAGCGAAGCTGATCGTCGAGGTGGACGGGCGGACGCACGACGATCCCCTGCGCGTCTTGAAGGATGCGGATCGCGATCGCTGGTTCGCAAAGAACGACATTCGCATCCTGCGCCTGTCGAACGAGGATGTTGTTGGTTCGCCTGGCTGGGCGGAGGACAGGATCAGGGAGGCCGTGGCACTCGCGGCCCCCTCTCCCTGCGTTGCTGCGCAACGCTGTCCCTCTCCCTCCAGGGGAGAGGGACGATCATGAGGAACCACGTCGAGATCACCCCGGACCTCGTCAAGGAGCACGGCCTCAAGCCCGACGAGTACCAGCGCTTCGTCGACCTGATCGGGCGCACGCCGACGATCACCGAACTCGGGATCGTCTCGGCGATGTGGAACGAGCACTGCTCGTACAAGTCCTCGCGCATCCACCTGCGCACGCTGCCCACCAAAGCTCCCTGGGTGATCCAGGGGCCGGGCGAGAACGCCGGCGTCATCGACATCGGCGACGGGCTCGCCTGCGTGTTCAAGATGGAGAGCCACAACCATCCCTCGTTCATCGAGCCCTACCAGGGCGCGACCACCGGGGTCGGCGGCATCCTGCGCGACGTGTTCACCATGGGGGCGCGGCCGATCGCGGCGCTCAACGTCCTGCGCTTCGGCGAGCCCGACCACCCCAAGACCCGGCACCTCGTGTCGGGCGTCGTCGCCGGCATCGGGGGCTACGGCAATTCCTTCGGGGTCCCGACGGTGGGCGGCGGCATGGCCTTCCACCCGCGCTACAACGGCAACATCCTGGTCAACGCCATGGCGGTGGGCCTGGCGAAGACCGACGAGATCTTCTACGCGGCCGCCACGGGGGTCGGGAACCCGATCGTCTATCTCGGCTCCAAGACCGGCCGCGACGGCATCCACGGCGCCACCATGGCGTCGGCCGAGTTCGACGACGCCTCGGAGGAGAAGCGCCCGACCGTGCAGGTCGGCGACCCCTTCGCCGAGAAGCTCCTGCTGGAGGCCTGCCTCGAGCTGATGCAGTCGGGCGCCGTGATCGCGATCCAGGACATGGGCGCGGCGGGGCTGACCTGCTCGGCGGTCGAGATGGGCGCCAAGGGCGACCTCGGGGTCGAGCTGTGGCTGGAAAAGGTGCCCTGCCGCGAGGAGGGCATGACGGCCTACGAGATGATGCTCTCGGAGAGCCAGGAGCGCATGCTCATGGTGCTCAAGCCCGGCATGGAGGCGGAAGCGGAAGCCATCTTCCGCAAGTGGGGCCTCGATTTCGCGATCATCGGTCAGACCACCGACACGCTCCGCTTCGTCGTGAAGCACAACGGCGAGGTCATGGCCGACCTGCCCATCAAGGAGCTCGGCGACGAGGCGCCGGTCTACGACCGCCCTCACCTCGCCAACACCTACCAGCCGAAGGTCGCGCCGGAGAGCGTCACGGCCCCGGTCGCCAACGCGGAAGCCCTCAAGCGGCTCGTGGGTTCGCCCGACGGCTGCTCGAAGCGCTGGGTCTGGGAGCAGTACGACCACCTGATCCTCGGCAACACCGTGCAGGCGCCCGGCGGCGACGCCGCCATCGTGCGCGTGCTCGACGGGCCGAAGGGCCTCGCGCTCACCACCGACGTGACGCCGCGCTACTGCGAGGCCGACCCCGTGGAGGGCGGCAAGCAGGCGGTCGCGGAGGCCTGGCGCAACATCACGGCGGTGGGGGGCCTGCCGCTCGCGATCACCGACAACCTCAATTTCGGCAACCCGGAGCGGCCCGAGGTGATGGGCACGTTCGTGGGCTGCATCCGCGGCATCGGCGAGGCCTGCCGGGCGCTCGACTTCCCGGTCGTGTCCGGCAACGTCTCGCTCTACAACGAGACCAACGGCCAGGGCATCCTGCCCACCCCGACCATCGGCGGGGTCGGGATCCTCGACGACGTGACCGTGCACGCCTCGGTCCGCTTCAAGCGCGAGGGCGACGCGATCCTCCTCGTCGGAGCGACGGAGGGCTGGCTCGGCCAGTCGCTGTACTTGAGGGAGATCCTGGGCCGGGAGGAGGGCGCGCCGCCGCCGGTGGACTTGAGCGTCGAGCGCCGCAACGGCGATTTCGTGCGTCAGCTCATCCGCTCCCGCCAGGTCGATACGGTGCACGACTGCTCGGACGGCGGCATCGCCGTCGCGGTGGCCGAGATGGCGATGGCGGGCGGGATCGGAGCCGAGATCGGAGCGCCGGAGGACGTGCCCCTCCATGCCTTCCTGTTCGGCGAGGACCAGGGCCGCTACCTGCTCGCCGTCGATCCCGACCATGCCCCCGACATCCTCTACGAGGCGCAGGCGCTCGGGATCCCGGCCGCGGTGCTCGGGGTGACGGGCGGGGATTCGTTGATTCTGCCGGGCGGCGAGTCCATATCGGTGGCGGAGCTGAAGGCCGCCCACGAGGGCTGGCTGCCGGCCTACATGGCCGGCAAGGCCGCCTGAACCACGAAGGTGATCGACCGATGCCGATGGATGCCCGCGAGATCGAGAGCATGATCAGGGCCGCCCTGCCCGACGCCCAGGTCGAGATCAAGGACCTCGCCGGCGACGGCGACCACTACGCCGCGACCGTGACCTCGGCGGCCTTCAAGGGCAAGTCGCGGGTCCAGCAGCACCAGATGGTCTATTCCGCGCTCCAGGGCCGCATGGGCGGCGTGCTCCACGCCCTTGCGCTGACCACGAGCGCGCCGCAGGATTAGGCATCCGGACGGGAGACCCGCATGATGGATGGGGGAACTCTCTTCGAGACCGACATCGAGGCCTGGGCCGAGGTCCAGGTGGAGGCTCTGCGCCGCCTCGCCGCCACCCCGGGGCCATGGGCGAATGCCCTCGACTGGGACAACGTCATCGAGGAGATCGAGGACTTGGGTTCGGAGCGGCGGCGGGCGGCGGAGAGCCTGCTCGCAAACATCTTCGTGCATGCGCTCAAGATCGCGGCGGATCCGGACTCCCTTTCCGCCGAGCATTGGCGCCAGGAAGCCGACGCCTTTTCGAAGCAGTTGCGCGATATTCTGAAGCCTTCGATGCGCTCCCGGATCGATCTTGATCGGATCTGGCGCGGATCGTGCCGGCAGGCCGCCAACGTCCTTGAAGCCTTCGATCGGGCCTTGCCGGAGACCCCCTGGGCCTGTCCGTTTTCGTTCGACGACCTGCTGGGCGACGCGTTCGCCCCGGTTGCACGGGTGAAACGCTGTCTGGAGGGGGCGGATCGGCCGTGAGATCGCTCTACGACGAAGATATCCTGTTGTGGTCCAAGGAGCAGGCGGCCGCCCTCCGCATGATCGCAGGCTCGGGTGCCGCGCCGGCTGCCGATTGGGAGCGCCTCGCCGCCCTCGTCGAGGGCGTCGGCAGGTCGGCGCTCGCCCGTGTCGAGAGCGGACTCCGCCTGATGCTCGTCCAGGCCATCGCGGGTTATTGCGATCCGGATTCGCCGCTGCGCCACCTGCGCATCCAGCGGGCTTTCTCCGGACAGAGCGACGCCTTGAGCGACATGAGCCCCGGCATTCGTGAGGGTCTCGACCTCGACCGGCTGTGGCGGCAGGCCTTCGAGCAGGCCGTGACCGAAATTCCGAAGCGCCCGCTCGGCGTGCCGCCCGCGATCCCGCCGACATGCCCCTTCGCCCTGGACGAGCTCCTCGCCGAGGGCTTCACTTACGATCAGGCCGTCGAGCGGCTATATATTCTCCTGACCTCGTGGCGGCCGAAGGCCGAGAAGGATCCGAAAGCATGACCGACGCCCATA
Organism: Microvirga sp.; assembly: GCA_036263675.1. Lineage (GTDB taxonomy): Bacteria > Pseudomonadota > Alphaproteobacteria > Rhizobiales > Beijerinckiaceae > Microvirga. The sequence goes on along the minus strand of DATAGO010000079.1, from coordinate 90,438 downwards.
CCAAGATCGACTCGGAAGTGAAGTCCAACGACGTGGTGCTCTTCATGAAGGGCACGCCGCAGTTCCCCATGTGCGGGTTCTCGGGCCAGGTCGTGCAGATCCTCAACTACCTCGGCGTGCCCTACAAGGGCGTGAACGTGCTCGAGGACGGGGACATCCGCCAGGGCATCAAGGACTATTCCAACTGGCCGACGATCCCGCAGCTCTACGTGAAGGGCGAGTTCGTCGGCGGCTGCGACATCACGCGGGAAATGTTTCAGGCGGGCGAATTGCAGCAGCTCTTCGCCGAGAAGGGCATCGCGGTGAAGCAGAGCGCCTGAGCGCCTCGACCCGCGATGGACGAAGATCAGGGGCGCTCCGGCGCCCCTTTCTTTTGTCGCATTTCCTCGATCGCGGCTTTTCCCCACACTCGCCGGCGCCGCGAAAAGAACCACGACGCGGCGCGTCTCCCGTGGGGTGGTGAGCCATGATCGAGCCGGCGTCGAACGTCGTCCCTTTCCGCAGCCGTCAACCGGCCGGGCCGAGCCGGCATCCGAAGAGCATCCTGGAGGCGGTCTATGCGGCCGGCTCCCTGACGCTGCGGGCCGACGACCTCGCGGTGAAGACCGCGGCCGTGATGCTCCAGGGGCTGGGTTTTCTCGTCATCGACGAAGTGCTCGCGGACGGGACCCTGCGGCCGCTGAAGCGCGGCGAGGCGCGCCGGGCCATGGACCGCCCCTGGCGCCTGTCGAAGCCGCCCTTCGCCGGCACCGTGGGCGTCCCGGATGCGGACGGCAGCTTCGCGAGGCCCTGACCGTTACGAGGGTCGGCCGAGCGCCGCCCGCACGAGCGCCAGCGCATCGGGGCTCGCCCATTCGGCCGGACCTTTGAGCACCGCGATCTCGCAGCCGGCGGGGTCCACGAGCAGGGTCGTGGGCAGACCCACCACGTGGCCGCTGCGCTGGAGCACCTGCAGCAGCTTGCCGCCCGGGTCGGCATAGTAGGCGAGCCGCCGGATGCCGTTCTCCTGCAGCCAGGCCTTCGGCTTGTCGGGGTTGCGGGTGTCGACGTTGATGGCCACCACCTCGAAGTCGGGCCCGCCGAGCTCGGCCTGCAGCTTGTCGAGGGCCGGCATCTCCTGGCGGCAGGGCACGCACCAGGTCGCCCAGAGATTCACGAGCACGGTGCGGCCCTTGAGATCCGCGAGCTGCATCGGCTGCCCCTCGGGGCCCGTGAAGGCGAGGGCCGGAACGGGCTTCGGAGCGGCGGAAGCCGAGACGGCCGCGACCTCGCCCCTGGCGAGCGGCGCCACCCGGCCGGAGGCGGCCTCGGCGGCACGGCACTCGGCCGGGGCACGGGAGCCCGCCTGCGTCGAGCCGTACCAGGCCGCGCCGGCGGCTCCGAGCGCGAGGGCCAAGAGGCAGCCCAGGACGGCAGGGCGGGGAAGGCGGCGGCGGGACGGCTCGGTCATGCGACCCATGTGGCGGCGAGGCGGTGCGGACTCAAGGCCGGCCCGGGCTCCTGCGACGCTCGGGCGTCGCGATCGCGCGCCGTTCCGCCCCTCGCGTCAGGCGCGGGTTGCCGTTATGGTGCCGCCGCGTCCGGAGCCATCGATGTCCCCTCGCCTGCCCCCCGTGTCCATCGCCTTCGCGGCAGCCCTCGCGGTCATGACCCTTCAGGGCTGCGGCCGGCGCGGAGCGCTCGAGAGCCCGGTCGCGGCGCCGGCCCCGGCCGGGAACGCATCGGTCGTGGCGACGCCGGTCGGAACCGCCCGGCCGAAGCGCGCCGACGAGCCCGTCCGGCCGAACCGTCCCTTCGTCCTCGACCCGCTGCTTTAGGGTCCCATCCCCCACCGGGCCGCTCCCGGCCCGACCGATCCGAGCCCATGCACCATTTTTCGTACCGCGCCGGCGTCATGCATGCCGAGGACGTCGACCTCCGCACCCTGGCGGACGCGGTCGGCACGCCGTTCTACTGCTATTCCTCGGCGACCTTCGAGCGCCATTACCGGGTCTTCGCCGAGGCCTTCGCGGACCGCGACGCGCTCGTCTGCTACGCCATGAAGGCGAACGCGAACCAGGCTGTGCTGCGGACGCTCGGCAATCTCGGCGCCGGCATGGACATCGTCTCCGAGGGCGAATTGCGCCGCGCGCTCGCGGCCGGCGTGCCAGGCGAACGGATCGTGTTCTCGGGCGTCGGCAAGACGAGACCCGAAATGGCCGTCGCGCTCGAGTCCGGCATCCTGTGCTTCAACGTCGAATCCGAGCCCGAGCTCGAGGCGCTCGCCGAAGTCGCCCGCTCCAAGGGCACCCGCGCGCCGGTGTCGATCCGGGTCAACCCGGACGTGGACGCCAGGACCCACCGCAAGATCTCGACCGGCCGCTCGGAAAACAAGTTCGGCATCCCGATCTCCCGCGCCCGGGAGGTCTATGCCCACGCCGCCGCCCTGGAGGGCCTCGAGGTCACCGGCGTCGACATGCATATCGGCAGCCAGATCACCGACCTCGAGCCCTTCGACAACGCCACCGCGCTCCTCGCCGAACTCGCCCGCGACCTCATGGGCGCCGGCCACCGGCTCCACCACATCGACCTCGGCGGCGGGCTCGGCATCCCCTACCGGGACGACAACGAGCCGCCGCCGGACCCCGCTTCCTACGCCGCGATCATCAAGCGGCACACCGGGGATCTCGGACTCAAGCTGGTGTTCGAGATGGGGCGGCTCATCGCCGGCAATGCGGGCGTGCTCGTCACCCAGGTGGTCTACGTCAAGGAGGGCGAGGGCAAGACCTTCGTGATCGTCGACGCGGCCATGAACGACCTCATCCGCCCGACCCTCTACGACGCCCACCATGAGATCCGCCCCGTCGCGGCTCCGGGCCCGGAGGCCGGCCGCATCACCGCCGACATCGTCGGGCCCGTCTGCGAAAGCGGCGACTACCTGGCGCAGAGCCGCGAGATGCCGGCGGTGCGGCCGGGCGACCTCCTCGCCGTGATGACGGCCGGGGCCTACGGGGCCGTGCAGGCCAACACCTACAACACGCGCCTCCTGGTCCCGGAGGTCATGGTGCGGGGGGCCGAGCACGCGGTGGTGCGCCCGCGCCCCACCTACGACGACCTCATCGGCCTCGACCGGGTGCCGGCCTGGCTCTGATCCGGGCGGTCCATTCCGGTCCGTTCCGGCCCATTGCGGTCCCAGCCGGACCGGCTTCGGTCCGCCGATCGCGGATTTTCGCCGCGACCGCGCCGGGCCCGGCGCCTCTCACGATTCTGTGCCCTTTTGACCGCTGGTCAGGGCCCCGGCCCGTGCTACGTTAGGGGGTGGGGCGCGTAATCGGCGGGACACCGCCAGTGGGAGTCTGCGCATGAGCGAGAGCCCGGGTCCGGCGTCGCCCGCTCCGAAGCCTGAACGAAGCGCCCTGCACCTGCGGCTCGACCGCCTGGTGAGCCGCGCGCGCTGGACGCTCCTGTGGGAGCGCGCCTGGCCGCGCCTCTGGTTCCCGCTCGCGATCCTGCTCCTGTTCCTCACCGTGTCCTGGCTCGGCCTGTGGGTCGACGCCGCGCCGCTCATGCGCACCATGGGCATGGGCCTGTTCACGGCGGCCTTCATCCTGTCGCTGTGGCCGCTCACGCGCCTGCGCCTGCCCGGCCGCACCAGCGCCCTCGACCGCCTCGACCGCGACACCGGCCTGCCGCACGGCCCGGCGCGCGCCCTCGACGACACCCTCGCGCTCGGCCAGGCCGATGCCGGCACCCGGGCCCTGTGGGACCTGCACCGCCGCCGCTCCGAGGCCGCGATCGCGAAGCTGAAGGTCACGGCCCCCCATCCCGACATGCCGCGGCGCGACCGCTTCGCGGTGCGGGCCGCCACCGTGCTCGCCATGGTGGCGAGCGCCTTCGTGGCCGGGCCGGAGCTGGGCTCGCGGCTCACCGCCGCCTTCGACTGGCGCGAGCCGCAGCCGGCGGCGCCGAACTTCCGGGTCGACGGCTGGATCGACCCGCCGCTCTACACCCGCACCCCGCCGCTGATGATCGACCTCGCGGGCGGCGAGCAGCGCCTGCGCGCGCCGGTGCGCTCGACCGTGGTGATCCGGGTCGCGGGCGAAGGCGACGTCACCATCACGCCGGGGCCGGGCCTCGCCGCCCAGCCCGCGCCCGACAACCAGGCCCAGCGCGCGGGCCTGCGCGAGCAGCGCTTCACCCTCGAGGGCGACGGGGAGCTCTCCGTGAAGACGGGGATCGCCAGCGGCGTGCGCCTGAAGGTCGAGGCCATCCCCGACAAGGCGCCCGAGATCGCCTGGGTGAGCCCGCCCGAGGTGAACCAGCGCGGCTCCTTCACGCTCACCTACCGCGGCAAGGACGATTACGGCATCACGGCCGCCGAGGGCACCGTCGAGAAGGGCGAGGCCCTCACGGGCAAGCGCACCCTGGTGCCGGCCCCGACCCTGCCGATCGCGATCCCCGACACCTCGTCCGAGGACGCCGAGACCAAGGCGCCCGTGGACCTCACCAACCATCCCTGGGCGGGCGCGCGGGTGAAGCTGACGCTGAGCGCGAAGGACGATGCCGGGCAGGAGGGGCGCAGCCCCACCATCGACTTCACCCTGCCGCAGCGGCCCTTCACCAAGCCGCTCGCCAAGTCGCTCGTGGAGCAGCGCCGCAAGCTGGTGCTCGATCCGGACGACCGCCGGCGGGTGCAGGTCGCCCTCGACGCGCTCCTGATCGCGCCCGAGACCTTCACCAAGCAATGGGGCGTGTTCATGGGCCTGCGCACCGCCTCCGAGCGGCTGCGCCGGGCCAAGGGCGATCCCGAGCTCGTCGAGGTGGCGGACTGGCTCTGGACCATGGCGGTCCAGATCGAGGACGGCGACCTGTCCGACGCCGAGCGCGAGCTGCGCGCCGCGCAGGACCGCCTGCGCGAGGCCATGGACCGCAACGCCAGCCCGGACGAGATCCAGCGCCTGATGAACGAGCTGCGCCAGGCGATGGACAAGTTCCTGCGCGAGTTCGCGGAGCGGATGCAGCGCGAGCAGCAGCAGCAGGGCGAGAACAACCAGAATTCGCAGCAGCCGCAGCGGACGATCACCCAGAACGATCTCAACCGCATGATGCAGGACATGGAGCAGGCCCTGCGGCGCGGCGACATGGCCGAGGCGCAGCGCCTGCTCGAAGAGCTGCGCAACATCATGGAGAACCTCCAGACCGCGCAGCGCAACAACCGCATGTCGGATCCCATGGCGCGCGAGATGCAGCGCTCCATGGAGGATCTCGAAGCCATGGCCCGCGAGCAGCAGCAACTGCGCGACGAGACCTTCCGCGACGGCCAGCAGCGCCGGATGCAGCAGGGCCAGCGCGGACAGCGCCAGCAGCAGGGTCAGCGCGGCCAGCAGGGCCAGCGCGGGCAACGCGGCCAGCAGGGTCAGCAGGGCGAACAGGGCGAAGGCGAGGAGCAGGCCGAGAACGGCCAGCAGGGCCAACAAGGCCAGGGCCAGGGTCAGGGTCTGAGCCAGCGCCAGCAGGCCCTGCGCCAGCGGCTGCAGGAGTTGCAGCGGCGCATGCGCGGCATGGGCATGCAGGGCGAGCAGGGTCTCGGCGACGCCTCGCAGGCGATGCGCGACGCGGAAGGCGCGCTCGGCCAGGGCCAGGACGGGCCCGCGGTGGACGCCCAGGGCCGGGCGCTCGAAGGCTTGCAGCGCGGCATGCAGGGCATGGCCCAGCAGATGCAGCAGATGATGCAGCCCGGCGACGGCAACGAGCAGGCCGGCGACCAGCCGGGCCAGGGGGACCCGCAGGGGCGCGGCCAGGCCTCGCAGCGCGACACCGATCCGCTCGGGCGCCCGACGCGCAGCCGCGATTTCCAGGACAACAGCCGCGTGCAGGTGCCGCGGGCCGGGGAATCGCCGAGCCAGCGGGCGCAGCGGATCCTGGAGGAGCTGCGGCGCAAGCTCGGCGAGGCCACCCGTCCGCGCGAAGAGCTCGAATACTTCGAGCGCCTGCTGCGGCCGCGCTGATCCCGCTCGCGGCGGTCCGGCCCTCGCGCCCCGGGCGGGGCGCAGGGCCCCGGCGGCCGACGTCGGCGTCGCACCGGCTTGCGCGGTCGAGGAGGGGACGCCACGTTCCCTCCCGTCGCCTTCCTCGAAAGCTCTTCCATGAACTCCGTCGTCGATGCCCTGGTCCCGCTCGCCGTGGCCGCCGTGGCGATCGTGCTCCTCATGGGCCTCGTCAACATGATGCGGGGCGGTACCGCGAGCCGCGCGCAGCACCTCATGCGGCTTCGCGTGCTGCTCCAGTTCGTCGCCATCGTGGTCATCATGGGCGTGATCTGGTGGCGCGCCGTCTAGAGCGCCTTACCGACGCCTGCGGTCGATCCGTCGCGAGGCGTCCTCTCGGAGCTTCGAGCCGTGCGGATCCGCCTGACGCGGAAAGGCTCCCGGGCGCGATCCTGACACGATGCAGGTCGTCCGGACGGGAGCACCCGAAGCGTCGGTGACCGAGACGGCGTGATCGCTTCAGGGCGATGCCGTCTCGGCCTCGGCTCCGCCGCGCAGCCTTCGGGATCCGGACGCGGCCATCCCGCCCTCCGCGGCCGCGCCACCGGGGCCGCCGTGGAGCGGCTATGTCGCACCGCCCGCGCGAACCCCGTGCCCCAAGCCGTTGCCGAACCGGCGAAATTTCCTGTGGACAGGGCGGCTCCGCTCCGCCCGGCGCGGCTCTCCCGGCGGCTCGGCCGCGGGCCGCGGTCCGGCCGCATTCTTGCGCGGTCCCTGGAAGCCGCCTATGACTCCCGTGGTTAACGAACGCCTAAGCTCAAAAACAACAAGAGGGCTCTCCCCATGCGTGGCATCGCGATCGTCGGCACCGGCCTCTGCCTCGGCCTGGCGGCGATCCCCGATGCGCGCGCGGCCGACGCGACACCGGCGCCGCAGGTGCGGCTCCCGGATCCGGTGATCCCGGGCCGGCCCAACCTGGTCTCCGAGTTCCGCATCGGCGGCTCGGCGCAGGAGCCCGGCGGGCCGGAGGAAGGCTCCGCCAACATCACGGGCGAGATCCTCTTCGCCAAGCCCTTCACGGCGGCCGACCTCTTCACGAGCTACTTCATCCCGCGCCCCCATCTGGGCGGCAGCGTCAACCTGCGCGGCGACACCAGCTTCGCCTATGCGGGGCTGACCTGGACCTACGACCTCACCTCCTGGCTCTTCGTCGAGGGCTCGTTCGGGGGCGCCGTCCACACCGGCAACACCGAATCCTCGAAGGGACGCGTCGGCCTCAACGAGAACGCGCTGGGCTGCTCGCCCCTGTTCCGCGAGTCCGGCTCGGTCGGCGTGCGCCTGTCCACGAACTGGAGCCTGATCGCGACGATCGAGCACATGTCGAATGCGGGCCTCTGCGCCCAGAACCGCGGCCTCACCAATGTGGGCGCGCGCGTCGGCTACACGTTCTGACGCCCCGGCCGGGAGCGCCGCGCTTCCCGCCCCTCTCCTCCCCCTCCCCTCGCGTCCCGAAGGTGCCCCCATGGTGGCTCTGAACCGCATCTACACGCGCACCGGCGACCAGGGCACCACGGGCCTCGCGAGCGGCGAGCGCCGGCCCAAATACGACCTGCGGATCGAGGCCTACGGCACGGTGGACGAGACCAATGCCTGCATCGGCCTCGCCCGGCTGCACACGTCCGGCCACAAGGTCGACCCGATGCTGGGCCGGATCCAGAACGACCTCTTCGATCTCGGCGCCGACCTCGCGACGCCGGACACCGGCAAGCCGCTGAAATACGAGCCCCTGCGGATCGTCGAGGCGCAGGTCGATCGGCTCGAGGCCGAGATCGACGCGCTCAACGGGGCGCTCGCGCCGCTGCGCTCCTTCGTGCTCCCCGGCGGCACCCCGGCGGCGGCCGCCCTCCACCTCGCCCGCACGGTGTGCCGGCGTGCCGAGCGCCTGACCGTGGAGCTCGCCGCGAAGCCCGACGAGGCCGTATCGCCGGCCTGCGTCAAGTACCTCAACCGCCTGTCCGATTTCCTCTTCGTCGCCGCCCGCGTCGTCAACGACGACGGTGCGCGCGACGTGCTCTGGGTGCCGGGGCAGAACCGGTAGCCGCGCATCCCTCCCTCCTCTGCGGGGGAGGGTGGCCTCAAGCTCCGTGCCTCCGGATACAGCGCGTCTCCCTCCCCCCGCTTGCGGCGGGGAGGGATCAAGGGTGGGGGGCGGTGCCGCTTCCCGAGTACAGGGCGGCGGGCAGGTTCGGAGAAATCGCGATCGTCCCCGGCACCCCCCACCCCTACCCCTCCCCGCCGCAAGCGGGGGTACGGAAGCGGGCCTCGTGCACGGCTCGTGCGTCCGCCCCACCTTCCCTTCGCGAGGGATGAGCCTGCGCCCCTGCGCAACCGGCGCGCGGCTTCCTACATAGCGGGAGAACGTGCAGGAGACCCCCATGGCGACCGGACCTGGATACAACAACCCCACCTATCGGCCGCCCCACGGCCTGATCGACCCGCGCGCCACCGAGGGCGTGCTGGGGCGCCGGCTCATGGGCTATCTGGTCGATCTCGTGGTCATCATGATCCTGACCGCCCTGCTCTCGGTCGTGATCGGCGTTCTCGGCGTCATCACCTTCGGTCTCGCCTGGATGCTCTTCGGCCTCCTGCCCCTGACCGCGATCGTCTACAACGCAGTCACCGTCGGAGGAGCCTCCCAGGCCACGATCGGGATGCGGATGGCCGGGGTCCGGGTGGTCGACGGGGTCACGGGCGGGCGCGTCTCGATGCTGCAGGCGGCCGTGCACGCGCTCCTGTTCTACGTCGCGGTCTCGACCGCGGTGCTGCTCGCCGTCGACATCCTGATCGGCGTCGGCCGCAGCGACCGGCGCCTCGGCCACGACCTCCTCAGCGGCCTCGCCCTCGTCCGCACCGGGTGAGGCGCGCCGCGCAGGGTCGCGGGCCGGGCCGCTGCGTCGCCGCCCGCCTGCCCTCTTGCGGTCATCGTCGTCGGGCGTGATGCAGGGGCCGGGCCGCCGGCATTCGGTCGCAGTTTTCCTGTGCCGCAAAACTTGCGGAATGCTGGACGGCCATGGCACCAATGCTATCGTCGGGCGTTGAATCAGCGCCCTCCGGGTCCATGATCCGTCCGACCGTTCCCCCTTCGAGGCCTGCCCGAGCGTGACGAGCCAGCCGCGCGACGCCCCGCAATTCTATCTCACCTCGCCCTCCCTCTGCCCGTATCTCCCGGGCAAGGAGGAGCGGAAGGTGTTCACCCACATCATCGGCAGGCGCGCGCGCGACCTCAACGAGCTCCTGACGCAAGGGGGCTTCCGCCGCTCGCAGACCATCGCCTACCGGCCGGCCTGCGAGACCTGCCGGGCCTGCGTCTCGGTGCGGGTGCTGGTCGACGAGTTCCGGCCCTCCGGCAACATGCGCCGGGTGCTGCGCGACAACGCCGACATCGTCGGCACCGCGACGCCGAACCGACCGAGCTCCGACCAGTATTCCCTGTTCCGGCGCTACCTCGACGCCCGCCACCGCGACGGCGGCATGGCCGACATGACCGTGCTCGACTACTCGATGATGATCGAGGACAGCCATGTCGACACCAAGGTGGTGGAGTACCGCCGCCGCGGCATCGACACCGGCATCACCGGCCGCGGCGAGGGCGACCTGATCGCGGTCAGCCTCACCGACGAGATGAGCGACGGGCTCTCGATGGTCTATTCGTTCTTCGATCCGGAAGGGGCGGACCGCTCGCTCGGCACCTTCATGATCCTCGACCACATCGCCCGCGCGAAGGCCATGGGCCTGCCGTATCTCTATCTCGGCTACTGGGTCGAGGGCTCGAAGAAGATGGACTACAAGGCCCGCTTCCTGCCCCAGGAGCGCCTGATGCCGGCCGGCTGGGCGCGGGTGGATTAGGGACCCCTTTCCCTCTCCCCTCTGCGGGAGAGGGTGGCCCCGCGAAGCGGGGTCGGGAGAGGGGCTGTTCGACGTCGAGCACAGCGACGCAGGATCGAGCACCTCCCTCCCCTCAGGGGAGGGCGACGCGGCGCAGCCGCACGGGGTGGGGTGTTCGCCGAAGGCGAGTTCCAGGCCCAGCATCGCAGGATGCGCTTCGCGCAACACCCTACCCGCCGCCCTTCGGGCGCCACTCTCCCCTGAGGGGAGGGAGAAGGATGCGGCATCACCGTGGCTCGCGAGGACCGCCCCTCTCCCGGCTCGCTGACGCTCGCCACCCTCCCCCGCAGAGGGGGGAGGGACAGGGATGCGCTACCCGAACCTGTTCGATTTCGGGAAGCCCTTCGGGGGCAGGCGGCCGGCCTCGGCGCGGTTGGAGATCCAGTCGCGCAGGTCCTCCTTGGCGACCGTCCAGGTGCGGCCCGAGGTATCCTTCCAGGTCAGGCCGTCCTTCATCGCGAAGACCTTGGCGTCCGAGACGCCGCCGTCCTTGTAGCGCTGCAGGCGCACGCCCTTGCCGCGGGTCATCTCGGCGACCTGGTTCTTGGGGAAGACCAGGAGCTTGCGGTTCTCGCCGATGACCGCGACGTGGGTGCCTTCGGCTTCCGTGCAGACCACGCATTGCGCCGGCGCGTCGAGGGTGAGGACGCCCTTGCCCTTGCGGGTGTTGGCGATCGTCTCGTCGGTCGGCACGATGAAGCCGCGCCCGTCGTGCGAGACCACGAGCAGCCGCTTGCCCGGCCGGTGCGGGAAGGCCGCGATGAAGTCGGCGCCCTCCTCCAGATCGACCATGAGCCGGATCGGGTCGCCGAAGCCGCGCCCGCCCGGGAGCTTCGAGGCCTCCAGCGTGTAGAAGCGCCCGTTCGTGGCCACCACGATGATCTTCGAGGTGGTCTCGGCGAAGAACGCGGTCTTCATCCGGTCGTCGCCCTTGAAGACGACGCCGGAGAGGTCCTCCACGTGCCCCTTCATGGCGCGGATCCAGCCGCGCTCCGACACGATGACCGTGATGGGCTCGCGCTCGATCATGGCCGCCGCGAAGTCGATGTCGGAGGTGTCGGGCGCCTCCGCGAAGGCGGTGCGGCGCTTTCCCAAGGTCGTGTCGGGCCCGAACGCCTTGCGGACCTCGCGGATCTCCGCCGCGACGGTCTTCCATTGCAGCTTCTCGGAATCGAGCAGGGCCTCGATCTTCGATTTCTCGGCGGTGAGCTCGCGCTGCTCGCGCTTGAGCTCCATCTCCTCGAGGCGCCGCAGCGACCTGAGGCGGGTGTCGAGGATCGCGTTCGCCTGCACCTCGGTGAGCTTGAAGAAGCGCATCAGCTCCTGCTTCGGCTCGTCCTCCTCGCGGATGATCTTGATCACCCGGTCGAGGTCGAGATAGACGATGAGGAGGCCCCCTAAGATTTCCAAACGCCGGTCGATCACGCCGAGGCGGTGGCGCGAGCGGCGCACCAGCACCTCGCGGCGGTGGTTGATCCACTCGCGCAGGCACTCGGCGAGGCCGAGCACCTTCGGGACCTTGCCGCCGGCGAGCACGTTCATGTTGACCGGGAAGCGGCTCTCGAGCTCGGTCAGCCGGAAGAGCGACTCCATCAGGATCACGGGATCGACCGTGCGGGCGCGCGGCTCCAGCACCACGCGCACGTCCTCGGCGGATTCATCGCGCACGTCGGCCAGCAGCGGCAGCTTCTTCTCTTGCAGCAGCTCCGCGATCTTCTCGATCAGGCGCGATTTCGGCACGCCGTAGGGGATCTCGGTGACGACGATGTTCCAGGTGCCGCGGCCGGTGTCCTCCTTCTTCCAGCGCGCGCGCGTCCGGAAGGAGCCGCGGCCGGTGCGGTAGGTCTCCGCGATGCTCTCCGGCGTGTCGACCACGATGCCGCCGGTCGGGAAGTCCGGGCCCGGCACGAAGGTGAGGAGCTGGTCCGAGGTCGCCTTCGGGTGGCTGATCAGGTAGAGCGCCGCGTCGCACAACTCCGCCGCGTTGTGGGGCGGGATCGAGGTCGCCATGCCGACCGCGATGCCCTGCGAGCCGTTGGCGAGCAGGTTCGGGAAGGCGGCGGGCAGCACCGCGGGTTCGTCGGTGGTGCCGTCGTAGTTGGGGCGGAAATCGACCGCGTCCTCGTTGATGCCGTCGAGGAGCAGGCGCGCCACGTCGGTCATGCGCGCTTCGGTGTAGCGGTGGGCGGCGGCCGAGTCGCCGTCGATGTTGCCGAAATTGCCCTGGCCGTCGACGAGCGGATAGCGCGAGGCGAAGTCCTGCGCGAGGCGCACCATGGCGTCGTAGATCGCCTGGTCGCCGTGCGGGTGGAACGAGCCCATCACGTCGCCCACCACCTTGGCGGACTTCTTGAACGGCCCGCCCGGGTTGAGGCGCAGCAGGTTCATGCCGTGCAGGATGCGCCGGTGCACGGGCTTGAGGCCGTCGCGGGCGTCGGGCAGGGCCCGGTGCATGATGGTCGAGAGGGCGTAGGCGAGATAGCGCTCTTCCAGCGCGTCGCGCAGCTCGATGGTCTCGATGCCCTCGCCGGACGGCGGATTGACGGGCTTGCCCATGCGGAGAGATCCCCCTTGAAAACACGAATCGTTCGACTGCCGAGCAGGAGAACATAACGGAAACATCGGCGGCGTCCCATGCGACGAGACGCGCCGTCCGTGGCCTTACCACGCTTTGGTGAGAGGTCCCTTACCCGGGACACCCGTCGGATGCGGCCTCCGGCTCCCTATTCCGCCGTGGTCAGAGCGACGAGGCACCTCCGCTCCTCTCCGCCCCTCCCCTACTCCGCCGTGGCCAGAGCGATGAGGCGGGCGCGCTCCTCCGGGGCCGTGACGCCGCGCGGCTCGAACACGTGCTGGCGCAGGAAGGTGCCCGTGAGCGCGAAGCCCGCCCGCACGTCCTCGGGGCTCGGCCGGTTGGCGGTGGAGCGGCCGGTGAGGAAGCCGGGCAGCGGCAGGAGCCGGTCGCGGTAGGGCGCGCCGGCCTCGGCCGAGACCGCGCGCCCGCTCTTCGGCGACACGTACACGAGGTCGTCCCGGGTCCCGGTGGCGGCGCAGGAGGTGAGGTCGAGGCCGAAGCCGAGTTCGGCCAGGATCGCGAGTTCGAAGCGCACGAACAGGGCCGGCGCGAGGTCGCGGTCGTCGAGGTTGTCCACGAGTACGGTCAGGGTCTCGTAGAGGGCCGGGTGCGGATCGCGCTCGGGCAGGCAGCGCAGGAGCGCCGCCACGGTCGCGAGCCCGTAGAGGGCGAGCGGCGAGGCGATGAAGCGCGCGGCGCGCATGTTGTCGCCCTCGACCTGGAACGAGCCGAGGTGCTCGTCGAGCCGGGCGCGCCAGACCGCGTGCACGGTGTTGCCCGGTTGCAGCACCGGCTGCTGTTTTCGCGAGCGCCCGCCATGCACGAGGCCGAGATGGCGCCCGTGCTCGCGGGTCATCAGTTCGAGGATGACGCTCGACTCGCCGTGCCGGCGCGCGCCCAGCACCACGCCGTCGTCCGCCCATTGCATGAGGGAAATCCCTTCCTCGTCCGCCCGATCCCGGGCCCGCCGCGCTTTTCCGGCCCGAAACGGGCGCCTTCGGAGCCGATGCGGCGCGCCTGCGCCGCACAAGACCATAATCCTCAGATAAGCATCCCTGTGCCCTGTCGCCACCCTCGCGCGGCACCCTGACGCTGCGGAAATTCTCCTTAGGTCGTAAGGATTCCAGCTCGGCTGTTAACTTATCAATAAGGAACGTGACCCGAGCATCGGGCACGGGGCGGAACACCGCCCAAATCCGCGGGGGCTTCCATGATCGGTCGCGTGCGGACCGTGCTTTTCGTCGTGGCCGGAATGGTGGCGCCCGCGCAGGCGTCGCCCACCATGATCAACACCGCAGACGCCCCGCCGCTGGCGGCCTGGTCCGACCTGTGCCGCGCGAGCCCGGCGGAATGCGCCTTCGACAGGGCCCAGCCCGAGACGGTCGCGGGCACGCCCGAGACCCTCGAGCTGATCCGCGCCGTCAACGGTTACGTCAACCGGACCGTGAGCCCGATCACCGACCCCGAGTACCGCGGCGTCGCGGACCGCTGGGAATACCCGACGGAAGGCCTCGGGGATTGCGAGGACTACCAGCTTCTCAAGCGCAAGCTCCTGATCGAAGCCGGCCTGCCGAAGCGCGCCCTCCTGATGACCGTGGTGATCAACCGGCAGGGCGAGGGCCATGCGGTGCTGACCGTGCGCACCGACCGCGAGGACCTCGTCCTCGACAACCAGACCAACGAGGTCCTGCGCTGGGACCGCACCGGCTACGAGTTCATCAAGCGCGAGGCCCTGACCCGCACGGGCTGGGCCTACGTCCAGCCAGGCCCGGAAGCCGCCGTGGTGACGGCGGCGGCGGGAAAATGACCTGCCTCCCCCTCTCCCCCTGAGGGAGAGGGTGGCCCCTGCGTGAGCAGGGGTCGGGAGAGGGGGAGGGCCACCCTCAGTGAAAGCAGAAGAGATCGCTTCGCGAGCGTCGCTGCCGCGACGCACCCCCTCTCCCGACCCTCGCTGACGGGAGGGCCACCCTCCCCCTCGAGGGGGGAGGGAATGCTGCGGGTTCCCCTATCCGCCCCTCGGAAACTCCAGCCCCATCTCGCGGTAGCGCTCCGGGTCGTCGCCCCAGTTCTCGCGCACCTTCACGAACAGGAAGAGGTGCACCGGGGCCTCGGCGATCTCGGCGATCTCGCGCCGGGCCGCCTGGCCGATGGCCTTGATGGTCTGGCCGCCCTTGCCGAGCACGATCTTGCGCTGGCTCTCGCGCTCCACGAACACGGTCTGCTCGATCCGCACCGAACCGTCGGGACGGGGCTGCCACTGGTCGGTCTCGACGGTGGACTGGTACGGCAGTTCCTCGTGCAGGCGCTCGTAGATCTTCTCCCGGGTGATCTCGGCCGCGAGCATGCGCAGGGGCGCGTCGGAGATCTGGTCCTCCGGGTAAAGCCAGGGCCCCTCCGGCATCATGTCCGCCAAGGTCCGCTTCAGGTCGTCGACGCCGTCGCCCTTGAGGGCCGAGACCATGAAGGTGTGGGCGAAGGGGACGAGTTCGTTGAGCTTCGCGGCCAGTTCGAGAAGCCGGGAGCGCTCGATCAGGTCGATCTTGTTGAGGATCAGGATCTTGGGCCGGCGCAGGTCCGGGAGCCGGGCGACGATCGCCTCGCCCTCCTCGTCCAGCCCCTTGCGGGCATCGAGCAGGAGGCAGATCGCGTCCGCGTCGGCGGCGCCGCCCCAGGCGGAGGTCACCATGGCGCGGTCGAGGCGGCGCTTCGGCCGGAAGATGCCGGGGGTGTCCACGAACACGATCTGGGCCGCGCCCTCGATCGCGATGCCGCGCACGAGCGCCCGGGTGGTCTGGACCTTGTGGGAGACGATCGAGACCTTGGAGCCCACGAGCGCGTTCAGGAGCGTCGACTTGCCGGCGTTCGGGGCGCCGATCAGGGCCACGAACCCGGCCCGGGTCGCGACCCGACCCTCGCCCGCATCGGGCGGGGTGCCGGCCCCGGGCGCCGGCGCCCTCTCGTCCCCGCTGTCCGGGTGCGGCCCGCTTTCCCCGCCGTCGGTAGGGTCGATCTCAGGATCCGGCATGCTCGTTCTCCGTCCAGACGCCCTCGCGGAGGAGAAGGCTTCGCGCGGCGTCCTGTTCCGCGGACCGCTTCGAGGCGCCCGCGCCGATCCCCCGCTCCAGGCCCTCGACATTCGCGGAAACGCGGAATTTCGGGGCGTGGTCGGGGCCGACCTGCTCGATCACCGTATAGACCGGGGCGGCGAGCCCGCGCCCCTGCGCCCATTCCTGCAGGGCCGTCTTGGCGTCCCTCAGGGGGCGGCGGGGGGCGGCGAGGTGCTCCGCGAAGGCGCGGTCGACGAGCGCCCGCGCCTCGCCGTAGCCGCCGTCGAGGAACACCGCGCCGATGATGGCCTCGCAGGCATCCGCCAGGATCGCGGCGTTGCGCCGCCCGCCGGTATGGACCTCGCCCGCGCCGAGGCGCAGGAACGGCCCCACGTCCCAGGCGAGCGCCACCTCCGCGCAGCTCTCCCTGCGGACGAGCTCGGCGAAGCGGCGGGAGAGCTCGCCCTCGGCGGCACCGGGATACGCGATGTAGAGCATCTCGGCGACCGCGAGGCCGAGCACCCGGTCGCCGAGGAATTCCAGGCGCTGGTAGCTCACGCCCTGTCCGGCGCCGGGCGCGCTCACATGGGTGAGCGCGAGCGCGAGGAGGTCGCGGTCGCGGAAGCGGTAGCCGAGGCGCTCCTCGAGGGCTCCCGTGTCGGGCTTCCGGCGCGCCACGGTGCGCGCCTCTAGCGGATCGGCTGGAACATGCGCGTCCAGCGCACGGTCCAGGGCCATTCCCAGATCTTCCAGGCGGAGGCGTCCTCGTCGATCGAGAAGAAGATGATCTCGGCGCGGCCGACGAAGTTCTCGAACGGAACCGGGCCGACGCTCGCCTCGTCGCGGGAATCGGTCGAGTTGTCCCGGTTGTCGCCCATCATGAAGAAGTGGCCGGCCGGCACGGTGTAGACGTTGGTGTTGTCCCAGTAGCCGCGGTCGCCGTCGCGCTCGATGACGAAGTGGGCGGTGCCGTCCGGCAGGGTCTCGCGGTACATCGGCACGCCCTGCGGCCGGCCGAACGGGTCCGTGGTCTGGTAGTCGCCGACGCGCTCGCGCTGCACGGCCTTGCCGTTGATGTGGAGCACCCCGGCCACGACCTGGATCCGGTCGCCGGGCAGGCCGATCACCCGCTTGATGTAGTCGGTGGAATTGTCCTTCGGGAGCTTGAACACCGCGATGTCGCCGCGTTTCGGCTCCGAGCCCCAGACGCGGCCCGAGAACAGGGGCGGGCTGAACGGCATGGAGTGCTTGGAATAGCCGTAGGAGTACTTCGAGACGAAGAGGTAGTCGCCGATCAGGAGCGTCGGGATGAGCGAACCGGACGGGATGTTGAAGGGCTGGAACAGCAGCGTGCGGACCACCACGGCGATCAGGAGCGCCTGGCCGACGACCTTGATGGTCTCACCGAGGCTGCCCTCGTCCTTCTTGGCGGTATCGGTCACGTGCGCATGATCCATGTCACAGAGGTCCAGGTGGCCGGCGTCTCGTCCGGAGGCCGCGGTTTTCCGGCCGCGCGGGTCTAGCCCAAGGGCCGCCCCGCCGCAACGCGGCGGCGTCGCGTGGCCGATATGGGGATTTTTCGGGTCGCGGCCAAGCCGGCCTCAAGCCCGCACCGGCAGCGCTTCGATGATCACGAAGGCCTGGGCGATCGGCACGTCGTCGGTGAGCGAGACGTGGAGATGGGCCTCGTGGCCCTCCGGGGTCATCGCACGCAGGCGCTCGAGCGCCCCGCCGGTGAGCCGCATCGTGGGCTTGCCGCCGGGGAGGTTCACGACCTCCATGTCGCGCCAGAACACGCCCCGGCTGAGGCCCGTGCCGAGCGCCTTGGCGCAGGCCTCCTTGGCGGCGAAGCGGCGGGCGTAGGAAGGCGCCCGGGCGGCGCGCCGGTCGCTGCGGGCGCGCTCGCCTGCCGTGAAGACGCGGTGGGTGAAGCGGTCGCCGAAGCGCTGGAGCGCGCGGTCGATGCGGCGGATGTCGCAGAGGTCGGAGCCGATGCCGATGATCATGGGGCTTCTATGTGGTCCCTCCCGGCCCGTTTGTCACGGCCGGCCCTGATGGTGCCGGATCGCCGCGTCGAAGCCCATGCTCACCCGAGCGCCTGCGCCCCGGCGCGGGCCCGATCCATGGCGGCCCGCATGGTGCGGATCGCCTCGTCGAAGCCGACGAAGAGGGCCTCGCCGACGAGGAAGTGGCCGATGTTGAGCTCGACGACCTCGGGGATCGCCGCCACGGGGCCGACGCTGTCATAGGTCAGCCCGTGGCCCGCATGGATCTCGAGCCCGATCTCGGCCCCGGCTTGCGCGGCGCGCCTGAGGCGGGCGAACTCCCGGGCGGTGCGCTCCTCGTCGCCCGCGTCGAAGGCTTCGCAATAGGTGCCCGTGTGGAGCTCGACCACGGGCGCCCCGAGGTCGCAGGCGGCCCGCATGGCCTCGACCTCCGGCTCGACGAAGAGCGAGACCCGGATGCCGGACGCCTTGAGCGCGGCGATCGCGGCGCGCAGGTGCGGCGTGCCGAGGTCGAGCCCGCCTTCCGTGGTGCGCTCCTCGCGCTTCTCCGGCACCAGGCAGGCCGCGTGCGGGCGGATCCGCGCCGCGAGCGCGATCATCTCGGGGGTCGCGGCGAGCTCGAAGTTGAGCGGCGCGAAGAGCTGGCGCTTGAGGCGCTCCATGTCCTCGTCGCGGATGTGGCGCCGGTCCTCGCGCAGGTGCGCCGTGATGCCGTCCGCGCCCGCGAGCACGGCGAGATGCGCGGCCCGGATCGGATCCGGGTGGCGCCCGCCGCGGGCGTTGCGCACGGTCGCCACATGGTCGACGTTGACGCCGAGGCGCAGGGGTCTGGCCGTCAAGGTTGCCTCCGTATCGGGCCCGTCCCTCGAAGCGCAGGGGTCTCGCCGTCGAGGTTGCCTCCGTACCGGGGCCGTCCGCGGGGCGAGGGGTCTGGCCGTCAAGGTTGCCTCCGTTCCGGGGCCTTCATGTAGCGGCTCGCGTCCCCTTCCGCCACCGCGCCTTGCCTTCGGGGGCGATTGCGGTTATAGGCCCGCCTTCGCGTTCGCTCCGGCCGGGGGCTGAACGGACGGTCCGGCTCGTGCCGGACAGGGTCTGTCGGACCCGTCGTCCCGTGTCTCCGCCTTCGACAACCGCTCGGGCCTTATCGGCTCGAAGGGCTTGGCGCCGATCGGACGCGCGAACCCGGCTCCCCTGAAAAAAGAGCTGAACCGCAATTGCAGGAAAGGCCCGTTATGCCTCTCTACGAGCACGTTTTCATGGCTCGCCAGGACGTGACGCCCCAGCAGGTCGAAGGAATGGTCGACCAGTACCGCGGCGTCATCGAAGCCAATGGCGGCACCATCGAGAAGACCGAGATGTGGGGCGTGAAGTCCCTCGCCTACCGGATCAACAAGAACCGCAAGGCGCATTTCACCCTGTTCAACCTGAGCGCTCCCGCGGCGGCCGTCGCCGAGATGGAGCGCCAGATGCGCATCAACGAGGACATCCTCCGCTTCATGACGATCCGCGTCGAGACCCTCGAGTCCGATCCCTCCGTGATGATGCAGAAGCGCGACCGGGACGAGCGCAAGGAACGCGAGCGTCGCGAGCGTGACGGCGGCGGCTTTGGCGGCAACGACAGCGAGGAGAGCTGACCATGGCTATGGGTGCCGGCGGCGGCCGCCGTCCGTTCTTCCGCAGGAAGAAGACCTGCCCCTTCACGGGCACGAACGCTCCGAAGATCGACTACAAGGACACGAAGCTGCTCTCGCGCTACATCTCCGAGCGCGGCAAGATCGTGCCCTCCCGCATCACCGCGGTGTCGGCCAAGAAGCAGCGCGAGCTCGCCCAGGCGATCAAGCGCGCCCGCTTCCTCGGCCTGCTGCCTTACGTGATCCGGTAAGCTTTCGCCTCTCCCCGCCTGCGGGGAGAGGTCGAGTCGCGTCAGCGACCGGGTAAGGGGCCGGGAGAGATGCAGTTCTTCCGACCGGCCCCTCACCCCAACCCTCTCCCCGCCTGCGGGGAGAGGGAGACGTAAGTCGCCCGGCGGTGAGAGCCCGCCCGGGACATTGCTGGGGCCTCGGCCCCTAACCCTGCGTGACAGCAGCGGGACAGCGGGACACCATGAGTTCGATCGGCATCGGCATCGGCGCGGGCCTCGTCTCGGCGCTTCTTTTCGGAGTGGTGATCACCGGATCGCCGCTCGCGATGCTCTTGTCCTACCTCGCCCCCTTGCCCATCCTCATCGCGGCGCTCGGCTGGCGCCACCGCGCCGGTCTCGTGGCCACGCTCGCGGGCGGCATCGCGACCGCCCTCGCCTTCCGGCCGGAGGCGGGCCTCGCCTTCGCGTTCGGCTCCGGACTGCCGGGCTGGTGGATCGCCTATCTCGCGCTCCTCGGCCGCCCGCGCGAGGACGGCGCCATGGAATGGTATCCGCTCGGGCGGCTCCTCCTGTGGATCGCGGTGCTCGCCGCCTTCGTAACCGTCGCGGGCGTCATGGCGCTCGGCGACGGCGATTACGAGGGCTACCGCACCGGGTTGCGCCGGGCGCTCGAGACCGTGCTGCCGGCCACCAATCCCGAGCAGGCCCCCGCCCGCGGCGCCCTGCTCGAAGCGCTCGTGACCGCGGTGCCGGTGGTGGCCGCCGCCGTGTTCGTGCTGGTCTTCGTCCTGAACCTCTGGATCGCCGCCCGCACGGTGCGGATCTCCGAGCGCCTGCCGAGGCCCTGGCCGGCGATCGCCGCGACGGTGATGCCGCGCCAGGCGCTCCTGATCTTCGCCGGCGCCGCGGGGCTGTGCTTCCTGCCGGGCTTCGTCGGCACGGCGGGCCTGAGCGTCGTCGGAGCCCTCGTGATCGCCTTCGCGCTCCAGGGCCTCGGCCTGCTCCACGAGGCGACCCGCGGCCGCAACGGCCGCGTCGGCATCCTCACCGTCACCTACATCCTGATCGCCTTCGTGGGCCACACGGTCCTGCCGCTCTTCGCGCTGGTCGGCATGGCGGACTCCGCCCTGCCCCTGCGCGCCCGTTTCCGGCCCGGCTCCGCCGGCCCCGGATCCCCCTCACCCTGAGACGAACCCTATAAGGAGACTACCGATGGATGTGATTCTGCTCGAGCGCGTCGCCAAGCTCGGCCAAATGGGCGAAACCGTGAAGGTGCGTCCCGGCTACGCGCGCAACTTCCTCCTGGCCCGCGGCAAGGCCCTGCGCGCCACCAAGGAGAACAAGGAGCGCTTCGAGACCCAGCGCTCGCAGCTCGAGGCCCGCAACCTCGAGCGCCGCACGGAGGCGCAGGGCGTCGCCGACAAGCTGAACGGCCAGAGCTTCACCGTGATCCGCCAGTCCGGCGAGACCGGCGTGCTCTACGGCTCGGTCTCGACCCGCGACATCGCCGAGATCATCACCAAGGGCGGCTTCTCGGTCTCCCGCGAGCAGATCAACCTGAACCTGCCGATCAAGACCCTCGGCCTGCACACCGTTCCGGTCGCGCTCCACCCGGAGGTCGAGGTCCGGGTCTCGGTCAACGTCGCCCGCTCGCCCGAGGAGGCCGAGCGCCAGGCCCGCGGCGAGTCCGTCACGACCCGCGACGAGCTCGACCTCGACGACCTCGGCCTCGAGGTCGGCGCCGCCCTGGCGGAGGCCTCCGGCGACGAGGACGACGCCCGCTAAACTTGACGCGTTCCTGTTTCGTTCTATCTTCGAGGCTCCCTGCCGGGATTCGGCAGGGAGCTTTTTTCATGGGCCGCCGGCCTCTTCTGCGCACGCGGACTCCGCGAGGCAGGGGAGTCAAGCGCGCCCATGCCGAGGCGGACGTCCGGTGTGGGAATCGGGGATTCCGGGTGCCCGCGGAGCCTTGGGGTCAAACGTTAACGGTGCAGGTTCTAGAGTCGCGGTCGGACACTTCTCGAACGTCGGAGCGCCCCATGGCGGCCAATGCCCTGATCGCCCGCTTGGAGACCGCGGAGCCGCAATACCGCGCCGCACCGAACAACATCGATGCCGAGCAGGCCCTCCTCGGCGCCATCCTGGTCAACAACGACGCCTATTACCGGGTCTCCGACTTC
The DNA here is from genome assembly GCA_036263675.1 of Microvirga sp. GTDB lineage: Bacteria > Pseudomonadota > Alphaproteobacteria > Rhizobiales > Beijerinckiaceae > Microvirga. Next base: position 68,858 of record DATAGO010000079.1, on the reverse strand, counting down.
CTGGAGCCGGCGCATTTCTTCGAGGACCTGCACCGGCGCATCTACGAGATCGCGACGACGCTCATCAAGGCCGGCAAGGTCGCGACCCCGATCACGCTCAAGACCTATCTCGGCGACCAGGACCTCGGCGGCGTCACGGTCTCGCAATACCTCGCGCGGCTCGCGGCGGAAGCCACCACCGTGATCAACGCCGAGGATTACGGCCGCACGATCTACGACCTCGCGATCCGCCGGAACCTCATCGGCATCGGCGAGGACATCGTCAACACCGCCTACGACGCGCCCGTCGAGGCCTCGCCCCGCGACCAGATCGAGGAGGCGGAGCGCAAGCTCTACGGGCTCGCCGAGACCGGCCGCGCCGACGGCGGCTTCGTGCGCTTCTCGGACGCGCTCACGAGCGCCATCGACATGGCGGCCGCGGCCTACAAGCGCGAGGGCAAGCTGTCGGGCATCTCGACGGGCCTGCGCGACCTCGACCGCATGCTCGGCGGCCTGCAGCCCTCGGACCTCGTGATCCTCGCGGCCCGTCCCGCCATGGGCAAGACGTCGCTCGCCACCAACATCGCCTTCAACATCGCCGAGGCCTACCAGGGCGAGAAGCAGCCGGACGGCTCGATCAAGACCGTCAACGGCGGCATCGTGGGCTTCTTCTCGCTCGAAATGTCGGCCGAGCAGCTCGCCACCCGCATCATCGCCGAGCAGGCAGGCGTGCCCTCCTACAAGATCCGCCGCGGCGACATCCGCGAGGACGATTTCTACAAGATCACCGAAGCCGCGCGGAAGATGCAGACGATCCCGTTCTACGTCGACCAGACCGGCGGCATCTCGATCGCGCAGCTCACGGCCCGCGCGCGGCGCCTCAAGCGCCAGCGCGGCCTGGACTTCCTCGTGATCGACTATCTCCAGCTCCTCTCGGGCTCGGCCAAGAAGGGCGAGAACCGGGTGCAGGAGCTGACCGAGATCACCACGGGCATGAAGGCGCTCGCCAAGGAGCTCAACGTCCCGATCCTGGCGCTGTCCCAGCTCTCGCGCCAGGTCGAGTCGCGCGACGACAAGCGGCCCCAGCTCTCGGACCTGCGCGAATCCGGCTCGATCGAGCAAGACGCCGACGTGGTGATGTTCATCTACCGCGACGAGTACTACCTCAAGAACAAGGAGCCGAAGCCCGGCACCGAGGAGTACTTCAAGTGGCAAACCGAGATGGACCAGGTCCACGGCAAGGCCGAGGTCATCATCGGCAAGCAGCGCCACGGCCCCACCGGCACCGTCCAGCTCGCCTTCCAGGCCGACGTCACCCGCTTCGCCGACCTCGCCGACGAGGACAAGCTGCCCGAGCGCATGGGCGACTGACCCCTTGAACTCCCTCTCCCCGTTTTACGGGGAGAGGGTTGGGGTAAGGGGCCGGTCGGACAAGCGAGCCGCCTCCGCCTCACCCCCAGCCGATCCCCTCACCGCCTGCGCCGCGCCCGCACGTAACCCACGACCGTGAAGATCAGCCACGCCGCCTGCGTGACGAACGAGGGCAGGTTGAAGTCGAACATCAGCGAATACAGGATCGCGACCGAGCCGATCGCGTTCAGGAGCGCGTAGCGGTCGTCCTCGACCTTCAGGATGCCGAACTGCAGCAGGCCGTAGGCCAGTAGATAGGCCACGACTCCCCCCAGCCCGACGAAATCTGCGACGCTCATGCACCATGCCCCTGCGGCTGCGTACCGTGTCGGCCGGGTCCGTCAAGGGCGAAGCGGAGGCCGAAGCCCGTACCCCGAAATCGGCGGTCCGCGGGTGGGGCGTTGCGCGAATCGCATCCCGTCGCTCGCGGGGCGGGACGGAGACGGATCCCTCGCGCCTCTCCGACCGGCCCCTCACCCCAGCCCTCTCCCCGTAGAACGGGGAGAGGGAGAGAGGCCCCTCGCCCTGACCCGCTCCCCGCCTGCGGGGAGAGGGTATCTCGGGCCGCCCTCCCCCTCCGCGCGCGGCTGGACTAGGGTGGGATCCCGATGCCGGCCAGCCCTCGAGGATCCCGCGTGAACGATTTCTCGTCCATGGAAACGCCCCACGGGGCCGGCATCCCCGCCCTGGAAGCCGGCGGACTCCTCACCGTCGATCTCGGCGCCATCGCGGCCAACTGGCGCTCCTTGCGCGAGCGCGCGAACGGAGCGGAGGCCGCGGCGGTCGTGAAGGCCGACGCCTACGGGACCGGGATCGAGCACACGGTCCCGGCCCTGCACCGCGCCGGCTGCCGCACCTTCTTCGTCGCCCATCTCTCCGAGGCCGCGCGCGCTCGCGGGGTCTGCCCCGAGGCCGCGATCTACGTCCTCAACGGGTTCCTGCCCGGCACCGCCGGCACCTATGCCGGGCTGGCCTTACGCCCCGTGCTCGGCTCGCAAGGCGAGATCGAGGAATGGGCCGCCTTCTGCCGCGCGGAGGGCACCCGCCGCCCGGCCGCGCTCCATGTGGACACCGGCATGAACCGGCTCGGCCTCTCTCTGCCGGAGGGCCTGGCGCTCGCGGGCGATCCGCGCCTGACGGCGTTCGAGCCCGCCCTGCTGATGAGCCATTTCGTCGGTGCCGAAGAGCCCGGGAATCCGGTCACGGCCCGGCAGATCGAGGCCTTCGCGGCCTTGCGCCGGGCGCTGCCGGAGATCCGCGCCTCGCTCGCCAATTCCTCCGGGATCTTCCTGCCCGGGACGCAGCACGATCTCGTCCGCCCGGGCTACGCCCTCTACGGCGGCAACCCGACCCCGGAGCGGCCGAACCCCATGCGGCCCGTGGTGCGTCTCGAGGGCCGGGTGATCCAGCTCCGCGAGATCCGGGCCGGCGAGACGGTCGGCTACAACGGCACCTGGGCCGCGCAAGGGCCGCGCCGCATCGCGACGGTCTCGGTCGGCTATGCGGACGGCTACCCGCGCGCCGCCAGCGCCACGGACGCGAAGGCCCGGGCCGGCTCCGCCGCGGGCGAGGCGATCGTCGCAGGGATCCGCTGCCCCTTCGCGGGCCGGGTCTCCATGGACCTCATTACCCTCGACGTCACCGCCGTGCCGGACGGCGCGGTGAAGCGAGGCGATCCCGTGACGCTCATCGGCGACGGCATCGACATCGACGAGGTCGGGCGCCGGGCCGGAACGATCGGATACGAGATCCTGACGGGCCTCGGGAGACGCTACGCGTTGCGCACCGTCGGCGGGTGAACGACTGGGCCGTCAGCACGTTTTATGATAATAGTTGATAAATCCGGGAGAGCGCCATGCCGTCGAGCTATTCCGTCGGACCCCATTTCGAGGCCTTCATCCAGAAGCTGATCGAAAGCGGCCGCTACGCCAATGCGAGCGAGGTCGTGCGGTCGGGGTTGAGGCTGCTGGAGGAGTATCACGAGGAGCGCGAGCGGCAGCAGGCGGAGTTCTGGGCCAAGATCGACGAAGGGCTCGCCGATATCGATGCGGGACGAACGGTGCCGATGGAAGAGGCCTTCGCCCACGTCCGCCAAGCCATGAAGGGGCGTCGGCAGGGGCGAAAGGCTGCCGAATGAGCCTCGTCCTCTCAGACAGGGCGTTGCAGGACCTGGACGACATCGGCGCATATTTCGACGAGATCGGCCCCGAGATCGGCGACCGCATCGTCGACGAGATCGAACGGCGGTGTCGATCGCTGATGGCCCACCCACGCCGTGGGACGCGGCTTAAAACCACGGCCGCGCGCGAGCTGAGGCGGCTGATATCGGCGCCTTACGTGATTATCTACGAGATCACGCCCGACACCATCAGGATTGCCCGTATCCTCCATGGCGCACGCGACATCGATGCGGCCGTGAAGGACGGGAGCGACATCTAACCATGGCCAAACGTCACCCCACCTTCGTCTGCCAGAGTTGCGGCGCCGTCTATCCCCGCTGGAAGGGCAAGTGCGAGGCCTGCGGCGGGTGGAACTCGATCGTCGAGGAGACGGGTTCCGCGAGCCCCATGGCCGGACCCGCCGCCACGCGCCCGAGCCGCGCCAAGGGGCGGATCTTCCCGTTGGAGGGCCTCGTCGGCGAGGCGTCGGCGCCGCCGCGCACGCCCTCGGGCATCGCCGAGCTCGATCGGGTCACCGGCGGCGGCTTCGTGCGCGGCTCGGTGATCCTGCTCGGCGGCGATCCCGGCATCGGCAAGTCGACCCTCCTGATGCAGGCCTCCGCGGCGCTGGCGCTCAGGGGCGAGCGGGTCGCCTACATCTCGGGCGAGGAGGCGGTCGCGCAGGTGCGCCTGCGGGCCGAGCGACTCGGGCTCGCCAATGCGCCGGTCGAGCTCGCCTCCGAGACCAACGTCGAAGACATCGTCGCGACGCTCACGCAGGGCACGCCCCCGGCGCTCGCGATCATCGACTCGATCCAGACCATGTGGACCGAGACCGTGGAATCGGCCCCCGGCACGGTCACTCAGGTGCGCGGCTCGGCCCAGGCCCTGATCCGCTTCGCCAAGACCTCCGGCACGGCCGTGATCCTCGTCGGCCACGTCACCAAGGACGGGCAGATCGCCGGTCCGCGCGTCGTCGAGCACATGGTCGACGCGGTCGCCCAATTCGAGGGCGACCAGGGCCACCATTTCCGCATCCTGCGCGCCATGAAGAACCGCTTCGGGCCCACCGACGAGATCGGCGTGTTCGAGATGTCGGACCGCGGCCTGCGCGAGGTCCCGAACCCCTCCGCCCTCTTCCTCGACAACCGCGACTCCGCCGCGCCCGGCACTGCCGTGTTCGCCGGCATGGAGGGCACGCGCCCGCTCCTCGTCGAGATCCAGGCCCTCGTCGCCCCCTCCTCCCTCGGCACGCCGCGCCGGGCGGTGGTGGGCTGGGACCCGAGCCGCCTCTCCATGGTGCTCGCGGTGCTCGAGGCCCACGGGGGCTTGAGGCTCGGCATGCACGACGTCTACCTCAACGTGGCCGGGGGGCTCCGCATCACCGAGCCGGCCGCGGACCTCGCGGCCGCGGCGGCGCTCGTCTCCTCGCTCTCCGGCTCGGCCCTGCCCGCCGACACGGTCTATTTCGGCGAGATCGGCCTGTCGGGCGCGATCCGCCCCGTGGCCCAGGCCCAGGCCCGGCTGAAGGAAGCCGCCAAGCTCGGCTTCTCGCAGGCCGTGACGCCGGTCCCGCGCGCCGAGAAGGGCGAGCGCTCGCCGCTCGCGACCGCGGGCGTCGGCCACATCACGGATCTCGTCGCCGGCATCGCGTCCGGCCGCCCCCGCGCCCGGCGCGAGGTGGAGGCCGGCGGCCGGCGCAGGGTCGCGGCCGAGGAGCCGTAGGCGCCGCGTCGCCGCGGGAGGCGCGGCCGCGTCGGACCGCCAGGGTGACGCGGCGCATCCTTGCCGCTATAGGATCTCCGCACCCGCTCGATCGGGTCCTCCGGCCCCGTTCCCGCCCAAGGCTAGTCCATGCCCATTTCGATCCTGGATCTCGTCGTCATCGGCGTCGTCGTGATTTCCGCCCTGCTCGCCGCCGTGCGCGGGTTCACCCGCGAGGTCCTGGCCATCGTGGCCTGGGTGGCGGCCGGCGCCGCGGCCTGGTTCCTGCACCCGCTCGCCCTGCCTTACGCCAAGCAGTACATCAGCTCGGATACGGTCTCGCTCGTGGCGGCGATCGGCGCGATCTTCATCGTGACGCTGATCGTCGTCTCGATCATCACGGTCAAGATTTCCGACCTGATCCTCGATTCCCGCATCGGCGCCCTCGACCGCACCCTCGGCTTCGTGTTCGGCGCGGCGCGGGGCTTCGTGATCTGCGTGATCGGCTGGATCTTCCTGGGCTGGCTCCTGCAGGGCAAGGAGCCCGAATGGGCCAGCGCGGCCCGCTCGCGGCCGATGCTCGAGAACACGGGCAGCAGCATCATCGCCATGCTGCCCGACAATCCCGAGGGCCTGCTGCGCCAGTTCCGCAAGCCGAGCGCCGGCGACCCGGCGGAGCCGGCCGAGCCCGATCCGCAGCGCCCGCAGGCCCCCGCGCCCGCGCCGCAGACGCCGCCGCGGCGGAGCTGACGGGCCGGTCCTGCGGGCCGTGCAAGCCTTCCCGGCACCACACCGCGTACCGGATCGCCATGCGCAGGGCCTCCGCCCGCTTGCGGGCCGCGCAAGCCTTCCTTGCACCGCACCCATGGCCGCGGTGGCATGAACGATTGGCGAAAGAGCCCCGAGCTCTTACATAGACGGCTGGCGCCCGGCCCGGCGCTCCCATGGGAATTTGTCTGATGACGTCACGGTCCGAAGCCTGGCCGGTCGAGCCTCCCCACGCGCGCGACCTCTCCGGCGCCGGAGCGGCGGCCGAGCGGAACCTCGACCTCGACGGCGACACCCTGCGCGAGGAATGCGGCGTCTTCGGCATCTACGGCCACCCGGACGCCTCCGCGATCACCGCTCTCGGCCTGCATGCCCTGCAGCACCGCGGCCAGGAGGCCGCCGGCATCGTCTCCTTCGACGGTCACGTCTTCCACTCCGAGCGCAAGCTCGGCCTCGTGGGCGACAGCTTCTCGGACCGGGCCACCATCGAGCGGCTGGAGGGCCTCCAGGCCATCGGCCACGTGCGCTATTCGACCACCGGCGAGACGGTCCTGCGCAACGTGCAGCCGCTCTTCGCCGAGCTCGCCGGCGGCGGCTTCGCGGTCGCGCACAACGGCAACCTCACGAACGGCCTGACGCTGCGGCGCAACCTGATCGCCGAGGGCGCGATCTGCCAGTCGACCACCGACACCGAGGTGATCGTCCACCTCGTGGCGCGCTCCCGCCGCAACCGCTTCATCGACCGCTTCGTCGAGGCGATCCAGCAGCTCGAAGGCGCCTACGCCCTCGTGGCGATGACCAACAAGAAGCTCGTCGGCGCGCGCGACCCGCACGGCATCCGCCCGCTGGTGCTGGGCGAGCTCGACGGGCGCTACATCCTGGCCTCGGAGACCTGCGCCCTCGACATCATCGGCGCCCGCTTCGTGCGCGACATCGAGAACGGCGAGGTCGTGGTGATCTCGGAGGACGGGATCGAGTCCTTCCGCTTCGCCCCCGAGCGCCCGGCGCGGCCCTGCGTGTTCGAGTACATCTACTTCGCCCGGCCGGACTCGATCGTGAACGGCCGCTCGATCTACGAGGTCCGCAAGGCCATGGGCCAGCAGCTCGCCGCCGAGGCGCCGGCCGCGGCCGACGTGGTGATCCCGGTGCCGGATTCGGGCGTGCCGGCGGCTTTGGGCTTCGCGCAGGGGTGCGGGCTTCCCTACGAGCTCGGCATCATCCGCAACCACTATGTCGGCCGCACCTTCATCCAGCCGACCCAGTCGGTGCGCGAGCTCGGCGTGCGCCTGAAGCATTCGGCCAACCGCGCCGCCGTGCAGGGCAAGCGCATCGTGCTCGTCGACGACAGCCTGGTGCGCGGCACCACCTCGGTGAAGATCGTGCGCATGATGCGCGAGGCCGGCGCCCGGGAGGTGCATTTCCGCATCGCGAGCCCGCCGATCACGCACCCCGATTTCTACGGCATCGACACGCCCGAGCGCGAGAAGCTCCTCGCCGCGACCCACGACCTCGAGGGCATGCGCGCCTATATCGGCGCGGACTCGCTGGCGTTCCTGTCGGTCGGCGGCCTCTACAAGGCCATGGGCGAGGAGCGGCGCGACCCGCACCAGCCCCAGTTCACCGACCATTGCTTCACGGGCGACTACCCGACGCCGCTGACGGATCTTGCGGTCGAGACCCCGAAGCGGCTCGCGATCCTTGCGGAAGCCGACTGACGCCATTGCGCGAGGGAGTGCCGCCCTCGCGCGGACGAACCCAGCTTGAGCGGACCGAAACCACGATGACGAAGCCCCTCGAAGGCCGCCTCGCGGTCGTCACCGGCGCCTCCCGCGGCATCGGCCGCGCCGCCGCGCTGGCCCTGGCGGAAGCCGGCGCCCACATCGTGGCGCTCGCCCGCACGCAGGGGGCGCTGGAGGAGCTCGACGACGCGATCCGCGGGGTCGGCTCGTCCGCGACGCTGGTGCCTCTGAACCTGAAGGACTACGACGCCCTCGACCGGCTCGGCGCGGCGCTGCACGCGCGCTGGGGCAAGCTCGACATCCTCCTCGGCAATGCCGGCATCCTCGGCGAGCTCGCGCCGATCACCCATGTGGACCAGCCGGTCTGGGACGAGGTCATGGCCGTCAACGTGACCGCCAACTATCGCCTCATCCGCTCCCTCGACCCGCTGCTGCGCGCCTCCGACGCCGGCCGCGCGATCTTCGTGACCTCGGGCGCGGCCCACAAATGCACAGCCTATTGGGGCCCCTATTCGATCTCGAAGGCGGCCCTCGAAGCGCTGGTGCGCACCTATGCGGCCGAGACCGTGACGACGCCGGTCCGCGCCATGCTCCTCAACCCCGGCCCGTTGCGCACCAACATGCGCCGTGCCGCCATGCCGGGCGAGGACCCGACGACCCTCAAGACTCCGGAAGACCTGGCGCCCCACATCGTCAGGCTGGCGCAGGCCGACTGGAGCGAGACGGGGAAGATCTACGATTTCCCGCAGGGCGGGAAGGTGCTGACGCCGGGCGCGCCGGGCTGAGCCGATTTCTCCCTGCCCGGGGGACTGCCCCGCAGGGGCCGGCGGGATGGACGCTCAGAACGTCACGAGGCACCGCGTCTCCCTCCCCCCGCCTGCGGCGGGGAGGGACTAAGGGTGGGGGCGGTGCCGCTTCTGATGCGCTGGGCGATGGCAGGTCCGGAGAGATCCAGATCGTCCCCGGCACCCCCCACCCCTACCCCTCCCCGCCGCAAGCGGGGGGAGGGAGGGCTACCGCTCCTTGTCGAACGGGTTCTTCCCCGCCCGCAGCATCATGCGGATCGGAACGCCGGGGAGCTCGAAGGATTCGCGCAGGTTGTTGACGAGATAGCGGGAATAGGATTTCGGCAGGGCGTCGAGCTGGTTGCCGAAGACCGCGAAGGTCGGCGGGCGGGCCTTCACCTGGGTCATGTAGCGGATCTTGATCCGGCGCCCCGACACCGCCGGCGGCGGGTTGGCCGAGGTGGCGTCGGCGAGCCACTGGTTGAGCTTCGCGGTCGAGATGCGGCGGTTCCAGACCTCGTAGGTCTCGACGACCGCGCGCATGAGCGGGTCGATGCCCTGGCCCGAGAGCCCCGAGAGCGGCACCACCGGCGCGCCCTTGACCTGCGGGAGCAGGCGCGCGGCCTTCTCGCGCAGCTCCTTGAGGAGCCCGTGCTGGTCGGCGACCAGGTCCCACTTGTTGAGGCCGATGACGAGCGCCCGGCCCTCCTGCTCGACGAGGTCGACGATCGAGAGGTCCTGCTTCTCGAACGGGATCGTGGCGTCGAGGAGCACGACCACGATCTCGGCGAAGCGCACCGCCCGGAGGGCATCCGCCACGGAGAGCTTCTCGAGCTTGTCCTCGACCCGGGCGCGCTTGCGCAGGCCTGCGGTGTCGAACAGCTTGATGGCGCGCCCGCGCCAGTCCCAGTCGATCGAGATCGAATCCCGGGTGATCCCCGCCTCGGGGCCGGTGAGCAGGCGCTCCTGGCCGATCATGTGATTGATGAGGGTCGACTTGCCGGCGTTCGGCCGCCCGACGATCGCGACCTGGAGCGGCTTGCCGGGGTCGTGCTCGTCGTCGTCCCCCTCCGCATCGGGATCGGGGAAGTGCGGCATGAGCGCTTCGAAGAGGTCCGCCATGCCCTCGCCGTGCTCCGCCGACAGGGGCACCGGATCGCCGAGGCCGAGCGAAAACGCGTCGTAGGCGCCGGCCATCCCGGCGCCGCCCTCCGCCTTGTTGGCGACGAGGATCACGGGGCGGCCCGAGCGGCGCACCAGCTCGGCGAACGGCCGGTCGGCCGGCAGCACCCCGGCGCGGGCGTCGATCACGAACAGGATCACGTCGGCGTCGGCGATGGCGGCTTCGGTCTGGGCCCGCATGCGGCCGACGAGCGACTCGTCGGAGGCCTCCTCGAGCCCGGCGGTGTCGACGATCCGGAAGCTGAGGTCGCCGAGGGTGGCCTCGCCCTCGCGGCGGTCGCGGGTGACGCCCGGGCGGTCGTCCACCAGGGCGAGCTTCTTGCCGACGAGGCGGTTGAAGAGCGTGGACTTGCCGACGTTCGGCCGCCCCACGATGGCAACGAGCGGCGTCATGGGCGGGCGTCCTTCCTGGATGAGGCCGCTCCGGCGAATGGCCTCATGGGTTGCGGGTTCCTCCTGCGGCCGCCGCGGCCGGGCGGGGCTTGCGTCTACTGCGTCGCCTGCACGGGGCCGCCGGCCACCAGAGCGGTGTAGAGCTCCAGGCGCTGGCGCAGGGCCTGCGGGGTGTCGCGGTCGGCGGCGATCTGGTCGAACCAGCGGCCGGCGAAGTCGTAATCGCCGCTCTTAAGCCCGCTCAGGCCCAGAAGTTCCCGGGCGGTGTGGCGCCAGGCTCCGGCCGGCGTCGCAAGGCGCTCCAGGGCCGGGCGAACCGCGGCCGGATCGCCGTCCATGCGCAGCATCGCGGCGCGAAGCCGCGCGAGGTCCTGCCAGAGCGGCGGGACGGCGGCGTCGGCGGCCAACGCCTCGAAGGCCTTGGCGCCGTCCTCCGCCCCCTGCTGGCCGAGTTCGGCCGCGAGCCGGAAGCGGGCGAGGAGCCGGTAGCCGTCGGGGGCATCCTTGGCGACCGCCTCCAGGGCGCGCTCGGCGTCGTCGCTGTTCTCCTCGCCGCGGGCGGCGCGCAAAGCCTCCTCGTAGCGGGCGGCGGCGGCTTGCGCCTGCTGCTCCTGGCGATGCTCCCAGAAGCGCCAGCCCCCGACGCTCGCGACGACGAGAATGGCAAGGCCCACGATGACGCCGCTGTAGCGCTTCCAGATCAGCGCCATCTGATCGCGGCGGTACTCCTCGTCGACCTCGCGAATGAATTCGTCGTTCTGTGCCATCCCGGTCCCTGCGGCGGTCGCGTGCTACCCCAAGCGCGGTCGCCTAGCATAGGGAACCCGCCAAGGCGAGAGGCCCTGCCGGTCGCAGCCTGGCCAGGCGCCGGAGCGGCGGGCCCGGGAGGGCGAAGGCACGGTCCCGCGTCGGCATCACCGCAGTGCCAGTCGGGTCTCTCAAGCCCCGCGACCGGATCGCCGCGGCGCCGGCTTCAGCCTCGCGTCGGCATCACCGCGACGCCGATGAGCCAGGGGTGGAGCCAGAACGCGAAGGCAAGGTAGGCGATCGTGCCGATCGCGAGCGCCAGGACATCGTTGCGCCAGCCCGCGGGCGCCGCCGCCGGGCCGCCGTGCGGCACGACCTCATCGCGGCGCCTGGTCGAGATGCGCGCCGCCACCGCCCAGGCCAGGAACGATCCGAAGAGCACGACCGAGCCGAGGTCGCCGTTGGCGAGGAGGTGCGCGAGGGCCCAGATCTTCACGCCCGCGAGCATCGGGTGCTTGAGCCGCGCCTTGATGCGCCCGGGCAGATAGGCGGCCACGAAGGCCACGAAGGCGAACCAGACCAGGAGGAGCGCGAGGTGCCGGGTCCAGACCGGCGGGTCCCAGAGCGGGACGTAGCCGCCCGCGCGGTACGCCCCGTAGCCGACCGAGACGAGCACGATGCCGGCAAGCGACAGGAGCGAGTAGAGCCCCTTGTAGGGCCCCTCGCCGAGGCGCGCCCGGAGCCTCCCGCGCGGCCCTCGCGCCATTGTGAAGGCGTGTGTTCCGATGAAGAGGACGAGGCCGAGGATCAGGAGGGTCATGGCGGGTTTCCGGCTGCGGCCAAGCTATAGCCGAGGAATCCGCCCGATGTCATGCGAGAGCCCCGGAAAAACGGCCGGAAACGCCCATAACTGCGCCCGCGCGAGACGGTCGACCGCTCTTCCGGTCCGGTTTTTCCGGAAAGTTCCGGTTCAACTTTGCAATTTCTTCCAAAGCTTGAGTGGATCCGAAGCGAAGCTGTTGCGTTGCCCTTGCGGAAACCAGGAGGACCCCTCTCATGTCCCGCACCTTTCTCGGCCTCGTCGGTCTCACCGCGGCCGCTCTCCTGAGCGCCACGCCGGCCGCGGCCTTCCCGACCGGATCCCGGACCGGCTCCACGCCGACCTACTACACGTCCGCCCCGACCTACTACACCTCGGGCTCCCACTCCTACGCGGCGAGCTACTACTACAGCCCGCACAGCTCCGTGCAGGTGACGGCGCCCGCCTACGCGCCCCAGACGGGCTACGGCCCCACCGCGACGTACTCGGCCTACGGCAACGACCCGCTCTACGGCCAGCCCGCCACCGCCTACGGCGACGGGACCTACCGGCCGCAGGCGGCCGCTGTGCCGCGCCAGGTGGTGTCGTACAGCACCCGCTACGCGCCCGGCACCATCGTGGTCTCGACCGAGGAGCGGCGCCTCTACTACGTGCTCGGCAACGGCGAGGCGATCCAGTACGGCATCGGCGTCGGCCGTCCGGGCTTCGAGTGGTCCGGCACGCAGACCGTCACCCGCAAGCGCGAGTGGCCGGATTGGCGTCCGCCGTCCGAGATGCTCGCCCGCCGGCCCGACCTGCCGCGCTACATGCCGGGCGGCCCGGACAATCCCCTCGGCGCCCGCGCGATGTATCTCGGCAACACGCTCTACCGCATCCACGGCTCGAACGAGCCGGAGACGATCGGCCAGGCGGTGTCCTCGGGCTGCATCCGCATGACCAACGACGACGTCATCGACCTCTACAGCCGCGTGAAGGTGGGAGCGCGCGTCGTCGTGCTCTGAGCCTCCGCTCCCCGCTGACGATACGGCCCCGCTGCCAGGCAGCGGGGCCGCTTTCGTTTCGGGAGCCGGAGCCGTCGGACACCTGCGCAAGGCGGCCGTGGGATCGCTTCCATTTCCGGAGCCAGACACGTCGGTCGGATGCGGAAGACGGCCGTGGGGCCGCTTCCGTCTCGGGAGCCGGAGCGAGCGGTCAGATACAGGTGGCAGCCGCGGGTCCGCTTGCGTCCCGGAAGCTGCAAACGCCGGTCAGATGTAGCCCGCGACGGATTCGAAGCCCATCAGCTTGGCGCGCTTGCGGATCTCGACCTTCTGGTCCTCGCGCAACACGCCGAGCAGCGGGCGGGCGACCGAGAACAGCCGCATCGTGGTTCCGGAATAGGCTTCCTCGGGCTTGCGGCCGGCGCGGACGAGCTCGATCTGACGCGTTCCGATCTCCCGCAGCACCGCCTCGACCGGGTGCCAGTGCGGCTCCTGCTCCGCGGTCAGCCGCAGGGCCCGCCTCATGCGGCCGATCTCGGCCGGCGTGAGCACGCCCTCGGTGCTCGGCGCGGGCGGGACCGGGGCCGGAAGGCGGTCGGGAACGAGACCCGTCGGGCGGTCGAAGCCTTGCGGCCTGTCGGGCACGAGGCTGGCCTGCCGCTCGGGGGCCGGCAGCCTCTCGGGCCGCAGGCCGGCCTGGCCCTGGCCCGGGAGCCGCTCGGGCCCGGGCGGGCGCGGGTCCACGGCGGGGCGGGAGGCCGGCGGCAGCGAGGTGAAGGCGGCGCGCGGGGGAGCCGCAAGATCCGAGGCAGGCCGACGCGGCGCCTCCTCCCACTCGGGGGCAGGCGAAGCGGCCGGGCCGAGCGCGATGGTTCCCTGCAGCGGCGTCGCCTCGCGAGCGGCCTCGAAGGCGGGTGCCGGAGCGATGGGAACGGGGCGGGACGGAACCGCGGGCGTCAGGGCCGGCACCGGCCGCTCGGCCAGGAGCAGCGGGGCCGCGGGCGGGGGTGCCTTGGGACGGGCGGGAGGAGCGATCTGCGTGACCAGGACCGTGCCCGCCGCGGTCAGCGACGCCAGCGCGACGGCGCCGCCGGCCAGTGATGCGATGATCCGCCATTCCATGGTGTTCACCTCGCGGGGGCGGCCCACGAAACCCAATCTATGCCGCCCCACGCCGCGATCAATCCGCCCGCTGCGCAAAGGCGGGCCGCCGGTCAGGTTTCCTGTCGCGGGATCTTAGCACGAGCCCCATGGCGGCATCGTGGCGAAGGCCGTGCCTCGCAGGCGCTGGCCAGCGGCCGCTCCGCGGCGCCGGCGTTCCCGGCGCGGATGGTTCATCGAGGGCAGGCAGGCCGCCGGACCGCGGTCCGGCGCCGGCTGCGGAGAGCGTCAGAACCCGATGCCGAGCAGGATGTAGCGCGGGCAGAGGATCGACGAGCAGCGCGAGCGCGACGTGCCCGCGGCCCGGATCAGGGAGACCTCGCCGGAATCGGACAGGTCGGTCCGCTGGACCGAGGCCCGCGTCACCGCCGGGCGCGACACCTCTTCGACCCGCCGCATCTCGGCCTCGGACGAACGCATGGTGGTCTGGGCCGACGCCGCCGTTCCGATCAGCGGAAGGGCCAGAAGGGCCACCGCCAACTTCAGCGGCACACCTGCAGCAACGCGCATTTTGCTCTCCTTTTGTCGCAGCCGGCTTCGGCCCCCGTTTGATCCATAGGAGCACTAATGCCGCGCCGACACAACTAGGTTGTTCAAGATGTTTCAGACGCAACGAACGACGAGTGAACGGGTTCCGCAAGCAAACATCGGTAAAGTCGAAACCTATCCTTGAGAAAGGTTTGCCAGTCCCGGAGCGGGACGCTCCGGCGCCGGCGCGGACAAAGCGAGAGAACGGACAGCTTAGCGGTGCGGTCCGGAGGCCGCTCTTCTCGCGCATCACCCGCGCTTCCGTGCCCGCGGGCCCCTCTCCCGCGCCGTACGCCCAAGATTCCGCTGGCTGAACTTGCCCTCACCATCGGTCTGCGGATCGGCGGCGGGCGGGGACGGCGACGTGAACGTTCCGTTAGGGAAAGTTGCCGCGAATTCTAAGTTTTCCTCGCGGCCTGCTTGCCCCGAATCGCGCCCGGCGCGGGCCGCTCAGCCGGACGCCCCGCCGTGGTAGGCGCGGTACCACGCCACGAAGCGCCGGACCCCCTCGTCGAGCGGCGTCACCGGAGCGAACCCGACGTCGCGGTGCAGGTCCGTGACGTCCGCGCGGGTCTCGAGCACGTCGCCCGGCGGCAGAGGTCGCTCGATCCGCTGCGCCGGCACCCCGAGCGCCGCCTCGATCAGCGCGATGAGGTGGTTGAGTTCCTCGGGCCGGTCGTTGCCGATGTTGTAGACCCGGTGCGGCACGCCCGCCGTCGCGGGGTCGGGATCCTCGGCGCGCCAGTCCGGGTCGGGCCGCGCCGGCCGGTCGAGCACCCGCACGACCCCCTCGACGATGTCGTCCACATAGGTGAAGTCGCGCCAGACCCTCCCGCCCGCCGCCACCTCGATCGGGCGGCCCTGCGCGATCGCATGGGTGAAGGCGTACACCGCCATGTCGGGCCGGCCCCAGGGGCCGTAGACCGTGAAGAAGCGCAGGCCCGTGGCGGGCAGGCCGAACGTGCCCGCATAGGCGTGGGCCATCATCTCGTTCGAGCGCTTCGTCGCGGCGTAGAGGCTCAAGGGGTGGTCGGCCCCGTGGTGCTCCGAGAAGGGCAGCCGCCGGTTCGCGCCGTAGACGGAGCTCGACGAGGCATAGACGAGGTGCTCGACGCCGCCGTGGCGGCAGCCCTCCAGGATGTTGAGGAAGGCCATCACGTTGGCGGTCACGTAGGGCCGCGGCTCGGTCAGCGCGCGGCGCACCCCCGGCTGGGCGGCGAGGTGCACCACGCGCGCCGGCGCATGACGGGCGAACAGGCCGCCGGCCGCGCCCTCGTCGGCGAGGTCGAGCCGCTCGGGGACGAAGCGCTCGTGGGCGACGAGGCGCGCGAAGCGGGCCTCCTTGAGGGCCACGTCGTAATAGGGCGCGAACGCGTCGACGCCCACGACCCGGTGACCGTCGCGCAGCAGGCGCTCGGCCACATGGTAGCCGATGAAACCCGCAGCGCCGGTGACCAGGATGGTGCCGTTCATGGAGCGCGTCCGCCGTCTTTCATGCGGCCCTGAATGGACTGCCGCGTGCGCGAAGGCAATTGCGCCGCCGGGCCGCGCCGCACGCTGAATCCGAGGCCCGTGCACGCTTCATCGTTCGTTTACCACGCTTGTTTAGAACCCGAGGGGCACCTTCGTCAGCGTAAACGAGCTCTTCGGATCAGCAGTGGCATGGCGTCACACGTCGCAGCAGCCTGCAAGTTCGCCGTCGCGGCCCTCCTGGGGTCCACGGTGCTGGCGGCGTGCGCCTCGCGGCCGCTGGATATGCGCGTCCAGACCCTGACGAGCGAGGTGCCCGTCACGCAGGCGATCGTGCTGCCGCCCCCGGGCGGCCCCTCCATCGTGACCCTGCTGGAACGCCGCCGCTCCAACGCGATCGAGCAGGAGCTGATCCTGTCGACCAACGGCTCGGCGCCCGGGCAGAACGCGTTCTACGTCTCCCTGTTCGAAGCCGTCGGGGCCCCGACGGCCGGGGACGCCACCGACGTCGCCAAGCTGCCTTCCGTCGCCCGGGAGGCGATCGCGGCCGAGATGGAAGACCGGCTGCCCAACGTCGCCATGCAGGTCTCGCCCTATTTCGTGCAGAACAAGTACGGGCCCTTCGGCTACGCGGCCGGGCTGTCCGACACGGGCGACACCTGCCTCTACGCCTGGCAGACGATCGAGCCGAACGAGCGCGAGCTCTTCTCGCTCCAGAGCGCCATTCTCGCGACCGCGCAGGGCGCGATCTCGGTGCGCCTGCGCATCTGCGAGCCCGGCGCGCCCGAGGAGGCGCTGCTGCGGCTGATGTACGAATTCTCCGTGGTGGCGCACCTGCGCTCGCCCGGCTGGAACCCCTACGGCGATCCGCCGCCCGCCGATCCGCGCATCGGCCAGACCGGCGCGCCCGTCTACCCGATCAGCCGCAACGGCCACACCCAGCCGGTGGCGGAGCCCGCCCGGCCGGCGGTGCAGCCGGCGCCCCGGCAAGTGCTGCGCCGGGTGGCGCCCGCGCCCCGCGAGGATCTCGCCCTGGAGGATCCCGCCTCCCTGTCGACGCGCCCGACGCCCGCGCCGCGCAACGCTCCGCCCCTGCGCACGGTGCCGCGCCGGGGGCCGCTCGAGGGCTATCCCACGATCCCGCCGCCGCCCTGACGGCCTGCGGGCCGCGCGAGGGTTGCCGCGCGATCCCGCCCCGAGTGAGCGCCCCGCGCCGACGGGGCGGCACTTCGTCCCGCAGGCGCGTCTTTTGGTTGACGCTCGCGGGGGGAGACTCGCGCAAACTTTTTCTCAATAGTAGGGCTGTAATCTGCGGCCACGAGAGATGTTAGCCGGTGCCAGTGCATGAGCCCTCGAAGTTGACGTTCGGGAACCCGACGCGTGACGGAGAGGTCCGGTCGCACGCCCGCATCGGTGCGACGCCTCCTCGGCTTTGTCGTTCGTTGGGCGGTCCATGAGTACGCGTATTGCGCTAGCCGCTCTCCTGTGGGCCGCCGCGGCGGTCTCCATCATGCTCCTCGTGAGCCTGCCGATCAGCCCGCAGGCGCATCTCGGCGCGGGCCTCGCCGTGATCATCGGCATGGCCGTGCTGCGCTGGTTCCATGCGGAGGGGCTCTGGCGCCTCATCGCCATGGCGCTCGGCACCTCCATGGTGCTGCGCTACGTCTACTGGCGCACGACCAGCACCCTGCCGCCGGTGACGCAGATCGAGGACTTCATCCCGGGCCTGCTCCTCTACGTCGCCGAGATGTACAACGTCGTGATGCTGGCGTTGAGCGTGTTCGTGGTGGCGCGACCGATCCCGAGCCGGCCCGCCGCGGGGCCGCTGCCGCCGGACGTGCCGACCGTCGACGTGTTCATCCCGACCTACAACGAGGATCCGGAGCTCCTCACCCAGACGCTCGCGGCGGCCCGCTCCATGATCTACCCGCCGAGCCACATGACCGTGTGGCTCCTCGACGACGGCGGCACGGACGAGAAGTGCAACTCCGCCAACCCGGAATCCGCCGCCAAGGCGCGCGAGCGCCGCGCGGAGCTGCAGCAGCTCTGCTCCGCCATGGGCGTGCGCTACCTGACGCGGGCGCGCAACCTGCACGCCAAGGCCGGCAACCTCAACAACGGCCTCGCCCATTCCCGCGGCGAGCTCGTGGTGGTGTTCGATGCCGATCACGCGCCGGCCCGGACCTTCCTCCAGGAGACGGTGGGCTACTTCCGCGCCGATCCCAAGCTGTTCCTCGTCCAGACGCCGCACTTCTTCATCAATCCCGACCCGCTGGAGCGCAACCTCGGGACCTTCCGGACCATGCCGTCCGAGAACGAGATGTTCTACGGCCTGATCCAGCGCGGCCTCGACAAGTGGAACGCCGCGTTCTTCTGCGGCTCGGCCGCCGTCCTGCGCCGCGAGGCCCTGCTCGAGACCGAAGGGTTCAGCGGCATCAGCATCACGGAGGACGCCGAGACCGCGCTCGAGCTGCATTCCCGCGGCTGGCGCAGCATCTACGTCGACCGGCCGCTCATCGCCGGGCTGCAGCCCCAGACCTTCGCGAGCTTCATCGGCCAGCGCTCGCGCTGGGCGCAGGGGATGATGCAGATCATCCGCTTCCGCTTCCCGGCGCTCAAGCCCGGACTCACCCTGCCGCAGCGCATCTGCTACCTGTCGAGCACGATGTTCTGGCTGTTCCCGTTCGCGCGCGTCATGTTCCTGATCGCGCCTTTGTTCTACCTCTTCTTCTCGCTCGAGATCTTCATCGCATCCGCCGAGGAGTTCGTCGCGTACACCTCCATCTACATGGTGGTGAACATGATGATGCAGAACTACCTCTATGGGAGCTACCGCTGGCCCTGGGTGTCGGAGCTCTACGAGTTCATCCAGGCGGTGTTCCTGGTCCCCGCCCTCGTGACCGTCATCGCCAACCCGAGCAAGCCCACCTTCAAGGTCACCGCGAAGACCGAGTCCCTCGAACAGGCGCGCATTTCGGAGCTCGGCCTCCCCTTCTTCCTGATCTTCGGCCTCCTGGTGCTGGGCGTGATCGCCACGGTGGTGCGCCTTCTGACCGAGCCCTTCAACGCCGACATCACCCTGGTGGTGGGCGCGTGGAACATCCTCAACCTGCTGCTCGTCGGCTGCGCGCTCGGGGTCATCTCGGAGCGCAGCAGCCGGCGCCAGACCCAGCGCGTCCAGGTCCAGCGCCCGTGCGAGCTGCACGTGGACGGCTACGTGATCCCCGGCGTCATCCGCGACGTCTCGGTGGGCGGCGCCGGCATCCTGCTCAACCATCCCTGGCCGCAGGACCTCGACGCCGACACGACAGGCCACGTGGTGTTCCGGCCCAATGCGGAGCTCGAGGCGAACGCGCTTCCGTGCGAGCTCCGCAAGGTCACGCAGGGCGCCTCGGACTCGGTGGTGGGATGCCGCTTCATGCCGCGGGTGCCGGTCCATTACCGGCTCGTCGCCGACCTCGTGTTCTCGGACGCCTCGCAATGGAGCGCGTTCCAGACCTCGCGCCGGCGCAACATCGGCGTCCTGCGCGGCAGCCTCTGGTTCCTGGGCGTGTCGGTGTACCAGATCGGCCGCGGCCTCTCCTATCTCCTCGCGTCTTCGCGGTCCCGCACCGCGCGGGCCGGCGCGAGCCAGTAGGGGAACGTCATGCGCCGCTCGCCCCTCCTCCTCCTGGCCGCTGCGGTCCTGACCGCGGCGCTCGGACCGCCGGCCGCGGCGCAGGTCGTCCAGCGCACGCCTGGGGGAAATCCGGCATCGCCGGACGCGACGCGCTTTCCGGGACCGGCGGCGCCCCGCACCATGCCGTCGCCGGCGGGCGAGCGCCCCGGCGCGCCGGCGCCCGCGCCGGGCCTCTCCACGACCGTGGCGCCGTTCCGGATGGACAACCGGCCCGGCGCCCCCACCCAGGCCCAGCGCGCCGAGCAGGCCGCCGCCCCGGCGCCGCTGCGCCCGATCCTGCCGCTCGGGCCGCAGCGCCTCGCGGGTGAAAGCGACGGCCGGACCTGGACGATCGAGCTCACCGCCGCCGAGGCGCAGGGCGCGACCGGGCTGTCGATCGGCTACACCAACGCGGTCGTGGTCATGCCCGAGGTGTCGCGGCTGCGCGTGTTCGTGAACGGCGAGGCGGTGTCCTCGACGCCGATCAGCTCGGCCGCCGGGGTCAGCCGCGTGAACACGCCGCTCCGGCCCGGCCTGCTGAAGGCAGGCGAGAACCTCGTCCGGATCGAGGTCCTCCAGCGCCACCGGGTCGATTGCAGCGTCACGGGCACCTACGAATTATGGACCGACCTCGACCCCGCGGCCACGGGCCTGGTGTTCGCCGGCGGAGGCCGCCCGCCGGTCGGGGCGGTGCAGGAGCTCGCCGCGATCGGCTACGACCCCGCCGGCGTGACGACGATCCACATGGTGGCGCCGCGGGCCGCCCGGCCGGAGGTGCGCGACCGGCTTTTTCGCGTGGCGCAGACCGTCGCCCTGCGCGGCCGCTTCCCCCACCCGGTGGTGCAGATCAGCGAGTCCGACCCCGGACCGTCCCCGCCCGGCACCCTGAAGGTGGTGCTCGCGCTCGCGAGCGAACTCCCGCTCGCCATGCCGGTGCCGCCAGGGGATCCCGCGGTCCGGCCCTTCGTGGGCTTCGTCGTGGGCGACGAGCGCCGCGGCGCGACCCTGGTGATCTCGGGCCCGGGCTGGGCCGACGTGGACCGGGCGATCGCGCTGCTGAGCACCTACCAGACGCGGGAGGCGGACGGCGGCGCCGTTCCGACCTCGTCGTGGTCGGCTCCCGACGCGCCGCTGGTGCTGAGCGGGCGCGCGCTGCGGTTCTCCGAGCTCGGTATCCCGACGACCGAGTTCTCCGGCCGCCGTCTCACCACCCGCTTCATGATCGCCCTGCCGGGCGATTTCTACGCCGGCGATTACGGCGAGGCACGGCTGCTCCTCGACGCCGCCATCGCCCCGGCCGTCCGCCCGGGCAGCCGCATCGACGTCTACGTGAACGAGCGCATCAGCGCGACGGCGCCGATCGGCATCGGGCAGAACGCCTTCGAGCAGCACCCGATCCGCGTCGCGATGAAGTACTTCCGCCCCGGCCTCAACATGATCGTGGTGGAGTCGATCCTGGCGACGGCCGCGGACGAGAGCTGCGCGCCGGGCAGCACGCTTCCGGGCGCCAACCGCCTCGCCCTGTTCGATTCCACGAGTTTCGAGATCCCGAACTTCGCGCGGATCGGCCGCCGTCCCGACCTCGCGGAGGTGACCTCCGCCGGCTTCCTGCGGCGCGAGGACGGGCCCGTCGCGGTCGCGCTGCCGCGGTTCGACCTGCCGCTCTACGCGAGCGCGGCCACGATCGTGACCCGCATGGCGATCGACGCCCGGCGCGTCCTCAACGTCCGCTCCGGAACGGTCGCGGACGCGCCCGGGGGCTCGGTGATCTTCGTCGGCCCGGCGGGCCAGCTCCCGCCCGACGTGCTCGGGCAGGTGGGCCTGCCGCAGGATCTCGGCCAGGTCTGGACCGCGCCCGCCCCTCCCCCGGCCGACCCGCTGGCCGCACCGGCGCCGACGGCATCCGCGCCGCCGCGGGCGCCCTCCGAGCTCCAGGACCGGGCCACGACCGGCTCGAGCACGGACGTCCGCAACCGGTGGGACGAGACCCTTCGCGGGGACGGCCGCATCGCGCGGGCGATCGACTCGGTCCAGCGCTGGTTCAACGAGCGCTTCAGCGCCGGCGTCACGGCGGTGCGCACCCGCCAGCGCGGCGGCGTCTACGATCCGCCGCCCGGCGCCTCCTGGCTCATCGCCGAGGGCGCCAGTCCCGACCGCGACGGGAGCTGGCTCGTGGTCACCGCCCCGACCGAGCATGCCCTGCGCGAGGGCTCCGGCCGCATCACCCGGCCGACGCTGTGGGCCGACGTGGCCGGGCGGATCACGGCCCTGCTCGCCGAATCCGACCGCCTCGTCGTGCAGGCGGTCGAGACTTTCGAGTTCGTGACCACGGAGCCATTGACGCCGCGTAATCTTCGGCTCATTGCGGCGAACTGGCTGTCGACGAACGTCCTGCCATACGCGCTCCTGATCATCCTCGGGTGCACCGGGCTCGGCCTGGCGACCCATTTCCTGGTAGGCCAGCTCGGCCGCAGATCATGACCCTGGCCCGCATGCTCCGCTCCCTGGCGCGCCCCGTGACGGCGGCGATGGCCGGCGTCCTGGCCCCGGGCATCCTGGCCCTCGGCCTCGGCGCCCCGGCCGCGCGGGCCGAGCCCCTGAAGGTGGTGGGCACCATCCGGGCCGCGGACTGGGAGGCCTACCGCACCCGCTTCATGGATCCGAGCGGGCGGATCATGGACGACGCCAACGGCAACATCTCCCACAGCGAAGGCCAGGGCTACGGCATGCTCCTGGCGCTCGCCGCCAACGACCGCCGCGCCTTCGAGCAGATCTGGACCTTCACGCGCACCGAGCTCCTGATCCGCGACGACGGCCTCGCGGCCTGGAAATGGGAGCCGAACGCCAGCCCGAACGTCACCGACACCAACAACGCCAGCGACGGCGACGTGCTCATCGCCTACGCCCTGATGCTCGCCGCCAAGGCCTGGCGCGAGCCGCGCTACCAGAACGCGGCCCAGTCCCTCGTCAAGGCGATCGGCCGGGTGCTCCTGCGCGAGAGCGCCGGGCGGCTCGTCATGCTGCCCGGGGCCAAGGGGTTCACGGAATCGGACCGGCCGGACGGCCTCCTCGTCGTCAACCCGTCCTACTGGATCTTCGAGGCCTTCGAGGCCTTCGAGGCGCTCGCCCCCGACCACGACTGGTCGCGCCTGCGCCGCGACGGCATCGCGATCATCGAGGCGGGCTCGCAGAATCCGGCCGGGCTGCCGCCCGACTGGCTGGCGATTCCGCCGCAGGGGCCGATGCTGCCCGCACAGGGATTCCCGCCGCTTTTCGGTTATAATTCGGTAAGGATACCGCTTTACCTTGTCCGGGCCGGCCTGACCGACGTACGCTGGCTGGGCTCGCTGCGGCAGCGATGGTCCGGCGGAGCGATCGAGGTCGTGGACGTGACGACGGGACGGGCACAGGAAGCTCTGACGGCACGGGGATACACCATGTGGGCGCCCCTACTCGCCTGCGCGACCGCGTCGCGGCCGCTGCCCGAGGCCGCCAAGACCTTCAAGCTCGACCTCTACTATCCCTCGACGCTGCAATTGCTGGCGCTGTCGTTCGTTTCGGAAAAATTTCCGAGATGTCTCTAGCCCGCATCCTCGCCGCCCTCGTCCTGATCGGCGCCGCCGGGTCGGCCCTGACGCAGACACAGACGCGTGCGCCGGAGCCGGCGGCGCCGGCCCCCGCCCCGGCCGCCGCCGCGCGCCCGAACGTCGACGAGTCGGCGCTGCGCTATTTCGCGGCGCAGGGAGACACCCGCCGGGTCGAGGCCGAGACCGCGCGGCTCAAGGCGCTCTATCCGAACTGGACCCCGCCGACGGACCTCACCGGGCCGGTCCTGACCACGGACGAGCAGCTCGAGCGCATGTGGCAGCTCTACGCCGAAGGGCGCCTCGGCGAGGCGCGCGCCGCCATCGCGGCCCGGCAGGCGGCCGAGCCCGACTGGCAGATCCCGGCGGACCTCCAGACCGCGCTCGACGAGTCCGAGGCGCGGCGGCGCATCGTCAACGCCTCCGAGATCGGACAGTGGCGCACGGTGATCGCGGTCGCGACCGAGACCCCGACGCTCCTGACCTGCGCCAACGTCGACACCATGTGGCGCGTCGCGGAAGCCTTCGTGCGCACCGAGCAGCCCGATCGCGGCCGCGACGCCTACGACTACGTGGTCCGCAACTGCACCAACACGGGCGAGCGCCTCGCGACGCTCCAGAAGGCGCTGGAGCTCCTGCCCGAGGACCGGATCCTCGACCTCCTGAAGCTCGAGCGCGCGGGCGAGTTCGCGCCGATCCGCGACGAGCTCGCCCGGCGCCGCGTCGCGCGCGCCTCCGCGGATCCGAAGCTGATCGCCTCGGCCGAGGACCTCACGGTCGTGGGCCGCCTCGCCACGGCCTCGACCGCGCCCGACAACGCGCTCCAGCTCGCCTGGTACTATTACAGCCACGCGGATTCCGCGAAGGCCCTGCCCTGGTTCCAGATGGCCCTGACCAAGAACGGCGGCCCCAAGGCCGCCGAGGGCCAGGTGCTCTCGCTGCACGCCCTCAAGCGCTTCCTCGAGGCGGAGGCGTTCGGCTACGAGTGGCGCGAGCGCTCGCCCGACAACATGCGCGCCTATCTCGAAGCGGTCGCGGCCCTGTTCTCCATGGACCCGCCGCTGCGGGTCGAGACGTCCGTGGTGGGTCGGACGATCCCCGTGATCCTGAAGGAGCAGAGCACCGCGGCCGCCCAGGGCATCGGCTGGTACGCCCGCAACACCTGCCAGGACCGGGCGAGCGAGGAATGGTTCACGACGGCGCTCTCCTGGACGCCGGACGACGAGCCCTCGGCCTACGGCCTCGCGGTCGCCCGCCAGCGCCTCAACAACCTCGCGGGCGTGCGGCAGGTGATGCATGCCTGGCGCACCCGCTCCGAGCGCATCGCCAACGTGCTGAACTACCGCGAGCCGACCCGCAACCGCTGCGACGAGGACCGGTCCGTCCGACGCCGGACGGAGCAGTTCGGCTCCTTTCGGCCCGCGGCGGACCCGCTGACCACGGGCAGCGTCGCGGGCCCCTCGCCGACCCGCTGATCACGGGCGGCCACGAGGGCCCGGCCGGCATCCTCGATGCCGTCGCGGGGCTCCGTCGCCGCCATAGGAGCCCGGACGGGCGGCGAGCGGCCTCATGGCCGTGCTGCAGACGACGGCATTGATCTGCGACGAGCAGCCCGAGCCCGAGCGCACCGGCCGACGCCGGGCCGTGCCGGCCGTCAGATCGCCTGCCCGAGCGCGGGGCCTGCGGCGTCGGGCGCCGGTCCGGCCTTGCGCGCGGCCTTGGCCCGGAACAGCTCCGCATCCGCCGCGGCGATCAGGTCGAGCAGGCCGCGGCCCTGCTCCGGGCCCGTGGCGACGCCGATGCTCGCGGACGTGCCCGGCCCCGTGCTGCGCCGGGCCACCGCCTCGCGCAGGCGCTGCGCCAGGCTCGCGGCCGCGCCGGCCGGCAGCCCGTCGCACAGGATCAGGAACTCGTCGCCGCCGTAGCGATAGACCCGGTCGCTGCTGCGGACCTCGTTGGCGATGCGGCGCGCCACCTCGCGCAGGAGCTCGTCCCCGGCGAGGTGCCCGAGGCGGTCGTTGACGCCCTTGAAGTCGTCGAGGTCGACCATGAGTAGGCTGCACGGCCGGCCGGCGCGCAGGGCCGCCTCGACGAGCCGGGCGCCGTCGGCCTCGAGCTGGCCCCGGTCGTACACGCCCGTCAGCCCGTCGCGGCCCGCCCGGTCGAGCAGCGCCTCGTAGCGTTCGCGGTAGGTCAGCACCTCGAAGAGGTCGGCGAGCCGCCCGTTGGAACGGCCGGCGCGGCCGTCGGTCCGGGGCTCGATCCAGGCGACGTAGAGCCCGGCGAGGACGCCGTAGACGCAAGCGGCCGCCATCTTGGCGACCCAGCCGCCGGGAAACACCGACAGGGGCGCGCCGGTGTAGAGGTGCAGCGCCGCGAAGAACCCGATCTGATCGAAGGTGAGCACGGCCGCGACGCTCGCGCCGATGCGCAGGATCAGCCGCGAACCGAACCAGTGCCGCGAGCGCTCGAACAGGAGGATGACCAGGAGGCTGTCGACGAGCAGCAGCACCGTGCCCCACACCATGAGTCCGCCCATCTGGTCGATGAAGGCGAAATCCGGCATCCGCCCCGGCGCGGTCGGGGTCACCTCGTGCAGGCGCATGAGGGCGATGAGGGCGATCACCAGCACGTTGCCGAAGAACAGGCCGTAGATCGGCTGCCGCACGGTGGCGGCATCCTCGTAGATGTAGATCAGCAGGAGCAGCGCGAGCTTGCCGGAGAACAGCACCACGGAGCCGGGCGAGAACAGGAGGCCGGGCGCGACTTCGACGTAGAGGATCGCCGCGAGATAGGTCTCGAGGAAGTGCATCGAGCCGAGCGCGCAGACGAAAAGGCCGAGGCCGAGGCGGTGCCGCAGCCGGAACAGCAACGCCATGACGGTGAAGTAGAGCGTCGCCTCAACGAGGAGGAGTGCGGCGTTGGTCATGGCGCCTCCCAGGGGTCGGACCCTCATGAAAGGCCATGCCGCGCGCGAGGCAAGGCCTGACGTCCCGGCATGGTAAGCGGAATTTCCGGGCGCGGGGCGCCTCCGCGCGGCACCCAGGAGAGCGGTCGCGCACGGGGCTCCCGGTGCCGCGGGATCCGTCCTGCGGCACCGGCGCGCGGCCGGGACGGCGTCTCGAGCCCCGGTCGAGGCTTGCCGCGGATGCGGAGAATGGTGTTACTTCTCCCGCACGGGCTCCGACGGGCGCCCGTGCGCGTTCGAGGCGGGGAGGACGGAGTTGGACGCCGGACCCGAGCAGCAGGGGCAGAGCCCCGGCCCCGACGCCGAGCCCGTTCTCGTCCTGAACGTCGACGACGACGAGGGCGGGCGCTACGCCCATACGCGCCTGCTCCGGCAGGCCGGCTTCACGGTCGTCGAGGCCGCGACCGCAGCCGAGGCGCTGCATCTCGTGGCGGAACGGCGCCCCACGCTGGTGCTCCTGGACGTGAACCTGCCCGACCGCAACGGCTTCGAGGTCTGCCACGCGATCAAGCGCGACTATCCCGAGACGCTGGTGGTCCAGCTCTCGGCTTCGTTCACGAGCGAAGAGGACCGCGAACGCGGCCTTTCGGGCGGGGCCGACGGCTTCCTCTTCGCGCCCGTCGAGCCCGGTGTCATGCTCGCGACGGTGCGGGCGCTCCTGCGCCTCCACGCGACCTTCCGCGCCTCGGCCCGCGAGAGGGTGTCGCTCGCGGCGCTGCGGCAGGTGGAGAAGCGCCTCGAACTCCTCGGCCGCGCGACGCAGGACGCGGTGTGGGATTGGGATCTCGCCTCGGGCACCGTGGAGTGGAACGACGCGCCCCAGGCCCTTTTCGGCTATGCCCGCGCGGAGGTCGGCTCCGACGAGGGTTGGTGGAGCGACCGCATCCATCCCGACGACCGCGACCGGGTGCTGGGCAGCCTGCGGGCCGTGTTCGAGCGCGGCGGCACCAAGTGGAGCGCGGATTACCGCTTCCGCCGGGCGGACGGGAGCTACGCGGACGTGCAGGACCGGGGCTACCTCATGCGCGGGGAGGACGGGCGCCCGATCCGCATGGTCGGCGCGATAGAGGACCTGAGCGAGCGCAAGCGCGCGGAGCGCGAACTCAAGGAGAGCGAGGCACGCTACCGGCTGCTGGCCGACAATGCCACCGACATGATCTTCCGCACCGGCCTCGACGGGGTCCGGCGCTACGTGTCCCCGGCGGTGCGCGAGGTTCTGGGCTACGAGCCCGACGACCTGGTCCGCCTGCACCTCACCGACCGGATGCATCCCGACGACGCGCCGGCGGTGCTCGCGCGCTGGGAGGACCTGGTCTCCGGCAGGGTCCAGCATCAGACCTTCAGCTACCGCCTGCGCCACCGCGACGGGCACTGGGTCTGGATGGAGACGCGCCGCCGCATGGTCCGCGACGCGGAGGGACGCCCCGTCGAGGCGATCAGCATCGTGCGCGACATCTCGGAACGCGTGCAGCTCGAGGAGCGGCTGCGCCAGGCCCAGAAGATGGAGGCGGTGGGTCAGCTCACGGGCGGGATCGCCCACGACTTCAACAACCTGCTCACCGTCATCCTCGGCAATGCCGAGCTCCTCACCGAAGACCCGTCGGATCCGGCCCAGACCTACGCCCTCGCGCGCCAGATCCTCGAGACCGCCGAGCGCGGGGCCGAGCTCAACCAGAAGCTCCTCGCCTTCGGGCGGCGCCAGTCCCTCAAACCCGAGCGCCTCCAGATCGACCAGATCGTCGACGACATGGTGCCCCTGCTCTACCGGACCATCGGCGAGCACATCGAGCTGCGCACGGACCTCCAGGCCCGCCGCCACGCGGCCCTGTCGGACCGGGCGCTTCTGCAGAGCGCCATCCTCAACCTCGTCGTGAACGCGCGGGATGCCATGCCGCAAGGGGGCACGCTCACGATCACGACGGGCGAACGGGCCGCCCGCCCGGCCGAGGGGCCGCTCCCGATCGGCCAGGAGGTGGTGTTCCTGACCGTGGCGGATTCCGGCACCGGAATGGCGCCCGACGTGGTGGCGCGGGCCTTCGAGCCCTTCTTCACCACGAAGGATGTCGGCAAGGGTTCGGGCCTCGGCCTGCCGATGGTGTACGGCTTCGCCAACCAGTCCGGCGGGCACGTGTCGATCGCGAGCCGCGTGGGCGAGGGAACGGCCGTCACGATCGTGCTGCCGGCCGTCGCGAGCGAGGCGCCCTCCGACGGCGGCGACACCCCGACTCCGGTTCCGACGGCCGACAAGGAGCACATCCTGGTGGTCGAGGACGAGCCGCAGGTGCTGCAGTTCGTCGCGAACCAGCTCGTAAGCCTCGGCTATCGCGTCACCGCCGTGACGGTGGCGCGCGACGCGCTCGAGCTGATCGAGCAGGGGCTCTGCTTCGATCTCCTCTTCACCGACGTGGTGCTGCCCCAGGGCATGAGCGGCGTCGAGCTCGCGCGCCGGGCGCGGGTGCTGTGCCCGAGCCTCAAGGTGCTGCTCACGTCGGGCTATTCCGAGGAGGCCTTCGAGCACCACGGCCGCCCCGAGGCCAGCACCCTCCTGCTGCGCAAGCCCTACCGGCGCCGCGAGCTCGCCGAGACCCTGCGCCGCGTGCTCGACGAGGACGGGGACGAGCGGCCCACCTGAGCGGGAGGCGACGGGGCTCTCACTCCTCCGGAACGCCGGCCTTGCGGAGTCCCTCGATGAAGACGTCGCGATGGGCGAAATTCGCAAGACCGGCGCGCAACGCGCTCAGCGTCAGCCGCGGGCCGGTGCGGTTGCTCGCGGCGATGAACTCCCGCGCCTCGTCGATCAGCCCGAGATGGCCGCAGCAGCTCACGAGCTGATTGTAGTGCCCCTGGTACTCGTCGAAGGCCGCGACCGAGGTGCGCAGGAACGGCAGCGCCTCCTCGAAGCGCCGGGCGCCCAAAAGGGCGAGCGCATGGATCGAGGTGTAGAGGCCCGAGAAGCTGTCGACCGGGCTCAGCCGCAGGGCGAACTCGGTCTCCGCGATCGCCTCGTCGAACCACCCGGCGCGCAGGAGGCCCCATCCGAGCGCGGTGTGGCCGAGGGCGAAGCTCGGATTGGCGCCGAGGGCGGCGCCGAGTTCCCCCAGGGCCCTGTCGTGCTCGCCGGCGCTGCTGTGGCACAGGCCGAGCACCATGCGGGCCCAGGGCTCGCCGGGGTCGAGGGTGAGCGCATCCCGCGCATGGGCGGCGGCTTGGCGGTGCCCCTCCGGCGGATCCGGGTGCCAGTAGCAATGGGCGGACCATCGCACGGCCCAGCCGAGGAGCGCATGGGCCTTGGCGTAGCCGGGCTCCAGGGCGAGCGCCTGGCGCAGCAGCGCTTGCGCCTGCTCGTTCTGTGCCGGCCCGATCCGGTTGATCAGCCCCATGGCGCGGACGACGAGGCCCCAGGCATCGATGCTTTCCGGCGGCAGGCCGGCGGCGCGGTAGCCCTCCTCGGCGTAGAGATGCGGCTCGACCGCCGCCACCACCCGCTCGGTGATCTCGTCCTGGACCGCGAAGATGTCCTGGAGGTCGCGATCGTATTTCTGCGCCCAGATCTGCTTGCCGCTCGCCGCGTCGCTCAACTGGCCGGTGACCCGGATCCGCGGTCCGGCGGTGCGCACGCTGCCTTCGAGCACGTAGCGCACGCCGAGTTCGCGCGCGACCGCGCGCACGTCGACGGCGCGGCCCTTGTAGGTGAAGCTCGAATTGCGCGCGATCACGAACAGCCAGCGCAGGCGCGCCAGGCCCGCGATGACGTCCTCGGTCAGCCCGTCCGCGAGGAAGTCCCGGGCCGGCTCGCCGTTGAGGTTGCGGAAGGGCAGGACCGCGATGGAGGGCTGCGACGGCGGGCGCAAGGCCGCGAGATCGGCGGTGCCCGGCGCCGTGCGTGCCTCGCCCGCGCCTTCGGGCGCCGGCGCACGCAGGGCGAGCCCGGTATGGCTCTCCACGATCGCGAGCGTGCGGTCCGAGAACAGGCCGGTGAGGAGCTTGTCGACGGTCGACTTGCCGAGCTTGGTCCTGAAGGCAAACTGCTCGCGGGAGATGCGCTCGCGGGCCAGGTAGTCCTTCAGGGCCGCTGCGATCCGCTTCCTGTCGTCCATGGGCGTACTGCGGGGCCTCCCGTCCGATTCAGCCGCAGCATCCGGAAACGGGGCGGAAAAATCCAGGCAAAACCGGTCCGCGGCAAGAAAGGGCCGCTGCGGCAGGACCGAGCGGGCTCCAGGGGATGAACGGGGGTTGCCGCCTGTCAGAAGAGCTCGAAGTCCGAGATCGTGAGCGGCGCCTTGTTGGAGATGGTGGCGAAATGCACCGCGTCGGCCGGTCCCTTCTTGCCGTCGCTGTCGTAGTACAACCGGCCCGTGTCGGTCTCGTAGATGATCTGGGCGCCTTTCTTGTTCGTCGCCAGCCCCGACGTGTTGGCCACGAACGTCTTTACCGTAAGCGGCGCCCCGTCCGGCGACCCGACGCCGAGCCCTTTGAACTTGCCGTCCTGCAGGAAGATCTGATCGGTCGCGGGATCGAAATCGTCGATCGTCTGGACCTTCTTGAAGCCTGAAATCTGATGCGTCCGGCCGTCGTCCACGGGCAGAACGGTCAGCCGGAAGATGTCCGAGACGCCGGCCGTTCCATCGCTCGCGACGACCTTGAAATCGAGAGCGCCGTTGAAGTCTTTGGGCGGCGTGCCCGAGAAGGTCCCGGTCGCGGGATTGAAGTTCAACCAGGCCGGCAGGGAGGACCCATCGGCCAGCGAGGCGGCATAGGTGAGAACGTCGGCTTGATCCGGGTCGGAGAACGTTCCGGCCGGCAGGGTGAACGTCCAGGCATCGTCCTCCTTGGTAACCTGATCGTCGACAGGGCGCACGAGCTGAGGCGGATGCGGCGTATTGGCGTCCAGCACCTGGGACATGGACCAGACGATGCCGTTGAAGCGGAATTGCTCGATATCGTGCAGGGTGTCTGTTCCCTCCGCCGCCGAGACGCGCTGATCGATGACGGTGACGGAATTGTCGCCGTTGAGGATGACCTTGAAGTCATGGAGAGCGCCGTCGTAGACCGCCGTGTCGTTCCCGATGCCGCCATGGAGGGTATCGTCGCCCTGGTTCCCCTTGAGCGTGTCGTCGCCTTCATCCCCGTGCAGCGTATCGTCGAAAGTCACGCCGACGCCGGTGCTGTCGCCGCTCGCAATAACATCCCCGTGGAGAACGTCGTCTCCTTCCTGTCCGAAGATGAGGTCGTTCCCGCTTCCGCCGGCGATGACGTCGGAGCCGCCGCGGATCAGGGTCTCGATGTCGATGCCGGCAAAGTGCCTCTGCGCATTGTTCTGAACGATATAGCTCTGGATGCGCCCCGCCACCGTGCTGTCGTAACCGTAGATCGTGTCGTTCCCGTCTCCGCCATTGACGGAATTGTACAAGAAAAGCCACTGACGATCCGGGCCGGTTGCAAACTGCACCGACCAAAACGTCTCCATGTGAATGACTTGGGCGCCATCCTGAAAAATACCGTCGTTGGGCGTATACCAACGAAGTTCGATGGTGAGACCGGTCGAGGTGACAAGGTCGTCGCCGTTGCTAAATCCCGGGAAGCTGCGGGGCTCGCTGTTCCAGTCGTAAATCCAGGCATCGAATTCTTGGCTGCTCATCGACGCCCCCAATTGGTCCTGTAAGCAATTTGGATGCTATATTGAACTTGCGCCTGATGCAAATCAGCTTGATTCTACAGGAGGGCAACTGCCAAGCTTGCGCCGGTACATAGCTTTGTCCGCCTGTCCGGCCCGTGCATGCTCTCGACACCGGATCGGGCGAGGCTGACAGTCGCCAGCTAACGGGCTCGCAAGGAAAGTCAGCAACGGTCCTCTTCGGTGCCGCCGGCTCCGCCGCGCGTTTCCCGTGCCGGGTGTCGGCCCGGGCCTGCCATCAGTGGACAGGTTCATACATCGGCGGGAGCCACGTCCTTCGGCCCGGTCGACCACCCCGCACTGGTCGGCTCTTGGGAAACGAGGCGCGTTGTCGCATATGCGGAGGTTGCACGGCTATGGGAGGGGCCAATATCGCGTACGAACACTCCGTGCGCTCGCAAAGCAGATCAGTGACAGTCAACAGACATTCTAATGAGCCAGGATCTTGGAGAGAAACTCTCTCGCCCGTTCGCTGGCCGGCTGCACGAAGAAGATCTCCCGATCGTTGTCTTCGACGATGCGGCCCGCATCCATGAAGATGATCCGGTTGGCGACTTTCCTGGCGAATCCCATTTCGTGCGTCACGACCATCATGGTCATCCCGTCCCGCGCGAGTCCGACCATGACATCCAGCACCTCGTTGATCATTTCCGGGTCGAGGGCGGATGTCGGCTCGTCGAAGAGCATGGCGATCGGGTCCATGGCGAGCGCCCGGGCAATGGCCACGCGCTGCTGCTGCCCGCCCGACAGGTTGGCGGGGTAGCGGTGCATGTGATCCGCGACGCCCACCCGTTCGAGCAGGTCGCGACTTCGCTTGGCGGCCTCCAAAGGGCTTCGGCGCAACACCTTCATCTGGGCAAGACTGACGTTCTCGAGGACCGTCATGTGGGGATACAGCTCGAAGCTCTGGAAGACCATGCCGATGCGCGCGCGCAGCTTCGGCAGGTCCGTCCTGCGGTCGCCCACCGACATCCCGTCCACGACGATCTGGCCGCGCTGGAACGGTTCGAGACCGTTGACGCACTTGATCAGCGTACTCTTGCCCGAGCCCGAGGGGCCGCAGACGACGACGACCTCGCCTTTGGCGACACGGGTGGAGCAATCCGCCAGCACCTGCGTCGGGCCATACCACTTGCTGACGTTGTCGATCGTGATCACAAGGCGTACCTCCGCTCGAGGCGAGCAACGGCCTGCGACGCCGTAAAGCAGACGACGAAGAAGACGACAGCCACGAACACGTACATTTCCGTCAGCCGGTTGTCCCGGCTGCCGATCACATCGGCGGCCGTCAGGAAGTCGCGCAAGCCGATGACGTAGACGAGCGAGGTGCTCTTGAACAGGTTGATGCATTGCATCAGCAGCATCGGCAGCATGTTGCGGAAGGCCTGAGGCAGGATGATCAGGCGCATGGTCTGGCCTTGGGTCAGGCCGCTCGCAAGCCCGGCATTGATCTGGCCGCGGCGAACGCTCTGGACTCCGGAGCGGATGATCTCGCAGAAATAGGCCGCTTCGAACAGAATGAACCCGATGACGGCGGAGTAGAAGCCGCCGACCGGCCTGCCGATGATGATCGGAACGAGAAAATAGAACCAGAAGATGAGAAGGACCAGCGGCAACGATCGAAAGAAATAGACGTACGCCGCGGCCGCGAACGATACGATCCGCGAGCGGCTCAGGCGCACGATCGCCAGGAGCGTTCCCAGGACGAGGCCGCCGACGACGCCCAGAAGCGTCAGAAGCAGCGTAACCTGCATGCCCTCCCAAAGGAGCGGCAGGGCCGCCACGATCGTCGCGAGATCGAACCGCCCCATGATCACCGCGCCTCCATCGCAATGGTGCCGGGAATGCGCAGCCGCCGTTCCACGACGCTCATCAGCAGGGTGATGATCAACGTGATCAGCGCGTAGAGCCCGCTCGCCGCAGCGAACGCCTCGATCGGGTGGAAGGTCTGCTCGCTGACCTGGCGGGTCCGGCTCGTCAGCTCGAGGACGCCGATCGTCAGGGCCAGCGACGAGTTCTTGAAGATGTTCAGGAACTCGCTCGTGAAGGCCGGGATGGTGGTGCGATAGGCGACGGGCAGGATGATCCACCGGTACACCTGGCGCCGCGTCAGCCCCGTGGCCAAGCCCGCGAAGGTCTGGCCCTGCGGGATCGACTGGATGCCCGAACGCACCTGCTCGGCCACCCGGCAGGCGGTGTAAAGCCCGAGGCTGACGACCGCGGTCCAGAACTCCGGCTCCGGAAGCTCGCGCTTGAGCCATCGCCCCGCGGCTCGCGGCAGGACCTCCGGCAGGACGAAATAGAAGAGGAAGATCTGGACCAGCAGAGGTATGTTCCGGAACACCTCGACATACACGGCCGCCAATGCGCGAACGACGCGGGACCGCACCGTGCGCGCGATCCCGATCACCGTGCCGAGCACAAGCGCTATGATCCACCCGGCTGCCGCGACCAGGATGGTCCACAGCAGGCCGGACAGGATCCAGCCCAGGTAAGGGTCGGTGACGAGCACCGACCAGTTCCAATTGTACCGCATCGGTCTATGCGTGTGGGAGCCGCGCGGCCGCTATTCGGGAATCGCCTGCAGCGCGAACAGCGCCTTCATGGTGTCGGTCGCCGGCATGTTGATGGTCGACATCCACTTGTCGTAGATCTTCATGATGTCGCCGCTGCGATAGAGGCGGGCCAGCACGCGGTTGCCGACATGGCGAAAGGCTGAATCGTCCCGTCGCACCACGATCGCGTAGGGGTCGAACGACAGGAGCCGTCCCACGACCTCGTAGTCCTGAGGGTTCTTCGCCTTCGCGATGAGGCCGTACTCGACGACCTCGTCGGTCATGTGGGCATCGGTCCGCTCGGTCTCGAGCGCGATCCAGGCCTGGGGCTGGTCCTTCGTCGGCAGATGCTTGATGCCGAGATTGAGCTTCTCGTTGAGTTCGCGAAGCACCTTTTCGTTCGTGGTTCCCTGGTTGGCCGAGACCGTCTTGCCCCTCAGGTCCTCGATCTCCTTGATGCCGGAGCCCTTCTTGACGAGCAGCCGGTTGCCGGTCACGAACATCGTGTTGAGGAAGTCGACCTGCTGCTGCCGGGCAAGCGTGTTGGTCGTCGTCGCACAGACCAGGTCGACCGTCCCGTTCACGAGGAGCGGCGTCCGGGTCTGGCCGTTCACCGCCTGATAGCGAACCGTGAGCGTGTCGAGCTTGAGCTCCTTTTTCACTTCCTCGGCGATGAGATTGCACAGGTCGATGGAATAGCCCTGAGGCTTTCCATCCTGCCCAAAATACGCGAAGGGCGGCGAATCCTCGTTATGCCCGATGACGATCGTGCCGCTGTCCTTGATCTTCTTAAGCGTGCCGTAGAGCTCCTGAGCGGAAGCGCCCGCCCCGCAGACCAGAGTGGCGGCCACCAGCAGGGCGACCTTGGCGTTGGTAAATTTCATCGTTTCCTCCTTCGCTAATTCTCGTTTTCCCGTGCCAGAGCAGCCTCGAGGAGCCTGCTCAGATGCTCGTAATCCTCCTCCACGTTGTAGGCCTGCGCCGAAAGGCGGACCCACAATCGTCCCGAGACCGCAAACAATGCGGCGTCGCACCCGGCGTCCAGAAGATGCTGGCGGGTGGCGATCGCCTTTTCGGTCGTCACGGGCGATGTCGTGGTGGGAAGGCCGACGAGAGCCATCGAGGCGCACCAGTCGGGAGACGCGGCCACCTCGGTTCCGAAGTGGCGCGACACGATGGCCGCTCCCCTCCGGGCCAGCTCCGCATTCCGGACCCGCAGGTCCGCTCCGCCGAGCTGATCGTGGAACGCGATGGCGGAGTCGACCGCCAGGAATGCGCTCGGATCCCGCGTTCCCGTCCAATCGAACTCGGCCAGGAAGCCCTTGCCGAAGCCGTGGGAGATGATGACCGGGTGCAGCGCGGCCTGGCGGTCCGGTCTCGCCCAGAGAAAGGCGCATCCCTTCGGGGCCATCAGCCATTTGTGGCAGTTTCCGACATACCAGTCCGGATTGAGGGCGCCGAGGTCGAGCGTGACCTGCCCCGGCCCATGGGCTCCGTCGACGAGAATCGGGACCCCGGCGCTCCGGCAGATCCCGATGATCCTCGACAGCGGAAGCACGAGGGCGCTCGGCGACGTGATATGGTCGATGATGGCGATCCGCGTACGGTCGGTCAGCTTGTCCGACAGGTTCCGGAGAAGCGCATCCTCGGCGGGGTCGGGGAAGGGAATATCGGCTTCGACGACGACCGCCCCGCTCTGCTCCGCAAGGTACCGCACGGTGTTCCTGACGGCCCCGTAGGTATGGCTCAGGACGAGGATTTCGTCGCCGGCACCGAGAGACAGCGAGCGCAGGACGGCGTTGCATCCGCTCGTCGCGTTCTCGACGAAGACGAGATCCTGTCCCTGCGCGCCGACGAAGCGTCCAAGCTGCTCGGCACCGGCCCGTAGGGCATCGGGCAGGATCCGCCGCATGAAGAGCGTCGGCTGCGCCTCGAGCTTTCGCCGCCACTGGTCCTGCGCGTCGAGAACCACGCGCGGGGTCGCCCCATAGGAGCCGTGGTTGACCGTCAGCTTGCTCCAGTCGAGCTGCCACTGGCTTCGAACGGCCCTGCCGAGAAGTGGCGCAGACCGGGCCTTCATGAGCGACGTTGCATTCTCTGACACGATGGAACCGCCAATGGTGTGCGACGACGTCTTGGTGGGCGATCCCGGTGCGGGAGCGTTCCTCGCGCTCGCGGCCGAGGAGCGCCAGGGCTCCCTGCCCTTTGCCCGGTCGGGACGGGGTCCTTTGAGACCGCGGTCAAGACAGGGCAGCCGGCGCCGACCATGTCACTTCCGGGGCTGGCCGCTCACGCTGGCCAGTTCGCCGTCCAGCCAGGGATCCGTGTCCGAAACCTGCCCGCCTGCCTCGACGACTTTCCAGAACGTGACGTCGGCCCAGTGGATGATCGTATTCTCCAGGCTGCGGACGAGCAACTCGCCTTCGGCCGAGTGCGCTCCTGCGATATGCGCGATCTGCTCCGGGAGGCCCATCGTCAGGCAGATGTGAACGCCATAGCCGGGATGCCGGATCGAGGGCATGCCGGTCGCGCGCGGATTCTGCTTCCACCTGCTGACATTGTCCGGGTGAAACTCCCAGACCTTTCCGATGTCGTGGCACAGGGCTCCGGCGACGACGACATCGCGGTCGTAGGTGAAGTTCGGGAACAACGAGGCCATTTCCTCGGCCGTCTTGAGCGCCAGCCGGCACACGGACCTCATGTGGTCGGCCTGGGTGCCGCTGCGGAGCGGCCGGGAATCGTAATTTCCCGACGGCTTCATGTCGGAGATCTTGGCGAAGCCGCTGGCCTCGAGGGCCGCCACCCACGCGTCCGTGACGTTCGCGCGGAGCGCAGTGTCCCCGATCCACTCGATCTCCGGCATCTCCGCCAGCAGGCGCGCACGCTTCTCCTGTGTGATCTCGATGCGCTTCCCACGAAGCTCGACCGTCCGGGGTGCTGTCACGGCTTTCTCCTCTGTCCTACAGATCGTCGTACTTCGCTTCACTGGGTGCCGACGACATTCGGCAGCCACATGACTATTCCCGGCGCCCAGATGATCAGAATGATCATGACAATGAGACTGCCGATAAAGGGGAGCACGCCCAAGATGACGTCGCTGATCCTGCCGCGCCCCCGGACGCCCTGAACGACATACAGATTGACACCCACGGGAGGCGTGATCATCGCGGCTTCGCACAGCAGCACGACCATGATCCCGAACCAGACGGCG
Organism: Microvirga sp.; assembly: GCA_036263675.1. Taxonomy (GTDB): domain Bacteria; phylum Pseudomonadota; class Alphaproteobacteria; order Rhizobiales; family Beijerinckiaceae; genus Microvirga. The sequence goes on along the minus strand of DATAGO010000079.1, from coordinate 31,383 downwards.
TCGAAGCCGGCCTGGACGACGACCGGCGTGATCACGGGCACCGTCACGATCATCATCGGCAGCGGCTCCATGAAGCAGCCGAGAACGAGATAGAACACGACGATCGCGATGAGGGTCCCCATCGGGCCGAGACCAAGCCCGGTGATGAAGGTGTTGAGCGCACCCACCAGCCCGATCGCGGAGAGAACGAAGTTCAGGAAAAACGCGCCCGCCACGATGAGCATGATCATCGCCGAGGTCCGCATCGTTCCGTCGAGCGCCTGCAGCACCATCGTGACGGTCAGCTTGCGGTTGATGGCGGCGAGGCCCAGGGCCGCGACGACGCCCAGCGCGGCCGACTCGGTCGGCGTCGCAAGCCCTGCGTAGATGCTTCCGATGACCAGCAGGAAGATGACGGCAGGCGGGACGAGGCCGCCGATGCTCTGCAACCGGTCGCCCCAGGACGAGACGATCGGCTTGCCGCGCCATTCGGGACGGAACAGGCAACTGATGAGAACGGTCGCCATGAAGATGAGGCCGAGCACGATCCCCGGTATGAAGCCTGCCAGGTAGAGCTTCGGCACGGAGGTCTGCGTCAACCAGCCGTAGATGATCAGGTTGATCGAAGGCGGAATGAGGATGCCGAGCGTGCCGCCGGCCGCGATGGAGCCGAGGAAGAGCCGCTCGCCGTAGCCGTAGGTCTTGATCACGGGAGTCGCGACGGTGCCGATCGTGGCCGCCGTGGCGACGCTCGAGCCGGAGGTCGCGGCAAATACCATGCAGGCGCCGATATTGGCATGCATCAGGCCCCCCGGGAGCCAGCCCAGCCAATGGCTCATCGAGCTGTAGAGGCGGTCCGCCATTCCCGACCGCAACAGGATCTCCCCGAGCAGGACGAAAAGCGGAACGCTCACGAGGAGGAAATTGCTGGAGGCCGACCAGACGACCTCGCCCATTGCGAGGTGCACGGGCAGCATCGAGAAGAGCTGTCCCAGCGCCAGCGCGAGCATGATCAACGCGGCGGCGACCGGGATGCTGAGCCCGAGCAGCAGCAGGAGAAGTCCGAGAGAGACAGATACCATCCCGCTATCTCACCTGAATCTGATGGACCTCGACCGCCTCCAGGGCTTCATCGATCTCCTCGTCGACGTTCGGCGGCGCCGTCACCGCAGCGACCGCCGCCAGGTCCCGGCGCACGAGAGCGACGAGGACGAGCACGATCTGCTCCACGCAGACGAGGGCGAACCATACGAGGCCGAAGAACCACAGACCTTGCGGAATGATCAGCGGGGTGCCCAGGGACGTGTTCTCGCGCGCGCCGAGCGACCAGGAGGCTTCGACGGTATCCCAGCAGTACCGTGCCAGGATCAAGGCAACGGCCCCGAGGACAAGCAAGGCGAGAACGTCGAGGATCGTCCGGATCGTCGGGGTCCCCAAGTTGCGAAGAAAATCGATGCGGACATGCGCCCGGTTGAGCAAGGCGTAGCTGAACGACCAGCTCCCGCTGATGGCCAGCGCATAGGTCGACAGCTCGGTGCCGACGCTGAACGGCAGCAGAAAGAGCTTTCGAACCAGAATCTCGAACGTGATGACGAACGAGGCAAGGACCAGAAGCAGGCCACCGAGCCTTGCGAGCCAGAGCGAGATCTTTTCGACCGCTGCATGAACAAGTGTCATGAGACTCGCTCTGGCATGGATGGCTCAGGATTTGGCGGGTCGCTCAGGGCGCCTTGGCCTCGACGCCGACGACCTTGCCGACGGTGGCGTTCCATTGCGTGACGCACTCCGCTCCACACCGCGCGGCCCAATCGGGAAGCACGCGTTCCCGCAGGACCTTTTGCGCGGACGCCCGGTCGGCGTCCGACACTTCGACGAGCGTCATCTTCGGATTGGCGACGATGCCGTCCTTGCAGGGTCCCTTGCCGGTGTTGCAGTTCACGCCGTCCTGAATGTCGGATTCCGCCTGAGCCCACATCCTGTTCTCGAGATCGGCGAACTGCTTCTCAAGGAAGGTGCGGGTTTTCTCGTCCAAGCGCGCCCAGTTGCGAACGTTGGCGCCGAAGAAGGTCATCGACCACCCCATGGGCAGCATGTAGAGGTGATCGCTCACCTCCCACCAGCGGGCCGTATTGCCGGCCGACGTGCCCGTGATCGCGCATTGCGCGACGCCGCGCTGCATCGCCGGAATGACCTCCGCGAAAGGAAGATTGACCGTCGACCCGCCGACCCCTTCCACGAGCTGGGACATCGCGCGGTTGAAGGTCCGGACGCTCCTGCCTTTCAGCGCCTCGATGCCTGAGACCGCGCCTTTGCAGTAAAATGCCTGGATCGCGATGGGGCTCATGCTGAGGAGCTTGGTGTTGTACTTTTCCTCCATCACCTTCGCGAGGATCGGGCGAAAGGCGTCGGCGGCTTTGCGCTGTGTCGCGATGTCGAGCGTGACTCCGGGCAGGTCCAGCCCGTCGAATCGCGCGTCTTCACCCGCCATATAGCTGAGCGTGCCTTCGGAGATGTCGAAGACGCCCTGGCGAAGGAGCCTAAGAACTTCAGGCCCGCGCATCCCAAGTTCCTCAAGGGAGCCGAAGGTCGTCGTGATGGCCTGGTTGCTCTTCGCGGGCAGTTCCTCCGTAAAGAACGGCTTATAGACCCTCTGGAACATGTTCTGGGTCTGATTGCCGCCTGAGACCTTCAGGTTCACCTTCTGGAGGTCTTGGCCTGCGGCCTGAAGCGGGAGTGCTATCGTAATAGCTGCGAGAGCGCCTGCGACGTAAGTCTTCATGGTCCCCTCCTCGGCAAAAGAGCGATACCGCGCCTGCGAGCCTCGTTGCAGGACGGCCCACCATCGAGACTAGACACATTGGCCGTGTAAAACTAATTGAATTTGGCTGCGTACTAATATTAGGATTCCTGATGAACCTGACGATCGCTCAGCTCGAAGCGTTCTTCTGGGCCGCACGGCTGGGATCAGTAAAAGGCGCCGCGCGGCAGTTGAACCTGGCGCAGCCGACCATATCGCTGCGCCTCAAATGCCTTCAGGAGGAGCTTGGGAAGCGGTTGTTCGAGCGCTCCGGCTGGGGCATCAAGCTGACGCTCGAGGGCGAGCAACTCTTCAATCACACCCGGGTCGTCCTGGACGAGATCGGTCGCCTGCGCGACCGGATCGGCACCTCCGAAGCCGTAAAGGGCGTCGTCAGGGTCGGTGTCCCGGAAACCTTCGCGGTCACGTGCCTGCCGCGGCTCCTTCAGACGATTGCGCAGGACCATCCGGCGCTGCGGCTCGAATTGACGGTTTCGACGAGCTCGGACCTCGAACGCGAGGTCCTGGAGCGAAAGCTCGAACTCGCTTTCGTCGTGCACCCTGCCGACCTGACATCCTTGAGGCTGATCCCGCTCGGGCGGCAGGAGGCGGTGTGGATGGCCTCCCCGCGCTTCAAGCTGGGTCCCATGGTCAGACCGGCGGATCTTGCCCACGTGCCCGTGATCACGAACCCGGCGCCGTCGGCCATGTACCGGCAGATCGCCGGATGGTTCAGCGCCGCGGATATCGAACCGCAGAGGCTCGACATCTGTACGAGCGTGATGGTGATCGCCCACCTCGTCGAGGAGGGCGTCGCAGCGGGATTCCTGCCCGTGAAGCTGATGAGCCGGCAGGTCAGAGCCGGCAGCGTCGAAATGCTCGAGGCCAACCCCGTGCTTCACCACGCCAGCGTCTACGCGGCGCATCGGATCGGCGGAGCCAGCCGCCAGGTCGAGACCGTCGTCGTCGCCGCCCGGCAGGTGCTTCAGGATCTGGACTTCCTGAGCTGAACCCTCGGCGGGAGCCGCAGGGCTCGAACGCGCCGGAGAGCTGCGTGCCCCGGATGGGGATGCAGGCTCGTGCCGCCCGCGCGGACGCCCGGCATCGTCGCAGCGCGCCGGCGTGAGCCGAGCCGTCGCCACGTCGCAACTTGCCCGCGATGGATTATCCGGTCGAGGCAGACCCGGGAGCCTTGATCTCACTCCCACTCGATCGTGCCGGGCGGCTTCGAGGTGATGTCGTAGGTGACGCGGTTGATGCCCTTGACCTCGTTGATGATGCGGGTCGCGACGCGGCCCAGGAACTTCATGTCGAAGGGATAGAAATCCGCCGTCATGCCGTCGATGGAGGTGACGGCGCGAAGCGCGCAGACGTGGTCGTAGGTGCGCCCGTCGCCCATCACCCCGACGGTCTTGACGGGCAGGAGAACTGCGAAGGCCTGCCAGATCTCGTCGTAGAGGCCGGCGAGGCGGATCTCCTCGAGGTAGATCGCATCGGCCTTGCGCAGGGTGTCGAGCTTCTCGCGCGTGATCTCGCCCGGCACGCGGATCGCGAGGCCGGGGCCCGGGAAGGGATGGCGGCCCACGAAGGCGTCTGGCAGTCCGAGCTCGCGCCCGAGCGCGCGCACCTCGTCCTTGAAGAGCTCGCGCAGGGGCTCCACGAGCTTCATGTTCATGCGCTCGGGCAGACCACCGACGTTGTGGTGGCTCTTGATCGTCACCGACGGCCCGCCCGTGAAGGACACGCTCTCGATGACGTCGGGGTAGAGCGTTCCCTGCGCCAGGAAATCGGCGCCCCCGATCTTCTTCGCCTCTTCCTCGAACACCTCGATGAAGAGGCGGCCGATGGTCTTGCGCTTGACCTCGGGGTCGGAGACGCCCTCGAGCGCGCCGATGAAGAGGTCCTGGGCCTGCACGTGAACCAGCGGGATGTTGTAGCTGTCCCGGAACAGGGTCACGACCTGCTCGGCCTCGTGCGCCCGCATGAGGCCGTGATCGACGAAGACGCAGGTGAGCTGCTCGCCGATCGCCTCGTGGATCAGCACCGCGGCGACGGCGGAATCGACGCCGCCCGACAGGCCGCAGATCACGCGGCCCTTGCCGACCTGGGCCCGGATGCGCTCCATGGCCTCCTCCTTGAAGGCCCGCATGGTCCAGTCGCCGGAGCAGCCCGCGATGTCGCGCACGAAGTTGCGGATCAGGAGCGCCCCGTGGGGGGTGTGCGCGACCTCCGGGTGGAACTGGACGGCGTAGAACTGCCGGCTCTCGTCGCCCACCACCGCGAAGGGGGCGTTCGGCGAGATCGCGTAGGTCTGAAAGCCCTCGGGGAGCTTGGTGACCCGGTCGCCGTGGCTCATCCACACGGGATAGCGCTCGCCCACGTGCCAGACGCCCTTGAAGAGCGGGTTCTCGGCCAGGATCTCGACCTCGGCGCGGCCGAACTCGGCGTGGTGCCCGCCCTCGACCTCGCCGCCGAGTTGCACCGCCATGGCCTGCTGGCCGTAGCAGATGCCGAACACCGGCACGTCGCCGGAGAACACGTCCTGGGGCGCGCGGGGCGAGTTCTCGGCCGTCACGGAAGCCGGGCTCCCCGAGAGGATCACGCCCTTCGGGTTCAGGCGCCGGAACGCCTCCTCGGCTTTGTCGAAGGGGACGATCTCGGAATAGACCCCCTCCTCGCGCACGCGGCGGGCGATGAGCTGCGTGACCTGGGAGCCGAAATCGACGATGAGGATCGTGTCGTGGGACTGGGTCATGGCTCGACGTCGCTGAGAAGGCGGAGACGCCCGACCACGGGATCGTGGCCGAGCTGGGAGCGGCAGCGCTGGACGAAGGCGGCATCGGCCGTGACCATCACGGCTTCGCGGCGTTCGGCCGACGCGAGGTAGAGGCAATCGTAGAGGGGATGGGCCAGGGCGCGGGCAAGATCAACCGCCCGGTCGAGGATTTCTGTCGACGGAACGAGTCGCGGCGTCGTGAGGGCCAGATCGGTGACCGCGTCTTCGAAGGCGCTGTCGGAAATCTGGCCGACCTTGAGCTGGCGCAGCAGAGCGTTGACGACCTCGATGCGGAAGATGTCGGCTGCGAACAGCTCGAGGCGCGGATCGTCTAGCAGGGCGAGAGCCCGCTCCGTGCCGGCCTCGTTGACGTACCACTTCACGGCAACGCTGGCGTCGAGGACGAGCCGCGTCATCGACGGTCGCGGTCCTCACGGATGAAGACAACCGATTCGATGTCGGCCTTCTGGGGCTGGGTCGCGAGAATCCGACGTGCGACGGCCGACCGGTCCCCCGCTGGGCGAACCGACCGCTGCAGGGTGAACCGGGCGTACTCGTCCAGGCTGATCCCGAGCGCCTCGGCCTCGCGGCTCAGTTCCGCGAGAACGGCGTCGTCGATCTGGATCCGGAGCTCGCCCATGGCCGTTCCTCGTTTGTCCTCCGCATTATAGGTCAAGTCAGGTCCGGGCGAGATGCGCCACGTAGAACCCGTCGGTTCCGGTCCGCAGCGGCGTCATCTGGAGCCCGTGCTGCGTGAAACGGACCCGGTCGGCCAGGCCCTCCAAGCCCGCCGCGGCCAGCACGTCGGCGGCCGGGACCACCCGCAGGCCCGGCTCGCGCACGAGGAGCGCGGCGACGGCGTCGTCGTTCTCCTCACGCAGGATCGAGCAGGTCACGTAGGCGATGCGCCCGCCGGGGCGCACCAGGCGGGCGGCGCGGTCGAGGACGTCGGCCTGCTCCTTGCGGCGCGTCTCGAGGCTGCCGGGGCGCAGGCGCCACTTGGCGTCCGGGTTGCGGCGCCAGGTCCCGATCCCGGTGCAGGGGGCGTCGACGAGCACTAGGTCGATACGCCCGTCGAGGTCGGTGACCGCGTCGGCCCGTCCGCGCGGGGTGCGGACCTGGACGTTGCGGGCGCCGGCCCGCGCCAGGCGGTCGTGGATCGGGGCGAGGCGGCGGGCGTCGTTGTCGGTGGCGTAGATCTGGCCGGCGTTCTGCATCAGGGCCGCGAGCGCCAGCGTCTTGCCGCCGCCGCCGGCGCAGAGGTCCACCACCTGCTCGCCGGGCTTGGCGCCCGACAGGAGCGCCGCGAGCTGCGAGCCCTCGTCCTGGATCTCGATCCAGCCTTTGAGGAATTCAGGCTCCGCCTGGATCGCCGGCCCGCGACCGTCCTCGGAAGGCGCGATGCGAAGCCCCAACGGGGAGAGCGGGGTCTGGAGCGCGCCGAGATGGGGCAGCGCATCCTGGGCCTCGTCGCGGGAGGCCACCTTCAGGGTGTTGGCGCGAAGATCCAGGGGCGCGCGGGCCGCGAGGCCCTGCATTTCGGGGACGAGATCCTCGCCGAGGAGCCCGGCGAGCGACGGCTCGATCCAGTCCGGGAAGTCGCCCGCGACCGCGGCCGGCGCGTCGTCGAGCGATCCCGACGAGAGCCGCTCCCGCTCGGCCTGGGTGAGCGGCGCCGGCGCGTGACGCTCGCCGGAGCACAGGGCGGCGATCGCCTCCGGCGCGAGCCCGCGCTGGAGCCTGAGCGCGCCGAGCAGGACGGCGCGGGCGCTCCCCTCGCCCATGAGCCAGGCCGCGGAGGATTTCCGGCGCAGGGAATCGTAGACGAGGCTCGCGATGGCGGCGCGGTCCTTGGAGCCCGCGAAGCGGTGGGACAGACCCCAATCCTTGAGGGCTTCGGTGGCGGGGCGCCGCCGGGCCTCGATGTCCTCGAGGACCTCGATGGCGGCGGAGAGGCGGGCGGCGGGGGTCATGGGCGTCTCGCGAAGTTCGGGCAGCCGGCGGAACGGTGGATCGGCCTCATGCCGCTGCCCCGAACAGCACCCGCACCGCAAAGATGGTCCACATCAGCGCCAGGATGCCGACGCCGACGAGGAAGGCCTGGAAGCGCCACAGCAGGCGGTTCGACGTGGTGTGGATGAAGGCGTGCACCAGCCGGCTCGCCACGAAGGCCCAGGACAGGACGACGAAGAGGAGGTCCGTCTTGCGGGTCAGGATCGCCAGGATCACGAGCACGTGGAACAGGACCGGGATCTCGAGCTGGTTCTGGTAGGCGTTCGAGACCTGCTGCACCCGCGTAGGCCAGGCGCGCTGGCCGAGCACGACCTCCCCGACCCGCACCTCCTTCGACCGGACCGCGGCCACGCGCGAGCGGCCGGTCCAGACCAGGAGAGCGAAGGTCAGCGCGACCTGGACGAAGACGGGGGCGAGGATGGCAGGGAGGGTCATCCCGCCCTCACGACCGCGTCGGGTAGTTCGGGCTCTCCCGGGTGATGGTCACGTCGTGGACGTGGCTCTCGCGCAGGCCCGCGCTGGTGATGCGGATGAACTGGGCGCGGTCGCGGAACTCCTCCAGGGTCGCGGCGCCCACATAGCCCATGGCGGCGCGCAGGCCCCCGGCGAGCTGGTGCAGCACCGCCGAAACCGGGCCCTTGTAGGCGACCTGCCCCTCGATGCCCTCCGGCACGAGCTTGAGCGCGTCGCGCACCTCGGCCTGGAAGTAGCGGTCGGCCGAGCCGCGGGACATGGCCCCGACCGAGCCCATGCCGCGGTAGGACTTATAGGAGCGGCCCTGGTAGAGGTAGACCTCGCCGGGCGTCTCGTCGGTGCCGGCGAGCAGCGAGCCCACCATCGCGCAGTTGGCGCCGGCCGCCAGCGCCTTGGCGAGGTCGCCCGAGAACTTGATGCCCCCGTCCGCGATCACCGGCACGCCCGCGCTCTCGGCCGCCTCGACCGCCTCCATGATCGCGGTGAGCTGGGGCACGCCGACGCCGGCGACGATGCGGGTGGTGCAGATCGAGCCCGGCCCGATCCCGACCTTCACGGCGTCCGCGCCCGCGTCGATCAGGGCCTGGGCGCCCTCGCGGGTCGCCACGTTGCCGGCGATGACCTGAACGGCGTTCGAGAGCTTCTTGACCCGGGTCACCGCCTCCAGGACCTTCACGGAATGGCCGTGGGCGGTGTCGACCACGATCACGTCGCAGCCTGCGTCGATGAGGCGTTCGGAGCGCTCGAAGCCCCCCTCCCCCGTGGTGGTCGCGGCCGCGACCAGGAGCCGGCCCTGCTCGTCCTTGGCGGCGTTGGGATGGGCGACCTGCTTCTCGATGTCCTTGACCGTGATGAGGCCGATGCAGCGGTAATGGTCGTCGACCACGAGGAGCTTCTCGATCCGGAACTGGTGCAGGAGCCGGCGCGCCTCCTCCTGGGTGACGCCCTCCCGGACCGTGATGAGCCGGTCCTTGGTCATCAGCTCGGAGACCTTCTGGCCCGGGTTCGAGGCGAAGCGCACGTCGCGGTTCGTCAGGATGCCGACGAGCTTGCCCTTGGAGCCGCCGGGGCCGCGCTCCACCACCGGGATCCCGGAGATGCCGTGGCGCTTCATGGTCGCGAGCGCGTCGGCCAGCGTCTCGTCCGGGTGGATCGTGATCGGGTTCATGACCATGCCGGACTCGTAGCGCTTCACGAGTCGCACCTGCTCGGCCTGGGCGTCGGGCTCGAGATTCCTGTGGATGACCCCGAGGCCCCCGCTCTGCGCCATGGCGATCGCCATGCGGGCCTCGGTCACCGTGTCCATCGCGGAGGCGACGATCGGCAGGTTGAGGCGGATCGTGCGGGTGAGCCGCGTCGCCACGTCGACGTCGGCGGGCAGCACCTCGGAGCGCCCCGGCCGCAGCAGCACGTCGTCGAAGGTGAGGCCATCGATGATCGTATCGGCGGTGATGCGGGCCATGAGCCAACTCCTGAAGGGCGTGAGGCAGGACCGGCGAGGTCCGAGCACGAGTTGGCGCGGGTCCGTAGCATGCGTGCGACGGTTCGCAAAGGGCTCAAAGGCCGGTGAGACCATGTGAACCGGGAAAAGCTGCCGTGCTCCCGTCAAGCTGGCCAAAGGGCGGGCTGGGGCCTAATTCCGGGTCAGCCATGCAGAACCGCCGCCTCGTCCCGCTCATCATCGCCACGGCGCTCTTCATGGAGAACACCGACTCGACGGTGATCGCGACCTCGCTGCCGATGATCGCGGGCGACCTCGGGACGGACCCGATCGCCCTCAAGCTGGCCCTGACCTCCTATCTCGTCAGCCTCGCGATCTTCATCCCCGTGTCCGGCTGGATGGCCGACCGCTTCGGCTCGCGCAACGTCTTTGCGATCGCTCTGGGCGTCTTCATGGCGGGCTCGCTCGCCTGTGCGGCCTCCTCGTCGCTCGGCGGCTTCGTGCTGGCGCGGTTCTTCCAGGGCATGGGCGGGGCCATGATGATCCCCGTGGGGCGTCTCGTGATCCTGCGCAGCGTGCCGAAGGCCGAGGTCGTGCAGGCGCTCGCGACCCTGACGATCCCGGCGCTGATCGGCCCCATCATCGGCCCGCCGCTCGGGGGCTTCATCACCACCTATTTCCACTGGCGCTGGATCTTCTTCATCAACATCCCGATCGGCCTCCTCGGGATCGCGCTCGCGCTCCGCTACATCCCGAACCTGCGGGAGGAGGACACGCCGCCCCTCGACCTGGTCGGGTTCGTCCTGTCGGGCTTCGGCATGGCGCTCCTCATGCTGGGGCTCGCGACCGGTGGGCGCCACCTCCTGCCGACCGAGGCCTCGGTCGCCTGCGGCCTCGTCGGGGCCGTGCTCGTGACCGCCTATGTCCCGCACATGCGGCGCCACCCGGCACCGCTGCTCCAGCTCCGGCTCCTCGCGATCGCGACCTTCCGGGTCAGCATCCTGGGCGGCTCCCTGTTCCGGATCGGCGTCGGGGCGATCCCGTTCCTCCTGCCCTTGATGCTGCAGGTCGGGTTCGGGCTGAACCCGCTGCAATCGGGCTCCATCACCTTCGTGGCCGCGGCGGGTGCGCTCTTCACCAAGACGATCGCGAAGCGCGTGCTGGAGCGCGTCGGCTTCCGGCGCGTACTCGTCGTCAACGCGGTCGTGGGCGCGGCCTTCATCGCCGCGAACGGGCTGTTCTCGCCGGCGACGCCGTTCTGGCTCATGATGACGGTGCTGCTGCTCGGCGGCTGCTTCCGCTCGCTCCAGTTCACCAGCATCAACGCCATCGGTTACGCCGACGTCTCGACGCGCGACATGAGCTCGGCCACCAGCATCACGGGCGTGGTGCAGCAGCTCTCGCTCAGCATCGGCGTGGCGCTCGGGGCCTTCGTGGTGGAGAGCGCCGCCGCTTTTCGCGGCAGCACCGACCTGATCGCGGCGGATTTCGGCCCGGCCTTCTTCGCGGTCGCGCTGATCTCGGCGCTCTCGACGTTCGCGTTCATGCGGCTGACGCCCGATGCCGGCGCCGAGATGTCGGGCCACCACGCGGTGAGGAAACGGGCGCCCGCCACGGGGCTCGGCGACGGCGTCAACGAATAGAGCGCGCGGGGGGCCTCTACACCTTCGCGTGAACGGCCTCCCGCCCCCTGGACGGACCCAATGCGGGCTTTAGCATCCGCGCCACCCTCCGAGGAGACGCCGCATGGACCAGCGCATCATCGACCTCTACGACGACTTCACCCATGGCGATTACAGCCGCCGGGACTTCCTCGACCGCCTCGCCCGGCTCGCCGGCAGCGCCGCCGCGGGCGCGGCGCTGCTGCCCTTGCTGCAGAACAACTACGCCCTCGCCCAGGTGATGCCGGAATCCGATCCCCGGATCGCGGCCGAGACCGTCGATGTGCCGGGCGCGCAGGGACTGAAGGGCTACCTCGTGAAGCCGGCGGGCGCCGGCAAGCTGCCCGCCGTCATCGTGATCCACGAGAACCGCGGCCTCAACCCGCACATCAAGGACGTGACCCGGCGCATGGCCGCGGAGGGCTTCCTGGCGCTCGGGCTCGACTACCTCTCGCCCATGGGCGGCACCCCTGCCGACGAGGACAAGGGCCGCGAGATGATCGGCCAGTTGAAGCCCGACGACGTGATCGCCTACGGCAAGGCGGCAGTCGCCTTCCTCGAGACGCACGCGAACGGCAACGGCCGGGTCGGCGCCATGGGCTTCTGCTGGGGCGGCGCGGCGGTCAACAACCTGGCCGTCAACGAGCCGAAGCTCGACGCGGGCGTCGCCTATTACGGCCGCCAGCCCAAGACCGAGGACGTGGCGAAGATCCAGGCGCCCCTGATGCTGCACTATGCCGGGCTCGACCAGGGCATCAACGCCGGCATTCCCGCCTACGAGGCGGCCCTCAAGGCGGCCGGCAAGGCGTACGAGCTCCACATGTACGAGGGCGTGAACCACGCCTTCAACAACGACACCGGCGCCGCCCGCTACGACAAGGCGGCCGCGGACCTCGCCTGGGGGCGCACGGTGGCGTTCCTGAAGCGGCACCTGGCGCAGAGCGCGGGGTAGCGGGCTACTGCCCCCTCTCCCCGTTTACCGGGAGAGGGAGGTGCGCGGCGACCGGCCGCTCAATCCTCGAACGCCTCCACCTCGACCCGCCGCCCGAGCATGAAAGCGTCGGCGACCAGGCGGAACGGGGCGGGGTCGACGTCGGAGCGGCCGGAATCGAGCAGCTCGGCGAAGCGGGCGTAGATGCCCTGGTATTCCTGCGACGGCTCCTCCGCGACGAGGCGGCCGTCGATCTCGAGGCGGCGGCCGCCGTGGCGGAGCGCGAGGCTCAAGCCGGCCTCGGTCTCGACCGCGATGTCCCAGCTCTGCGGCCCGGTCTGGCGCCAGTCGAACACCGCCCTCAACGCGGCGTCCCGGCGCCTCGACCCGAAGTCCAGGGTCGCGGCGATCGGCGCGTCGCGGTTTTGCGGGAATTCGAGCACGGCCCGGCGCACGAAGACCGGCTCCGGCATGATGCGGGTCACGATCGAGAGCGCGTTGATGCCGGGGTCGAACACCCCGAAGCCGCCGGCCTCCCAGATCCATTGCTGGCCCGGATGCCAGTGGCGCACGTCCTCCTTCCAGGTCACCTGGAGCACCCGCACGGACTGGCCCTGGAGCGCGCGCCGCGCCTCCTCGACGCCGCGGTTGTACTGCGAGTGCCAGGTCGTGAAGAGCACCCGCCCCTCGCGCTCGGCGATCCGCGCCAGATCCTCGAGTTCGCTCAAGGTCGCGGCGGGCGGCTTCTCCAGCAGCACGTGCTTGCCGGCCAGGAGCGCGTCGCGGGCGATGACGTGACGCACCTGCGGCGGCGTGCAGATCGCGACCGCGTCGACGTCGGGCAGCGCCAGTATCGCCTCGTGCGAGCGCACCGCATGGGGCACGCCGGGCAGCGACAGGCCGCGCTGGCTCGACACGGCCGTGAGCGCGAAGGCCGGGTTCGCCCGGACCACCGGGACGTGCTGGTCGTTGGCGATCTTGCCGAGGCCGATGATGCCGATCCTGTGCGCCATAGCGCCCTCCCCCTGCGGTGATGTCCCCGGATGGCAGCCCGTCAGGGCTCGCCGCCCTCGTCCCTGCGGCCGCGGAATCCGGTCGCGAGCACGTAGAGCTCCGAGGAATCGGCCCGGCTCGCCGCCGGCTTCACGTGCCGGACCACGGCGAAATCGCGCTTGAGGTCGGCCAGCAGCTGGTTCTCGGTGCCGCCCTGGAAAACCTTGGCGACGAAGGCGCCGCCGGGCGCCAGGATCTCGCGGGCGAACTGGATGGCGGCCTCCGCCAGCCCGATGATGCGCAGGTGGTCGGTCTTCTTGTGACCGGTGGTGTTGGCGGCCATGTCGGACATGACGATATCGGCCGGTCCGCCTATCATGTCGGTGAGCGTCTGCGGCGCGCTCTCGTCGAGGAAGTCGAGTTGGATGAACTCGACGCCCGGCATGGGCTCGATTTCGAGGAGGTCGATGCCGACGACCCGGCCTTTCCCGTGGACGCTCCCGACCCGGGCGGCCGCAATCTGCGACCAGCCGCCCGGAGCGGCGCCGAGGTCGACCACGCGCTGGCCGGGCTTGAGGAGGTGGTATCTGTCGTCGATCTCGAGCAGCTTGAAGGCCGCGCGCGAGCGGTAGCCCTCGCGCTTGGCGCGGGCCACGTAGGGGTCGTTGAGCTGGCGCTCCAGCCATTTCTGGGAGGAGAGCGTGCGCTTGCGCGCCGTCTTCAGGCGCTGCTTGAGGTTGCGCGTTCCGGAGCCGGCTTTCTCGGCCACTTCTGGTCTCTCCGCCGTGAGGGTCTCGGTCCGCTCCTATCGCAAACGCCGGCCGCGCGGGGAAGTGCCATCCTGGCCCAGGGAGCCCCGGCGGCCGCGGGGAGGCTCAGGAGCGATTGCGGCGCCAGACCCCGTCCTCGCGCATCATCGTCATGAGGATCCCCTCCCGCAGGCCCCGGTCGGCGATGCGCAGGCGTTCGGAGGGGAAGGCGCGGCGAATCGCCTCCAGGATGGCGCAGCCCGCGAGCACGAGGTCGGCCCGCTCGCGGCCGATGCAGGGATTGGCGGCACGCTCCTCGAAGTTCATGCCGACCAGGCGCTCCATGACCTCGGAGATGTCGCCGTCCCGGAGCCACAGGCCGTCGACCCGGCGCCGGTCGTAGCGCGGCAGGCCGAGATAGATCCCGCCGATGGTCGTGACCGTGCCGGAGGTTCCGAGCAGGTGGAAGTGCGGCGCCCGGCCGGCCTGGGCGGCGATGAGCTCGAAATCGAGCAGCAGCTCCGCGACCTCCTCGACCATGCCCTCGAAGATCTCGGGGGTCACGTCGACGCCGCCGTGCCGCTCGGCGAGCGTCACGACGCCGACGGGGAGCGAATCCCAGGCGCGGATGCGCTTGCACGGGTCGGCGAAGAGCCCCGGCGCCGGCCCATCGAGCCAGGCGATCTCGGTCGAGCCGCCGCCGATGTCGAACACGATCACGGACTGGGCCTTCGGATCCGCGAGGGAGGCGCAGCCCGTGACTGCGAGATAGGCCTCCGTGCGCCGGTCGACGATCTCGAGGTCGAGGCCGAGCTCGTCCTGGACCCGCGCGATGAAGGCGGGGCCGTTCTCGGCGAGGCGGCAGGCCTCCGTGGCGACCAGCCGCGCGCGGGACACGTGCCGCGACTCCATCTTGCCCTTGCAGACCCGCAGGGCCTCGACGGTCCGCTCCACGGCACCTTCGCTGAGGCGGTTGCCGAGGCCCAGCCCCTCGCCGAGCCGCACGATGCGCGAGAAGGCGTCGACGACGCGGAAGCCGAACTGCGACGGCTCCGCGATCAGAAGGCGGCAATTGTTGGTGCCGAGGTCGAGCGCCGCATAGGCGCCGGCGCGGCGCGGGTGCTCGACCGCGCGCGGCTTTGCGAGCCACCCCGACGGCGCGCCTGCGGCAGCCGCCGACGCGCTGTCGGCGGGTTCGCGCGGGGCGATAGCGTCGGTCTTGGGTCGCAAGCGCCGGATCCTGTCTGGCGCCGGACCGGCCGGCGCCTCTCGTTGAGAGACTAATCATCGGCCCCCGGCTCTGCCAAGGGTGCGGCCCACGTTATCAGGCGACGACCTGACAGGCGGGACGCTGCGACGGAGCCTCCTTCCGCTCAGGAAGCGGCCTTCATCGGCGTCCCGGCGAGGCGCGCGAAGGCGCGCTCGATGTCGGCCGGGGCGTGGTAGCAGCCGAAGCCGAAGCGGATGCGGTCGCCGCGCACGTCGGTGACGATCCGCCGCTCCATCAATTCGCGATGGAGCGCCGCCGCGCCGGGTGTCTCGAAGGTGAGGAAGTGTCCGCGCTGCGGCGTGTCGACCGGCGTGACGAGGCGCGCATCGATCAGGGGCGCGAAGGCATGGCGCTCCAGCGCGGCGAGGAAGGCCTCCTGCAAGGCGAGCACATGCGCGTGGATCGCTTCCACGGTCAGACCGATCTCCGCCATCCATGCGAATACCGCGCGCATGCGGTAGAAGCCGGAGGGGTCGAAGGTCGCGCCGGCGAAGCGCATGCCGTCCTCGCTGTAGCGCACGCCGGTCTGCCGCGCCGACAGCGTCCCGAAGGCCGCATACCAGCCGGTGTCGCGGGGGCGCGGTGCGTAGCCCGGCGGGCAGTGCATGAAGCAGGCCCCCTCCCCCGCCATGGCGTACTTGTAGCCGCCCGCGAGGTAGAAGATGCGGTGTGCGACGGACGAGAGGTCCGTCGGCAGCGCCATGAAGCCGTGATAGCCGTCGACGACCACGAGCGTCTCGGGCTCGCGCACGGCCGCAATGAGCGCGTCGAGCGGGCCGCTCGTGGCGCCGGAGTTGAAGAACACGTGGCTGACGAAGACGAGGTCGTGGCCCCCGCGGGCGCAGGCCTCGTGGAAGCGCTGCGGAAACGTCGCGGCGGGATCGACGGCCACGCGCTCGACGGCGACGAGACCGTCTTCTTCGAGGCGCGCGATCTGGCGCGTCAGCGTGTGGAACTCGCCGTCCGAGGTCAGGATGCGGCCCGGGCGGCCCGCAGGCAGAGCGGAGAGCAGCCGGCGCAGGAAATCGTGCGTGTTCGGCGCGACGGCGATCGTCGCCGGATCCGGCAGGTTGAGGATGCGGGCGATGGAGCCCTGCACCGCGGGCAGGAGTTCGGCGAAGATCGGCCCCCACTTCTCGTCGGCGTGCAGCGCCGCCTCCTCCCAGCAAAGCTGCTGCGCCGCAAACGTGACGTCAGGCCAGTAATGGTGCGAATGAGCCGCGAGATGGATCCGGTCCGGCTCGGCGCCGGCGAAGCGGCTGAAATGGGAGGCAAGATCGAGCAAGGGTCACTCCGTCCGGGTCGTGCCGGCGCGGCCGGAATGCGCATCCTGCGTGGCGTAGACGAAGCCCATGCCGCGGGCGACCGGGGCGGGCAGCACCGGCAACGCCGAGCGCGGAATGAGATAGGTCGAGAGGCGGAACAGGTCGGTGAAGATGCCGTGCCGCTCCGCGGTGGCACGCAGATAGTCGTGGCCCGACGAGCCGCCGGTGCCGACCTTCACGCCGAGCATGCGGCTCACCATGAGGGCATGGCGGTAGCGCCAGAGCGTCAGGCCCTCGTCCACGTCCATGAGGGTCTGGAGCAGGCGGAAGGCGGGGTTCAGCGCCGGCTCGTCGCGGTAGAGCGTGATCAGGAGCGCGGCCTCGATGGCGCGGCTCGACATGCGCCACGAGCTCTCCTCGCCCTCCTCGAAGATCGCCGCGAAGTTCTTCAGTGCCCCCTCGATGGCGAGCGATTCGGCGGCGCGCTGGTGCGACGAGAGATGGGCGTCGCCGCGCACCCGCTCCTGATCCGCGGTCAGCATGCGGACCACCGCGGCGCGGTAGGCCTCGCGGAACGAGGTGCCGCCCCAATCCACGAAGGGCGTGCGCGCGAGCCAGCGGTCGAGGAGGTCGAGCAGGCTCGGGCTCTCCGCCGCGCGGACGAGGCGAGCGCGGTCGGCGTCCGAGAGCTTCGACTCGAACGGCGCGCGGTCGAAGGTGAGCCGCCGGTCGCCGGCAAGCCCGAGGCGGATCTCGATCTCGCGGAACTGCGCCGACTGGAAGCCGGAGGCCGGATAGAGCAGGTCGCGGAAATCGAGGAAGTCGAGCGGCGTCATGGTCTCCATGACGTCGAGCTGGTGCACGAGGAGCTTCAGGATCTCCTGCATGCGGTCGAGGCCATGGGTGATGCGCCCGAGCACCCGGTCATCCACCGGATTGGCGGAGAAATCGGCCTCGATGCGGGTCAGTTCGTGCAGGATCTGCTTGAACCAGAGCTCGTAGACCTGATGCACGGTGATGAAGAGCATCTCGTCGTGCGCGGGCTTCCCGGCCGCCTCGCTCGCGGGCTGCTGCGCGGCGAGGAGCTGGTCGAGCCGAAGATACGCGCTGTAGTAGCAGCCGGGAGGCGCGCCGGCGGCGCCGACGGTCTCGGGGTCTCGCGGGGCTTGGCAGGTCATGGCGCTCTCCGGCTGACGTTCCCACTCTAGCGCCGGCCTGCCCCTGCGTCACCGCCCCGGCCCGCGCGCCCCAGCGGCCTGCCAGGCGGCTTCCCAAGCGACCGAAAGCGCTTTATGGCCGAGCTTCGCGGGATCTCGAGGGCAGGCGGCGGACCGGATGGGCCGGCACGGGGCCGCCGGGGAGGACAGGGGATGGGTTGGGGCGCCATCAATGCGGCCTTGAACGGCCTGGTGCGCGACGGCGTGATCGCCGCGTTCAAGACGAACTTGGCCGAGCCCGCGACGCCCTTCGGCCTGCACGTGACCGTGACGGCGCCTGGTGCGGACGACGACGCGGGCGTCGAGGAGGTCCGCCGCAAGGTCCTCGCCGCCCTCGACGAACTGGGCGAGGACGCGACCGTGACGGTCAACCGGTCCGGACAGCCGCTGCGCCCCGACCAGGACGCCTGACATCTCTCCCTCCCCGCCCGAGAGCCCCCTCTCCCCGCAGGCGGGGAGAGGGCCGGGGTGAGGGGCCGGTCGGAAGTGCGCACACGGCCCGTCGACCCGCATCCGGGACCCCCGTGGAGGCCGGCTTCAGGCCCGCATCCCCGCCGGCGGCACCGCTTCGAGGCGGGCGGCGCCGCGCTTCAGGCGGGTCAGGACCCACTCGAGCAGGCTTCGGATCTCGGCCGCGGCCTTGCCGCGCGGGTCGTGCTCGGTGACGCCGAGGCCGCAGGCGAGCGCGTCCATATGGTCGGCGCGGAGCGCCAGGGCCGTATCCGCCACGGGGCTGATGAGCTGGAGCGCCCGCACCGCATTGGCGGTGCGCGCCGTGCGCCCGCCCACGGGGCACTGGTTGAGCACGAACGCGAAGGACTTCGCGCGGTCGCCGAGCTCCCGGATCGTCGGCCGGGCGGCCTCAATGTCGGCGACGCTGGGGCGCACCGGCAGCAGGCAGAGATGCGCCTCGCGGATCGCCGCCGTGGTGGCGTGGCTGTCGGAGCCGGGCGTGTCGACGATCGCGAGGTCGGTGCCGGCGCGGTCGAGCGCGTGCAGGTGCGACGACAGGTAGGACCACGACAGGGCCGTGACCGCAGGGGCCTCGGCCTGGCGCCGCTGGTGCCAGCTCGCGGTGGTGCCCTGCGGATCGGTGTCGAGGAGGGCGACCTTGAGGCCGCGCTCCACGGCCGCGACCGCGAGCGAGACGGCCAGGCTGCTCTTCCCGGTGCCGCCCTTCTGGGTCACGAGTGCGAGTACGTCCATGCTGGCCTGCCCATCCGCGTGTCCGGCCAGTTAATCCGAATCGCGCCCGCAGGCCAAACGCAAGTTTGCAGCGCAGCATGAGACTTGCGGCGGAGCGGAGGGCGTCCGGCAGGACATGAGGGTGGTGCGCTACTCCACCAGATGGGCGTCGGCGGGTGCCTTGAGGCTCCCGAGCACCCGGTCGCATTCCTCGAGTTCGAGCAGCACGGCGCGCAGGCGCTGCAGGTCGCCGGAGGCGAGGAGGCCCGCGGCCGGCGGCCGGGGCTCGGCACGCAGCGCGATCGCGCCGCCGGTCGCCGGCTCGAACACCCCGGCGGCGCCGTCCCGGGCGGGGACGCCTGTGCCCTCCTCCGGGTGGGCGGCACGGCCCTCGGGCGGCGCCGCGACCTGCTGCTCGCCGCGGCCCACCGACTGCACGAAGCGCGAGCCCTCCTCCTTGAGGATGCGCTGCACGCCCTTGATGGTGTAGCCCTCGCCGTAGAGGAGATGGCGGATGCCCTTGAGGAGGTCCACGTCGTCGGGCCGGTAGTAGCGCCGGCCGCCGCCGCGCTTCAGGGGGCGGATCTGGGGAAAGCGCGTCTCCCAGAAGCGCAGCACGTGCTGCGGCAGGCGCAGGTCGTCGGCGACCTCGCTGATGGTGCGGAACGCGTCCGGGCTTTTGTCCATCGGACGCTCGACCGGACGCAAGGAACTCAATCCTCGTCTCCCTCGACCCCTTCGCCGTTGATGCGGGCTTTCAGCACGTTCGAGGGCTTGAACACCATGACGCGGCGGGGATCGATCGGGACCTCGATGCCGGTCTTCGGGTTGCGGCCGACCCGCTGGCCCTTGTCGCGGACCACGAAGGACCCGAACGAGGACAGCTTCACGGTCTCGCCCTTGGCGAGGCAGTCGCAGATCTCGGTCAGCACCGATTCGACGAGCGCCGACGATTCGGTCCGGGACAGGCCGACCTTCTGGTAGACCGCCTCGCTCAGGTCGGCCCGCGTCACTGTTTTTCCGGCCATCACGCCCCCAGCGGATGTTCTTGGATTCACTCAAGGACGGTGGACGCTAGGCATCCGGACGGGTGCGGTCAACAACAGACACGCTTCATGCGGTGCGGTTGTCGCCGGGCGTAGCCTCAGGGCCACCCCGGCGCTGGGCTTCGGGAGGAAATCCGGTCACCGCTTCGGCAATCCCCCGCGGTTCCGCGCACGATTGCCCGCCGATGCCGCCTCACCGCTTCAGCAATCCTCCAAGCGTACCGCGCACGATCGCCCTGCCGATGGCGCTGCCCTGGCGGCCTCCGACCGCCTTGCCGAGTTCGGCCGCGAGCCCGCCGATCGCCTGGTTGACGACCGTGCGGGTGACCTCGCGCGCCACCTGCTGGCCGACGCTCAGATTCTGACCGCGCTTGCCCGTGGTGCCGAAGAAGCCGCCGATCATGTCGAGGAGCCCGCCGGAGCCCGCCTCCGGGGCCTGCGCCTGCTGGGCCGCGGCTTCGGCGCGCTTGGCGAGCATCTCATAGGCGGATTCGGGATCGAGCGCCTGATCGTACTTGCCCCGCATCGGGCTCGCCTGGACGATCTGCCGGCGCGCCGCCTCGTCGATGGGGCCGACCTGGCCGGCGGGCGGGGCAATGAGCGTCCGCTCCACCATCGAGGGTGCGCCGCGGCCCTCGAGCGTCGACACCAGGGCCTCGCCGACGCCGAGCTCGGTGATCGCCTTCTCGGTGTCGATGGCCGGGTTCTGGCGGAAGGTCTGCGCGGCCACCCGCACGGCCTTCTGGTCGCGCGGCGTGAAGGCGCGGAGCGCGTGCTGGACCCGGTTGCCGAGCTGCGCCAGCACGCTCTCGGGCACGTCGGCGGGATTCTGCGTGATGAAATAGACGCCCACCCCCTTGGAGCGGATGAGCCGCACCACGCGCTCGACAGATTCGACGAGCGCCTGCGGCGCGTCGTTGAACAGGAGGTGCGCCTCGTCGAAGAAGAACACGAGCTTCGGCTTTTCGAGGTCGCCGACCTCGGGCAATTCCTCGAACAGCTCCGACATCAGCCACAGCAGGAAGGTGGCGTAGAGGCGCGGGCTGTTCATCAGCCGGTCGGCGGCCAGGATGTTGACGATGCCGCGCCCGTCGCGGTCGGTGCGCATCAGGTCGCGGATGTCGAGCGCCGGCTCGCCCAGGAACTCGTGGCCGCCCTGGTTCTCGAGCACGAGGAGCTGGCGCTGGATCGTGCCGATCGTCGCCTTGGAGACGTTGCCGTAGGTGGTCGTGAGCTCCTTGGCGTTGTCGGCCACGAGCTGGAGCAGCGCGCGCAGGTCCTTGAGGTCGAGGAGCAGCAGGCCCTGCTCGTCGGCGAGGCGGAAGACGATGTTGAGCACGCCCTCCTGGGTCTCGTTGAGGTCGAGGAGGCGCGAGAGCAGGAGCGGCCCCATCTCGGAGATCGTGGCGCGCACCCGGTGGCCCTGCTCGCCGAAGAGGTCCCAGAACACGACCGGGAAGCGGTCCGGCGCGTACTCGACGCCGATCTCCTTGGCGCGCTTCACGAAGACGTCCTTGCCCTGGCCCGGTGCCGCGATCCCGGAGAGATCGCCCTTGATGTCGGAAGCGAAGACCGGCACGCCCGCGTTGGAGAAGCCCTCCGCCAGCACCTGCAGGGTCACGGTCTTGCCGGTGCCGGTGGCGCCCGTGATGAGTCCGTGCCGATTCGCGAGGCGGAGGTGCAGGACCTCCGGCTTCGTGCTCTTGCCGATCAGGATCGTGCCGTCCTCGCTCATGAAGCCTCCTTCGCGCCGCCTGAGAGTCTAGGGAACCTGCGGCGCGCTTTCCACCGCGGCCGCGGCCGATCCACGGGCAATCGCGCCTCGCGCAGACTTGAATTCGAGACACCGCGACCGAGTTATCGGCCCATCCCACCAGGAGCGATCCATGGAAGAACTCGTCGCCCGGATCACCAAGCAGACGGGCCTCGACCCGGCCACCGCCGAGAAGGCGGTTGTCCTCATCCTGACCTATCTCCAGCGCGAGGGTCCCCCCGAGGCGGTCGCGCAGCTCTTTGCGGCGATCCCCGGCGCCGAACAGGCTGCGGCGCAGTCCGGCGACGGCGGTCCCGGCGCCACCGGCGGCGGCTTCATGGGCATGATGGGCGGCGGCTTCATGGCGCTCGGCCAGAGCCTGATGGGTGCCGGAGTCTCCATGTCCCATATGCAGCCGCTCGGCCGCGAACTCTTCGCCTTCGGCCGCGAGAAGGCCGGCGAGGACGTCATGGGCGCGATCGTCGGCTCGATCCCGGGCTTGTCGGCCTTCGTGTAGGGCGGGCTTTTCCCTCCCCCCTCTGCGGGGAGGGTGGCGAGCGGAGCGAGCCGGGAGAGGGGCCATGCTCGCGCGCCACTCCCGTGACCCTGCCGCATCCTTCTCCCTCCCCTCAGGGGAGGGTAGCGCCCGCAGGGCGACGGGTGGGGTGTTGCGCGAAACGAATCCGGCAGAATGGAGCTGAGAGGATCGCCCCCGGCGAGCACCCCGCCCCGCGCGGCTGGCTCCTCGTCGCCCTCCCCTGAGGGGAGGGATGTGCTCAACTCTGCAAGGCTGTGCTCGACATCGGACAGCCCCGCTCCCGACCCCGCTTCGCGGGGCCGCCCTCTCCCGCAGAGGGGAGAGGGCTTGTATCGCGCGCCTCCCCGGCCGCCGGGAATCACCGCTCCCCGAACGTCCACAGCTTGTGGGCGAGGAAGCTCCAGAACAGCACGATACCGGTCGTGACCACCTGCGCGGGGAGGTAGGGCAGGTCGAGCCATGCCGTGAAGGCGTGCATGAAGGCGCCCGTGAGCAGGAATCCCACCCCCGCCACCACCGCGAAGCGCCATCCGGCCTCCGCGTGCGAGCGGCGGCTCTCGTAGGTGTGGCGCCGGTTCAGTGCATAGGACACGATCCCGCCCGCGACGTAGCCCGCCAGCGTCGCCGATACCGGGCCGACCCCGGCGGCCTCCACGAGCGCGACGAGGAGGCCGTAATGGACCAAAGCCGCCGCGACCCCGACACCGAAGAAGGCGCCGAACTGGCGCAGGAGCCGGGGCATCGGCGCACTCACCCGTCGCTCACCCCTGAAGCCGACCGGCGATCCGGCGGACCAGCGCCCGGGGGAAGAGCTTCGAGCCGATGGCGCCGAGCCGGTTGCCCGCTCCCGGGATCACGATGGCGCGGCCGGCCTCGTAGCCGTCCACGCCCGCCCGGGCCACCTCCCCGACCGGCCGGCTGCCGAACTTGAACACCCGGGTCATCTCCATGTCGGCGATGGAGCCGAACTCGGTGGCGGTCGGGCCCGGGCAGAGCGCCGTCACGACGACGCCGTGCGGCTTCGTCTCCTCGTGCAGGGCCTCCGAGAGTGAGAGCACGAAGGCCTTGGTGGCGTAGTACACCGCCATGTTGGGCCCGGCCTGGAAGGCTGCCGTCGAGGCCACGTTGACGATGCCGCCCCGGCGCCGCTCGATCAGTCCGGGCAGGACGAGCCGGCAGAGCCGGGTCAGCGCCGTGACGTTGAGCTCGATCATGCCGATCTGGCGCTCGTACGGCAGCGTCGCGAACCGGCCCCTCAGCCCGAAGCCCGCGTTGTTGACGAGCGTGTGGACCGTAATCCCGCGCTCGGCCAGGGTTTCGACCAAATCCATGGGGGCGTCCCGGTCCTCGAGGTCGAGGGTGACGACCTCGATCCTCAAGGAGGGCGCCTCCGCCCGGATCTCGGCGGCGAGGGCCTGCAGCCGCTCCTCGCGCCGGGCCACGAGGACGAGGGCGTAGCCCCGCCGGGCCAGGACCCTGGCCATCTCGGCTCCGATCCCGCTCGACGCGCCTGTGACCACCGCCCAGCGCTCGCCCTCAGCCATGCCCCGCTCCTGTTCCGAACGCCTTCGCCATATGGGGTCCGCAGCGCCCCGCGACAGGCCCGGCCGCGGGGCCGGGCTCCCTTCGGCGGGCCGGCGGACGGGCCCGGCGGCGCCCGACCCGGCGGCGAAGGACCGCCCCGCTGAGGCGGCCCGAGAGGCTTTCAATAGCCCGGCAGCCCGTGTAAGAGGCCATCCCGACGACATTTTCCAGACAGCACCGGCCGTTCCGAGCCGCCGAACCCGGCGGCCGTGCGGCTGGACACGCGCAGGTCAACCATGCCGAAGCGGACCGACATCTCCTCCATCCTCATCATCGGCGCCGGCCCGATCATCATCGGCCAGGCCTCCGAGTTCGACTATTCCGGCACGCAGGCCTGCAAGGCGCTCCGCGCCGAGGGCTACCGCATCGTCCTGGTGAACTCGAACCCGGCGACGATCATGACGGACCCGGACCTCGCCGACGCCACCTACGTCGAGCCCATCACCCCCGAGATCGTCGCCAAGATCATCGAGAAGGAGCGTCCCGACGCGCTCCTGCCCACCATGGGGGGCCAGACCGCGCTCAACACGGCTTTGTCGCTGAAGAAGATGGGCGTGCTCGACCGCTTCGGGGTCGAGATGATCGGCGCCGACGCAGAGGCGATCGACAAGGCCGAGGACCGGCAGCTTTTCCGCGAGGCCATGACCAAGATCGGCCTCGATACCCCGAAATCGCGCCTTGCCAACGCCTCGGCGCTGAAGAAAGCCGACCGCAAGGCCTACGAGGCAGAGCGCGCGCGCATCGAGGCGCTCGACATCCATCCCGGCGACAAGAAGCGGATGCTCGGCGGGTTCGAGTTCAAGTGGAACGCCGGCGAGAACGAGCGCCGCAAGCGCTACCAGGAGCATGCGCTCGGCGAGGCCCTGATCGCGCTCTCCGAGGTCGGCCTGCCTGCGATCATCCGCCCCTCCTTCACGCTGGGCGGCACCGGCGGCGGCATCGCCTACAACCGCGAGGAGTTCCTCGACATCGTCGAGCGCGGCCTCGACGCCTCGCCGACGAACGAGGTGCTGATCGAGGAGAGCGTGCTCGGCTGGAAGGAGTACGAGATGGAGGTGGTTCGCGACAAGGCGGACAACTGCATCATCGTGTGCTCGATCGAGAACGTCGATCCCATGGGCGTCCACACGGGCGATTCCATCACGGTTGCGCCGGCGCTGACGCTCACCGACAAGGAATATCAGGTGATGCGCGATGCCTCGATCGCGGTGCTGCGCGAGATCGGCGTCGAGACCGGCGGCTCGAACGTGCAGTTCGCGATCAACCCCGAGAACGGGCGCATGATCGTGATCGAGATGAACCCGCGCGTCTCGCGCTCCTCCGCGCTCGCCTCCAAGGCGACCGGGTTCCCGATCGCGAAGGTCGCCGCGAAGCTCGCGGTCGGCTACACCATGGACGAGATCGCCAACGACATCACGGGCGGCGCGACCCCGGCCTCGTTCGAGCCCACGATCGACTACGTGGTCACCAAGATCCCGCGCTTCGCCTTCGAGAAGTTCCCCGGCGCCGAGCCGACGCTCACCACCGCGATGAAGTCGGTCGGCGAGTGCATGGCGATCGGCCGCACCTTCCCGGAATCGCTTCAGAAGGCCCTGCGCTCGCTGGAAACCGGGCTGACCGGCCTCGACGAGATCGAGATCGAGGGCCTCGGCAAGGGCGACGACCGCAACGCCATCAAGGCCGCGATCGGCACGCCGACCCCAGACCGGCTCCTGAAGGTCGGCCAGGCCCTGCGGCTCGGGATCAGCCACGACGAGGTCCATGCGAGCTGCCGCATCGATCCGTGGTTCCTGGAGCAGTTGCAGGACATCATCGACCTCGAGAACAAGGTGAAGGCGCACGGCCTGCCGAAGACGCCCGGCGCCTTCCGGCAGCTCAAGTCCATGGGCTTCTCGGACGCGCGCCTCGCGGTGCTGGCCGACACCACGGAAGCCGAGGTGCGCTCGCTTCGCCGCTCGCTCGACGTTCGCCCGGTCTTCAAGCGCATCGACACCTGCGCGGCCGAGTTCGCGTCTCCGACCGCCTACATGTACTCGACCTACGCGCCGCTCTTTGCGGGCAAGCCCGCGGACGAGTCGCGGCCCTCCGACGCCCGGAAGGTGGTGATCCTCGGCGGCGGGCCGAACCGCATCGGCCAGGGCATCGAGTTCGACTATTGCTGCTGCCATGCCTGTTTCGCCCTGAAGGATGCAGGGTTCGAAACCATCATGATCAACTGCAATCCCGAGACGGTGTCGACCGATTACGACACCTCGGACCGGCTCTATTTCGAGCCGCTCACGGCCGAAGACGTGCTCGAGATCCTGGACGTCGAGCGCTCCCGCGGCGAACTCCTCGGGGTCATCGTGCAGTTCGGCGGCCAGACGCCGCTCAAGCTCGCCCGGGCGCTGGAGGCCGCCGACGTGCCGATCCTCGGCACCTCGCCCGACGCCATCGACCTCGCCGAGGACCGGGACCGCTTCAAGCGCCTCCTCGACAAGCTGAAGCTGAAGCAGCCCAAGAACGGCATCGCCTATTCGGTCGAGCAGAGCCGCCTCATCGTCGCCGATCTCGGCCTGCCGTTCGTGGTGCGCCCGTCCTACGTGCTCGGCGGCCGCGCCATGGCGATCATCCGCGACGAGCAGCAGTTCGAGGACTATCTCCTCGGCACCCTGCCCTCGCTGATCCCGTCCGACGTGAAGTCCCGCTACCCGAACGACAAGACGGGCCAGATCAACACGGTGCTGGGGCAGAATCCGCTGCTCTTCGACCGGTATCTCAGCGATGCCATCGAGGTCGACGTGGACTGCCTCTGCGACGGCAAGGACGTGTTCATCGCCGGCATCATGGAGCACATCGAGGAGGCGGGCATCCATTCGGGCGATTCCGCCTGCTCGCTGCCGCCGCGCTCGCTCTCGCCGGAGACGCTCGCCGAGCTGGAGCGCCAGACCAAGGCCCTGGCGCTGGCCCTCGACGTCGGCGGCCTCATGAACGTTCAGTACGCGATCCAGGACGGGGTGATCTACGTCCTCGAGGTGAACCCGCGCGCCTCGCGCACGGTGCCCTTCGTCGCCAAGGTGATCGGCGAGCCGGTCGCCAAGATCGCGGCCCGGATCATGGCGGGCGAGAGCCTCGCCTCCTTCGGGCTCGTCCGGAAGGAGCTGGGGCATATCGGGGTCAAGGAGGCGGTGTTCCCCTTCGCGCGCTTCCCCGGGGTCGACGTGCTGCTCGGCCCGGAGATGCGCTCCACGGGCGAGGTCATCGGCCTCGACCGCTCCTTCGGGGTCGCGTTCGCCAAGAGCCAGCTCGGCTCCTCGACCCAGGTGCCGAAGACCGGGACCGTATTCGTCTCGGTGCGCGATTCCGACAAGCCCCGGATCCTGCCCACGATGAAGATGCTGGCCGAGCTCGGCTTCCAGATCGTCGCGACGGCGGGCAACCAGCGCTATCTCGCCGAGAACGGTGTCAAGGCCGCCCGCATCAACAAGGTGCTGGAGGGCCGGCCCCACGTGGTCGATGCGATCAAGAACGGCGAGATCCAGCTCGTGTTCAACACCACGGAGGGGGCGAGCGCGCTCTCGGACTCCCGGTCGCTGCGCCGGGCCGCCCTCTTGCATAAGGTGCCCTACTACACCACTCTTGCAGGCGCGATGGCGGCCGCGGAGGGCATCAAGGCCTATCTCGGCGGCGACCTCGAGGTGCGGGCGCTCCAGGAGTATTTCGCTTAAGATCCTGGATCTTTCCGGGGAACTGCGAAGTTTCGCTGTCGTTTCCGTTGCGCAGAAGAGGTCGGTCCCGGAGCCGGCCCTTTCGAGTTTGTGGAACAGGCCCACGGGTTCGCCCGTCCTGGCAGGTGTTTGTGGAACAGGCTTTAAGGGTTCGCCCGGCCTGGCAGGTGGATGACATGGACAAGGTACCGATCACGAACCAGGGTTTCGCGGCGCTGGAGGAGGAGCTGAAGCGCCGCCAGCAGGTCGAGCGCCCGCGGATCATCCAGGCGATCTCCGAGGCGCGTGCGCTCGGCGACCTGTCCGAGAACGCCGAGTACCATGCCGCCAAGGAATCCCAGTCCCTCAACGAGGGGCGGATCATGGAGCTCGAGAGCCTGATCGCCCGCGCCGAGATCATCGACGTCACCAAGCTGTCCGGCGACCGGATCAAGTTCGGGGCGATCGTCAAGCTCGTCGACGAGGACACCGAGGAGGAGCGGACCTACCAGATCGTGGGCGAGCCCGAGGCCGACGTGCGCTCCGGCCGCGTCTCCGTGACCTCCCCGATCGCCCGCGCCCTCATGGGCAAGGCGGTGGGAGACACCGTCGAGGTCTCGACCCCGGGCGGCGGCAAGTCCTACGAGGTGGTGGGCATCCGGTTCGGGTAGGGTGGAGCGTTTCGCCTCGCCCGGGCGCGGGTGGTATGCCGGGCGGCGGACGCGGGATCCGACGACGGATCAAGTGGCCGCTTCGATCCGTGCCGAACCTCTGCCGGTGCAGGCGGTCACCGACCGGATGAGATCCGACGTCCAGACCTGAAACGTCGCGCTCTCATCCCGGATCGACGTCGATCTTCGCCTCCACCGGATCGAGAACCGCCACGACTTCGCGGCGCCCGACTCGCACCGCAGCGCTCAACCAAGCGTATAAGTCCGAGCCGCGCCCTCAACCCTCGCCCGCCGCCTCGCCGATCGGCACGAGCGGCTCGTCCTTGACGAGATTGAGGGTGAGCGCCGTGCGGACGTTGCGCACGTTGGGGAGCGACGTGAGGTCGAGGACGAAGCCCTGGAAGGCCGACAGGTTCGGGGCTACGCATTTCAGGATGAAGTCGATGTCGCCCGAAAGCGTCCAGCATTCGCGGACCATCGACCATTCGCGCACCCGCTCCTCGAAGGCCGCGAGTTCCGCCTGGCCCTGCGCGGCGAGTTGAACCATCGCGAAGCACACGATCTCGAAGCCGAGCGCGTGCGGGTCGAGGAGCGCCCGGTAGCTCTTGATGATTCCGGCCTCTTCCAGCGCCCGCACGCGGCGCAGGCAGGGCGGCGCCGAGAGCCCGACGCGGCGGGCGAGCTCCACGTTGGTGATGCTACCGTCGGCCTGGAGCTCTTTGAGGATGGCCCAGTCTATGGAATCAAGGCGTCCGCGCACGGGAACTCCGGAGGGGTTGCGGGTGTCGGAAGAGATCAAGCGTCACCCGTCGGTGCGGACCCCGGAGGGCCGCAGCCGCCGCGGCACGGGGCCGGCGAGAGGGTCGGCCGGGGCGGCTCCGTCCGACCTAATGGCTCCGGTGCGGGCGGACAAGCAACCTGCGCCGCAACGCCGCAATTTTCATGCGTCTGCCCACAGGATGTTGTGCATTTCGTTGCGGGCGGCTCTCCGCCCGCCCTGCGCCCGGAGGCGCCTGCGGTGACCGACCTCTGGGTGATCACGGACGGCAAGGCCGGCGACGAGGAACCCTGCCTCGGCCTCGCCGAGGCGCTCGGGCTCACGCCCGACATCCGCCGCATCGCCCCGTCCTGGCCCTTCACCTGGCTCGGTCCCCTGGCGCCGGTCGACCCGCGCGAGGGCCGGGGCGGCCGGGCGGATCCGCTCGCGCCCCCGTATCCGGCCCTGGCGATCGCTTCCGGCCGCCGGGCGGTTCCCTACCTGCGCGCCCTCAAGCGGCGCTCGGGCGGGAGCACCTTTACGGTGTTCCTCAAGGACCCCCGCACGGGGCCGGGCATGGCCGACCTGATCTGGGTGCCGGAGCACGATGCCTTGCGCGCCCCGAACGTGCTCGCGACCCTCACGCCGCCACACCGGCTGTCGGCGAAGGTGCTCGCGGCCGCCCGCGCGGCGCCGGATCCGCGGCTTGTCCCCCTCCCCCGCCCCCGCGTCGCCGTGCTCGCCGGCGGCGACAGCCGGCATTACCGCTTCACGGATGCCGACACGGCGCGCTTCGCCGCATGCCTGGAGCGTATCGCGGCGGGCGGTGCCGGCCTGATGATCACCGCCTCCCGCCGCACCCCGGAAGCCTTGCGGGCGGCGCTCGCCGGCCTCGTGGCCCGGCACGGCGGCTTCCTCTGGGACGGCACGGGCGCCAACCCCTACGCCGCGATGCTGGCGCTCGCCGACGCCGTCGTGGCGACCGCGGATTCCGCCAACATGGTGGGCGAGGCGGCCGCGAGCGGAGCGCCGGTGCTGGTGTTCGAGCCGAGCGGGGGCCATATCAAGCTCGCCGCGACCCTGGAGGCGCTGAAAAAGCAAGGGATCGTTCACGTTTTCCACGGTGAGCTCACCGGGACCCGCTATGCCCCCGTCGATGCCACGCCTATGATCGCGCGCGCCATCGCGGAAGGGCTCGCCCGCCACCGCCGGGCCTCAGGCTTGCCCGAGGTCCCGGTCAGCCTGGAAGAGCCGCCCGCGACGGCGCCGTCGGATTGGCCGTGAGGCGGGTCCGGCCGTGTCCCGGGGTCGGCCTCTTCGTTGGAGTATCAGTCACATGGCCCACACCCACGCCAAGCTCGCCATCGTCGGCTCCGGACCCGCCGGCTATACGGCGGCGATCTACGCCGCGCGCGCTCTGCTCGAGCCCGTGATGATCTCCGGCTTCCAGCCGGGCGGGCAGCTCATGATCACCACCGACGTGGAGAACTATCCCGGTTTCGCCGACGTCATCCAGGGCCCGTGGCTCATGGAGCAGATGCGCCTCCAGGCCGAGCATGTGGGCACCCGCATGATCTCGGACCACATCACGAAGGTCGACCTCTCGCGCCGGCCGTTCCGGCTGGAGGGCGATTCGGGCGACACCTTCACCTGCGACGCGCTCGTGATCGCGACGGGCGCGCAGGCTAAGTGGCTCGGCCTGCCCTCGGAGGCGAAGTTCCAGGGCTTCGGCGTCTCTGCCTGCGCGACCTGCGACGGCTTCTTCTTCCGCGGCAAGGAGGTGGTGGTGGTGGGCGGGGGCAACACCGCCGTCGAGGAGGCGCTCTACCTCTCGCATCTCGCCGCGAAGGTCACCCTCGTGCACCGGCGCGATTCCTTGCGCTCCGAGAAGATCCTGCAGGACCGGCTGTTCAAGCTCAAGAACGTCGAGGTGATCTGGGACTCCGCGGTCGAGGAGATCTGCGGCACCGACGGGCCGCCGAGCGTGACCCACGTGCGGCTGAAGAACCTCAAGTCGGGCCAGACCTCGGAGGTGAAGACCGACGGCGTCTTCATCGCGATCGGCCACAAGCCCGCGACCGAGGTCTTCGCGGGCCAGCTCGACATGAAGCCGGGGGGCTATCTTCAGACTGCGCCGGACTCGACCGCCACCAACATCCCAGGCGTCTTCGCGGCCGGCGACGTCACCGATGACGTCTACCGCCAAGCCGTGACAGCGGCCGGCCTGGGGTGTATGGCGGCTCTCGAAGCGGAACGGTATCTGGCCGCGCACGCGCAGACGCGCGAAGCGGCCGAATAAGCTGCCGTCACGGCATGGCGGCGAAGCCCTGCCGGGTGTTCAAGCGCCGCCAGGCCCCGCAAGAGGGCCGGCGACATCCGGGCCGCCGGGGTCCGATGCGGGGCCGGGCCAGACAGGGTGGACCGCGCATGGAGCGGCCCGCCGGGGGGATTCTGCCGTGGACTGGGACAAGATCCGGATATTCTACACGGTTGCGGAAGCCGGGAGCTTCACGCGGGCTGGCGACGATCTGGGCCTGAGCCAGTCGGCGGTAAGCCGGCAGATCTCGGCTTTGGAGCGGGAGCTGAAGGCGCCGCTG
>DATAGO010000078.1:0-62304 GCA_036263675.1 Microvirga sp. | reverse complement strand
GAGCTCGTAGGAGATCTTCTGGCCTTCGGCGAGGCCGCGCATGCCGGAGCGCTCCACGGCGCTGACATGGACGAACACGTCCTTGCCGCCGTTGTCCGGCTGGATGAAGCCGTAGCCCTTGGTCTCGTTGAACCACTTCACAGTACCTGTCGGCATGGATGCCTCCTTCAAATCACGTTGTCACTAAGTCGTTGCCGTGTCGCATGATCTTGTCCGAGAAGTCTGCAACTTCCCGGGATCAGGATCTAGCTGCGACGGCGCGAGGGGGTCGGCTGGGACACGCCCGAGAGCGCCCGCTCCACGGCTTCCTGTCCGCTCTTGAGCGCCTCCCGCTCGCTGCGGAACATACGGTCGGAGCGCTCCAGCATCTTGCCGTGCTTGCGGATGGCCCATCCGACCGAGCCGTCGCCCTTCGGCGAGGGGGCGAGTTCGAGCGTGTAGGGGTGGGTCTGGTTCATGTTCGTCCGTTCCTTGTCCTATGGCGGCACTGTCGACCGCCGTGGTGAATGTCAGATCAGGGTGGAGGCCGGGGAGGCCTGGCAGCACGAGAATCGTCTCACCCTCGACCGCCGCCTGCTCGCCTCGTGCGGATCCGATCCGGTCGTCAGGCGCTATGCGTGCTCGGCAACCTGCGTCCCGCCATGCCCCATGGCACCGCTGCGGGCGGGCTCCACGGTGTCGGCATCCGTGACGGGCTCGATGAAGGGTTCGAGGCTGGTGAACGGGAGGGTGAACTTCTCGCCGCGGAACATCATCGGCACGTCCTGCCCGTTCGCGAAGCCGGGCATCAGCTTGCTGCGGACCGTGAACGTCTCGCCTGCCTTCACATGCCGCCACGGCTTTTCGATGTAGTTCAGGACGCCGAGCTCGTTCAGCTTGGCTTCGACCGTCAGCGTCCGGGCGTGCGAGGGCAGTTCCCGCAGGCTGTTCACGATGTCGTCGCGCACGTTGGCGTAAGCCGGATTGGAGATCTTGTAGCGAAGTTCGGCGTCCTGCGTGAAGCGCCACATCGATCCCGGCACCATCTGCTGGAGAAGCGTCAGAGGCTCCACCACCTTGACCGGCTTCTCGGTCTTCTTGGCCTTCGCGGGCGCGTCGGCAGGCTGAACGTCGGCGATGAGCGCCCATTTGCCGGTCCACTCGACGGCCCGGTAATCGCCCTTGGTGAGGCGGTCGGTGAATTCCAGGATGTCGGCGTCGATGCTGCGCTTGGCGCCGCTCGCCTCGAAGTACCGCAGACGCATGTCGTCCGGCAGGAGAAGATAGAAATTTTCGCTCTTCACGTCCACGGCGAGAATGCGTTTGACCTTCACGGTCTGATCACGCGTGCTCGCAGCGGGCACGCCGCCGTCGACGGGGTAAACGAGGGTATTCTTGGGAACGCGAACATATCCGTCGGGGGCGATCACAGCCATATTTGTTTCTTTCATGCAGCAGTTCGAAGCCGTTCGACGAGGCCTCTGCGCCATGCGGGGCAGCGGCCTCGAAGGAGAGTGCGCGATGGACCGCGTGGAGCGTTACGCGTTCTCGATGTTGTTGACGGCGATCTTGCCGGAGCGGCGGTCTTCCGCCGTGTCGAAGGTCACCTTCTGGCCTTCGACGAGGTCGCGCATGCCGGCGCGCTCCAGAGCCGTGGCGTGGACGAACACGTCCTTCTCGCCGTTGTCCGGCTGAATGAAGCCGAAGCCTTTTTGGACGTTGTAGAATTTTACGGTGCCGGTGGTCATGGGAGCGTCCTTGTCTGCTGAGTGCACGTGAGCGCAGAGGGCGCGCGAAAGCGCGACCTGAGAGCTCGGGTTGTCGATGTCTGGAGAGAAAGTCCGAACGTGCGCCCGAGCGAGGCTCAAGGCAGTACGGCCCGATTGTCCGGCCAAATGTCGATAGAACCGATATGGGCTCCGAAGACGGCCTAAGCAAGGCACAAAAGGTGGAAGGCCGCCCGGCAGGGTTCCAGCCGCGGCCGCAAGGCATGGCTCGGAGGCGGCCGAATTTCGTCCGGGAGAGTGCCTTGCGGGGCTGGCGCAGACGGTCCTGCGCCGTGCTAGGCTCCCCCATATGGTCACGCCCCGCAAGCCGTACCCCACCCTCAGCGACTACGCCCGCCACATGCGCCAGGAGGCCGTGCTGGCGGAGGACCGCGCCGACATCCTGGGCCGTGCGGCCCGGGAGATCGAGCGGAACGGCGATGCTCCCCGCGCCGAAGCCATGAGACGGACGTGCCGGAAGATCAGGGTCCAGGCGCTCCTCGACCGGTGCAGGGCCGTGGCCGCGGAAGCGAGGGTGCGCGGGGACGGCGCCGCAGACGGGTAAATCGGGGCGAGCCCGCGCGGGTCCCACCCAGACCGCACCGTGAAGAAGCTCCGGGTTCGGCTGACACGGGCGAGACCATCGCGGTTCCCGCAGAAGCTGCCTTGAAGGGGAGCGCCTGATCCGCGGGCTCCCGGTCGGGCCTCGCACTGCCGCCTGCAAGGCGGCGTCCCGAGAAAGATGGGAACCGTCGCCTCGCTGCCAAGTTGAACCTGCGACCGCGAGCTTGGCGGTAAGAGGAGTGCGCGATGAGCATCGGCACCATCATTCTCATCATCCTGATCCTGGCCCTGATCGGGGTGCTCCCCACCTGGGGCCACAGTCGCTCCTGGGGCTACGGCCCGAGCGGGATCGTGGGCGTGATCGTCGTGGTCCTGATCATCCTGCTCGTCATGGGACGGCTTTGACGACAGGAGCCGGCTCCAGCGGGCAGAATCGGCCCGCCGGGACCGTTTCCGGAGGAAGGCTGCATCCGGCCCGACGGGACGCAACCGCCTCCTGACCCCGTCCCGAGGCACTGGGACGGCGCCAGGGAAGCCGCGCGGTTGCCGGGTGGTGGACCCGACCGGGATTGGTCAGGTCGACTCTTTCGGACAATCCGGCTGAAATCAGCGGGTCGGGCCCTGCGGGGCTCGACCTCGGTGTGATCCCGGCTGCCCGAGCGATGCCGCGTTGCTCGCGCTCCGGAAGGCCATGTCGGCGGCCGCTGCCGGTTTCCCGGAGGAGGGGCGAGGCCGATTCATGAGCTGTCCGGCAGGCTCCTCGGCGGAGCGGAGCATCCGCGAGCGGGCTGGCGTGCCGTCGGTGCCTCCTTTCCGAGTTGCGGGCGGTTCGCGGTTGGGAGACACTTGCCGCGCGAAAGAGCCCGCAGGGAGGGCTGACCGTGCACGTCCATGGCCACTCGACCGAAGGACCGGAGAGGCTCTCGGAACTCCTCACACAGCTTTTTCACACCTCGCCCTGGCTCGCCGCGCTGGCGGTGTGCTCGCCCGCGATCCCGATGCTGCTGCGAAGGCATTTCATCGGAGCCGCCGTCTGCGCGGTCGTCGGCTCGCTGACCATTCCGGCGCTGCTCGTGTTCGGCCCGCCCGGCCTTCTCTTCATGGCGATGGCCGCCGGTCTCGCCTTCGCCTCGCGGGCCAGGGACGCATGGGCGCGCATGGAGGCGCGCCGGAGGCAGATGTTCTCGTTCGGGCGTCCGCAGCCGGGGCCTTCCCCGTCGTCACGCCCCTGACGCTCGAAGGCCAGCCCGCGGCGGAACGATGTGCAGGAGAGACCAGGCGGTGCTGTCAGGACGGTCCGCGAAGCGCCTCGCCGCAGCAGCCCTCGCGGCTGCGCTCGGCGCGACCTCGGAGCATGCCATGAGCCGGGAGAATGGTCCGAGGGGAGGGATGACGCCGGTTTCGGAACAGGCGGGACACCGCCTCGACCGGCTTCTCGCCGAGACCCGGCTTGCCCGAGGCTACGTCCCAGCGACCACGGCCGACGCCGCGCTATCCGAGGCTCTGTTCGAGCGCCTCCTGCGCGGGGAGCAGGGGGCGGACATCGCCGAGGGATTGGCGCGGATCGGATTCACGTTGGCGAGCGTGACGCTCGGCGGCGAGGCCGCGACGGTGATCCGCGAGGCGGCCGGGCAGCGCACGGGCAAGGGATTGTACGTGCTCCGCCAGGGCGCCGGGCGTCCGACGCCGGTGCTGCTCCAGGCCCCGCACCGCTTCACGGATCTCGACACGGGCAGGATCGTCGCTCGTCTCCTGGAGGAGGGCGGATTCCTGGCGGCGGCCTGGAACACGGTCCCTCGCTGGTACGAGGATGGCGGCGTGCGCATCGACGCGGATCTGGCCCATGTGGAGGTCAGCCACTTCAACGCCTTCACCCGCGCCTTCGCGAAGGTGCATGGGCGGTCCCGCGTGATCCAGATCCATGGGTTCGAACGCGCCAGGCGGAGAAGCGGGGCCGGGGCGCAGGCCGGGGTGATCGTCTCGTCCGGGACGGGGAGACCCGGCAGCGCATCGGCCGAGGTCGCGCGGTGCCTCGAGGGCGCCCTGACGCCCGAGCGCGTTCTGCTCTATCCGGTCGACGTGAAGGAACTCGGGGGCACGACGAATGCGAATGCGGCCGCGCTGCGTGAGCTGAAATTCGACGGCTTCGTCCATATCGAGGTCGCGCGCGAGTTGCGGATCCGCCTCCGGGACGATGAAGAAGCGCGAAAGACGTTCGCGCGCTGCCTCGGTTGACGTTCATTCTGGGATTTCGCAGGCGCCCGCGGGCTTCGCCCAGCTTCAAGCCCCCGTGTCGCAGCGAGGCGATCGCGCACGCTGTCATTCGGGGCACGATGAAGGAAAGAGGGCGTTCGCGGCCGCAGTTGATGAGCGGCCTTTGAACCAACATTGAACTGGACAGTTGTTGGCCTGAACGCCTCCCCCCTTGGTGGCGGTTCTACTCTGAGGAGGTAGTCATGGGTCAACTCTCGGCATTCGTCACATTCGTGTTCCTTACGGCCTCGCCGGCTTGGGCGCAGACGGCGGCTCCGGGCGCGGCCGGGCGCGGCGGCATCGGCGACTACTGGTGGATCATCCTGCTCGTCCTGGCAGCCTTGGCGATCTGGTACTTCATGAAGCGCAACCGGCGCGGCCTCTGAGACCCGGGAAACAGCGGCACGGGACGGCGCGTCGATCTGCCGACCTGATGGTCCTACGGTACCTCCCGAGGAGAGAGCCCGGCGACAGGCCGGGCTCTTTCTCGTTCGAAGGCGGCCGAGACAGGCGACCGCTCGGCCTGCACCACCTCCGGTGGGCTGAGCAAGCCGCCTGGATGGGCTTGTCGGCATGTCAAGCCGCAGGATCCGGAACGTACCCTGAGCGAGGGAGCTTCGCGGCGGGCGAGGGGTCAATCCACTGTGATCAGGCCCAGCCTGATACAGAGCACGGCAGCCTGGATCCGTGACGCGACCCCGGCCTTCCGCATCACGTTGTCGATGTGGAAGTTGACGGTCCGCTCGGAGATCCGAACCAGCGCCGAAATGTCCGACGACGCCTTGCCCTTGGCGACCCAGGTCAGCACCTCCGCCTCCCGGGGCGTCAGCCGAAAATGCGGCTCGTCGGGCTGTGGGCGGCGGCGCTGGAGCTTACTGCGGACGATCTCGACGAGCAGATCGAAATCGATCGGCTTCGTGACGTAGTCGTCGCAGCCCAGTTGGTAGGCCCGCATCTGATTGTCCCGCGCGCCGAAGGCCGTCAGGAACAGGAACGGGATGTCCTGCAGCCGCGGCTTCTCACGTCTGAGTCGCTCCAGCACCTCGAAGCCGGTCAGGCCCGGCATGTCGATGTCGCACAGGACGAGATCGGGCGCGCTCCGGATCGCGTCGAGGCCGGCCAACCCGTTGTCCGCGGTCTCCGTGACGAAGCCGGCCTCCTGGAGCACCTCGGTGAGGAGTTCCAGGATGTCGTGATCGTCCTCGATGCAGAGGATCCTCGGCGGCTCGCTCATGGCAACCGCGTCCCCGCAGGCGTCCGCTTCGACAGTTCCACGGTCACGCTCGTTCCCTGGCCGACGACGCTCGCGATGAGCAAGCGCCCACCGTGAGCCTCTATGATCTGGTTCGCGAAGTAGAGGCCGAGCCCTGTGCCTTTGGTACCCTGGCTGCCGGTGCCCCGGTAGTAGGCTGTCCGCAGACGTGGAAGCTCGTCCTCGGGAATGCCGGGGCCGGTATCCGCCACCGTGAGGCTGACGGTCTCCGGATCAGCCGCACAGCGGACGACGACCTTTCTGCCGTCGCCGGAATATTGCAGGGCGTTGATGAGCAGGTTCTCGAAGACCTGGGAGATCAGATCCCGGTCTGCCCCGACCTCGCCGGTCGATGCCGTCTGCTCGAGCTCGATGCGGTGCCGCCAATCGTCCTTGAACTGCTCGACGATGCCCCTCACGATGGCGAACGCGTCGACGGTGCCGAGGTTGAGTTCCAGATTGCGGTTCTCGAGCGTCGACGCCAGTTGGATGCGGCTGACGACGGCCTGGATCCGGTCCGCCGCCGCGCGGATCTTGTTGGCGCGGGTCGAGATGTCACGCGGCCCGAGCGAGGCCGAGAGGGCAGCCATCCGGTAGGCCTGCCCCTCGATCGTCGTGAGCGCGTTCCCGAACTCATGCGACAGGATGGTGATGAACCGGCGCTGCGTCTCGACCTTCTCACGCTCCTCCGCGATGCGGGCTTCCAGCGCGTCCTGAAAGCGCTTCTGGTTCCACACGAGAACGGCGACGAGCCATTGCGTCGCAACCGCGATAGCCCGGTTTGCGGCGAAGGTGGCGAGGTCCGTCACGAGCAGCGGCGGCTGAAAGAACGAGCCGATCACCGTGAGCATGGAGGCAATCGCCGCATAGAGGAAGCTGCGCTGTGAGCGATGCAGGAGGCTGACGACGATCGGAACGCAGTAGATGAAGGCGATCGATACGTTGTCGGCCGCCGTCATCATATCGCTGAGATAGACGGCCGCCAGCAGAAGCAGGACGATGAAATCGACGGCAGAAATGATCACCCTGTCGTTGCCGAACATGCCTGCTCATCGATCCTTCTTCCGCCCGCGCCCCCCATCCGAGATGTGCCTGGAACGCCGAGCCGGACAGGGACGCGCCCCAGCCCGGAGCATCATAGGCGACACGCCCGCCCGGTCTTCGGCAGACGGGCGTTACATCCTCGATCCGTCCTAGTTATTCGCCAATATAGCTGCCGGACGGTCTCTGCAACCGTTGCAAAGAGCGCGGCGAGGACCAGCACGTCAACCTGTATGACCTGACAGGTGGCGCTTCCTGAACCCCTGCACTACATCAGGTCTGGCCGCTGACGCTGCGGATATTCCCGGCATCGGCAGCATTCCACGCCGCGTTCGCTGCAGGGACGGCAGCGGCGGAACGTCCGCAGACGGCCGCCCTCGGGACGCACGCCACACCCCGGGCCTGCGTGGGCAGGAGCCGGGCCGATCGAAAAGTGGCCGACGGCACGCGCCCGAGGCGGCCAGGAGAGGCGCGCCACCCCGACGGGGCGCGGAGAGCAGCTCACCCATGACGGAATTGTCTGGCGCACCAAGCCGCATGGAAATCCTGATCGACGATCCGGATCTCAAGATCATGTTCGAGCCGGGTTCGAGCGATGCCGCAGTCATCTCGTTCACCGGAATCGGGCACAATCTCGGCGCCATCCAGTTGCCGGAGTTCGGGGAAACTCTCCGGTCGGCAGCTCCGGACTGCCACGTCTACTATGTCATCGACAAGAACAGGGCGTGGTACAACGGCATCGAACTCCGGATCGCCTCCATTCTCGGCAGCCACCTCCGCAACAGTGGCGCGCGTGCGGTCTATACCGTCGGAAACAGCATGGGCGGATTCGGAGCCATCCTGTTCGCAGGGCTGCTGCCGAATGTCAGGAGCGCGATCGCCTTTTCGCCTCAGTCGTCCGTCCATCCGATCTATGTCCCGTCCGAAGTCCGGTGGCAGCATTATGTGCAGCGGATATCGTCCTGGACTGTTCCCGACGTCCTGCCGCTCATGTCCAGGGACGTTCGATACCTGGTCTTCTTCGGGGCCGAGCATGCGATGGACGCCCGGCATGCCGAAAGGTTCACCCGGCTCGGCCCGCCCTCCGCTACCCTATGGAAGATCGAGGGGGACTCCCACGGCGTTGCGGCGAAGCTGAAGCGGAGAGGCCTTATCGTCGATGTCCTCCGCGCAGCGATGTCCCCGTCCGACCACGCGCTCGATGCGGTCGACACGGTGCTGAGCCGGGGGATCTGCTTCCGGCGGAATTCGTGCGGTGGTGAGCCCGCGGACGTGCATCGGGCGGCCGGTGCCGACGGGGCAGGGCTCCGGGCCGGCACGCGGCCCGGGCGCCCCGACGCGCTCGGAGCGTCCGACGCCGCCTCGACGCTCGACAGGATCGCGCGGGCGCTGTCCGCGGCCCTCGGCCTCGGCAGGGGCGCGACCTCCCGAGCGGTCGAGGCACCGGCTCCCGCCAGTCGGGCAGCGCAAGGCACCGAGGCAGACGACTGGGCGCTGCTCTCCCGCGACGAGAGGCGCGCCCGCAGGCGCAGCAGGCTTGCTGCGCTGCCCGAGCACGAACGAGCGGAGGCCGAGGACCAGATCGCGCAAAGGGAGCAGTCGAGAAGGGCGGCGCGAAAGGCCGATCGAGTGGCGGCCCGAAGGCAATGACCCGTTGCATGAGAACCTGTCGCGGCCCTCGAAGGCCCGCGGCCGGTCATGCGGAAGCCCGCGGCCCCCACAGGATGATGGCGGCGCCTGCCAGGCAGAAAGCGGCGCCTATCAGGTCCCACCGGTCCGGCCGCGTCCCCTCGACGGTCCAGAGCCACGCCAGTGACGCCGCGATGTAGATGCCGCCGTAGACCGCGTAGGCGCGGCCGGCCTGGTCCGCGGGCGCAAGGGCCAGGAGCCAGGCGAAGGCTGCGAGCGACGCCAGCCCCGGCACGAGCCAGAGCGGCGACTTCTCGAGCCGGAGCCAGGCCCAGAAGGAGAAGCATCCGGCGATCTCGGCCAGCGCGGCCGCCGCGTAGATCGGAAGGGCGGTCACCGGCTTTGCTCCCTCGGCTTCAGGCCCGATCGTCTGCCGCTGGTAAGGCCAGGGCGGTCCGTCGGGAGCCGCTAGTCCAGGGCGATCTGCGTGCCCTTGGCGCCATTGAGGAGCCGTCTCAGGTGGAAGCTCGCCAGGCAGTCGTCCGCGTAGGCCCCGACCAGAGCCGCGAAGGCCGGCATGGCCGTCGGGTCGCCCGTTTCGAGCTTGCCGAAGGCGTCCGTGTAGGCCGCCACGGCGGTCTCGTCGACGCCCGCGACCGGCAGGGGCTCGAAGGCCCGCAGGGGCTCGGCGCGGCCGCGCAGGACGAGGTTGCCGATGGGTCGGCCGCGGAAGCCTTCCGCCTGCTCCGCGAGGCTGGCGCTGACGCAGATCCGGGTGCCCAGCGACTTGTTGGCGGTCTCGAGCCGCGCCGCCGTGTTGATGGTGTCGCCGTAGGCCGTGTAGTCGAAGAACCGCCCGCCGCCGAAATTGCCCACGATCGCGGGGCCGGCATGGGCGCCGATGCGGGTGACCCCGACCTCGACCCCGCGCTCTCGCCAGCGGCGGCGGAAATCCTCCGCGCAGGCGTCGAGGGCCAGCGCGCAGGCGACCGCGCGGGTGGCATGGTCCGGCTGGTCCCCGGGCGCGCCGAACAGCACGTGCAGGGCGTCGCCGATGATCTTGGCGACCGTGCCCTCGTGCTCGAAGACGATGTCGGTCATCAGGCCGAGATATTCGTTGAGCAGGGGCGTGAGGTCGGCGGGATCGAGCGATTCGGCGAGAGTCGTGAAGCCGGCGATGTCGGTGAACAAAGCCGCCACGTCCCGGCGCCGGCCGCTGAGGTCGACGGCATCCGCATCGCTCACGAGCCGCTCGGCGAGCTTCGGCGAGAAGTAGCGCGACAGGGAGGCGTGCGCGCGCTCGGCGGCCGACAGGCGCCGCCGCGCCTCGCGCAGGATCTCCACGTGACGAACCGTCTTTTCGATCGTGGTTTCGAAGTCGCCGAAATCGATCGGCTTGGTGAGGAAGTCGAACGCGCCCCGGTTCATGGCGGTGCGGATGTTGGCCATGTCGCCGTAGGCCGACACGATGATGGTCGAGAGCTTCTCCTCCGCCTCCTGGATCTTGGCGAGAAGCGACAGCCCGTCCATGCGCGGCATGTTGATGTCGCTCACCACCAGGTCGACATCCGGGTTCTGCGCCAGGGTGGCGAGCGCCTCGATGCCGTCATGGGCGAACAGGAAGCTGACCTGACCGTCGCGGATCTGCCGGCGGAACTTCTGCACCACGAGCGCTTCGAGATCGGGTTCGTCGTCCACGACCAGGATCTTCGCCATCATGCGCCCGCTGCTCCGCCGACCCGGGCATCGATCTCGGACCGCAGCGCCGCGAAGTCGATCGGCTTGGTGAGGAGTCCGTCGGCGCCCCGCTCCAGCGCCACCCGCCGCGTCTCCGGATCGCCGTAGGCCGTGATCATCAGCACGGGCAGGTCCGGCCGCTCCTGCTTGATCCGGGGCAGGAGCTCGAGGCCGCTCATGCCCGGCATGTTGATGTCGGAGACGAGGAGGATGAGGCTCCGGCCGTCAACCTCGACGATCTTCCGCAGCGCCTCGTCGGCGGAGAGCGCGAAATCGAGCACGAAGCGCCCGGCGCGCAGCTCGCGGCGGAACTGCTGCCGGAAAAGCTCTTCCACGTCGCTCTCGTCGTCGACCACGAGGACCCGCACCGTCACGAAGCCCTCCCGGAGTCGCGACGTTCGGTCATGAGGGCCTCCGGAGCATCGACCATGGGGGGGGTCATGACGCCCTCCTGGCGTCGATGGCGTGGGCGGCGCGCGGCAGGGTGATGACGAACTCGGTGAACGCGCCCGGCTCCGTCTCGACCGCGATGGTGCCGCCGTGCTGCTTCACGACGATGTCGTGGCTCAGCGAGAGGCCGAGCCCCGTTCCCTCGCCGGCAGGCTTGGTCGTGAAGAAGGGGTTGAACATCTTGGCCTTGACCTCGTCCGGAATGCCGGTGCCGTTGTCGCGGATGCGGATCTCGACGCCGTCCTCGAGCGCCCTGGTGGAGGCGCTCAGGGTCGGCTCGTAGGACGGGTCTCCGCCCTCGGTCTTCTTCTTGGCAGCGGCGTAGAAGCCGTTGGAGACGAGGTTGAGCAGCACCCGGATGAACTCCTGGGGAAAGATCTCCACCGATCCGACCGCGGGATCGAAGGACTTCTGCAGGGTGACGTTGAAGCCCGGCTTCTCGGCCCGGGCGCCGTGATAGGCGAGGTTCAGGCTTTCCTCCACGGTGGCGTTGAGATCGACGCTGCGCCGCTCGCCCGAGCCCTCGCGCGAATGCAGCAGCATGTTCTTGACGATGGAATCGGCCCGCCTGCCGTGATGCACGACCTTGTCGAGGTTGCCGCGGAGCAGACCCG
This sequence comes from Microvirga sp., assembly GCA_036263675.1. Lineage (GTDB taxonomy): Bacteria > Pseudomonadota > Alphaproteobacteria > Rhizobiales > Beijerinckiaceae > Microvirga. The sequence goes on along the minus strand of DATAGO010000078.1, from coordinate 51,019 downwards.
TAATCTCCTCGATGTCGGCGCGCGTCTTGTCGTCGAGGGGAGCGCCGGCCAAAGCCTCCTGCAGTTCCTCGACGAGCTCGCTCGACAGGGACGAGAAGTTGTTGACGAAGTTCAGCGGGTTCTTGATCTCGTGCGCGATGCCGGCGGTGAGCTGGCCGAGCGAGGCGAGCTTCTCGGTCTGGACGAGGCGGTCCTGCGCGGCCTGCAGGTCCTCGAGCGAGCGCTTCAGCTCCTTGGTCCGGCGTTTCACCGCCTTGAAGAGGCGGGCGTTCTCCATGGCGATGACGGCCTGGTCCGCGAAGCTCGCGATCAGGTCCACCTGCCGCTCGGTGAACGGCTTCACCTCGGGCCGGGTGAGCACGAAGACGCCGATCGGCGTCCCCTCCCGGAGCAGGGGAACGCCGAGGTTCGTCCGGTAGCCCCCGTGCTTCTGGTGGCCCGTCGCGGTGTATTCGGGATCGGCGAGCACGTCGGCGACATGGATCGTCCGCCCCTCCAGCGCCACCCGGCCGGCCGTGCTGCCGCGGTCGGCCCGGAAGGGGTTGGCGCGGGCGAATTCTTCGAATTCCGGCGAGAAGCCGTGATTGGCCACGAGGCGATAATCGTCCCCGTCCCGCTGGAAGATCACGCCCTTGTCGGCGTCGCACAGGCGGACCGCCGAGGCGCACAGCGTATCGAGCACCGTCTGGAGATCGAAGGCCGAGCGGCTGATCACCTTCAGCACGTCGGCGGTCGCGGTCTGCTGCTCCAGCGCCTCGCTCAGCTCGCGCGTCCTGGCCTCGACCTCCTCGAACAGGCGCACGTTCTCGATCGCGATCACGGCCTGGTCCGCGAAGGTCTGGACGAGCTCGACCTGCCGGTCGCTGAAGGCCCCCGGGGTCCGGCGCGGCATGGCGAACACGCCGATCACCTCGCCCTGCCGCAGCAGGGGCACCGCCAGCATGGCGCGGTAGCCGGCGCGGTCGCGGGCTTCCGAGAAGGTGTATTCCGCATCCTCCAGGGCATCCGCGACATTCACCACGGCGCCGGTGACCGCCGCGCGGCCGGAAAACGTCTCGCGCCCCGGCTTGAACGGGTTCGCCCGCATGAAATCCAGATAGCCCGGCGGCGTGCCGTAGCTCGCCTCGGGAAGGAACACGCCGTCCTTGGCGAGAGAAATGAGGCCCATCTCGGCCTTGCAGAGGTGGCAGGCGGATTCGATCAGGGTTTCGAGCACGGTCCTGAGATCGAAGGCCGAACGGCTGATCACCTTCAGGACTTCGGCGGTCGCCGTCTGCTGCTGCAACGCCTCGTTGAGGTCGCGGGTGCGCTCCTCGACCTTCGCCTCGAGGGTCTCGTAGGAGTCCTGGATCCGGCTCGCCATGAGATTGAAGCGGTCGGCGAGCGTCTCGATCTCGTCGCCGGTGCGGATCGCGATGCGCTGCGAGAGGTCGCCCTGGCCGAAGCGCTCGGCGCCGCCCTGCAGGCGCTGGATCGGGTCCGCCATGCGGCGGGCCAGGAAGGTGCCCGCGGTCAGGGCGAGCACGAGGCCCAGCGCGAGCAGGATCCCGGTCTGGGTAAGGGCCGTGTAGACCGGCGCCATCGCCTCGCGGACGGGCGACTGCACGAACACGATCCAGCCGAGCCGCGGGATCGCGTCGTAGGCGGTCAGGACCGACTGGCCGTCGAGGCTCTCGCCGATCGCGGCGGTGCTGGCCTGGGGCTGGCCGCTTCGGAGCGCCTGCGGCGTGGGCGGCGGCGAGGCCAGCGCGGCGGCGATCTGCGGCATGCGCGACAGGTCCGTGTCGCGCAGGACGAGGCTCATGTCGGGATGGGCGATGAGCTTGCCCTGCGCGTTGACCACGAAGGCATGGCCCTGCTCGCCGATGCGGATGCTGTCGATCACGTCCCAGATCAACTTCAGGTTGACTTCTGCGACGGTGACTCCGGCGCTGCGCCCCGCATGGGCGACGGCGAGCGTCATGTAGGGCTCGGAGCCGCGCCGGAAGTAGACCGGGCCGAACCACACCTTGTCGGCGACGGCTTTGGTGAAGCGCGGATCGGCGGAGAAATCCGCGTTGCTCCCGACCGCGTCCGGTTCGAGCCGGGAGACCTTGAGCTGCTCGCGGCCGTTTCCGTCGAGGTAGGACAGTTCGGTGATCGGCGGCGCCTGCCGGAGCAGGCGGATGAAGTCGTAGCGCTGCTGCTCGATCCCGATCCGCCGCCATTCCTGCCGGGTCGTCCAGCCGATCTGGCTTTCGATTTCCGAAACGAACTGGTCGATGCGCTCCGAGGCCGCGTGCGCCTTCTCCTGCTGCACCCGCAGGGCCGCGCGCTTGGCCTCCTCGTAGCTGAGCCAGAGGTTGACGGCGCCGTTGACGAGGAGGACCAGGGTCACGAGGCCCACGAAGGCCGCGGCGAACTTGAGGGCGAGCGGGACCTTGCGGACTACGCGGGCGCTATCGGGCGCCGTGCCCAGGGCGGTGGCCGGCAGCTCCTGGACGGCCGCGAGGGTCATTCGATCACCTCGTCGGCGCGGGCGAGGAGGGCGGGCGGGACGGTCCAGCCGAACCGCCTGGCGGCGGCGAGGTTGATTGCGAGCTTCGTCTCGGTCGGCTGCTCGATCGGCAGTTCGGCCGGGCTCGCGCCCCTGAAGATGCGATCCACGAAATATGCCGCCCGGCGCATGTTGGCGTCCTGATCGATGCCCAGCGACAGCACCGCTCCGGCCCGGGCCGACGTGACGAGATCGCCCATCACCGGCAGCCCGGCTTCGTTCGCGGACGCCACGATCTGGGGTGCGCTGGAGCTGAAGATCGGCTGGACGATCACCGCCTCGACGCCGTCGCGCCGCATGGACTCGAACAAAGCGGCATCGATCGCCCTTGCGCCCTCGGCCAGGCGCACCACGAGCTTCAGCCCGGCGCGGTCCGCTTCCGCCTGCGTCTCCCGCACGAAGCGGATGGTGTTGGAATCCGTGGACGAACCCAGGAAGCCGATCGTCTTCAGACCCGGCCTGATCTCCCGAATGAGGTCGATGCGCTTGCCGGCCAGTTCCGGGCCGAGGATCGTCCGGCCCGTGAGGTTGCCGCCCGGGCGCGCCAGGCTCTGGGCGAAGCCGGCGGCGATGGGATCGGAGACGGAGGTCATCACGATCGGGACGGATCCGGCCTCCTGCTTGGCGAGGGCGATCGTGGGCGTGGCCGTGACGACGAGGATGTCCGCCTTGTCCTGCACGAGCTTGCGCACGACCGCGCGGGTGCGCTCCTGATCCCCGTCCGTGAAGTGCGTCTCGATCGCCATGTCCCGGCCGTCGACGTAGCCGAGGTCGCGCATCCCCCTCCTGAATTCTTCGGCCCATGCGCTGCTCATGGGCGAGGCGGGCGAGGTCATGGTCACGAAGCCGATCCGCTTCGGGGCGCTCGCCTGCGCCAGCCCGAGCCCCGGCCACAAGGCCGCGCCGGAGGCCGCGGCCAGGAACGTGCGCCGTCTCATGGGATCACCGCGATCGCAGGGGCCGGAAGGCCGGGAGGGGGCCGGACGGCGGCACGGCCGGGTCGGCCGGTGGATTCGCGTCGCCTCATCCGATTCCCCAATGGAGGTTGTGGAACGCCAACCTTACTCCCCCACAGGCGAAGAGGAAGAGCCTCATTTCGCGGTGGCATCGATCCCGCGTCTCCAGGCGCGGGCCGTCCTCGCGCTCCGCGGGTGAGAGGGGTATGCTCCCCCCGCTTGATCGGACCTCGGGACGGAGACGACCTCATGCGGCGGCGGGACCTTCTCGTGCTCTTCGGCGGGACCGTCGGCTGGCCGGCCGCGGCTCCGGCGCAGCAGCCGGCGCCGCCCCTGGTCAGGTTCCTCCGCAGCACGCCGGCGGCGCCGTTCGCGGGCCTCGTCGCGGCGTTCCGCAAGGGCCTGAGCGAGGCGGGGCTCGTCGAGGGGCAGACCGTGACGGTCGACTACCGCTGGGCCGACAACCAGCTCGACCGGCTGCCGGGGCTCGCGGCCGATCTGGTCGGCCGCGAGGTCGCCGTCATCGTCGGCAACGGCCTGGCCGTCCGGGCCGCCAAGGCGGCGACCTCGACGATCCCGGTCGTGTTCGTTCTCGCCGACGACCCCGTCGAGAGCGGCCTCGTGGCGAGCCTCAGCCGGCCGGGCGGCAACATCACGGGCGTTACCTTCTTCGCCGGAGCGGCCCTCAACCTGAAGCGCCTGGAACTGCTGCACGAGGTCGCTCCGAAGGGCCTTCCCATCGCGGTGCTCCTCGATCCCAACTACCCGGAAGGGGCCGACATGAGCGGGATCGAGGCGGCGGCCCGGGCCCTCGGCCGCCCCGCGAAGGTCGTGACCGCAGCCGGTCCGCGCGAGCTCGAGGAGGCGTTCGCGGCCATGATCCGGGCGGGGGCCGGCGCGGTCCTGGTGAGCGGCAGCTCGTTTTTCACGAGCCAGCGCCAGGCGATCGTCGCCCTCGCGGCGCGCCATGCTCTTCCCGCGATCTACGACCTGCGCGACTACGTCGAGACCGGCGGCCTTGCGAGCTACGGGGCCAGCATTTCGGAAGCCTACCGGCAGGCCGGCCAGTATGTCGGGCGGATCCTCGGCGGCGCCAGGCCTTCCGAGATGCCCGTGCTGCGGTCGACGGCATTCGAGATGGCGATCAACCTGAAGACCGCCAGGGCGCTGAACCTGACCATTCCGCCCACTCTCCTCGCGCGTGCCGACGAGATCATCGAGTAGGAGCGCAGGGGCATGGTCTGCGCGGTCCGGGAAATTGTGTCCCGGCCCTGATCGCCCCTCGGCGCGCCCCGCGGTGTCGAGAGCGCGGGCGATGAACCGGAGACGGAGACGACGCCGTCGGCCCCGGTGACGGGCGGGACGCCCCGCTGCGCCGCCTGCCACGAATTGCTCTTGACTACCCCTGCGGCAGACCTGTCACCCCATTTGCAAGTGGTCGTTGTATTTTGGGCTGCCGAGGGAGATCCACAATGGCCCAAGGAGCGCTGTGGCGTAAATCGCCCTCCAGATCCGCAGGAGGAGGAAGCGCCGGACCTGTCTCGGCCTGCGACTGGTCGGCGACCCCGCTCGGCCCGGTCGAGACCTGGCCGCAGCCGCTTCGAACGTTGCTCCGGACTCTGCTCAAGGCCAGGCAGCCGATGCTTCTCGCCTGGGGGCCGGATCTCATCAGCCTCTACAACGACGCCTACAGCCCGATCCTGGGGGAGCGGCACCTGAAAGCGCTCGGGAAGCCGCTCGCCCAGACCTGGGCCGGGATCTGGTCGGTCATGAAGCCCCTCGTGGATCGGGCCCTCTCCGGCGAGAGCCTGTGGTCGGAGGACCTGCCGCTCGTCACTTTTCGCCACGGCTATGAGGAGATCGCCTACTTCACCTTCTCCTTGAGCCCCGTCGAGGACGAAACAGGCGCCGTCGCGGGCCTGCTCTGCGCCTGCACGGAGTCGACCGCCAAGGTTCAGGCCGAGGCGGCCCTGCGCCGGCGCGAAGCCGAAGCCTCCCTCACGGCCGTTCGCCTGCAGTCCCTGTTCGACCAGACCCCCGGCTTCCTCGCGGTGCTGCGAGGACCGGACCACGTCTTCGAGATGGCGAACCAGGCCTATCAGCGCCTCGTCGGGTCCCGCGATCTCATCGGCAGACCGGTCCGGGATGCGCTGCCCGAGATCGTGCAGCAAGGCTTCACCGACCTTCTCGACCGGGTCTACGCCACAGGCATCGCCCACATCGGCGAAGGCGCACGGATCCTGCTCGGGACGGATCCGGACCGGCCCCCCGCCTCGCGGTTCCTCGACTTCATCTACCAGCCGATCCGCGAAGCGGACGGCTCCGTCGGAGGCGTCCTGGTCCAGGGGCACGACGTCACCGAGCAGAAGCTGGCCGAGGAAGCGCTGGCCCGACGCGATCAGATCCTGACGACGGCGCTCTCGTCCGGGCGTTCGGTGGCGTTCGAGGTCAATGTCCAAACCGGGACGCTGACCTATTCGGATTCGAGCCGGAGCGCTCTTCACTTCAGATCGGTGCCGCTCGAGGATTACATGGCCTGCGTCCACGAGGAGGACCGCGAGGCTGTCGCTCTGACCCTTCAACGGGCGCTCGCCACCGGCCAATCCGAGCAGGTCGAAGCCCGCTTCGCGGTCCCGGACGGCAAGCCGATCTGGCTCGGCATCCGCCTGCAGGCAATGCCCGGCGGAGACGGGGAGGGCCCGTCGCTCGCGGGCATCAGCACCGACATCACCGAGCGCAAGGATACGGAGGCGCAGATCGCCTTCCAGGCCAGTCTCCTCGACGCGGTCGGCCAGTCCGTGATGGCGACGGACCTGGACGGCAGGATCATCTACTACAACACGTTTGCCGAGAGGCTTTACGGCTGGTCGGCGGACGAGGCGACGGGCCGCCACGTCGCGGAGCTGACGTCGGGCAACGACCCCGCGAAGTCCGCAGCCGCCATGGCGTTCCTGGCGAGCGGCGGCAGCTGGTCGGGCGAGTTTCCGGCCAAGCACAAGGACGGCTCGACGTTCCCCGCCTACGTGACGGACTCCCCCATCTACGACGGGTCGGGCCGCCAGATCGGGGTCATGGGCGTATCCCATGACCTCCGCCAGCAGAAGCAGGTGGAAGCGGAGTTGCGGGAGAAGTCCGCCTTTCTCGAAGCCACCCTGGAGAACATGGACCAGGGCATCATGGTCATGGGCCCGGAGGGCCGCGTCACGCTGTTCAATCAGCGGGCGCTGGACCTCCTCGAACTCCCGAGAGATTTCATCGCCGCGCACCCGCTGGTCTCGGAGATCAAGCAGGTGCAGCGGCAGCGCGGCGAGTTCGATCATCCAGGCTGTGCCGGTCTCGGGCTGCAGGAGAGCGAAAGCTTTCTCACCGATCCGCCGCTCTACGAGCGCGTTCGGCCGGACGGCACGGTCATCGAGTTCCGGACCGTTCTCCTGCCGCATGGCGGCGCGGTCCGCACCTACACCGACATCACGGCGCGGCGGCAGGCCGAAGAGGACCTTCGTGAAAGCGAGGAGCGCTACCGCGCCCTCGTGCACGCCACGGCCTCCATTCTGTGGCGGGCGGGGCCGGACGGATCGATCTTCCACATCGGCGGTTTCGACGGGTATTCCGGCCCGCTCGAGGATCTGCACGGTTTCGGATGGCTCAATCTGGTGCACCCCGACGATCGCGAGCAGCTCGTCCGGGAATGGCGGGCCATCGTGGCTTCGGGCAAGCCGGGCGAGAGCGTCTACAGGTTCATGGGTCCCGGCGGCGAGTACCGGTGGGTCTGCTGCCGCGCCGCACCGCTCACGCGCCCGGACGGCACCATCCGGGAGTGGGTCGGCACCCTGGGCGACATCCACGAGCAGCAGCACGCCGAGGAGGCGCTCCGTCAGAGCCGGGAGGAGCTGCGGGCGGCTCTGGACGCGAACCGCAACATCTTCGATCACTCCCTCGACGTGATCTGCACCATCGACGAGCACGGCGCCTTCGTCCATGTCAGCCCGCGGGCCGCCGACGTCTGGGGCTATGCTCCGGAGGAGCTCATCGGGCGCCACTACATCGATCTCGTCCATCCCGAGGATGTGGAGAAGTCCAAGGCCGTCACCGAGCAGATCATGGCAGGCGTGCCGACCTTCGCGTTCGAGAACCGCTTCATCCGCAAGGACGGCTCCGTGGTGCCCCTGCTCTGGTCGGCGGCCTGGGAGGCCGAGCACGGCACGATGTTCTCCATCGCCCGCGATCTGACGGAGCGGCTCCAGGCCGAGGAGCGGCTCCGCCAGGCCCAGAAGATGGAGGTCGTCGGGCAGCTGACGGGCGGAGTCGCGCACGACTTCCGCAACCTCCTGACCGTCATCCTCGGCAATGCCGAGATCCTGGCCGAGGCCCCGCCGGATCCGGGCCAGGCGCAGGAACTCTCGAAGATCATCCTGCAGACGGCGGAACGCGGGGCGGAGTTGACCCAGCATCTCCTCGCCTTCGGGCGGCGGCAGACCCTCAGGCCGGTTCGCCTGCACCTCGACGAGGTCGTGCACGGGATGATGCCGCTGTTCCGGAGAACGATCGGCGAGGACATCGAAGTCCGGACGGAGTTCGCCCGCAGCAAGCTCGCGGCCCTGGTCGACCGGAACCTCCTGGAGAATGCGATCCTCAACCTGGCGGTCAACGCCAGGGATGCCATGCCGACCGGCGGCCTGCTCACGATCCAGACGAGCCAGAGAGGGGCCGGTCCCGGGGAGGGGTCTCTCCCCGTCGGGCAGGACGTGGTCGTGGTGACGGTCTCCGATACCGGCACCGGCATGTCCCCGGAGGTCCTCGGTCGCGTCTTCGAGCCGTTCTTCACCACCAAGGAGGTCGGCAAGGGCTCGGGGCTGGGGCTCTCCATGGTCTACGGCTTCGCCCAGCAATCGGGCGGCCACGTCTCGATCGAGAGCCGGCCCGGACAGGGCACCGCCGTCCCCATCGTCCTCCCCGCCGTCGTGAGCAAGGACCGGGAGGCCGACAGGGTCGATCACGCTCGTGCCGCTCCGCGCGGCAGGGAGCGCGTGCTGGCCGTGGAGGACGAGCCCCACGTCCTGCAGTTCGTCGCCTCGCAGTTGCTCGGCCTGGGCTACGAGGTCACGGCCGTGGCCGACGGCCCGGACGCCCTGGCGGTCTTGAGCCAGGACAGCAGCTTCGATCTCCTCCTCTCGGACATCGTCCTGCCGAAAGGCATGTCGGGCGTCGAGCTCACGAAGGCGGCAAGAGGGCTGAAGCCGGACCTCAAGGTGCTCTACACCTCCGGCTATCCCGAGGACGTTTTCCGCAATCACGAGATCGACCACGACATCCGCCTCCTGCGCAAGCCCTACCGCCGCAAGGAGCTGGCGGCCGCCCTGCGGGAGGTGCTGGACGGAACCCGAACGCAGCCTTGAGAAGCGGGATGCCCGCCGACGGAACCCGGAGCCCACGAGTCGATGACGATCAGCAAGATGCATACGGGCATACCGGGCCTCGACGCGATTACCCATGGCGGATTGCCGATGGGCCGTCTCACGCTCGTGACCGGCGACACCGGGTCGGGAAAGACGATCCTGGGCCTGCAGACACTGGTCCAGGGGGTGGGACGGTTCGATGAGCCGGGGGTGTTCGTCTCCTTCGAGGAGCCCCCCGAGGAGGTGGCCGCCCACGCGCGCGGTTTCGGCTGGCGCGTCGTTCCCTGGAGCGGCCAGCAGGCGGCGCCCGGCGCCGGCGGGGCCATCCCCGCCATCGACGCCTGCCCGTCTCCCGATACGATGTATGCGGGCCAGTTCGACCTTTCCGGCCTGCTCGCGGCCCTCACGGCAGCGGTCGAGCGAACGTCGGCCAAACGCGTGGTGCTCGACGGGCTCGACGTGCTCCTCGATCTGCTCGACGACCCGCGCCAGCGCCGCCGGGAAATCCTGCGCATCGCCGACTGGAGCCGCACGAGCCGCACCACCACGGTCATCACGGCCAAGGAGGCGGAGGCCGGAGGAGCCCAGGAGGGCTACGAGTTCCTCAAATACATGGTCAGCTCGGCCATCGTCCTGAAGCTGCGACCGCAGGAAGGGGGCAGCGAGCGCACGGTGCGGGTGCTGAAGATGCGGGGCTCGCGCCATTCGTCCGCCGAGCACCCCCTGATCATCCGCGACAGCGGCATCGTCATCGGGGACGTGGGCTCCAACCGGCGCGCCTACGAGGCTCCCGCCGAGCACGTGTCGTCGGGCGTCGGCCGGCTCGATACCATGCTGGGCGGGGGCTACCACCGGGGCTCCAGCATCCTGATCTCCGGGGCTCCCGGGACGTCGAAGACGACCCTCGGCGGCGCCTTCATCGATGCGGCGTGCAGCCGGGGCGAGCGGGGCCTGCTGATCTCCTTCGACGAAGCCTTCGCGCAGATCGAGCGCAATCTCGCCTCGGTGAACATCCATCTCCAGCGGCACGTGGACAGCGGCCTGCTCGCGACGGCCGGCCTGCGCACCGGCCGCCTGAGCGCGGAGGAGCATTTCCACCAGATCATCGAGATGGTGGAGGCCCACAGGCCCGACGCCCTGGTGATCGATCCGATCTCGGCTCTCGACAAGGTCGTGGGTCAGGAGCTTGCGGGAGACCTGGCCGAGCGCCTGATCGACGAGGCCAAGGGACGTAGCATCACGATCCTGATGACGTCGCTTCTGGAAAGCGCCAACGGGCATCAGGAGAGCACGAAAGCGCAGATCTCCAGCATCGCCGACACATGGATCCAGCTCTCCTTCGCGATCCAGAACGGGGAACGCAACCGGGCGCTCACGATCATCAAGTCGAGGGGCAACGATCACTCGAACCAGGTTCGCGAGCTGGTGCTGTCCGACCAGGGCATCACGCTGGTGGACGTCTACGCCCAGGGCGGCGCCCTCCTGATGGGCACGGCCCGTCTGGAAAGGGAGCAGACGGACCGGATGGAGGAGGAAGCGCATCGACGCGAGGCCGAACTGGCCGAGCAGGAGGTCCGGGAGACCGAAGCCCGCCTGCGGGCGCGGCAGCAGGAGATCGAGGCCGAGCTGAAGACGCTGGAGAGGCGGCGGCAATCGCTCCAGGGCGCGGAGGCAGCCCGGCAGAGCCGGCGCGACGAGGTCCGCCAGAGGCTGCTGGAACTCCGCCACGCGGACATCGTGCCGTCGGATCGGGACGGCAAGGGTCATTGAGGCGAACGGTCGTGACCGAAGGTCCCACTCCACCCGCCCTGGCCTTGCGCCTCTACATCGCCGGGGAGACGCCGAACTCGCTTCAGGCGCTCTCCAACCTCCGCACGCTGCTGGAAGGCAGGCCGCACCGCCTGGAGATCGTGGACGTCCTCCTCTTCCCGGAGCGGGCGCTCGAGGAGGGCGTGTTCGTGACGCCGACGCTGGTCCGCGTGTCGCCCGAGCCCGAGCGAAGCATCGTGGGCTCGTTGACGCCGCCCTACAGCGTTCTGGCGGTGCTGCTGGGGACCTGACGCGGCGGGAGCCGTGTCGGCAGCCGGGACTCAGCGGATGTTGAGCGCCGCCTTGATGTCGGCCTCGCTCAGGCCGCCCTTCATGGGCGCGTCGAAGCTTGCTTCCGTCACGTCGATGATGAGCCGCCGGATGAAGTCGCTGCCCTCGCGGGCGCCGTCATAGCGGTTCTTGAAACAGCACTCCCATTCCAGCGTCGCCCAGCCGTCGAAGCCGAGGCCGGTCAGGCGCGAGAAGATCGTCCTGAAGTCGATCTGCCCGTCGCCGGGAGAGCGGAAGCGGCCCGCCCGCTGGAGCCAGGCGTTGTACCCGCCGTAGACCCCCGTGCGGGCCGAACGCTGGAACTCCGCGTCCTTGACGTGGAAGGCGCGGATGCGCTCGGCATAGGCATCGATGAAGCCGATGTAGTCCATGTGCTGCAGGAACAGGTGGCTCGGATCGTAGAGCAGCCGGCAGCGCGGGTGATCGTCGACGAGCGCCAGGAAGCGCTCGAAGGTGGAGCCGTCGTGCAGGTCTTCCGTGGGGTGCAGCTCGAAGCAGATGTCGACGCCCTCGCGGTCGCCGGCGTCGAGGACCGGGCGCCAGCGGCGCGCCAGCTCCTGGAACCCGGCCGCCACGAGCTCCGCCGGGACCGGAGGGAAGGGGTAGAGATAGGGCCACAGCAGCGAGCCGCTGAAGGTGACGAGCCGGTCGAGGCCGAGGCGCGCGGAGGCCTTCACGCTCAGGAGCATCTGGTCGAAGGCCCATTGGGTCCGGCGCGCCGGGTTGCCGCGGAGCGCGGGCGGCGCGAGCACGTCCTGGGTGATGTCGTAGGCCGGATGCACGGCCATGAGCTGGCCCTGCCGTCCGCTGGTCAGCTCGGCGATCTCCAGGCCGTGGCGCGCGAGCACGGCGCGCACGTCGTCGCAATAATCCTGGCTCTCCGCGGCCCGCGCGAGATCGAAGATGTGCGGGACGAAGGTCGGGATCTGGAGCGCCTTGAAGCCGAGCCCCGCCGCGAAGGCGCAGATGCCCTCCAGGGTGCCGAGCCGCGCGTCGGCGTCGATATACTGGACGATGAACAGGGCAGGGCCCTTGATGGTCCGCATGCGACAGGTCCTTCGAGAATGGGGAAGGCAGAGGGTGGCTAGCCGACGCCCTTGGAGCGCACGCGGGAGGCCGTTTCGCGCTCGGCCCGCTTGCAGCGCATCGGCGGCAGGCCCCGGTCCATGAGATCCATGTCCTCGAGGACCATGTCGCCCATGCGCCGGAGCGCGGAAGGGAGGCCGCCCGCCCGGTGGGCCGAGCGGATGAAGCCGTCGAGGCTTCGGACGGGATGGTCGAGGGGCAGGGGCTCCTCCGGAAAGACGTCGCTCGCGGCCACGATGCGGCGGCTGCGCACCGCTTCCATGAGGTCGTCGAAATCCACCGCGTCGGCGCGGCTGAGCAGGATGAGGGCGGCACCCTCCCGCATGCGGGCGAAGTCGGGCGCCGCGAGGAACCCCCGGTTCTCCGTCGTGACCGCAGCCATCACGAAGACGAAGTCGCTCCCGCTCAGCACCGCGTCGAGGCTCGCGGGCTCGGTGCCGTGCTCGACGAGGATCGAGGGCGGGAGCCACGGGTCGTAGACCCGGACCCGCGGCCGGAAGCCGGCGAGGAGCCGGTTGAGCGCGCGGCCGAGATCCCCGAACCCGATGATGCCGACATCCGATCCGCCCAGCAGCCTCGCTCCCTCGTTGCTGCGGCGGCCCCAGACCTCCCGGCCCCGGCGGAAATCCTCGTCGGCCGGGATGATCCCCCGCGCGAGGTTCAGCGCCAGCGCGATCCCCATCTCGGCGACCGGCTCGGCGAACACCGCGCCCGTGGTGACCACGTGGATCCCGCGCTCGAACAGGGTCTCGTAGGGCATGTTGCCGACGAGGTTGCCCTCCACGTTGAAAACGCATCGGAGCGACCGCAGCCGCCGCAGGAGGTCGGCCGGAATCGGCGGCTGGCCCAGGATGTAGCGCACCGAGCCGAGGCGTTCGTCGTTCAAGGACCCGATCGCGGCGGGCTCGGCCTCGACCACGTCGTAGGCGGCGTGGAGCCGCGCACGGGCCTCGGGCGAGAAGATGAGGTCGAGCGTCCGCGGATGGGGCGCGCTCAGCACCACGGGCCTTTCGGTGGACACGGTCACCTCCTTGCAGCGGGCATAAACGGCGCCAGGTGGGTTCCAGGAGGTGGCTAGCTTTCGCGGCAGGCCGCCCAGGTGCCGCTCTCCGAGGAGGACAGGCAGGCATCGATGAAGGCGAGGCCCGCCACGCCGTCCGCGACGGTCGGGATGTGCGCGGCGAGGGGGTCCGGCTCCGCGCCGGCGATGCGCGCGGCCACGAGTTCGGCGAAGTCGCGGTAGAGGTTCGCGAACGCCTCGAGAAAGGCCTCCGGGTGCCCCGGCGGCAGGCGCGAGGCGCGGCGGGCGAGCGGGTGCAGGGTCGGCAGGCCGGCGGAGCGCACCTCCGCGGGCGCGTTCGGGCGCATGACGAAGAGCTGCGTCGGATTCGCCTGCTCCCAGCGCAGGCCCCCGGCCTCGCCGTAGGCCTCGATCAGGATGCGGTTCTCGGCGCCCGAGGCCGCCTTGCTGGCGAGGAGCATGCCGCGCGCTCCGCCCTGCATCCGCAGGACGACCGACGCGGTGTCGTGGGCACTGCGGCCCGGCACCACGGCCCCCACGTCGGCGAGCACGGCCTCGACGGGGGTGCCGAGGACGTAGGTCGCCAACTGGTGCGCATGGGTGCCGATGTCGCCGAGCACGTGGCTGGGCCCGCCCTTGCCTGGATCGAGGCGCCATTTCATGCGCGCGGGCATGCGCTCCGGATGATCCTCGACGCGCGCGCCGAGGGAGCCCTGGAGATAGGTCACCTGCACGAGATGGACCCGGCCGATCTCGCCTGCCGCGATCGCGGCGCGGGCTTCGCGCACCATGGCGTAGCCCGAATAATTGTGGGCCAGGCAGAAGACGCGGCCGCTCTCCCGCACGGCCGCCGCGAGCCTGCGGCCGCTCCCGCTGTCGTTCGCGAGCGGCTTCTCGCACAGGACGTCCCAGCCGGCCGCCAGGGCCTGCTCCGCGAAATCCGCATGGGTGTCGTTCGGGGTCATGATCGCGACGGCATCGATCCCGTCCGCCCGCGCCGCTTCGCCCGCGACCATGGCGGCCATGTCGGGATAGGCGCGCGGGATCCGCAGCGCCTCGGCCGAGGCGCGCGACCGGGCAGCATCCGAGGAGAGGATGCCGGCCACGATCTCGAACCCGTCGTCGAGCCGGGCCGCGATGCGGTGGACCGGGCCGATGAGGGCCTCGCCGCCGCCGCCGATCACGCCGAGGCGGATGCGGCGGCCGAGCCGCTCCATCGCCGTGGTCCTGGCCATCGTCCCGTCTCCCGATCGAAGGTATGGGCCGCCCGCCAGCCGCGACCCCTCGGCGGGATCGCGGCCGGCGGGCGGCGTTGCAGGCTCTAGGCGGAGACGAAGAGTCCGCCCTCGTAGTACTGCTCCGGCGGCAGCGGGTTCGGGGCCGTGCCGAACTCCTTGAACATGGCGTTGAACTTGGTCAGCCACTTGTTCACGGTGCCGTCCTGGGTCATCTGGACGAGCTCGGCGCTGGTGAGCAGCTTGAGGCTCTTCGCCACGTTGGCGAGCGGGGCGGCGGGAACGCCCAGGAAGGCGGAGGTCAGCTCGACCGAGCGGTCGAGGTTGGCGGCGCGGTAGTCCATCGCCTTCTTGAGAACGCGCAGATACGCCTTCACGAGCTCCGGGTTGTCCCGGACGACCTCGTTGCGGGCGATGAACGGGTTGATGAAGGACGTGTCCGGGTAGAAGTCGTTGTTGGACACCAGCTCCTTCATGTTCGGGACGCGGCCCCGGATGGTCTCGACGAGCGGATACCAGATGCCGGCGCCGTCGATCTGCCCGGACGAGAACGCCGCCACCACGGTGCCGGGATCCATCGGGACGATCTGGATGTCCTGGATCGTCATGCCGGCCTTGGCGAGGCCGAGGCGCAGGATCATCTCGCCCGAAGCGCCCTGGGTCACGCCGACCTTCTTGCCCTTCAGATCCGCCATGGAGTTGATGCCGGGCTGCGCGATCACGCGGTCGCTGAAGCTCACCACGTTGACCGCGACGATCTTGGTGCGGCCCGTCGCGGCCATCCAGATCGGGCCCGGGCCGATCGAGCCGAAATCGAGGCTGCCGGCGCCGAGCGCCTGAATCTGGATCGGGCCGTTGGTGAAGACCTTGAGGTCGGGCTTGAGGTTGTTGGCCTCCCACAGCTTCTGATCGGCCGCGATGGCGAAGAGGCTCGCGCCCGGGAAGTCGGCGATGTAGCCGATGCGCGGCTCGCCGGCGGCGGCCGAGGCGGGCCGGCTCAGGGACGTGGCGCCCGCGGCCGCAACCGCGGCGGTGGTCAGGAAATGACGGCGTGTCAGCATGGTGTTTCCTCTTCGCTCCGTGATCGACGAGCCGGAAGGCGGATGCCGACGGGCCCAACTCCGGAGTCAGTCGAGCCTCGTCCCGAGACCCGGCCTCCCCGATCGAGACGGCGCCCGGTTCCGCCGGGCTTGTGCCGTCCACTTCCGTGGGTCCGACCGCGCGATGCACGGGACCCGGGAGGCGCGACGCCGCTGGCTTCGCGGGCCTCCGCATTCAAAAGGCTGACAGGGCGCCCCGCGCCGCGGCGCAGCGGCCGCGCGACCGTCGGGCGCTCCCTCAGGCATCGTAGGCGACTCGGAATCCGACATTGCTCGCCGCGGAATCCGGCGTGAGCGGGATGCGCGCCGCGACCCGGTAGCGGTAGCAATAGCTGCGGTGGCAGAGGAAGGAGCCGCCCTTGAGCACCTTCTCCTTCTCGCGCAGCGCATGCGCGTTGCGCTGCTTCGCCCGGCTCGACAGGGAGCGGATCTTGAACGGGTCGCCCGTCCACTCCCACACGTTGCCGGCCATGCCGAACAGGCCGGCGCCGTTCGGCGCGAAGGCCGCGACCGGGCTCGTGCCGAGATACCCGTCCGCAACCGTGTTGGCGGCGGGAAAGGTGCCCTGCCAGATGTTGCACAGGATCGTGCTGTCGGTCGGCTCCTCCTCGCCCCAGGGGAAGCGCGGATCGTCGAGGCCGCCCCGTGCCGCGTGCTCCCACTCGGCTTCCGAGGGAAGGCGGCCGCCGCACCAGGCCGCGAAGGCCTTGGCGTCGGCCCAGGAGAGGTGCACCACGGGATGGTCGGGCCGGTCCTCGATCGTGGAGCCCGGCCCTTCGGGCGCGGCCCAGAATGCGCCGTCGACCATCACCCACCACGGCGTCGGGCCGCGCGAGGGCGGATGGGGCGCGTCCGGCGGCAGCAGGCTACGGAATACCGTCGACCAGCCGAAGCGCTCGGCTTCCGTGACGTAGCCCGTCGCGGCCACGAAGGCGGCGAAGCGCGCGTTGGTGACCGCATGGGCGTCGAGGGCGAACGCGCGCAACGACACCTTGCGCCGCGGCCCCTCGCCGTCCTCCAGGATCACGGGACGGTCGGTCCCGACAAAAGCCGTCCCGCCGTCGAACCGGATGCGGGGCGCCGCCGGTCCCGCGGGTGCGGCCGCCTGCGCCAGCTGGTCCGGATCCGCGGCCTTGCGGCCGTCCCGCGTCGTGGAGGCGATGCAGCAGGACATGACGGCTCAGCGCCTCCCCTGCAGGGCGGCGGCGCTGTCGTGCTCCGGGATGTCGCCGATCTCGGCCATCTTGGCGTCGAGCCTGGCGAGCATGTCCGCGAACACCCCCGCGAAAGCCGGATCGGCGGCGCGGTTGTGGAGCTCGAACGGGTCCTCGTCGCAGTCGAACAGCTCCCAATCCGGCTGGTCGGCCGGACCGAAGGCGCCCTCCTGACCTAACGGGTCGTTGTACCAGTAGATCAGCTTGTAGCGTTCGCTCCGCACGCCGTAGTGGGCATAGGCGTTGTGGAACGAGTCCTTGTGCATCCAGTAGCGGTGATAGGCGACGTCCTGCCAGCCTGCGCCGGTCGCCTGCTCGAACAGCGGGCGCAGGCTCGCGCCCTGCACGTAGGTGGGGACGGGCACGCCCGCGTAATCCAGGAAGGTGGGCGCGAAATCCACGTTGGTGGCGATCTGCTTCGCCACCGTGCCGGGCGCGATGCCGTTCGGGTAGCGCACCAGGAACGGCATCTGCAGCGATTCCTCGTACATGAAGCGCTTGTCGAACCAGCCGTGCTCGCCGAGGAAGAAGCCCTGGTCGGAGGTGTAGATCACGATGGTGTTCTGGGCGAGGCCGCTCTCGTCGAGATAGTCGAGGAGGCGCCCGACATTCTCGTCGATCGACGCGACGGTGCGGAGATACCGCTTGATGTAGCGCTGGTACTTGAAGCGCGCGAGCGCGTCGGAATCCGTGAAGGTGAAGCGCTCTCCCGTCTCGGCGTCGATCAGGGTGAGTTCGCCGCCCTCCGCGAGATCCGGCACCTTGCGGTTGGTCCAGCCCTCGAGGAGCAGCTCGCCGACCTCGTCGCCGCCCTCGGGCTGCACGAGGCCGAGGTCGTCGAAGGTCATGTCCTGGCGGATGCGCATCTTGGCCGCGGCCGCCGCGGCGGCGCGGTTGGCGTAGTCGTCCGTGAAGCTCTCCGGGATCGGCAGGTCCTCGTCGGCGTAGAGCGAGCGGTGCTTCGGGTGCGGCGCGAAGTTCCGGTGCGGCGCCTTGTGATGGCAGAGCAGGAAGAACGGGCGCTCCGCGTCGCGCTCGCGCAGGAAGTCGAGGCACTTGTCCGTGATGATGTCGGTGACGTAGCCGCTCTCGCGGCGCGCCCCGCTCGCGTCGATCATGATGGGATCGAAGTAGAAGCCCTGGCCCGGCACCACGGACCAGCGGTCGAAGCCCGTGGGCTCGTGGGCCGGGCCTTCGCCGAGGTGCCACTTGCCGAAGATCCCGGTCTGGTAGCCCGCCGCGCGCAGGTGCTTGGCGACGTTCGGCAGCCGGTTGTCCATGTGGGTGTCGAGGGTCGTGACCGTGTTCACGTGGTTGTAGGTGCCGGTGAGGATCGCGGCCCGGCTCGGCGTGCAGATCGAGTTCGTGACGTAGCAGCGGTCGAGGCGCATCCCCTCCCGGGCGAGCCGGTCGATGTGGGGCGTCCGGTTCAGGCCCTGCCCGTAAGCCGAGATCGCGCGGGCGGCGTGGTCGTCGGACATGATGAAGAGGATGTTGGGACGCATCGTCGATCCGTGCTGGGGGAGGGGCGTTCAGAAGGTGGGCTGTGCCGAGAGCGGGCGGCGGCGAGGGCGGGTCATGGCGAAGCGGCCGGCGCCTGCCGGGAGGCGGCGTGCTTCTCGCGCCATTTGGGCCCGGGACCGCGCATGTAGTGGAGCTCGGGGCGGTAGCGCTCGCGGAAGCGTCGTTGCAGCTCGGACAGCCATCGGCGCAGCCGCGCCGGCGGACTCGAATCGAGGTCTCCGGGGTGCTGGCTCGCCATGGCTTGCAACTCCCGCTGCGGACAGCGGCCTTGGACCGGCGGGCCGCAGCAGCCCTCCCGATCGGCCGTCCCATGCATTGACGCTCGTGGATAGTTCAAATATGGAAGATGCGCAACCATATTTGGTGGATGGTCCCGCCCGATGTCTGAGCCGGTCCGCAGGACGCTGAGCGTGCTGGAATATTTCGCCGGCCGGCCGCGCGATGCGTTCACGCAGGCCCAGATCGCCGAGGCCTGCGACATCTCCGGCGCCACGCTCCACCGGATCATCAAGACCCTGGAGGACAGCGGCTACATCTTCCGCGACGGTTCGCGGCGCTACCGCTGCAACGTGGTGTTCCGGAAGCTCATCGGCGTGCCGGCCGAGTATTTCGACGTGCTGACCCGGGTCATTTCGGCCATCGTGAGCGAGACCGCCCAGTCCGCCGAGGCCATCATCGTGCGGGGCGACGCCTTCGAGTGGTACCACAAGGAGGAGCACCCGGAGATGTCGGTGCAGATCCGGGCCCGCACCGGCTTCCGGCGCGGCGTCTACGAGCTCGACGCCCTCTCGCGCCTCTACCTGAGCGAGATCGGGTGGCCCGAGGTCGAGCGCCGCTTCGACACCGAGGCCTTCTACCGCCCCGGCGCACGCCACGAGCCGGTCTCGTCGCCTGAGGCGAGGCGGATCATCGAGGCCACCGACCCGCACGGGGTCGCCTACGACATCGAGGGCAACGGGCGCGGCGTGCGCCGGTTCGCCACGACCGTGCGCGGCCCGCGGGGCGAACTGGTGCATATCCTCAGCATCGCCGAGGCGGCCTATCCGACGAGCGACGAAAGCCTGCACGTCGCACAGACCAGCGCGATCCTGGTCCGCAGGCGCGAGGAACTCGCGCTCTGCGCACGAAGTCTCGCCGCGCTGCCGGATGCGGCTCAGTGAGCGGCGCCTGGATCGCGCCCGCCGGACGAGAACCCGGAGGCCCGCCGCCTGCTCGCGGCAGGCGGCGCCGGAGCAGAACGACTAGGAACGATGCCCGCCGGGGAGGGGGTCTGGGATGACGAAGGGTGTGGAAGCGCTGCCTCAGCCGCAGCCAGGGGGGCGATCGGCCTCGCAGACGATGCTGCTGATGAACGTCCTCGCGGTCTGCATCGGCATCCTCGCGTGGGGGGCG
Organism: Microvirga sp.; assembly: GCA_036263675.1. Classification (GTDB taxonomy): domain Bacteria; phylum Pseudomonadota; class Alphaproteobacteria; order Rhizobiales; family Beijerinckiaceae; genus Microvirga. The sequence continues at coordinate 31,459 of DATAGO010000078.1, read as the reverse complement.
GTGGTGACCTACGGCAAGGTCGTTCTGCCCGGTCCGCTCGAGGTGCTCGGGCGGATGGCCGAGCTTGTCCGGAACGGGCAGCTCTTCACCGACCTGTTCGCGAGCGTCCAGCGCGTGCTGACGGGCTTCGCCCTCGGCGTGGCGCTCGCGATCCCCGTGGGCTTCCTGATGGGGTGGTACAAGGTCGCGCGCGGGCTGATCGAGCCCTACGTGCAGTTCTTCCGCATGATCCCGCCGCTCGCGGTCATCCCGCTCGCGATCGTGACCATGGGGATCGGCGAGGCCCCGAAGGTGTTCGTGATCTTCCTCGCGGCCTTCCTGTCGAGCGTGATCGCGACCTTCCAGGGCGTGGTCAACGTGGACAAGACCCTCATCAACGCGGCGCGCGTGCTCGGGGCCAAGGACGCCACGATCTTCCGGCGCGTCATCATCCCGGCCTCGACGCCGTTCATCCTCGTGGGCATGCGGATCGGCCTCGGCTCCGCGTGGGCGACCGTGGTGGCCGCGGAGCTGATCGCGGCGCAGTCGGGCCTCGGCTTCCGGATGCAGCAGGCCCAGCTCTACTACGACCTCCCGACGATCTTCGTCAGCCTGGTCACGATCGGGGTGCTCGGCCTCCTGATGGACCGCCTTCTCCTCGCCGCCGAGAAGCGCCTGACCCAATGGCAGGAGCGGATATGACTCCTCAACGACCGCCTTCTCCTCACGGCCGGAAAGCGCCTGACCCGGCGGCAGGAACGGATATGAACCCGAAAATTTCCTTCCGGAGCGTCTCGCGCCGGTTCGACCTCGCGGACGGCACCTTCCTGGCCCTCGACCGGCTGTCGCTCGACGTCGCCGATGGCGAGTTCGTCACGGTCGTGGGCCCATCGGGCTGCGGCAAGTCGACGGCGCTCAACATCGCGGCCGGCCTCGTCGAGCCGAGTTCGGGCGAGGTGCTGGTCGACGGGCGCGCCGTGCACGGCCCGGGCCCCGAGCGGGGCATGATCTTCCAGCAATATGCGCTTTTTCCCTGGCTCACCGTGCGCGAGAACGTGGAGTTCGGCCTGCGCATCGCCAGGAAGGACGCGAAGGAGCGGCGCGAGATCGCGGAACGCTTCATCGATCTCGTGGGGCTGTCGCAGTTCGCGGATTCCTTGCCCAAGACCCTGTCGGGCGGCATGAAGCAGCGCTGCGCCATCGCCCGGGCGTATGCGGTCAATCCGACGATCCTCTTGATGGACGAGCCCTTCGGCGCGCTCGACGCGCTCACCCGCGTGCAGATGCAGGACCAGCTCCTCGACACCTGGAGCCGCGAGCGGCGCACGGTCATGTTCATCACCCACGACGTCGACGAGGCCGTCTACCTCGCGAACCGCGTGATCGTGATGGCGGCGCGGCCGGGCCGGCTCTACGAGATCATCCCGGTGGACCTGCCCTATCCGCGCACCGAGGAGATCCGGCTGTCGCCGGAGTTCGCCGCCATCCGCAACCGCGTCTGGCACGCGGTCTACCACCAGCCGGCCGCGACGGCCGACGCAAGCCTGTGATCGAGGGAGGAGAAACGCCATGACCACGTTATCACGCCGCACGTTCGTGACGGCAGCCGGCGCCGCAGCGGTCTTTGCTGGGGGCGGCGCCAGGCGGGCCCATGCCGCCGAGACGGTCCGCATGGGCTACATCGCCGACTTCAACGGCGCGAGCCTGGCGGCGATCGCGACCGACCAGAATTTCTGGGCCAAGCACGACCTGACGCCCGACCTGAAGGTGTTCACCAACGGCCCGATCCAGATCCAGGCGCTCGGGGCGGGGAGCCTCGATTTCGGCTATATCGGCCCCGGCGCCCTGTGGATGCCGGCGAGCGGCCGCGCCAAGGTGATCGCGATCAACACGCTCGGCCTCAGCGACCGCGTGATCGCGCAGGCCGGGATCAAGAGCATCGCCGACCTCAAGGGCAAGAAGGTCGGCGTGCCGGAAGGGACGTCGGGCGACATGCTCCTGCGCCTCGCGCTCCAGAAGGCGGGCATGAGCGTCAAGGACGTGCAGCTCGTGACGATGGATCCGAGCACCGTCGTGGCGGCGTTCTCGTCGAAGCAGATCGACGCGGCCGGGATCTGGTTCCCGCTCGTCAGCGTCATCAAGGACCGCGTGCCCGACATGACGGAACTCGCCAAGAACGGCGACTTCTATCCCGCGCTCGCCTTCCCGAGCGCGTTCGTGTCGCGTAACGAGGTGCCCGACGAGCTGACCCGGAAGGTGATCGCCGTCCTCAAGATGGCGAATGAGTTCCGGGCCACCAAGCTCGACCAGTCGATCGCGATCACGTCGAAGTTCATCGGCATCCCGGCCGACAAGCTCACGGTCGAGGCGCAGAACTCCAAGTTCCTCACCAACGCGGAACTGCAGGCCCAGACCAAGGACGGAACCGCGGCGGGCTGGCTCACGAAGATGAACGACATGTTCAAGGAGTTCGGCCGCCTGCCGAACCCGCTCGACCCCAAGGACTACTTCCGGGCCGACCTCTACACCGCGGTCTGACACCCGGCGGGACGACCACGGCGGCCGGCGCATGCAGCGCCGGCCGCACCTTTCTCCGCGAGCCGAGTGCCATGACCGAGCGCCCGAACATCATCCTGATCATGACCGATCAGCAGCGCTACGACACGATCGCGGCGCTGGGCTTTCCGTTCGTGACGACGCCGAACCTCGACCGCCTCGTGCGCGAGGGCGTCAGCTTCACGGATTGCCACATCACGGCGCCGAGCTGCGTGCCGTCCCGCGCCAGCCTGTTCACGGGCTACTATCCCCACACCACCGGCGTCCTGCGCAACGGGCAGGCCTGGCAGCGCACCTGGGTCGAGGACCTGCGGGCTGCCGGCTATCGCTGCGTGAACGTGGGGAAGATGCACACCATCCCCTACAACTCCGATTCCGGGTTCCACGAGCGCTATGTGGTCGAGAACAAGGACCGGTACATGGAGGGGCGCTGGTACTTCGACGAGTGGGACAAGGCGCTCGCCGCCAATGGCCTCGTCAAGCAGCAGCGCGAGCTCTACCGCAAGCGCGCGGACTACCGCGAGCGCCTCGGCGCCTTCGACTGGGAGCTGCCGGAGCACCTCCATTCCGATGCCTTCGTGGGCAACATGGCGAAGTGGTGGGTCGAGACCTACCCGGTCACGGAGCCGCTGTTTCTTCAAGTCGGATTTCCCGGGCCGCACCCGCCCTTCGATCCGCCGGCGCGCTATTCCGAGCCCTATCTCTCCCGCACCGACCTGCCGCTGCCCCAGCCCACCGCGGAGGAGCTCGAGTCGCTGCCCTCGGCGCTGAAGGAGAAGCGGATCCACGACGTCGAGGTGGACCACGATTCCGTGGTCTGGAGCCTCGACCCGAGCCCTGAGCAGATGCAGCGCCTGTGGGCGCATTACCTCGGCAACGTCACGCTGATCGACGAGAAGATCGGGGAACTGCTCGCGGCGCTGGAGCGGCGCGGCTATCTCGACAACGCGGTCGTGATCTTCACCTCCGACCACGGCGAGTGCCTGGGCGACCACGGCCTGATCCAGAAATGGTCGGTCTACGACGTGGTGACCCGCGTCCCGACGGTGGTCTGGTCGCCGAAGGGCCGCTTCGGCGCCGGCCGCACGGTGGACGGCCTGTGCCAGCTCTTCGACCTCGGCCCCACCATCCTGGAGCTCGCCGGGCTTACCCCGCCGGCCGACTTCGAGGCGCGCAGCCTGCTGCCGGCGCTGGAGGGCCGGGACTGGACCCCCCGCGACCACGTGTTCTGCGAGCAGGCAGGCGACGTGTCGCTCACGGGCGCCGAGTATTTCATGAGCGTCCGCAGCCGGGACTGGAAGCTCCTGTACCTCAAGGGATCGGACGAGGGGCAGCTCTTCGACCTCGCCAACGATCCGGGCGAGGTCCGCAACCTCTGGGACGATCCCGCCCATGCCGACCGGAAGCGCCACCTGCTCGACGTGATCCGGGACTGGCTGATCGATTCGCACTACCGGACGCGAGACCGCATGGCCGACGCGCGCTAGGACGATCGCGGAGCCAGGCGGCTCTTGGCTTCGGGCCGGGACGGCCGCATTGTCGGGGGACCGAAGGGGAGGAACGGGTGCAGCCGAGATCGCGCATGATCCAGGGCTATCGACGGCCCGACGGGTCGTTCGGAATCCGCAACCATCTGCTCGTCCTCGGCATCAACGGGCTTGCGCTCAGAGCCGCCGAGAAGATCGCCCGCGGGATCGCGGGCGCGGTCTGCGTCGCGACGGTGAGCGGGCGCGGGCAGGTCGAGCCCGACCTCGGCCTGCATCTCGATCAGCTCGTCGGCCTCGGCTGCAACCCGAATGCCGGCGCGGTTCTAGTCGTCGGCGTCGACGACGAGACCACGCAGGGCGTGTCGGCGCGGATCGCGGCCACGGGCATGCCGGTCCAGGCGGTGTCGTTCGCGGAGGCGCACGAGGACGTTCTCGCGGTCGTCGATCTCGGCACGCGGCGCGCGGCGGCGCTCGCAAGGCTCGCCTCGCGCGTCAGGCGCGAGAGCGTTCCGGTCGCGGGGCTGACGGTCGGGATCGAGTGCGGGCACTCGGATGCGACCTCCGGCCTTGTCAGCAACCCCGTGGTCGGCGGCGCGATCGACGCCCTCGTCGATCACGGCGGCACCGCCATCATCGGCGAGACCGTGGAATGGCTCGGGGCCGAGCACCTGCTGGCGCGACGGGCGCGTATCCCGCAGGTCGGCGACGCCATCGTGGCTGCGGTCCGGGAGCGCGAGCGGATGGCGGCCGCCTCGGGCCGCAGCCTCACGGGCAACAATCCCGGCGAGGAGAACATCCGCGGCGGGCTCAGCACCATCGAGGAGAAGTCGCTGGGCGCCATCGTGAAGTCGGGCACGCGGCCCGTGGACGGCGTGCTCCAGGTCGCCGAGCGGCCGCAGAGGCCCGGCCTCTACGTGATGGACGGGCCGGCCTTCTCGCCGGATTCGATCACGGGCTTCGCGGCCTCGGGCGCGCAGGTCGTCGTGTTCACGACCGGGCCCGGCAACAGCTACGCCAGCGCGCTCGCGCCGACCGTGAAGGTCTCGGCACAGCCCGACGCGGTGCGGCGGCTCGCCGAGCAGATCGACTTCGACGCGAGCGCGGCCCTGACCGGCGGACAGCCGATCGCGGCTCTCGCCGAGCGGCTGTTCGAGACGATCCTCGACGTCGCCGAGGGGACGCTCACCTTCGGGGAGATTCTCGGCGAGGGGCTCGAAGTTCCCACGCGCATCCGGGGCTCCCTGTGAGCCAGGCGCACGCCGTCCGTGGGCAGGGGAGGCTTGCGGCATCATGACGATCGTTCCGACCAGTGCCGACGCCCTCGTGCTGCACGCCGACGACGACGTGGCCGTGCTCCTGCGCCCGGTCGCGGCGGGCGAGGCCGTGGTGGCGTCCGGGGCTGCGGGGCCCGCGACCCTGCGGATCGCCGCATCGCTGCCGCTCGGCCACAAGATCGCGCTCCGGCCGCTCGCGGCCGGGAGCACGGTGCGCAAATACGGCGAGGCGATCGGGCGGCTCACCGCAGACGTCGCGCCGGGCGAGCACGTCCATGTCCACAACCTCGAAAGCCTGCGGGCGACCGGTGGTGACGCCGCGCCCCCGCAGCCCTAGGGTAACGGCGGCGAGCGGGGCGCACATCGGGCAATCGGGGGAGGAGTGATGGGCAACGCCGAACGGGTCGCGGCGCGTTTCTCGATGGCGGGGCGCAAGGCGCTCGTCACGGGCGGCAGCCTGAGCATCGGGCGGGCGATCGCCGAGGTCTTCGCGGAGGCCGGCGCCGACGTGGCGATCCACCATGCGCGCGAGGCCGACGCGGCCTTCGGCCGGCCCGACGCCGCGGAAGAAGCCGTCGCGGCCCTGCGGGGCTGCGGCGTGCAAAGCGTCGCGATCGAGGCCGATTTCGCGAAGCCTGGCGAGGCGACCCGCTGCGTCGAGGCGGCGCGGCAGGCCCTCGGCGGGCTCGACGTGCTCGTGGTCTGCGCCTCGATCCAGTACCGGACGCCGTTCGAGGAGGTCACGGACGAGCAGATCGACCGCCAGGTCCAGATCAACTTCCGGGCCACGATCGAGCTCCTCCAGGCCGCCCTGCCGCCGATGAAGCGGAACGGGTACGGCCGCGTGCTCACGATCGGAAGCGTCAACCAGACCTCGCCCGAACCGGTGCTGTCGGTCTATGCGGCGCTCAAGAGCGCGCAGCACAACCTCGCCATCAACCTCGCCCGCGAATACGCGCCCTTCGGCATCACGATCAACAACCTGTCGCCGGGCCTGATCGCCACCGAACGCAACCGGTGGCGCCGCGAGGACGCCGCGGCCTGGCAGGCGATCGAGCAGACCTGCGCGCCGGTGCGCCGCGCGGGCCGTCCCGACGAGATGGCGGGCGCCGCGCTGCTGCTGTGCTCGGAGGCCGGAAGCTACATCACCGGGGCCGACCTCCAGGCCACCGGGGGACGGCACCTCGGCTGGTCTCCTCCGCCCGCGAAGGAATAGGAGACCGCATGGCCCGCGCGCCGAACATCGTCGTCCTGATCGCGGACGATCACCGCTACGAATCGCTCGGCGTCCATGGATGCCGGCAGGTGCGGACGCCGCATCTCGACGCGCTCGCGGCCGCGGGAACCCTGTTCGACAACGCGCATTGCCAGGGCGGCATGCATCCCGCGGTCTGCGTGCCCTGCCGCGCCTCCCTGATGACGGGGCGCAACATCTTCCGCTCGTCGCAGGACCCGACCGGTTCGGACTACGAGGCGTCGGCGTTCTGGATTCCGGAGGAGCTCGAGACCTTTCCGCAGCGCCTGCGCAGGGCCGGCTACCGCACCCACGCGGTGGGCAAGTGGCACAACGACCGCGCCGCCTTCGCGCGGTCGTTCACGTCCGCGGACCGGATCATGTTCGGCGGCATGAGCGACCACGACCGCGTTCCGCTCCACCGCTTCGACCCCTCCGGCCGCTACCCCGCCGAGGCCGCGCATTTCGAGCCCGGCTTCTCGACGGACCTGTTCCGGGCCTCGGCGGAAGATTTCCTCCGCTCTGTCGACCGCACCGCGCCGTTCTGCCTCTACGTGGCCTTCACCGCGCCGCACGACCCCCGGACGCCGCCGGAGAGCCACCGCGTCGCTCCGGACGGGATCGAGCTTCCGCCGAACCTCATGCCCGTTCACCCGTTCGACAACGGCGAGATGACGGTGCGGGACGAAATGCTCGAGGCCTTCCCGCGCACGCCGGACGCGATCCGCCGGCACATCGCCGATTACTACGGCATGATCGCCCATCTCGACGACGCCATCGGGTCGATCCTCACGACGCTGGAGGAGACCGGGCTCGCCCAGGAGACCGTGGTGGTCTACACCGCGGATCACGGGCTGGCGCTGGGCCAGCACGGGCTTCTCGGCAAGCAGAACCTCTACGAGCACAGCTTGCGGATTCCGCTGATCCTGCGGGGTCCCGGGGTCTCCGCGGGACGGCGCGTGCCGCATCTCGTCTGGCACGGGGACACGAACGCGACGCTCCTGGAGATGGCGGGTCTCGCCGCCGATCGGGGCCGCGAGGGCATCAGCCTTCTCGCCCTCGCGCGCGGGGAGGGGACGCCGCGGCGGACGTTCTGCGCCGCGTACCGCTTCGGCCAGCGCATGGCGCGGACTGAGCGCTACAAGTTCATCCGCTACTATCCGCAGGACGAGGCCTCGCTGAAGCCCACGATCGCGGGCACGCCGACGCCGGGCTCCGCCACCGAACAGCTCTTCGATCTGGCCTCCGACCCCTGGGAGATGAACAACCTCGCCTTCCATCCCGACTGGCAGGAGGTCCGCCGGGCGCTCGTGGCCGAACTCGCGGAGTGGCAGCGGCGGGTGGGCGATCCGCTGCTGGACGCCGCGTGAGCCGCGGCCTCTAGGAGCGGGCGGGCGGCTTCAGGTCGACGGAGAAGTCGAGCCGGACGAGCTCGCCGCGGAAGAAGAGGTGGCCGAAATAGATGATCGTGCCGCTGCTGTCCCGCACGATGCGGCGCAGTTCGGCGATCGGCGCGGATTCGTGCAGGCCGAGCCGGTGCGCGAGCTCGATGTCGGCCTCGCCGATCGTGAAGGTCTGCTGGATGCGCCCGAGATCCGCATGGTAGGCGGCGAGCCGTTCCAGGATCGGGCGGTTGCCGGGGGCGTCCCGCTCGATCCTCCGGTAGAGCTCCTGATCGACGAGCAGGTCCGTCAGCGCCACCGGGTGCGGGAAGTCCTTGTGGTGGTGGAGGTGCACGACGCGCTGGTAGGCGTCGCTCTGGCGGCCCTCTTCCTCGGACACCGGCAGGGCGCGGTACCAGGGCGCGCTTTCGATCTGCGACACCGTGATGGCGGCCGAATGGGTTTGGAGTTCGGCGAGGTCGAGGGCGAGCGTGAACCACCGCCGGTCGAGGGGCTGGCCGATCACGAAGCTGCCGCGCCGGTCGCGGTGGCGGGCGACCAGGCCCTCGTCGGCGAGGAGGTCGAGGGCGTGACGGACCGTGACGCGCCCGACGCCGAACTCCTCGACGAGCGCGTCGAGCGCGGGCAGCCGGTCGCCCTTCTGCCACTCGCCGCTGGAGATGCGGCGCCGGAGGATCGCCGCGACCCGGCGATAGGTCGAGATGCCGAGGCGCTTGCGGCGCCGCTCCGAGGCCGGGGTCTCGGGTGGGCGGGGGCGCGCCTTGCGCTTGGACGTCGAGCCGCTCTCTCCGTCGCCCGACCGGCTGGGCGCTGCACCGGGCGCCGCTCCCTCCGCGCGGCGCCGGCGCCGGAGAGCCGCTACCGGGGTCGTGTGCGGATGGGGCGGCTTTGCCATCGTGTTCGGCCCTACCGGACTTCGGCCGCGTCGAAGACCTCGTCCCGGATCAGGCCTTCGCCGATCCCGGGCCCGGGCGGAAGCTGCAGCTTGCCGTCGCGCACCACCGGCGCCTCGCGCAGCAGCCGATCGAACAGGGGATTCGGCAGCGAATCCATCTCGAGCCAGGACATGCCCTCGACGGCCGCGCTCAGATGGGCGCTGGCATGGAGGCCCACGGGGCCGCCATACATGTGGAGGCAGGCGCGCTTTCCCGCCGCGAGGATCCGGCGGCAGATGTCCTGCCCCTCGCTGATGCCGGCGGTCTTGGTGATGTCGGGTTGCAGCACCTCCGGGTCGACCTCCGCGAGGAGGCGCTCGAAGCCCGTGCCGCGATAGCTGTTCTCCCCGAGCGCCACCGGCGGCCGCACCCGCTCGGAGGTCCAGGCGCGGTAGGATTCCATGTCGTCGGCCGGGAACGGCTCCTCGAGCCAGTCGAGCGACAGCTCCGCCAGGGGCGCGGCGAGCGGCTTCAGCCGGTCGAGGCTGTAGGATTGCGTCGCGTCCGCCATCAGCGGGCGCGATCCCGCGATCGTCCGGGCCTCGCGCAGGCCGTCGAGGACGAGCCGGTCGTTCGGGGGCACGCGGAACTTGAAGCGGGTATGCCCCTTCGCGGCCATGTCCTCGATCGCGGCCGGGCGCGTGATCGGGAGGTTGGTGGCGTAGACATCGACCTCGCGCGGGGCAGGCGCGCCGCGGATGAAGTCGGCGAGCGGCAGCCCGGCGCGGCGGGCACAGGCGTCCCAGAGCGCGATGTCGGCGCCGGCGAGCGCCTGCTGGAACGGGCCGACGGCGCCGAGCTGGTTGGCGAGCGGACGCATGGAGCGGGCGAGGCGGTCGTAGAGGCGCGCGGGGTCGTCGAGCGTCTCGCCGACGAGGAGCGGGCGCACCACGTGGGTGAGGATCTCCACCCGGTCGCGGCAGCCCCAGGGCGGGAAGTTGCCCCAGGTCTCGCCGAGCCCCCAGGCGCCGTCGCTGGTCTCGACCCGGACGAGGATGTTGTGCCGCGTCGTGACCGTGCCGAAGGGGGCCACGATCGGATTCTCGAGGGGCGCGGTCACGAGGGCGACGCGCAGCCGGGTGATGACGGGAGCGTTCACGGATGCCTCGCTCGTTGGGCCGGGTTCACTTGACCGCGCCTGCCGTGCGGCCGGGCGAGAGCTTGCCCTGGATCGGCAGAAACAGCAGGAAGACCGGCAGCGTCGTGACCACGGAGGCCGCCATGATGGCGCCCCAGTCGACCGTGTCGTCGCCGAAATACTGATACAGACCGAGGGGCAGCGTCTTAAGTTCGGTCTTGGTCAGGAAGGCGAGGGCGAACAGGTACTCGGTCCAGCACAGCAGGAAGGCGTAGGTCGCGGTCGCGACGAAGCCGGGCAGCATGATCGGGCAGATGATGAGCCAGATGACCTGCCACCGGGACGCGCCGTCGATGATCGCGGCCTCGTCGAGGCTCTTCGGGACGGTCACGAGGTAGCCGACGAGGAGGTAGACCGAGAAGGGCAGCGTGAAGGCCGTGTAGGTGAGGATCATGCCGATGTGGCTGTTGATCAGGCGCATGGTCGCGAAGGCCACGAAGAGCGGGTTGATCAGCACGATCCAGGGAAAGACCTGGCCAAACAGGATGCCGGCGAAGAACGTGCGCTTCAGCCTGAACTCGAAGCGGGAGAACGCGTAGGCCGCCATGATCGACAGGACGGTCGAGACCAGCGTGGCGGCCACGCAGATCACGAGGCTGTTGGCGATGAAGCGGGCGAACCCCGAGTCGAACACCTTGACGTAGTTGTCGAGCGTCAGGGTGGCGGTCTGCGAAAGGAGGCCCCCGCCCGGTCGCACCGAGCCGATCACGATGTAGACCACGGGATAGACGAGCACGAACAGGGTGACGACCCCGAGGATCGCGACGCCGATCAGCGCCATCGGGCTCGGATCGCGCCAGCCGCGCCCGGTGGCGAGGGGGGCGCTCACAGGCTTTCCTCCAGTTTCTGCCGCGTCACGAGGCGCAGGTACACGACGCCGAAGATCCCCATGGTGACCGCCATGATCATGCCGATCGCGGAGCTGTAGCCGAGGCGGAAATCCACGAAGCCCTTGAGGTAGACCTCCGTGGCGAGGACGTTGGTGAAGGTGCCGGGGCCGGCGCCCGTCGCGAGCCAGACATAGACGAAGTTGTTGAAGGACCAGAACACGGACATCAGCCCGAGCACCATCAGCGACGGCGTCAGGTAGGGAAGGGTGATGTGGCGGAACTGCTGCCACCGGGTCGCGCCGTCGAGCTCGGCGGCCTCGTAATATTCCTCCGGCACCGTCTGCAGGCTGGAGAGGAGCGACAGGGCGATGAGCGGCACGGTGTTCCAGACCATGATGGTGACGACCGACGGCCACACGGTGCGCATGTCGGAGAAGAACGCGATCGGCTGATCGACCAGCCCGAGGGAGACCAGCGCGCCGTTGACCGCGCCCTGCGGGTCGAGCAGCCAGCGCCAGATCACCACGGCGACGATGGGCGGCGTCGCCCAAGGGATCAGCAGCGCGAACCGCGCGATCGTGGCCATGCGCAGCTGCTTCATGGCGGCGGAGTTCAGGAGGACCGCGATGCCGAGCCCGATGGCGAGGCGCACGAGCACGGAGGTGGCGGTGAGCCACACCACCGTGTTGAACAGGAGGTGGCCGAAATCGCCGGACTCGACGAGCTCCTGGTAGTTGTCGAGGCCGACCCAATCGCCGCCCCGCCGCAGGCCCAGCAGCGACAGGTCCGTCAGGCTCATCCGGAAATTGGCGACGATCGGATAGCCGTAGAACGCCACCAGGACGGCCAGCGCCGGCGCCAGCATGACCGTCAGAAAGAGCCTGTCGCGCATTCGGGACGGGGGGCCTACACAAACCTGCGGCAGGAAGACCGGCGGAACGCGTCCCGCCGGCCCGGCACGGAGCGCTTCAGCCCTTCGAGGCCATCAGCTTCTGGATCGTCTGGAGCAGGGCCTTGGAGGCGTTCTCCGGCGTCTGCTGTCCCGAGAGCGCCGTCCCGAAGGCGCGGCCGACCGCGTTCCACATGGTGCCGATCGGGATCGGGCCGCTCGCGTAGGGCCCCCAGGTCCGGGCCGTCTGGAGCTGCTCCGCGAACCCCTTCAGCTCCGGCCCGAAATCGACCTTCTGGAGCAGCGACTTCTGCGCCGGGAACTGGGTGCGGTAGTGGTTGGCGAACACGTTCTCGGAGGCGAGGTACTTGGCGAGCTTCCAGGCCGCCTCGGGGTGCTTCGTGTTGGCGTTGATGACGAGCATGCGGCCGCCGATCATCGACCGGCTCGCCTCCGTGCCTTTCGGGAACGGACTCGATGCGAAGGGGAGGGGCTTGCCCGGATTGGCGTCCGCATAGGCCTGCAGCACCTGCTTGTAGGTGTTGGGCGGCATGGCGGCCATGGCCTGCTCGCCGGTCACCATGGCGCGCACGATCGCGGGATCGTGGGCGTCGCTGGCGGCGAGGTTGGACTTCGGGTTGTCGCCCTCGTCGATGAAGCTCTTGTAGTACTTCATGGTGTCGGCGATGTCGTCCGCGGTCAGGCCGACCGCGTAGGAGCCGTTGTCCCGCTGGACGACGAGCGCCTTGCCGTTCGACCACCAGTGGAAGTTCGCCAGGAACCAGATCGCGCCCGAGGACGAGCTGCCGGCCGGGAAGCCGAACCCGGCCTTGCCGGTCTTCTTGCGCACCTCCGCGCTGGCCTGGCGCAGATCGGGCCAGGTCATGGGGAGCTTGTCGATCCCGGCCTCCTTGAGGAGGTCGGTCCGGTAGACCATCGCCCAGGTGTCGGTCGTCCAGGGCAGGCCGAACACCTGGCCCGACTTGCCGCGGGCGAGGTCCTGGGCGACGAAATCGTCGAAGCCGTTCGGCGGCGGGCTGCTCTTCAGGAAGTTGTCGAGCGGCAGCAGGGCGCCGGCATTGCCCATCTCGGTCACCCACACCTGCGCGGAGTGGACGACGTCGGGACCTTCGCCGACCGCGGCCTCGCGCAGGAACTGGCCGCGCGCGTCGGCCCAGCTGATGCGCTGCAATTCGACCTTGATGTCGGGGTTCTTGGCCTGGAAGTCGTTGAGCGCGCCCCGCACCTCGGCTTCGGCGTCGTTGAAGCGGAAGGTGACGGTGACGGGCTGGGCAAGGGCAGGGCCCGCCACGGCCAGGACGGCGGCGGTCCACAGGAACGAAGCGGCAATCGACCGGATCATGGCATCCTCCCGTTGGTCTGGCGGCGACCGGGCCGGCGTCGCACGTCGCGCCATTGTTCTCGTTTTAACAGAACCATCTATAATCCTGTTGTGCGAGTCAAGCAACGGAAGCGCCGCTCGCGACGCCCATCCTGACCTTGACGCACGCCGAGGAACAGTCCTAAGACGAATCCTGTAATTTCCTGGGAAAGTTTTCTGCCTTGCGGCCGAAGATCGACGCGCATCACCACCTCTGGCAGCTCGGCCGCTTCCCTTACGCCTGGCTTGCGCCGGACGCGCCGCCGCGCCCCTTCGGCGACCACACCGCGCTGAAAGCCGATTACCTGCTGCCGGACTACGAGAGCGACATCGCCGGTCTCGGCATCGTGGGCTCGGTCTTCGTGGAGGCCAATGCCGGGGCGCCGGGCGCCGCGGAGATCGAATGGGTGGACGAGGTCGCAGGCGACGCCGCCGTTCCCGCGGTCTCGGTCGGCAAGCTCGATCTGCGCCGACCAGACGTGTCCGAGATCCTGGCGGCGTTCTGCCGCTCGCCGCGCATGCGCAGCATCCGGATGTCCCTGTGCTGGGACGAGCGCGGCCGCTGGCGCTTCATCGACCGGCCGGACGTGATGCTGATGCCGGAATTCAGGTCCGGGCTGGAAGCCCTCGGGCGCCGCGGGCTGGTGCTCGACGCGCTCGTGGCGCCCGGACAGTTGCCGCAACTCGCCGATCTCGCCCGCGCCTATCCCGACCAGGCGATCGTGATCGACCATCTCGGCACGCCCGACTTCGCGGTCGCGGAGGAGGAGAGCGCCTGGCGGCGGGGGATGGCGGCGTGCGCCCGGTGCGCCAATGTCAGCGTGAAGATCTCCGGCCTGTGGGTGCTCGACCGCGCGTGGCGGCCGGAGCGCATCGCGGAACCGGTCCGGTCCGTTTTGGACCATTTTGGTCCGGAACGGTGCATGTGGGCCAGCAACTTCCCGGTCGAGAAGCTGATGTGCCCGATCCCGCAGCAGATCGCGAGTCTGGAGCAGGTGCTCGACGACCTCGGCGACGACGGGCTCGACCAGGTGTTCGGCCGGACGGCGGCGCGCGTCTACCGAATGGAAGTCGCCGGCTTTCCGGCCTGAGCCTTGCCCGGGCGCGGCGCCTTCGAGGCGGACGCCTCGCGCGTCTTGTTCCATGGAAAAGAAAAGGCCGCCAAGAGCGCTGTGCGTCTTGAGCGGCCTGAGGTGGGGGTCTCGGAGGGAGGAAACGCAAACGCAGGTGCCGGCGTACGCATGCCGGCGGACAGGACGGCCGGTCAGAACCCCCTGGCGGGGAGATCGGCCGCATGGACGAGATCCATGGCTCCGCTCGCGAGAGCGGTGACGACCAGAGCGCCGAGGAACAGGACGAAGGCGAGTCGCTTGGCAGCGGCGGGGACCATCGGTGAACTCCGGAGGCTGGACGGTGGATGCCGTCGACCCCTGCACCATGACGGGCCTGTGTTGCGCGCCGATGCCGTCGCGGATTGCGTCGCGGAAATATTTGCGCGTCGAACCCGACCGGACCGTCGCGGGCCTTCCCTGCGGGAGCGGGAGCTTCGCCGGATGCCCGTCGCGGTGGTAGGTTCGGCTCCGGGCGGATTCAGCCGTTCCCAACCGATCGAGGAGTTCATGTCCCAGGAAGCTCGTGCCGCCCGTCTCGCCGTCCTGATCGATGCCGACAATGCCTCGGCCAAGATCGCGGGCCGACTGTTCGAGGAGATCGCCAAGATCGGGGAGGCGAGCGTCCGCCGCATTTACGGCGATTTCGCGAGCCCGCGCCTGAGGGCGTGGTCCGACATCCTGGCGCAGCACGCCATCATCCCGCAGCAGCAATTCGCCTACACGGCCGGGAAGAACGCCTCCGACATCGCGCTCGTGATCGACGCGATGGACCTCCTGCATACGGGGCGGTTCGACGGGTTCTGCCTCGTGTCGTCCGACAGCGACTTCACGCGGCTGGCGGCGCGCATCCGCGAGCAGGGCGTGGCGGTGTACGGTTTCGGCGAGCACAAGACGCCGGAAAGCTTCCGGCAGGCCTGCCGCCGGTTCATCTACACCGAGAACCTTCTATTGCCCGAGGCGCGCGCTCCCGATGCCGGGCCCGCCAGGGGCGTCAAGCCGCTCATGACGCCGAGTGCCGCCGTCCCGATCCTGCGGACCGCCCTGGCCCAGATGGAGGCGGAGGACGGCTGGGTTCGCCTGGGCAATCTGGGGCAACGGGTGATCGCCATCGCGCCCGACTTCGACTCCCGCACCTACGGGTACGGCAAGCTGAGCGATCTGGTGCGCAACACGGGCGCCTTCGACGTCGAGCATCCGGAGGGCGGCGCCCTCCGGGTCCGCCTCAAGCCGCAGTCCGACCAGCAGGCGCCGGCGAAAGGGCGCGGCAGCCGCAAGCGGGGCGGCGCCAGGAAGGCGGCGCAGCCGGGCTGACCGCCGATGGGGCCGCGGCCCTGCCGGGCCGGATTGAACTCACCCGCGCCCCCACGTCGTCGGCCTGGGCCCGATCCCCGGGAGGTGGAGGCCCCCTGCGGATTGAACTCTCCCGCGCCCCCGCGCATTGTCGGTGCTGCCGCCGGGAGCCTGCCATGCCGCGCTACTATTTCAACGTTCGTGACGGCCACGACCTCGACGAGGACGACGAGGGCGTCGAGCTGCCCGACCTCGAGACCGCCCGCGCCGAGGCCGAAGCGACGGTCGAGGAATTGCGGGACGAACTCGGCGCCGAGGGCGAGAGCATCCAGCTCGAGATCACGGACGAGGAGGGGCGGCGGCTCTTCACGGTGTCGCTCGGCCACGGCCGGCGCCGCTGAGCCGCGGCCGGACGTTCCGCCCTCGGGAGGCCCCATGGAGAACCCCATCCTGCGCTCCGGCGGCGCCGTGGCCGAGATCGCCCTCCTGGGCGCCGAGCCGCTGTCCTGGCGGGTCGACGGGCGCGAGCTGATCTGGCACGGCGATCCGGCCCATTGGGCCGGGCGGGCGCCGATCCTGTTCCCGGTGGTCGGCGCCTCGAACGAGGGTCAGGTCCGGGTGAACGGGCAGACCTACCCGATGCCCCAGCACGGCTTCGCCCGCGGCTCCATCTTCGCGCTCGTCGGCGAGGGGGAGGACTTCGCGCATTTCCGCCTCACCGACACGCCCGAGACGCGCCGGCACTACCCGTTCGAGTTCCAGCTCGACGTGACCGCGACCTTGGGCGCCGCGACGCTGACCTTCGACTACCTCGTCTTCAACCCGGGCACCGTCCCGATCCCCTATGCGCTCGGCTTCCACCCCGCCTTCCCCTGGCCCTTCGCGGCGGAGGGGATCGCGGGCCACGCGGTGGAGTTCGAGGTGCCCGAAGACCCGATGGTCCCCTCGATCGTGCTGCCCACGGGCGTGCTGGACCCGAACCGCAGGCCCGTGCCGATGGAGGGGAATCGGCTGCCGCTGGCGCCCGACCTTTTCGCCCACGGCGCCCTCATCTTCCTCGACGTCCGGAGCCGGGAGATGCGATTCACGGCGCCGTCCGGGGCGGCGATCGGGCTGGAAGCGGAGGATTTCCCGCATCTCGCCGTCTGGACCCGGCCGAATGCGCCGTTCGTCTCCCTGGAGGCCTGGACGGGTCATGCGGACTGGAGCGGATTCACCGGCGAGCTCAGCGAGCGCAACACGATGCGGGTGCTGGCAGCAGGCTCAAGCGCCCGTCACCGGGTCACCTTGCGCTGGCACGGCGCCTGACGCCTCCCCGCCCGCGAAGGCCGCGAGCGCCTCGGCGTGGAGCAGATCCGGCGTGTCGATGTAGCGGGCGGAGTGGTGAAACAGGTTGAGGTGGCGGGCGCCCGCCTCGCGGGCGAGGCGCCCGGCCTGCGCGGCCGTCAGATGGCGGGTCGCGGCCGCGACGGCGGCGTCCTGCTCCAGGAACACCGCCTCGATGAAGAGCTGGTCCGCGCCCCGCGCGAGGGCGAGGATCCGCTCGCGATTCGCGGCGGTGAAGGCGCAATCCGTCACGTAGGCGACCGCCTGCCCGGGACCGATCCGGAACGCGCGGGCGCGCAAAGCGCCGAGGCTCACGGGCTGGCGGTGCGGCACCGCAACGAGCGTATCGTCGGGCTCGCCCCGCCGGACCGCGGCCTTGGCGGCGTTGAGCCAGGGGCCGACCGGCAGGTCGAGGGCGTCGAGCGCGCCGCGCAGCACGTTGACCTGCAGGGTCTCGCGCAAACAGAAGGCCAGCGAGGGGATGCCGTGGTCGAGCGCGGCGGCCTCCATCCGGAAGCCCTCCTCGGCCAGGACGACGCCGGCGGGAAGGGAGGGCGGATCGACGGCCTGGCGGGCGAAGACCTCGCGGGCGCGGAACTCCGCGGCGCCGGCGATGCGCGTGCCGTCGAATTCCTGCACGGCGAGGCGGAAATCCACCGAGTCCGGGCCGATCAGGTTCCAGGTGAAGCCGCGGATGCGGTGCTCGACCTGGTCGATGAAGCCCGGCGGGCCGACGAGCGTCAGCGGGCCGTCGCGGTGGAGGTTCAGGCGCAGGAGCCGGTCGAACCCCGCCATGTGGTCCATGTGGGTGTGGGAGATGAGCGCGTGGCTGACCCGGGTCAGCTCGCGCGCCGCCATGCCCCCGAGGTCGCCGAGATCGAACAGGATCGCGCGGCGGCCGTAGCGGAAATCGACATAGAGTCCCGGATCGTCGAACGGCCCGTTGATCAGGCGGGGCTGGACGAGCCAGGACATTGTTCGGCCGGGCCGCAGGGTCGGGCAGGGGCCCGGCGTCAGCCCTTGAGCGCGCGCCAGGCCTCGGCGAAGGCGCGGGCGTTGCGGCCGACGTCCTCGGCCGACATCTGCGGCGTGAACAGGGCCGAGCCGAGCCCGAAGCCGTCGGCGCCCGCCTCCACGTAAGCCTTCATGCTCTCGGGCCTGATGCCGCCGACCGGCACCACGAGGGCATCCTTGGGCAGCACCGCCCGCAGGGCCTTGACGACGACCGGCGGCATGGCCTCGGCCGGGAACAGCTTGAGGGCGTCGGCGCCGGCCTTGAGGGCCGCGAAGCCTTCGGTCGGGGTCGCGACGCCCGGCGTGCAGACGAGGCCGAGCGCCTTGGCGCGCCGCACCACGTCGAGGTCGCTGTGGGGCATGACGATGAGCCCGCCGCCCGCATCCCGCACCCGGTCGACGTCCGCGGGGTCGAGCACGGTGCCGGCGCCCACGAGGGTGCCCGCGGGCATGGCGCGGCTCAGGGTCTCGATGCTGCGGAAGGGATCGGGCGAGTTCAGCGGCACCTCGATGACCCGGAAGCCCGCTTCCACGAGTGCATGGCCGACCACCTCCGCGTTCTCGGGGGCCAGACCCCGCAGGATCGCGACGAGGGGGAGGCCGGCGAGGGTGGAGCGGAGGTCTGTGGTCATGCCCGCCACATAAGG
Source organism: Microvirga sp. (assembly GCA_036263675.1). Lineage (GTDB taxonomy): Bacteria > Pseudomonadota > Alphaproteobacteria > Rhizobiales > Beijerinckiaceae > Microvirga. The sequence goes on along the minus strand of DATAGO010000078.1, from coordinate 12,964 downwards.
CGCTCCCGCCGCGAGGGCAACGCGGCGCGACGGGCGGCGGCCATGCGTGCCGGCTCAGCCTGTGGGAACAAGGCCCGGGTCGATCGGGGTGCGGGTCTCCATCCAGGCCGGGACAGGCAGGCCTTTCGATCGCAGGAAGTCGGGATTGTAGAGCTTCGACTGGTAGCGCGAGCCGTGGTCGCACAGCACGGTCACGATCGTATGGCCCGGCCCGAGATGGCGGGCGAGGCGGATCGCGCCCGCGACGTTGACGCCCGACGAGCCGCCGAGGCACAGGCCTTCGTGCTCCACGAGATCGAACAGGATCGGCACCGCCTCCTCGTCCGGAATCTGGAAGGCGACGTCCACCGGCGCGCCTTCGATGTTCCGGGTGATCCGGCCCTGGCCGATGCCTTCCGTGATCGAGGAGCCCTGCGCTTTCAGTTCGCCGGTCGTGAAGTGGGAGTAGAGCGCCGCCCCCATCGGGTCGGCGAGGCCGATGGTCACCTTCGGGTTGCGGGCCTTCAGCGCCATGCCGACGCCCGCGAGCGTGCCGCCGGTGCCGACCGCGCAGACGAAGCCGTCGATCTTGCCTCCCGTCTGCTCCCAGATCTCCGGGCCAGTGGTCTCCACATGCCCGTCGCGGTTCGCCGTGTTGTCGAACTGGTTGGCCCAGATCGCGCCGGCGCTTTCGGATGCATCGAGGCGCTCCGCGAGGCGGCCCGACACCTTCACGTAGTTGTTGGGGTTGGCATAAGCCACCGCCGGGACCTCGACGAGCTCGGCGCCGGCGAGCCGCAGCATGTCCTTCTTTTCCTGGCTCTGCGTGTTCGGGATGACGATCACGGTGCGGAAGCCCATGGCGTTGCCCACGAGGGCGAGCCCGATCCCCGTATTGCCCGCCGTACCCTCGACGATCACGCCGCCGGGCCGAAGCCGGCCTTGCTTCACCGCATCCTGAACCATGAACAGGGCGGCGCGGTCCTTCACGGATCCGCCGGGATTCATGAATTCGGCCTTGCCGAGGATCGTGCAGCCGGTGGCCTCGGAGGCGCGGCGGAGCTTGATCAGGGGCGTGTTGCCGATGGCGGCGAGAATGTCGGGCGCGATGGTCATGGGGGCTCGGGGCAGGAAAGGGGGCGGCTCTCTATACCCCCTCTCCCCGCGGGCGGGGAGAGGGCTGGGGTGAGGGGTTCGTCTCCCTCTCCCCGCAAGCGGGGAGAGGATTGGGGTGAGGGGCGGGTCGGAGGAGCTCAGCGCATCCACCTCACGTGTGTCATGGCCGGGCTTGCCCCGGCCACCTCGATCGGTGAGGCGAGCTGGGTCTGAAGCGACGCGCATCGTGGTCTTCACGCCGGGATGGCCGGGTCAAGCCCGGCCATGACACGGGCGAAACGGTGCCCTACCGACCGGCCCCTCACCCCGACCCTCTCCCCGCTTGCGGGGAGAGGGAGTGCGCCCACACATCACCTCGACAGCGAAAGCCCGCCCCTCTACAACCGCCACGCCCCTACACCTGCCGGGTGATCCCTGCCCGGCCTTTCCGAGCCTAGAGATCCATGAGCGGCGTCAACGAAATCCGGTCGGCCTTCCTCGATTACTTCGCCAAGAACGGCCACGAGGTCGTGCCGTCGAGCCCGCTCGTGCCGCGCAACGACCCGACGCTGATGTTCACGAACGCCGGCATGGTGCAGTTCAAGAACGTGTTCACGGGCGTCGAGAAGCGGCCGTACGGGCGCGCCGCCACGGCGCAGAAATGCGTACGCGCCGGCGGCAAGCACAACGATCTCGACAACGTCGGCTACACCGCCCGGCACCACACCTTCTTCGAGATGCTGGGGAACTTCTCCTTCGGCGCCATGGGGGGCGAGGGCAATGCGTCGCCCTACTTCAAGGCGCTCGCCATCGAGCTCGCCTGGAACCTGATCACCAAGGAGTTTGGGCTCACCAAGGACCGCCTCCTCGTCACGGTCTACCACACCGACGACGAGGCCGCAGAGCTGTGGAAGAAGATCGCGGGCTTCGGGGACGACAAGATCATCCGCATCCCGACCTCCGACAACTTCTGGCAGATGGGCGACACCGGCCCCTGCGGGCCGTGCTCGGAAATCTTCATCGACCAGGGCGAGGCCCTGTGGGGCGGCCCGCCCGGCTCTCCCGAGGAGGACGGCGACCGGTTCCTGGAGTTCTGGAACCTCGTCTTCATGCAGTACGAGCAGCTCGAGCCCGGCAACCGCATCCCGCTCCCCAAACCCTCCATCGACACCGGCATGGGCCTCGAGCGCATCGCGGCCGTGCTCCAGGGCGTGCACTCGAACTACGACACCGACCTGTTCCGCACCCTCATCGAGGCGGTCTCCCACGCGACCGGCGTCGCGCCCGAGGGCGAGCGCAAGGCCTCGCACCGGGTCATCGCCGACCACCTGCGGACCTCGTGCTTCCTCGTCGCCGACGGCGTGCTGCCCTCCAACGAAGGCCGCGGCTACGTGCTCCGCCGCATCATGCGCCGCGCCATGCGCCACGCGCAGCTCCTCGGGGCGCGGGATCCGATCATGTACCGGCTCGTGCCGGCGCTCGTGCGCGAGATGGGGCAGGCCTACCCCGAGCTCGTGCGCGCCGAGCCCCTCATCACCGAGACCCTGCGTCTGGAAGAGACCCGCTTCCGCAAGACCCTGGAGCGCGGCCTCTCGATCCTCGACGAGGAGACGCGCGCTCTCACCAAAGGCGGCAAGCTCTCGGGCGAGACCGCGTTCACGCTCTACGACACCTACGGCTTCCCCCTCGACCTCACCCAGGACGCGCTGAAGCCGCGCGGCATCGGCGTCGACACGGACGCCTTCGACGCCGCCATGAAGCGCCAGCGCGAGATGGCCCGCGCGGCCTGGTCGGGCTCCGGCGAGGCCGCGACCGAGACCGTGTGGTACGGCATCCGCGAGCGCGTCGGCGCGACCGAGTTCCTCGGCTACGACACCGAGACCGCGGAGGGCGTGGTGCTCGCGCTCCTGCGCGACGGCGGGGAGGTCAAGGAGCTGAAGGCCGGCGAGACCGGGCTCCTCGTCCTCAACCAGACCCCGTTCTACGCCGAATCCGGCGGCCAGGTCGGCGACACCGGCACCATGCGCGGCGAGGGCGTGCGCCTCGCCGTCACCGCGACCGAGAAGAAGCTCGGGGACCTGTGGGTGCACCACGTCACGGTCGAGGAGGGCGCGGTGAAGCCCGGCCTCTCGCTCGAGCTCCGCGTCGAGCACGGGCGCCGCTCGGCGGTGCGGGCGAACCATTCCGCGACCCACCTCCTGCACGAGGCCCTGCGCCAGGTGCTCGGCGACCACGTCGCCCAGAAGGGCTCGCTCGTGGCGCCCGACCGCCTGCGCTTCGACTTCAGCCACCCGAAGCCGATCGACGATGCGGAGCTCCAGCGGGTCGAGGACATCGCCAACGAGGTGCTGCTGCAGAACGGACCCGTGGTCACCAAGCTCATGGCGGTCGACGAGGCGATCGAGTCCGGCGCCCGCGCGCTCTTCGGAGAGAAATACGGCGACGAGGTGCGCGTGGTCTCCATGGGCAAGGCCGACGGCAACCGGGCGTTCTCCGTCGAACTCTGCGGCGGCACCCACGTGGCCCGCACGGGCGACATCGGCCTCGTCACGATCGTGGGCGAGAGCGCGGTCGCGGCCGGCGTGCGCCGGCTCGAGGCCATGACGGGCGCGGCGGCGCGGCGCCACCTCGCGGCGGAGAGCCGCCGGCTCCATGCCGTCGCGGGCCTGCTCAAGGCGCCCGTCGACCAGGCCACGGACCGGCTCGCCGCGCTCATCGAGGAGCGCCGGCGCCTGGAGCGCGATCTTGCCGAGGCGCGGCGCAAGCTCGCCATGGGCGGCGGCACCGGCGGGGGCGACCCGATCCGCGACGTCGGCGGGGTCAAGCTGATGGCGCGCTCGGTCTCGGGCGTCGAGATGAAGGACCTCAAGACGCTGGCCGACGAGGGCAAGCGCCGGCTCGGCTCGGGCGTCGTGGCGATCGTCGGCGTCGCCGAGGACGGCAAGGCCGGGATCGTGGTCGGCGTCACCGAGGACCTCACGCAAAAGATCGACGCGGTCAGCCTCGTGCGCGCCGGCGCCGAGAAGCTCGGCGGCAAGGGCGGCGGCGGCCGCCGCGACATGGCCCAGGCGGGCGGGCCCGACGGCGCCCAGGCGGAAGCGGCGCTTGCGGCCGTCGAGGCGGCGCTCTCGGCCGCCTGACGATCGCGGGTCGGGGAGGGGCCGCCGGCCCGCCCCGGTCTAGTCCGTTCCGCCGTCCGCCCGCGCGGCGCCTGAAACCGCACCGATCGGATTAGTCTCGCGCGCCCAGCCGAGCTTAGCTCACCCGGGCGAATGGAAAGCCGCGCTTGCCTCCGCCACCATCCCGGCATCGAAACGGGAGGGTAGGATGCGGGATCGCGCGGCATTGATCGACGGCGTCGGCCTCGTGACGCTGGTCTGGTTCCTGGGCTACAGCGCCGGGCTCCTCTGACAGGCGAGGCCGGTTCGGCCTCGGCGCCTCGTCGGCGCTCCCTTCGGCAGCGAGGCGTCGGCTGTCGTATCCGTGATCCGTCCGGACGGCGGTCCGGCCGGCGTCCCTGGGTGATCGCATCGGCGGGCTTTCGTGCTAGCTTGGCCGTACGCACCGGCCCGAGAGCCGGAGCGCCCCGGAGGACGCCATGTGCACGCATTGCCGCAATCCCCTGCATCTGTCCCGCCGCGGCCTGCTCGCCGGCGGCTTCGCCGCGCTCGCGGCCGGCGCCGCGCCCCGCAGCGCCTTCGCCCAGGCCGCGCCCGCGAACGCCATCGCCCCCGACGAAGCCCTGCGGCGGGTCATGGAGGGCAATGCACGCTACGTCGCCGGCACCCTCGCGAACCGGGATTACTCTGCCGGCCGCGCCGCCCGGGCCGCCGCTCAATACCCGATCGCCTCGATCCTGAGCTGCGCCGATTCGCGGGTCGCGCCGGAAATCGCCTTCGACCAGAAGCCGGGCGAGCTGTTCGTGGTGCGGGTCGCCGGCAACTTCGTGAACGACGACGGGTTGGCGAGCCTCGAATACGGGGCGCGCTTCCTCGGCGTGCCGCTCGTGATGGTGCTCGGCCATTCCAATTGCGGCGCGGTCGCCGCCGGGATCAAGGTCGTGAAGGAGAACCTGGAGCTGCCCGGCCACCTGCCGGCGCTCGTCGGGGCCATCAAGCCGGCGGTCGAAGCCGCCCTGAAGCGGAGCCCGTCCGATCTGCTCCACGAGGCGACGGCCGAGAACGTGCGCCTCAACGTGAAGCGCCTCGCCGAGGCCAACCCGATCCTGTCCGAGATGGTGCGGCAGGAGAAGATGAAGGTCGTGGGCGGCGTCTACGACATCGGCACCGGCAAGGTGTCGCTCGTCTGACGGCGTCTCCCGCAACGAAAAAGGCCCGGCATCCGCCGGGCCTTTTCCCTGTCCGAGAGCCCGGCGAGGCTCAGGCCTTCGCCATCGCGGCCTTGAGGTTCGCGTCGATCTTGTCGAGGAAGCCGGTGGTCGAGAGCCACTTCTGGTCGGCGCCGACGAGGAGCGCGAGGTCCTTCGTCATGTGGCCGGCCTCGACGGTGTCGACGCAGACCTTCTCGAGGGTGGTGGCGAAGTTCGCGAGGTCCTGGTTGCCGTCGAGCTTCGCCCGGTGGGCGAGGCCGCGGGTCCAGGCGAAGATCGAGGCGATCGAGTTCGTCGAGGTCTCCTTGCCCTTCTGGTGCTCGCGGTAGTGGCGCGTCACCGTGCCGTGGGCGGCCTCGGCCTCGACGGTCTGGCCGTCCGGGGTCATCAGCACCGAGGTCATGAGGCCGAGCGAGCCGAACCCTTGCGCCACCGTGTCGGACTGCACGTCGCCGTCGTAGTTCTTGCAGGCCCAGACATAGCCGCCCGACCACTTGAGGGCCGAAGCCACCATGTCGTCGATGAGGCGGTGCTCGTAGACGATTTTGTTCTTGTCGAACTCGGCCTTGAATTCGGCGTCGAAGATCTGCTGGAAGATCTCCATGAAGCGGCCGTCGTACTGCTTCAGGATGGTGTTCTTGGTCGAGAGATAGACCGGGTACTTGCGGGCGAGGCCGTAATTGAACGAAGCGCGCGCGAAGTCGCGGATCGAGTCGTCGAGGTTGTACATCGCCATGGTGACGCCCGAGCCCGGGGCCTTGAAGACCTCCTTCTCGATCACCTGGCCGTCCTCGCCCACGAACTTGATCGTCAGCGTGCCCTTGCCCGGGAACTTGAAGTCGGTGGCGCGGTACTGGTCGCCGAAGGCGTGGCGGCCCACGATGATGGGCTGGGTCCAGCCCGGCACGAGGCGCGGCACGTTCCTCATGATGATCGGCTCGCGGAAGATCACGCCGCCGAGGATGTTGCGGATGGTGCCGTTGGGCGAGCGCCACATCTCCTTGAGGCCGAACTCCTTCACGCGGCCCTCGTCCGGCGTGATGGTGGCGCATTTCACGCCGACGCCATGGCGCTTGATCGCGTGGGCGGCATCGACCGTGACCTGGTCGTTGGTGGCGTCGCGGTGCTCGACGCCGAGGTCGTAGTACTCGAGCTTCACGTCGAGGTAAGGGTGGATCAGCTTGTCCTTGATGAACTGCCAGATGATGCGGGTCATCTCGTCGCCGTCGAGCTCGACGACCGGGTTTGCGACCTTGATCTTCGCCATGGGATCACCTGCTGGAATTGGAGAGCCTGGAGCCCCGCCGCCGGGACGGGAACGATGGCGCGCCTATAGCGCGCCTCGGCACGGGGGGGAAGCTGAGCTTTTGCATGAAGGGCCGCAGCCCGCGCCGATCATGGAACGGCCGAGCCTGCACGGCGGTCGTTGCGCGCCGCCGCGGAGTCTCTAGAAGCTTGAGCCCATGCCCGAGGCCGCCCCGCTCAAGCCCGCCGTCATCCTGGTCGAGCCCCAGCTCGCCGAGAACATCGGCATGGTGGCGCGGGCCATGGCGAATTTCGGACTCGAGGAACTGCGCCTCGTCAGCCCCCGCAACGGCTGGCCCAAGAAGGGGGCCCATTCGGCGGCCTCGGGCGCGACCCACATCCTGGAAGCCGCCCGGCTCTACGACACCGCCCGGGAGGCCATCGCCGACCTGAACTACGTCTTCGCGACCACGGCGCGGGAGCGGGGCCAGATGAAGCGCGTCTTCGGCCCGGAGCCCGCCATGGCCGAAGCCCTCGGCCGCGCCCGGGCCGGGCAGGGGGTCGGGATCCTGTTCGGGCGCGAGCGCACCGGGCTCGAGAACGACGAGATCTCGCTCGCGGACGCGATCGTGACCTTCCCGGTCGATCCGCGCTTCTCCTCCCTCAACCTGGCCCAGGCCGTGCTGCTCGTCGGCTACGAGTGGCACCGGCAGGCGACCGCCGGCGCGCTGCCGTTCGGGACCGGGCAGGCCCGACCGGCAACCCGCGAGATGGTGACCTCCTTCTTCGACTATCTCGAAGGCGAGCTCGACGCGGTCGGGCATTTCCCGGAGGACAAGCGGCCCGTGATGGTGCGCAACCTGCGCGACATTTTCCTCCGCTTCGGGATGACCGAGCAGGACGTCCGCACCCTGCGCGGGGTCGTGCGCTCGCTGGTGCCGGACCGGCGCGGCCGGGCCGACTAGCGGCGCCTCCCCTAGCCGCGCCGCGGACGCACTTGCGGCCGGGGCCCGCTTGAGGAAGGTTTAAGGCTCCTGTGATGCAACAGGGTGCGCCGACCGGCGCCGCCCGATTGATGAGCCGCCATGCGCCGCCTCCGGTTTCTCCCCCTCCTCGCCGCGTCGCTGCTCGCCGCCACGGCAGCGGCCGCCGCGACCCCTCCGGCCCAGCCGAAATCGGGGCCCGGCGGGGCCGACTACGCCGCCGAGCAGGTCGTGAAGCGCGCGGTGGGCCGGGCGAGCGCGGCCACCTTCGTGTTCCACGCCGCCAACCGCCCCGACAAGCCGCGGCCCGTCGTGGTGTTCTTCCATTCCTGGGGCGCCGCCAACCCGCAGCTCTACGGCGGCTGGATCGAGCATCTCGCCCGCAAGGGCTACCTCGTCCTCTATCCGCGCTTCCAGGACGTGAACCGCACCCGGCCCGCCGACGCCACGGGACTGGCGGTCGGGCTCGTCAAGGACGCCCTCGAGGCGCTGGCGAACGATGCGGAAGCGAGGCCCGATCCCGCCCGCGTGGCCTATGTGGGCCACCTCGCCGGCGCCGCGATCGCGCTCAACCTCGCGGCCGGCGCGCAAGGGGACGGGCTCCCCGTCCCGAAGCTCGTCTACGCCCTGATGCCGGGCGGCATCGCCTCCGACCCGAAGTCGCGCGGCATCCCGCTCGAGGACCTCTCGGAGCTCGACGCCTCGACGCTCCTGATCACCATGAGCGGCGACCGCGAGAACATCGCGAGCGACCGGGCCGCCCGGCGGATCCTCAAGGAATCCGCCAACGTGCCCGCGAACCGCAAGCTGTTCATGCGGGCCGGCTCGGACGATCACGGCTTCCCGACCACGGCCGCGACGCTGGCGTCGCCGGGCTCCGTCAAGGCGGATTACGATGCCGCCGCGATCAAGCTGCCGCCCGATCCGCCGCGCGACCCGAAGCAGAAGCCCCCGGGCTTCCGCTGGACGCCCGACATGGCGCTCTCGGGCGAGCAGACGGTGCTGACCCAGGCGCTCGGCAACAACGTCACCGACCCGCTCGACTACTACGCCTACTGGAAGACCTTCGACATGGCGGCCGAGGCGGCCTTCGCGGGGAAGGACGCGGCCGCCCTGAGGGCGGACCCGAAGTTCATCGACATGGGCGCCTGGAGCGACGGCTGGCCGATGCGGCGCCTCACGGCCGAGATGCCGAAGGTCGAGGGCCAGGAGCCCAAGCCCGCGGGTCCGCGCCGGGTCCTGCCGCCGGCGGCGCAGTAGCCCGGAGACCCGAGGGAGCCCCGCGCGTCAGCCCCGCGGCTGCTCCGCGGCGTAGTCGAACCCCAGCCTGCCGGCGGCCGAAAGGCCGACCAGCAGGGCGGCGACATGGATCGCGGAATCGATGCGGCCCGCGACCGCGGCCTCGACGGCTGTCCGGTACGGAACGCGCTCGACCACGATGTCCTCCGCGGGTTCCGGCTGCGGCTCGTGCAGGCGCCGCGCTCCGAGGGCCAGGACCGTATAGGAGAGGTTCGTGTGCGTCGCCGGATTGGGCGACACCGCGCCGACGAGGCGGAGATTCTCGGCGACGTAGCCGGTTTCCTCCCTGAGCTCGCGGGCCGCGGCCGCGAGCGGATCGCTCTCCCCGGGGTCCATCGCGCCCGCCGGCAGCTCGAGCGCCACCCGGCCCAGGCCGTGGCGGTACTGGCGGATGAGGAGGATGTGGTCTTCCGCGTCGAGCGCTACGATCTGGACCCAGTTCCCGTATTCGAGAACGTAATAGGGGCTGACCTCGACGCCCCGGGCGGTGACGCAATCGTCGGCCCGCACGTGGATCCAGCGGTCGCGGTGGACCGGGCGCGACGCGCGGACGGTCCAGGGACGGGGCCAGGGGAGGGGCGAGGTGTCGGTCATGACGTCTCCGATCGAAGGCGCCTCCCATGGACCGGCGGCGGGCTGCCGCGCAAGCCTGCCGCCGCGGTGCGGGCCCACACGCTTTTTTCACCGCGGCCATGCAAACTCCGTCTCGCCTGCCGCGTTAGGGTGAGCGGAGCTTTATGAATGCGCGTCGATCTCCTCGCCGGAACGGTCTATAGCCCCCTCGTCGTGCCGGACCCGGTCCCCACCATCCTCGTGTTCGATTCCGGCCTCGGCGGCCTGACGGTCTTCGCCGAGGTCGCGAAGGCGCGCCCCGATGCCCGCTTCGTCTATGCCGCCGACGATGCCGCGTTTCCCTACGGGCGCCTGAGCGAGGACGCGATCGTCGCCCGGGTGATCGCCGTCATGGAGCGCCTGATCGCCGCCCATGCGCCGGACCTCGTGGTCGTGGCCTGCAACACCGCCTCGACGATCGTGCTGCCGCACCTGCGCGCCCGCTTCCCCATCCCCTTCGTGGGCACGGTCCCGGCGATCAAGCCGGCCGCGCTCGCCTCGCTCTCGAAGCGCATCACCGTCCTGGCCACGCCCGGCACGGTTGCCCGCGACTATACTCGCGACCTCGTCGAGACCTACGCGGCCGGCTGCCGGGTCGCGCTCGTGGGTTCGCGCCGCTTCGCGGCCTTCGCGGAGGCCGAGCTCTCCGGCACGCCCGTCTCCGACGCCGAGATCGCCGAGGAGCTCCGGCCCTGCTTCATCGAGGACGGGGAGGGGCGCACGGACGTGGTGGCGCTCGCCTGCACCCACTATCCCCTCCTGCTGCCGCGCCTGCGCGCGCTCGCGCCCTGGCCCGTCACCTGGATCGACCCTGCGCCCGCCATCGCCCGCCGCGTGGTCCAGCTCATCGGCGGGCCGGCGGCCGGCGTCGAAGCCGACGAGGAGGGGGCGCTGGCGGTCTTCACGGGCGGATCGGGCCTCACCGCCGCCCTGCGGGATGCGCTGGGCGCCCGCGGCCTCGCCGAGATCGCCGTCGAGCCGCTGCCGCTGATCCAGGGCTGAGCCGACGCCGTCCCGCCGGAAGCGGTTGACTTTTCCGAGACTTGCCCGTACATCCCACCCGTTCGCGCGGCTCGTCAGGGCCGCGCGAGCTTTTTTACGCACCCGTGGCCGCGCTTCGTGCCGGCCTGTCGTCCCGTCCCTCGAGACGGCCCTTTGGGCCTCCTCGGGAAGAGGAGGGAAGAGGAGGGCGCGTTCCTCGAGAAGCATCGACAACACAGAGGAACCGCGATGTCGAAGCGCATCCAGGCCAAGCACAAGCTTGACCGCCGCATGGGCCAGAATATCTGGGGCCGCCCGAAGAGCCCCGTGAACCGCCGCGAATACGGCCCCGGCCAGCACGGCCAGCGCCGCAAGGGCAAGATGAGCGACTTCGGCACGCAGCTGCGCGCCAAGCAGAAGCTCAAGGGCTACTACGCCAACATCACCGAGAAGCAGTTCCGCCGCTACTACGCGGAAGCGATCCGCATGAAGGGCGACTCGAGCGAGAACCTCGTCGGCCTGCTCGAGCGCCGTCTCGACGCCGTGGTGTTCCGCGCCAAGTTCGTCGCGACCCCGTTCGCGGCGCGCCAGTTCGTCAACCACGGCCACGTGAAGGTCAACGGGCGCCGGGTCAACATCCCGAGCTTCCTCGTGAAGGCCGGCGACGTGATCGAGGTCAAGGACGCTTCGAAGCAGCTCGAGGTCGTCATGGTGGCGAGCCAGCTCGCCGAGCGCGACGTGCCCGACTACATCGAGGTGGACCACCAGAAGATGACCGCGCGCGTCACCCGCGTGCCCGGCCTCGGCGAGGTGCCCTACCCGGTGCAGATGGAGCCGAACCTCGTGATCGAGTTCTACTCGCGCTGAGGTCCGACAGGATCCGAGATGACGAAAGGGCCGCTCGAAGGAGCGGCCCTTTCTCGTTTCCGAGGGCAATCAGGCCCGGCTGCCCCATCGGTTGCCCATCCGGCTCGGGCCCGCGGCATCCGGACCGATCGCCGGGCCGCTCGCCCGGGCGGGGCGGTGCTGGGAGCCCGGGTCGAGAGGCGCGGCCGCGAGCGTGTCGGGCACCTCCGCCTGCGCCTCGGTGCCCCGGCCCGTGCTGAACTGGCCCGCCTTGCGAAAGCGCCAGAGATAGCCCGGCACCACCGCCTCGACCGCCGTCGGCACGATGCCGAGCGCCTCAATGGTGTGCCCTTCCGCCTTCGCCGCCTCCGAGACCACGTTGTCGGTCTGCAGCAGGGTGATCTGGTCGCGGGTGAGCTTCAGCTCGTCGGGCAGCAGGCCGAGGGTCAGCGTGTCGGCGAATTCGAGCGCCCGCGCCTGCAGCCGCGCCGCCGGGAGCGGCAGGGACACGACGAGGCGGCGGCGCATCGTCACCGACAGCATGTAGCGCACGAGGCCCTCCAGCGTCTGAACCTCCGGGCCGCCGAGTTCGTAGATCCTGCCGCCCGGCACCCGTCCCTCCACGGCCCGGGCCACCGCCTCGGCGACGTCGCCGACGAAGACCGGCTGGAAGCGCGTCCCGGCGCCGGCGAGCGGCAGAACCGGCAAGGCGCGGGCGAGCGCCGCGAAGCGGTTGAAGAAGCTGTCGCCGGGGCCGAACACGATCGACGGGCGGAAGATGACGGCATCGGGCCGCGCGGCCAGGACCTGCGCTTCGCCCAGCGCCTTCGAGCGCGCGTAGAGCGAGGCGGAGCGGTCGTCGGCGCCGAGCGCCGAGACGTGGACGAGGGCGGCGCCCTTCGCGGCAGCCGCCCGCGCGATCTCGCCCGCGCCCTCGGTCTGGAGCTGGGTGAAGCGCTGCCGCCCGCTCTCCTGCAGGATGCCGACGAGGTTGATCACCGCGTCCGCGCCCTCGACCGCCCGGGCGATCGAGTCCGGGTAGCGGAGGTTCGCCTGCACGGCGACGATCTGGCCGACCTTGCCCAGGGGCTGCAGGAACAGCGCGAGGTCGGGGCGGCGCACCGCGACCCGTATGCGGTAGCCGCGCTTGGCCAGCGCCCGCACGACGTGCCGGCCGAGGAAGCCGGAGCCGCCGAAGACCGTCACGAGCTGTTCGGCAGGGCGGGTCAGGGGCAGGGAATCGATGCCGGTCATCGCTCTCAAGGTCTCGAACCATCCGGCGCATCGCGCCGCAGCCCGGTCGGGCTGCGGTCCGCACCGGTCCGCACAAAGCTGCCCGGCCTGCATATCGGCGGGCGGCCTCACCGGCCGCTATCTAGATCACTTTAGGGCGGGGCGGGAGACGCGCCGTCGCGCAAATCGGCGCGGCGCCAGGACGTCCGCCGCATCGGCTTGCGCATTCCGACGCAATGCGTAGGACGTCGCCTCATGCGAGAATGCAGCCGTCGATGCGATGACGGCCAAGATTGGAGAGATCATGAAGCGCCTCGTTCTCACCGCCGCCGCCCTGATGATCATGGGCGGCGCGCCCGCC